>JABJQG010000052.1 GCA_018663505.1 Pseudobdellovibrionaceae bacterium | reverse complement strand
AGCGGGTGCGAAGCGTCTTCGGATGGCGTCATCAAAGATGACGCAACCCGGATACGCATCGCTCGACGTGAGTACCTCTTCAAGGGGGAATTGACTCCACTTTTTGGGAATGAGCTTGAAGTGATTTGTTTGACGTAATCCGAAGACGCTTCGCACCCGCTCGTGCTCGTGCCTCTAAAGGGGATAAGCTTCAAAATTAAGGACTGAATTTAGGAATGAGCTTTGAGGAACTAACGCAGTGTAGAGTTAGAAAAGAATTGATCTCTGTGAGGGGGAACTATGATAAATTGGCTTCATGTTAGAACTCTTAATAGTGAAATCGCAGCAAGATAAGGATCAACTTTTTACCCAGTTTGATCCTTATAAAGATACTTGGCTGGTGTCGGACTTAACTTCTAAATTAGAAATTCAAAAAAAAATATTTAAGGCACGCATTGATATTGAAGATATTGACAACTCTGCAGCTAAGCCTCGTCCTTTGATTTTAGAAGAAAACGCGGTTTTACGAGCCAATGAGTTTTGGCTTAAATTGTTTAATCAATCACACCCTGATTACTCTGTGAATTCATTGGAGTTTATTAAATCTTTTGCTAATCATTGGATGAAAAATCAAAATATCTCTTGGGCGCAGAGTTCTGAAACCTCTCAGCAGCTCATTTTATATTTATCACAAATGTTGCCATTGCTCACTCATGTGGAAGGGCAAAAAGTTCTTGGAGCATGGTTTTCTAGTAATAAAGAAAAATATATTCAGTGGGCTCATTGGGCCAAACTTTGTAGTGATTTTTGGGACTATGTGAAAGATGAGAAGATATTTTACTCGCTATGGGCTCCTGCACTTCTGGCGGAAAATGAAGACTTTGACTATCAATGGAATCGTAAAATTTATTTTGATTTAAGTTCTCAGCTATCTTTATTAGAGGTAGAGCTTATCCAGAGAATTTCAACTTATCTTGATATTAAGGTTATTGTGCCAGAATACGCTCATAAGGATTATGGTGTGTGGTCCTACGATATTTTAAAGGAACAGATTGATCATGATAGAAAAGTTGATTTAGCTAATAGTGATCAGGAAGATCAGAAGCCTTTGGGGAATTTCAATGACTTCTCATTTTTAGATGGGTGTGAAGTACAGTATTTAAGGCATAGTTCTATGCTTGCAGAAGTGAAAACAGTGGTGAACCAGCTAAGGGCCTGGAGAGAGTCGGGGATTTCTTTGCGTAGAATGGCTGTTTTAGCTCCTGACATTGAACAGTATTGGCCAGTACTTTTTCCCTATTTAAAAAAAGAGGGGCTTTATTCGCAGAAAAAATATTTACAAAGATTATCTGGTTTACATATGGTGCAACAGTGGCTGTCACAAGTGAGGTTTGCTGCACAGGTTTTTGAGTTTGAAGATTTAGAGCAAGTTTTTTTTGGTGGAGACGATACTTATAATCAATCTTATGGAAAATTTAAAAGCTTATTTAAGAATTTCTTAGATAAGAAGGATCTTGAAAAAGAAAATTACATGTCCATTGCCATGAAAAAATGGCAAAGCTTTTCCAAGAAATATATTGCTGATGATAATAACGTAACTAGGGCTCAGTTTGTTCAATGGTTGTTTTCAGCAGTTCCTTCTTCTGCTAATGAAGATTTACTCAATCCTGTTTATAAAAAAATATTTGAAAGTGGTTATGACGATACCGTATTTTCCTTTAAAAGTTGGATTTCTTTTTTAGAAAAAATAGTAGCTAAAATTGAGTTTACTGTTACCGAAGATGTTCCTAATAGAGAGGGTCTTTACTGTGATAATATAATCTCGGGTCAATGGACCGGAGCCACACATGTGCTTGTCTTAGGTTTGAGTGAAGAGTTTTTAAATCCTAAATCTATGGTTGGCATAAATGAGGGAGACATAAAAAGTATATTCCAACAAACTGGATTTCATTTGCAGTGGAAAACACAAAACGAAAAAGAAATAGAACTACAATGGTTTTTGCAAAATAATAAATTGAAAAATGTGGTTTTATCTTATCCCGAAGCTGATTTTTCCTCCACAGTTCTTTCGGGTTCAAAATTTTGGATCACTAACGCTTTTAAGAAGTATGGTAATCAACTTCCTGGCGTAAGTAACCCTAGTGAAACCCGTTGGGATCAACTACAAAAGAGTTCGGAACAGGACCATGTTCAGAACTGGCGGACTCATGTATTAAGAGATGTTGGTGAAGAAACTATGTCAAATTTTGGACAGGGCATTGATTTTCACTTATCTGTATCGCAAATAGAAAGTTATGAAAAATGTCCATTTACCTTTGCTGCTAAAAAATTGTTTAAACTCTATGATCTACCAGATTTGGATTTAGATATAGATCATATGACAAAAGGTAAAATTACTCATGCTTTGTTTGAAAAGCTCACTGAAGAAGATCCCATGAGGTTTTCATATACCGATAATGAGCTCAAAGAGGTTATTGCCCAGATCATTGATCACAAGGATACCTATGTAGGTGATCAAGTGATGCGAGTTGTTTTGAGCTCCTATTATATAGAGTTGGCTAAGGGATTTTTGAAATTTGAAAAATCATGGAGAGAGCAGTTTCCCGAAACTCAAACCGTAGGCCGTGAAGTTAAAATTGAAGCCTATTGGGATGAAGATAAAAAGCACTTAGTGGAGCAGAAAACTGGCTATAAGTTTGTAGGTTACATTGATCGGGTGGATAAAGATGAGCAGGGAAACTATGCCATTATTGACTATAAGTCATCTGATGCTCAGGCACAGAATTATAAGAGTTGGCTTAAAAATGATAAGTATCAACTCTCTATTTATGCAGAAGCTGTTGAAAACGCATGTACCTCGTTGCCCTCTGGCTCCGTTGATGGCGCTTTCTATTATGTGGCCAAAACTTTAGATAGAAATAAAGGCTTTAAAGTTACAGATTCAAGTCAAGGTTTATATGATGGAGAATCTTACCGTTATAACTCGCTCACAACAGAAGGCAAGAAATCATTATTTAATGATATAAACTCTAAAGTTGATGAAGATATTCAAAAAATAAAATCTGGACAGTTTTTAGCTGAGCCTAAAAAAAATGAATCCTGTGAAGGGTGTTATTGGAGAAGCTTATGTCGAGCCCCACATCTGATTTAGATAATAATTTGTTAAGTACCTCAGAAATTGTTCGTGCGGGTGCCGGAGCAGGGAAAACAACACGACTTATTAATCAAGTAATTGAATTTGTGCAATTGTTTGAGAAAAAGCATGAGCGTAAGCCTAGGGTTGTTCTGACCACATTTACCAAAAAAGCCACACAAGAGTTAAAAGAGCGGCTGATTTTAAAGGCCTGTGAGCTGAACAACAATGATTTAATCGAATACTTTTCTTCTCAGAATATTCATATTTCAACAATACATGGGGTATTAAATGTATTTTTAAAACAATATGGGCATTTATTTAGTCTAGATACTCATTTTGAAATCATGTCTTCTCTGAAAACCATAGAACTTAAAAAAACTTTAATTCGTGATATAGTACGATCGGATAAGGAGTTTGAATATTTATTAAAAAAGTTTAGCTATTTAGGTTTGATTAAAAAATTAGATAGTTTTTATGAAAAAAAAATGTGTTTTCCAGAAATGAGATATTCACAGGAAACTGATTTTGTAATTCACAGTTTTTTTCTACTTAACCATAAACTTGAAGAGTTTGAAAAGGTTTGTAAATCAATTCAGGCAGAAACAGATAATGAATCTTGGTTAGGTTATACTTCAGAAGTTTTATCAGTGATCAATAATGTGAAATCTTTTTCTAATGACAGCGTGTCTTTAAAAGGTTCAGTGGACTTGTTATCAAATCTTCCTAAAAAGCCTAGATATAGTAGTAAAAAACCTGTGGTCTCAGAAGAAACCGATGCCAGCTTAAAAATGTGCATGAAGGAGCTGAAGTCCTTTTTAGAACAAGAGGCTTTGAATGTAGAGCATTGGCCAGAGTTTATAAGGTCTATGGGTAAAATTCAGAAATTAGGTGTTGAGTACACAGACAAGCTACTTCAATCAAAACTCAACTCAGGTCAAATTGAGATGGCAGACTTAGAAATATTGAGTTTGTTCATTTCAAAAAAATATCCAGATATTTTAAGTCATTTCTCTGAGTCTTGGGATTATTGGTTGATTGATGAGTATCAAGACACTAGCCCTACCCAGGTGGAGCTGATTAATCACTTAAAAGGAGTTCGTCCACATTTTGTGGTAGGAGACCCACAGCAAAGTATTTATTTATTTCGAGGTGCTGAAGTTCAAGTTTTTAAAGATAAAGAAACAGAACTTAAAGAATCAGGCATAAATAGTTTACTGAATCGCAATTACCGCTCTCACCCAGAGCTTCTATCTTGGGTGAATGACTGTGTAACTTCAGTGAGTAGTCAATTTACCGCCATGGATGTAAGGGACTATAAAGAAGATGAAGAAAAGGGACAAAATTCTGTTTGTATATATGATTTAGAAAAGGATGAGGAAAACAAATCCATAGAGTTGGATTGTATTTTAAATCATATAAAAAACCTCCTTCAAAAAGGAGTCTCTTTAGAAAATATTGCTGTGTTGGCGAGAACTAATGCTCATTTAAAAAAGGTTTCCCATTATTTGCAACAAAATGGCATTGCCACTCATATCTACTCCTCCTCTGGTTTTTATCAGCGTCGTGAAGTCTTGGACGCTTTGTCTCTGTTAAAATTCTTGGTAAACCCTAGAGATGATTTTAATTTAATTCAATTGTTACGGTCGCCTTGGTTTCGTTTAGAAGATGACCTTTTAGCAAACTCACTTGTTGATGTTAAGTATAACTATTGGCAGGCCTTCCTTGATCATAAACAAGAGAAGGGCTTTGAGGCAATTGAGCAGTTAGCCAGTTGTTTAGTAAAAAGAAATGAAATTGGTATTACCGGTGTTTTAGAATATGTCATCAGTGAAGGTGGCTTATTGGAGAGCTCCTATATTTACGATCCAACAGGAGGCCGAGAGGCAAATATTTGGAAGTTTTTAGCTCTCATCAAAGAAGAGGAGAGAGCCCCTGGTTTTAATTTTTTAAATTTTGTTTATCAGTCTCAGGCAGTAAAAAGTATGGAGTCTTTTTCTGGAGAGTCAGAAGCTGTGTCCGCGTTGGAACCACAAAGAGTACAGATAATGACGGTTCATGCCTCAAAAGGGCTTGAATTTGATTATGTGTTTTTGCCTTTTTTAAATAAACGGCCACAAATTACGCATTTTTCTAATTTTAGTTTTGATTATACGTCTAACAAGTGGTCTTTTCCCATGCCTATTGATGAAGGTGGTAAAGCTATCTCTACACCCACTGACTTGATGTATACACATATTCAAAAAAACAAAGAGCAGCTAGAGTCAGAGAGAGTTTTTTATGTGGCTTTGACGCGGGCTAAAAAATCTTTAATTCTCTCTTGGCAGCGACCCTTAGAGAAAAATAGTTGGTCACATTTTATTGAAAGAGCATTTAATATAAACTCGGGAGAACATGTTTCTGATTCTTATATTTATCAGGTTTGGCATGCACCTGTGAGTGATAATATTCAGCTACCGAAAGAGCAGATGAATTCAGAGGTAATTACAGCTAAGCCCATGGTAGAGCCCTTGGAAGCTAAAAAATATGTATATAACTTAAGAGAAAAGAAATCTGTAAGTTCGCTTATAGATTTAAAAAATGCTAAAGACTCACAACAGGTACAAAAAAATATTTCATGGAAAAATGACTTTGTGGAGTTTTATAAAAAACCAATTCATGGAGTTTATTTACATAAGATATTAGAAAGCTTAAAGTATGATCCTAGTTTTGACTTTGCTTCTGTATCTAAAAAATGGTTTGGCAGTAAGGCTAAGGATTATCTTCAAGCTCTGGAATACATTAAAAACCTAAAAGAATTGCCTCTGTTAGAAATTATTAATAATGGACATGTTGAGTGGGGGTATCAGTTAGCAACTGTTGACGGTATTGTTGAAGGGCAAATTGATTTATGGGGTTCTGTGGGCCAAGGTGATAAAAAAATTGTATATGTTTTGGACTATAAAACGGGCTCTCAGAAGTATGAAGCTAAGGCTATGCAGCAGTTAGAATATTATGCAGAGGCATTGTACGCCCTAGGAGAAGGCAGTGAGTTTCATAGAGTGGTGATTTACCCCATGGAGCAAAAAATATCTAAAACTCAAATATGCTCTTTCCCGCAGAGCTAGTGAAAATGAACTTTACTTTTCCACTGTCTGATACAGAGGTGGGAAGTTTAAAAACAGCAACATAGCCCTTGGACCACCTGGAGTGGTAGGGGTACAGAGTGTTTACTTGTGCTTTGTTATTAATGAACTTCTTAATTTTACCTTCGTACCTTTTCCCATTACTTTCTAGATAGACTTTCCAAGGTGTTTCTCCGCTATGAAGCTTTTTGAGTTCTTTTTTCGGGCTGTAATAACTGAGAAATACTTGTAAGTCTTGGGACATGTTTTGCTGTTTACGCTCACGCTGTTCCTGATAAGTGCGTTGATCCCAGCTTTGATAAAAACGTATGCGATCCAGTTGAGCCATTTGAATATCAGTGGTCAACAGTGTTGCCGTGACTTCGTAAAGGTTATGGAAACCGTTATACTTTTTATCATTATGTGTTTTTTCAGTAATCAGTTGAGCATACCCACTGTCACTGAGTGATGGACGTTTTATGTCAGATGTATTTTTAGTGGGTTTTGAAGAGCAAGCGCTTAACAAGGCCATAGACATAAAAATAACAAGTACTTTTAGCTTCATTTTGTATCCTTGGGTTGAGCAAAGTGATTAATGAAGCCTAGTAAGTCTTGTTGAGGTTCGTTTTTGTCTAGGTCATTAAATATTTCATGTTTACGATTCTTATAGACTTTAATTTTTTTACTTTTAGACCCTAGGATTTCAAAAACCATTTGTGTGGCTTCGGAATCTACCACCGGGTCTTTCTCAGGGATTTGAATAAAGAGAGGAAGAGTGATGGCATTGGCAAATTGAGGGAAGCTTGAAAAAGCTTGGTTCATTCCAAGGTACAGGCGAGGTGATATTTTTTGATGCCTGAGAGCGTCCTTTGGGTATGATGCTAAAACTTCTGGGTCACGAGAGAGATCTTCGTAATTGATTTCACTATGAAGGGTTACCTTTGGGGCCCAGTCAGATAAAACCTCTGCGGCTTTGTGCTTCCATGGCGGAACATGAGTGGAAATACCAAGAGCAGGCGCGCTTAGGCACAAGGCTGTGAGGTTTTGATTACCAAAAGATATTAAGCTTTTTAAAGATACAAGGCCGCCCATAGAGTGTCCCAGTAAGATTAAGGGTAAACCAGCTTTATGGTACTCTTTGTCTACAACATTAATAAATGCATGCAGGTCTTTTTCAAATTCAGAAAAATGCTTAACATAGCCACGTTTTCCATCGGAACGGCCATGGCCTCTTAAATCAACCGCATATACATTCCAGTGGTTTTTATTTAGAAATTGAGCGAGTTCCGCATAAGGTTCCGAGTGTTCACAGACTCCATGGCATATGAGTAGGGAGCCCACCGGATTTTTAGTGGTCCATGCCTGGAGAAAGAGTTCAGTGTCATCAAAGGATTTAAAGTGAGATTCGAATCGTTCAGTCATTCTTCTAATCTATGCTGTTTCATGGATTTACTCAACAAAAACTGAAATTTAAGACATGGCTTTTTTAAGAATTATGATCATATGTATCCTAAATCATCTCATTTAAATCTAATCATTCCAGGTAAGCCTTTCGCATAGGGCACGGCTCCTGCCTTGCTGACATCACCCTGCGGGTGAGCGCCTCCAGCTTGTCAGAGCCCCATGCGAAAGGCTTACCTGGAATGATTAGATTTTAATGAGATGATTTAGGTGTATTCCAGGACTAATTTTTTAACTAGCCAAGATGTAAGTCTGTTCTTTGAGTGAAGTACACCCTTTAAATTCAATTAATTGGATTGGTTTAAAAAAAAATGAATATTTTACAGACATTGGCATAGTGTAGGGCTCGACGCCTCACTGCTTTAGTTTTAGAATAATGTTTATGATGAAATTCAATAAGGTAGTTTTAAGTTTAGTGATGATGCTTTTTGTTCAGCCTGTCTTTGCTCAGGATGAAGCGGCTGGTGAAAAAGGTTTAGAGTATGGGTTTCATATGGGGCGTTTGTTGCCCAATCAGGTGGATGGGGCTACGGAAATTTTACCGCTTTGGGGTTTAAGAGTGGGTTATGCTTTGCCAGGTGGAGGTCCTACTGTGGAGTCAGGAGTTATTCTTGGTAGTGGTGAAGGTGTAAACTGGAGTGGCTTGGAACTAAGCATGAGAACTGAAATGAAAATTGAAGATTTAGTTGGGATTATTTATGTTGGCGCTGATGTTACTCGTTATGAAGGCATTGGCCAAAGTGCAAATGTGTATGGTGGTGGTCATGTTGGGGGAGGCGTAATGTCTCAAATTGGCCGTTCTACCTGGGTAAGAGTGGACATGAAGTTTATGGCTACACCTGGGACTTCTTTATATATAAATGTGGGTTTGTTATTTAGGTAATTTCATTGAATGACTGCTCACTACAGAACGGTGTTTATAGCAGTTTTGTTTTTTTCAGGGTAGTCCATGTGAAAGTGTATGCCTCTTGATTCTTTTCTTTTTAGTGCTGCTTTAATGGTGAGTTCTGCCACAAGGGCGATGTTTCTTAATTCCTCTATGTTTTTGTGTTTATGAAAGTGGGAATAGAGTTGATCAATTTCATTTTGAATATTTTGAATGCGACTTTGTGCTAAGCGTAGCCTCTGCGTGGATCGTACTATGCCGACATAGTTCCACATGAGACGACGAATTTCCTCCCAAAGGTGAGTGACTAAAATGAGTTCGTCATCGTTAATTTCTGACGTTATGGTTTCATGCTTTTCGTTATTTGGTGTGTGGAGTTTAGCTTTAGAAATATCCATATTGTTACTTTTAGAACCAATGTGTTTGTATACATTATGAGAGGAAGTGAGGCAGTCTAATAGGGAGTTTGAGGCAAGGCGGTTTGCTCCGTGCAGCCCGTTGCAAGCGGTTTCTCCCACGGCAAAAAGCTGTTGGATGCTAGTTCTGCCAAATTTGTCTGTAAGTACGCCACCACACTGGTAGTGAGCGGCAGGAACCACAGGGATTGGGTCTTTAGAAATATCAATGCCGTGTTCTAAGCACTTCATAAAAATCTGTGGAAAGCGTTCTTGTAAATAGGATTTAGATTTATGTCGGATATCTATGAAGACATTGTCTTGCCCAGAGCGTTTCATTTCCTTATCGATGGCCCTTGCTACAATATCTCTGGGAGCAAGGCCTTCTAGGGGGTGTTCATTTTTCATAAAGGCTTGGCCTTTAGAATTTATTAAAATGCCACCTTCGCCTCTGATGGCCTCTGAGATTAAAAAATTACGTGCATGTGGGTGGTAAAGGCATGTGGGGTGAAATTGGGTAAATTCTAAATTGGCTAATTTAGCCCCAGATCGATGGGCCATGGCTAGGCCGTCTCCGGTGGCTCCACTCCAGTTAGAAGTATAGAGGTATGTTTTACCAGAGCCGCCAGTAGCTAAAATAGTGTGCTGAGCTAATAGAGTAATCTGTTGTTGAGTTTGGCTATGTAAAAATTTAGCTCCGAAACATTGTACATCACTAGGGTCAAAGGGGTTTGTTTCCAAGGAGGTTAAAAGGTCCATGGCAAAAAGATTTTCTTTGAGTTCAATATTTGAATGCTCTAGTACTCGTGCTAAGAGCTGAGAGTGAATATGCAAACCGGTTTTATCAGCCACATGCAGAATTCTTCTTTTAGAATGTCCCCCCTCTTTAGTGAGAGAAAGTGTGTCAAGATTACAAGTATCAAAGTTAACCCCCCACTGAACAAGGTCCTTAATGCGGCTAGGCGCTTGTTCCACAGCATCCACCACAACTTCTTTATTACACAGTCCACTTCCAGCAACTAGGGTATCTTGAATATGTTTATCAAAAGAATCGCCCCCATGTGTTACTGAGGCAATGCCACCCTGGGCAAGAGGACTGTTAGCATCTGACAACTGTGTTTTAGCAATAACCACAACTTTGCCAATGGAGGCTAATTTAAGCGCTAAACTTAAACCCGATACGCCAGACCCTATAACTAAAAATTGAATCATTTTTACCCCTAAAGCTAGTTTTTTACGCTATAGTTGCTGGAGAGGTCAATTAAATAGCATGAATGAACTTAGAAGATTTAATAAAACGGAGGTGGCGCTAACTGTTGCAGTGGAAAATTATGCTGCAATGAATTTGTATAAGGATTTAGGCTTTCAAAAGCCAATAACATAATTTGTTAGACAGAGCTTCACAAGCGCCGGTTTGGAATTTTCTCCTCTCTATTTGATTTCCATAAATTTGGAGGTAGTTAAGAGTCTGCAAAAGCTTTGAAAAAAGTGTACTAAAAAAAATGAGAGCCTATTTTGAAAGGGAGTCAATTTGGTCAACTTGGCAAATACATAATCCTTTTGATTTTTTTGAACTACATCTAGGGAATTATATTATATAATTGAAGGACCCGCTTTAGAGAGAAATTTAGGGGGCGAAAAGCAATTATGTTGTGTCGAACAATATGAAGTAATGGCCAATCATAATACAAGTCATAATGCTAGACTGACCTCATACTCTTCATCAGAGTATTATTTTTAACAGCAATCTTTTATGAGTAGTTCTTTTTTACTTTAGAGTTTCTAGTTTTTTCCTAAGAGGTTTACAGTTAGGGACAGCGACAGTTTGATCGTTATTCACTCTAGCAAGAAGACTTGTGTCGTAATTAAATTTTAGTAAATAATAAGATACGGTAGTTTGCAGATCTTTTGGGAAAATACCGCAAACAGTTGTCATATACTCGTATAAATCTGCTGACTTCTCTAGTTTAACCCATAGAGGATCCTTTGATAACTCGCTTAGTTCTTTATCAAAAAAACCAACCTTCAGGAGTGAGGAAATTTTTTCTTGAGGGTATTTAGTTTCAATTTCTTCTTGAATATCAATATCAACGATTGGACCAATTTTCGCTATTTCTCTAATATAAATATCCGCAGTAGTTGGAAATGCTGCTTTAGCGTAAGAAGCCATAGAGGTACAAAATGAGATTACCAACATCAAGTTTTTCATACTTTTCTCCGTTCTACATATTGAACTTAATATTTTGTAAGAACATTGTTGTTCTCATTTTTCTAATGGTTTTGGTGTAATCATAGTTAACTAGTTAACCTGTAGCTTACCGTAGCTAAGTCATCAAAAGTGAAAAATTAAGAGAAGTTGTAAAATTTTCTTGAAGTATAAAAGATGTTACTAAAAGTATGTCTAACTTTTTTAAAAAATTGCAATTCAAAGTATGTTTGAGTTATTTTTTGAAGCAAAAAATACCTCAAGGCACAGGTCTTCAATTTTGATGAATAAATTTTAATAATTCCAAAAACTGTTCGACTAAAGAAAAGTTCATATTACGGTCTTTATGGTTATATCTCAACCTTCACAGGCTAAACTATTCATAGATAAGAACAGGGAACAGGAAAAGCAAATTCTATGAACCTGCTTTAAATTAGCTTAGTATTACCTTTTTCCTTTTTTTCTTTTCTTTCCCATGCCCTTTTGATCCACTTTATTGATGATCTGATTGAGAGCATGAATAGATGAAACCCAGTCTGAAATAATTACTTGGTTTCCATTGACTGCACGCATAGAACCGTCTTTTGATAAGAAAACTCGAAGTTCGCTTTCAATGGGTATTGCAGCCCCTTTTTTAACATTAAGAATATAACTCACATACTATGATTTGTACTTTGCTTTGCATAACTGGCTTCAATATATGCAGAGCTCTACGACCCCTAGGTGTGACGCGCCGAATAATCTTGCCTTCAGGTCGTAGGTCTAAGAGAATATATGAATGTATCAAGGAGGATATGTGTCCAAAAAAATCTTGTTAAGCCTCGTTTTCACATTTGTTATTGTCTCGCTATTTTCATTATCTTATATAGAAATAGCTAAAACCCTGGATCTTCCTCTTCAGCAGGAAGTTAAAAAAAATACTTATAAACAACTGCAATTAAAAAAAGACAGCCTGGGGGAGAAACTAAAAACATATACTCATGCTCTCTCTGAAATTCAGTTGCATGCAGATAGTTTTTATAAGAGTTCGTTTTCTGGTTTTTTACATTTTGAGAGAGTGAATAAAACATGGCAGCGTAAGCGTCTCCAACAAAAGCTAAAGTTACAGGAAGATTGGTCGGCTTCCTATGTGAATTCACTGGCTGAGAAATTACCTTTAAACTCTGTGAGCCAAGGTGATGTTTTTTGGAAGAGATTAAAAAGTTTAAATGGTCAAGCCTACTGGTCTATGTCCGCAGCCACATCTGTAAATACAATACTAGTTGGGATTTTAAAAAAGGATGCACTTGCATTCTTGACTATAGCTAACAAAGTCAAAAATGCAGAAACATTAATTGTTGATACTCAGAACTATGCCCTTAGCTACTCACAAATAGGCTACTCGGCTGAAAGTTTTAATGATCACCCTTTTATTAAGAAGTATGTAAACACTGAAAAAATATTTGCTTCGGGTGAATTTGTACAGAATAAGTCCACTAACTACTTTGGCAGTTATGAAAAACTGGCCAATACTAACCTTAATCTCATTTTTTTAAGTGAAGTACCAAGCCTAAGTGCTTACTATGCTCCTTTAATTTATAAGATTGGACTTATTTTTGTTGTTACTTTATTTTTTGTTTTAGTAGGAATTTTCTATTTTCCCCTGAATAAGGAAAAACAGGATGTGGATCATATTGTTAGTGACTTGAATCAGAGTATTGTTGAGCTTGAGGCTAGATACCAAAGGCAAGTTGAGATAAATAGCCAAGCCAAAAAGGAAGTGACAGAAATCAGTGAGAGTAAAATCAAAGAGAGTGAAGAAAAGCTAGAGGCTGTTGCTGAGCAAAGTGAAGCAGCTAAGGACTTATTACTTAAAGAATTTATGAATAAACAGGATAAGTTCTTAAGGAAAATTGGCGATGGTATATCTCATTCCTTACAAACTCCAGTGTCTGCTATTTTAGGAAATGCGCAAATCGTAAGAACTCGTTTTGAAGGTCAAATTCATTCTCAGCATGACGAATTTGAAAACAATATGTTCTCAATAGAAAAGGAAGCCAGAAGAATCAAATCATTGTTAAATAACTTAGAACGATATTCCTCCATTCAAAACCCTCGGGAATATAATAATGAAATCAATATGTCTGAATTTATTGATGGACTTATTGTAGAACATAAAATGAAATTAGAAATGGAAGGCATATATATTCATAAAGATATGCAATCAGATCTGTTGGTAAAAGCATCTCCAGTACTGTTGAAACACATTTTTGAAAACCTTATTGAAAATTGTATTGATGCCTTAGAGGTAAAATCTGATAAACATATTTATTTTATTTATTCTAATTTAGTCTCTGGGGCTCGATTGATAATTAGAGATACAGGCAAGGGGATTAGCCCTACAGATTTAAAAAATGTATTTGACCCTTTTTATACGACGAAGGACTTTGATGATCACGACGGCCTAGGCTTATCTTATTGCCTTAAGGCTTCCCAAGTTATGAACATGAAGCTGAAAATTTCCTCTCAAGAAAACATTGGCACAGATTTAATTTTTGAATTTGAAAATACCAGTGACAATATGGTATCAACTTGTGAAAACAGTATTGACTCCACAGGTAAGAAAACAGATAGAAAAACTGACAAAAAAGATGAGACCATCATTGAACTTTAGACATACATTTGCTGAAATTAATATTTCTCATTTAAAACATAATCTAAGACAACTTAGAAATTTAGTACCGGAGGGCACTTTTTTTTGCCCTATGGTCAAGTCCTATGCTTACGGTCATGGAGACCTTCAGGTGGTCTCCGCTTTAATTGAAGAAGGGGTCACTGATGTTGGGGTAGCGCTTCTAGAAGAAGGGGTGCGTTTAAGAGAGGCTGGATTTAAAAAAATCAATATTAATGTTTTTGGTCCGTTTGATCTAGAGGGAGCTAAAACTTTATTCAAATATGAACTCACCCCAATGATTTCTGATTTTCGACAACTCCGATTTTTGCAACAATCTATTTTAAGTGAACAGCAAATAGAAATTCATTTAAAAATGAACACAGGCATGAATCGCTTAGGTTTTTCTTCCATGGAAATCCCTGAAATCAAACAATTTCTAAATGAGTTTCCTAGAATAAAATTACGCGGATTATGTACCCATCTGTCTAAAGGCGAAGATATGGGTTGTGAAGGTTCCTTTTCTTTAAAACAGCTGCAAGAATTTGAAAAAATTACAAACCAATTCCCTCAAAATAATTTAGTGACACATGTTCTTAATAGCTCAGGACTTCTTGGTTTATTTACTTTAAGTCAGCAGGAGCCATGGCAGCGTTATTGGCCAGTGGGAGTGCGTCCAGGTATAGCCTTGTACGGTGTTTTACCCAGTTTTAAGTCTGAGAAGGTGAACTCTGAGGTCATAAAAAAGTTGAAACTAAAGCCTGTAATGTGCCTTAAGTCGGAAGTGATTCAGGTTCACGAGCTGGAGCCAGGCGAAAGTGTATCTTACGGCAATGAGTGGGTGGCTCAACAAAAGTCAGTAATTGGTGTGATGCCAGTGGGTTATGCCGATGGATATACTCGACATTTGTCAAATAAGGGGGTATTGATTTTGGGCGGCAAAAAAATCCCTGTCATAGGCATAGTTTGTATGGATTACACTTTGGTGGATTTAACAAAGTTATTGGCACAGGGTATTATTAAGTCTAGTCAAGAGGCTGTAGGTAAAGAGTTAACTCTTTTTGGAGAGTCTAAGACAGGAGATTATTATCCTGTTGAAGAGCTTGCAAAAAAAGCGGGTACAATTGCTTATGAACTCTTGGCATGTATTGGCAAAAGAGTACCCAGACAGTATTTGAAGGAGCACCAGTGAATAACACCTTGATCGAAAACGTAGATTTAAAACCATCTTGGTTTGCGATGCGCGTTCAGTTGATCAAAGTGTGGGTTTATAAAAATTTTTGCGTCCTTGGCGATATTATTTTTTTTCTAAAAAAATCCATTCAGTTATTTTTTACTAAGCCCTCTAGGTTCCCAGATTTCATTCAACAGTTAGAATTCATTGGTAACAAAAGTGTTCTTATTATTTTACTTACAGGTAGCTTTACTGGCCTAGCTTTGTCCTATCAGATTTACATGGGTTTTAAATTGGTCAATGCTACAAACCTTGTGGGGCCTACTGTGGCTTTAGGTATTTTTAAAGAATTGGCACCAGTGTTAACAGGTTTAATTGTTGCTGCTCGTGCGGGTGGGGCCATGGCGGCACAGTTGGGAACAATGAGAGTGTCCGAACAAATAGATGCTCTAGAGGTTATGGGTGTGGACCCAGTTCAATACTTAGTTTCACCTAGAGTAGTGGCCGCATTTATTGCTATGCCGATGCTTTGTGCAATTTTTGATTTTATTGCCATTTACAGTGCAGAAATACTTTGTGTAAATGTTCTCAATCTTGATGCAGCAATTTTTTGGGATAAAATCAACCTTTGGTTAAAACCTAGATCAGTTGCTGAGGGTTTAATTAAGTCTGCTTTTTTTGGTTTAAATTTTGCCATAATTAGTACTCATGCTGGCTTCTATGCTAGGGGTGGGGCTCGAGGAGTTGGAAGAGCAACTAACAAAGGTGTTGTGAACTCTATGGTGATGATTATAATTTTAAACTTTTTTATCTCGAATATTATTCGAGTGTACTTTTCGGTGGTGGATTAGGTATGGAAACTCAAGCTCCCATTGCTATTGATATAAAAGGCTTAAAAAAATCATTTGATAATGGTAAGAGTTTTGTGCTTAAGGGTATGGATCTAGAGATCCCTAAGGGCATGATAACAGTAATTATTGGCTTTAGTGGTACTGGTAAGAGTGTTTTACTTAAACATATTTTAGGTCTTCATCAGCCCACTGATGGATCTATTCATGTACTAGGTAGAGAACTCAAGAATATGAACCGGGAAGAAATCATTGCATTAAGAAAAAAAATGGGAGTTCTTTTTCAGCATGCAGCTCTTTTTGATGATATGACAGTTCTTGAAAACGCCTGTTTTCCCTTAAAGGAACACAGACCTGATTTGTCTAAAAAACAAAGAGAGGATATGGCTTTTCACAAGTTGAAGATTTCTGGGCTGGACCCTGAACATTATAGTAAAATGCCCTCAGAGTTGAGTGGTGGAATGAAAAAGCGAGTGGGCTTGGCAAGAGCATTAGCTCTAGACCCTGATATTCTACTTTATGATGAGCCAACCACAGGTTTGGACCCTATTTTGACTGAAATGGTTGATGATTTAATTAATAGGACGCACAGAAGCCATGAGGGATCAACAAGTGTGGTTGTCTCCCATGATCTACATGCAGCATTTAGAATTGGAGATAATATTGTCATGCTAGACAAAGGCAAAGTTTTGTTTCAAGGTACACCGGATGACTTTTTAAATGCCGAATTAGACCTAGTGAAAAGGTTCGTTGATAAAGGGATGGGGAGAAAAAAATGATTTCCACACCAGAATTTAAAGTTGGGGTATTGGTAGTTATGGTTTCGGCTGTAATTGCCACCTTGTCTATGAAGGTTACTGATGGTTCTGGATTATTTTCCAATAATAAAAAGCATTGGTTTGAGTTAGAGGATGCCAGTGGTCTTGTTCCAGAAAGTGCTGTACGCATGGCTGGCATAAAAATTGGTAAAATTCATAAAATCCAATTAGTGCTTGGTAAAGCTAGAGTAACGGTTCAAATCGATAGTGAAGTGCCAGTGTCAACATCAGCCATTGTGGAAGTTCGATCTGATGGTATTTTAGGTGATAAACATGTTGAGTTAGTGCCAGGTTTTGTGGGGCAAGAGCCTTTGAAAGACGGTGACAAAATTGCCAATGTTAGAATTAAAGGATCCATTGATAAAGTTTTAGAAGATGTGAGCGATATCACAAAAAGTGTAAGTAAGCTGGCAGACACTTTGTTACAGGCCACACATGGAGACCAGAATTCCTCCATAGGTAGAATTGTGCTTAACCTGGAGAAGCTCACTGCAGATTTGGCGGAGGTTTCCTCTACAAATAAAGATCAAATTACTGATATTGTAAATCGTGTAGCATCAATAAGTAAAACTATTGATGAGCTAGTGACAGATGAGTCTGATCAGGGGCTAAAAGCAGCCTGGGGAAGTGCAGTGAGAGGTTTAAACCGATTCGACACTTCACTGCGTAATATTGAGGAAATCACTGATAAAATTAATAACGGGGAAGGAACCATTGGTCGTTTGATAAATGATGAGGAAACAGTGGAGAAGTTGAATTCAACGGTTGATAATGTGAATGATTTTCTGGGTGGAGCAACGGATATGCAAACTAGCATTGATTATCACTCAGAGTATATGAGTCAGCCAGGTGTTACGAAGTCTTACTTAGGAGTGAGAATACAACCTGGAAAAGATAGGTATTATGACATACAAATTATAGATGACCCTACGGGTGTGATTAGTGAACGAGACATAGATATTACTGGAACTACAGATTCCTCCAATACAGAAAGAATAACGGATAAGAGTGAGCTTAAGTTTACAGTTTTGTTTGCAAAAAACTTTTATGATTTTACTGTTAAAGGCGGGATAATGGAAAACGCTGGTGGTTTAGGGTTTGATTATCATTTTTTAAATAAAAAACTACAGTTAAGCATGGATGTTTTTAATTTTGAAGACCTCAATGTGAAGTCCTATGTGAAATATAGTTTCTTTAAAGGTGTTTATATAATGGGTGGTGGAGACCATCTGACGAATAGTGCAAAGGCTGGTGGTTTCTTAGGTGCTGGTTTATTTTTAACAAATGATGATCTAAAGATATTTGCGTCAAAAGTATCATTTTAATGGAGTTAAGTATTAATGAAAAAGTTTAATAGAGCGTTAGTGAGTGTTTCAAATAAATCCGGTCTTGGTGAGTTCATCAAGCAGTTACATAGTGAGGGCACTGAAATTGTATCTACCGGTGGTACAGCTAAGTATTTAAGAGATCAGGGTGTTGAGGTTCAGGATGTGAGTAGTGTTACAGGGTTCCCAGAGGTGATGAATGGACGAGTGAAAACTCTGCACCCAAAAATACATATGGGTCTATTGGCGCGTGCTGGTCATCAAGGTGATGAACAAACTCTAAATGAGTTTGAAGTTGAGATGTTTGATCTTGTTGTAGGTAATCTGTACCCCTTTGAAGAAGTTCTTAAAAATAAAAGTGCTTCTGAAGAGGATAAAATTGAAAATATAGATATAGGTGGTCCTTCATTTTTAAGATCTGCGGCTAAAAATTTTACTAGAATTACAACAATTTGTGATCCTAATGATTATGAAAAAGTATTACAATCTGAAAAAATGAGTTTAGATCAAAATAAAGCCTTAGCAGCAAAAGTGTTCAGTCATACATCTGTATATGACTCAATGATATCTAAAAGTTTAGGTATTGATTTTGATAATATAGAGTTCTCTGTAGGTGGAAAAAATAAATCTCAACTTCGTTATGGAGAAAATCCATCACAAAAAGCTACATGGTTTCAAATGAGTGGTGCTGTTAATGGACTTCATGAAGCTAATCTGCTTCAGGGTAAGGCGTTGTCTTATAATAACTTATTGGATTTAGATGCAGCAGTTACAACCCTTCGGGAATTCTCTAGCGAACCTTCTTGTGTTTCGGTAAAACATCTAAATCCATGTGGAGTTGGGCTAGGAAATAATACCACTGAGGCTATTGAACATAGCTTAAAAGCAGATCCTAAAAGTGTTTTTGGTGGTATAGTTGCAGTTAATGGCCAAGTAGATGAGTTTGGTGCAGAAAAACTTTGTGCTTTATTTTTAGAATGTGTAATTGCTACTAGTTTTACAGATCAGGCTAAAGAGAAATTTAAAGCGAAAAAAAATTTAAGAGTATTAGAGTGGCCTGAGATATTAAATGCAGATCCTTCTTTTAAATTTAAAAATATTGATGGTGGGTTTTTAGTACAAAATGAAGATCAGACGGAAGTTTGGTCACCGAGTTGGAAAATAATTGGAGAAGAGCCGAGTGATGCAGTTAAGAAATCCATAGCTCTAGCTTGGAAGGTTTGCGCTCATTTAAAGAGTAATGCAATAGCCATTAGTTCTGACGTACATACCTTAGGATTAGGTATGGGCCAGGTGAATCGTGTAGATGCTGTTGAACAAGCAATTTCTAGATATGAGGGATTCCACCCTGAGGCAAATAATATTGTACTAGCTAGTGATGCTTTTTTCCCCTTTGCTGATTCCATTGAACGCATTGCAAAAAGTGGAGTGAAATGGGTGGTTCAGCCAGGAGGGTCCATTAAAGATGATGAGGTTCTCGCTGCTGCAAAAAAATTAAATATAACTTTAATATTGACGGGAAAAAGGCATTTTAATCACTAAATATAAGGATGGGTAATGAGCATGGATGTTCAAACCAAATGGCTAATAAGAAGTTCAGGTGTAATAAAAGGGCCATATTTAAAAATAGAAATAGAAGAGCTGCTCTCTTCAAGAGAATTAGTGGTAATTGATGAAGTTTGTGAACCCATGGGCTTTTGGCGCCCTATTCGCGATAAAAATGAGTTTGCTAAAATTGTTGAAATCCTAAGAATCAAAACCATTGAAGCTCATGAGGGAGGCGCAGAATTTGGCTTGGATGATTCTATGACCATGAACCTTGGTGATGATGAAGATTTAGTAGTGGAAGAGGACACATCAACAGAATATCATAAAGATTTTAACGAAAAAGTAAAAGCCTATGGAACGAAGCCATCAGAAGAAGCTATACTTGGAGCTAAAAAATCAGGTTTAAACTTATGGAGAACTTTGGTTCTCCTGTTGATATTAGGTGGAACAGGGGTTTTTGTAAAAATAAATTACTTGGATAAAGAAAAACAAATAATTAGTGCTGAAAAATATATAGAGCTAGCTAATCGTCAACTCAGACTAGGTCTGTATAATCAGGCCTTAGGCAACTATAAAGAGGCTTATGAAATAGACCAAGGAAACCTATCTATTCACCTTTACCTGGGGTCCTTGCTGATTCAGGTTGACCAAAGCTATTTACTTGGCAGAAGGCTATTGAAAAATATAATTACTCAACACGGCCCATATATTAAATTAGCAGAAACAGGAGTGGGACTATCTTACTTGCAAGAATCAGAATTTAAGTTAGCAGAAAAACATTTCCAAAATTCATTGAGTATAGATAGAACCTACACCCCGGCTTATGTAAATATTGGTGTGATTAAGTTGTTAGAAGAAAAACACAGAGAAGCCATTGAATATTTGAAGGCAGCAGTTGAAGATGGTGAAAAAGATGCCGCAGCTAGATTACTGCTATCCATGGCTTATTTAAAAAAATGGGAAGTGGATCCACAGTTATTTTATTTAGTTGAGGCTCAGAAATCGATTTTAAAAAATACTGAAATTCATGCAGCTTATTACCAGGAATCTTTGTTGATTCAAACTTATATTGAATCAATACTAGGGGATAGGGATGTAAAGAATTTGGAGTTAGAAAAAATATTAAATGTTAACCCTGATCTAACATTAGCTCATAGAAAAAACATTTTTATAGACAGAAGTTTGCTGGATTGGGAGGCTTTTTATGATTGGTGCAAGACTTTGTCTCAAAGAGGTAGAGGTAACTACCATAGAGCCTTGCTGGGCTACTGTGAGTTAAGATCTGGAGATTTTAGAAAGGGTTTGTCGCAACTGGAACGCTCCACTCTTAAGGACCCAAATAACCCACTATTTTTAGCATTGTATTCTTATGGACTCTATAAGAGTGGTAGGCAATCAGAGGCAAAGGTAGCTTTAAGCAGAGCTGAAAAAACTGAAGATGGCAAAAAGTTAGAAAATAATTCATTCTCAAATTTAAAGTACATAATGAAATTAAAGTTTTGTGAATCACAAAAAAACACAGATTGTATGCAAGCTAACTGGGCAACTATTTATAAAAATGACCAGCAAAGCCTCGAAGCAATAACGGGATTAGCACAATCTTATTTAAAGTCTGGAGATCGCAATCAGGCATTTATGTATTATAAAAAGGCGTTAAAAATTTCTAAAGACTATATGCCTTTGTTGAAGACAGCAATGGAGATTCAGTGAAACTGATTGGCTTTGTTATAATTTTATTTGTATTTCAATTGGCAGTAGGGGAGTCTGCTGATTCTTCAAAACCTAAACAAGAGGGGAGCTCTCATGATAGTCATGGCGTTACTTCTGATGAACATAAAAAAACATTTAAGGTGGGCAGAGCATTATCCACAGATAAAAATACAACTATTCCATCAACCTTAGTAACTATTATCGAGGAGTATTATTTAAAGAGATTTAGAGCAAAGGATTCTGTGAGAGCCGGTTTTAGTTCTAGAGTGGATCTTGTAAATAAACTGATTCGCAAGTATGTTGATTTTGACGTTGTTCTAACCGCTGATCAGCATAAGGCTCTTAAATCTAATTATAAGTTTTCTTTTACTCGAGGAGGGGGCGTAATTGACTTAGCTGATTACGTATCCGAGAAACGTGGACGTTTTAACTTAAAAATTCAATTTGATACTAAAGAATTTATTTCAACAGAAGAAGAAATTGGAAATTTAAAAGTGTATTTCTTGAGTATGGCTAAAAAGAGGTCTATCTTGGGTGAAAACATTGGCGCAGGTTGTTTCAAATATATGGATTTAACTAAGTATTATCACAATGTAATTAGTAGGGATGGAGTTATATTGAACTCGGCTTATCAAAGATATGTTTCTATTGTTGGTGGCACATTCTTTTTCTTTTATTCCGAGTTAGATTCTTTGTATTTAGGAAGCCTAACATTTATAGACAGTCGTTACCCATATATGTTTTGCAAAGAGAAAAAAGCCAAGGTGAAAAAGTGAATAAACAAATTAAATCATTTATAGCACAAGATAAAGTTCAAGGTTGTTATTATATCACCCAAAAATCCATGTTGATGGATAAAAATTCTAAACCATATTTGTCCTTTAATTTGAATGACAAGACAGGGGCAATTAATGCGCGTGTATGGGATAATGCAGAAGAGCTTTCTAAGGAGTTTGATTCTGGAGATGTTGTGCATATTAAGGGACATGTGCAGAGTTACCAAAATAAGCTACAGTTTGTGATTCATCAGCTTCGACCGGCTGAAAATAATGAATATGATATGCGCCTATTGGTAAAAAGTGCAGATAGAAGTTCTAGCGAATATATGGACGAGTTATTGCGTATGGTTGCAGATATTACAGATGATAATATTAAACAGCTTGTGACAAATGTACTCAATGACAAGGAAGTTCAGGAGAGGCTTTTAAAATATCCCGCGGCACGATCTATTCACCACGCCTACTTTGGTGGTTTAATTGAACATATGGTAGGTATCTCCAAAACTCTTAAATATTTATCTGAAATTCATAAACATTTGAACTATGACTATTTAATATTTGGTGCCATATTTCATGACATTGGGAAGCTCTGGGAGCTGAGTATAGAGAATGGCATTAATTATACCACTGCTGGCCGCCTTGTGGGTCATATTCAAATAGGCTGTGAACTTGTTGATAAATTTTCTCAGAAAATCTTAGGTTTCCCTGATAAATTAAGGTACGAATTGAAGCATATTATATTATCACATCATGGAAAATATGAATATGGATCACCAAAAAGACCAAAATTTTTAGAAGCAATGGTGGTTGCTATGGTAGACGAGCTGGATAGCAAAATTAATACGGCAACACAAGCCATGCTTAGTGAAGTGCAAGATGGCAATGAGTGGAGTTCCTTTCAAAAGAATTTTGATCGCTATTTATATTTAGATATTTTTGCAAAAAAACAAAACGAGGACTGATCACAGTCATGAAAATAAAATGGAAAACACTCTCTTCAGAATATTTATTTCAATCTAGAACCTTTAAAATGCGAGTGGACAAGTGTGAGCTTCCAGACGGTCGAGTTATGCCAAAATACTACGTCATGGAGTTTACTGACTGGGTACATGTTGTGGCACTGACGCAGAATATGGAACTCGTTTTAGTAGATCAATACCGCCATGCAAAACAGGAGCGTTATTTAGAGCTTCCTGGTGGAAATCTAGAGCCTAATGAAAGTTTAGTGGATTCAGCAAAAAGGGAACTTTTAGAAGAAACGGGTTATTCTGCTGGTAATATTAAAGAAGTGGGAGAGCATTACCCGAACCCGGCATTACAGTCGAACGCAGTAAGAGTATTTCTTGCAACGGATTGTAAAAAAGTAGCCGAACAAGATTTGGATCCCTTCGAAGACCTTACTGTCACACTTATGCCATATGGAGAAGCTCTGAAAAAATTAGATAAAGGGGGCTTCAAGCACTCTTTAATGAATAGTTCTCTCCTTATTGCTAAGCAGTTTGTTAGTTATGAGAAAGAAGCGTGAAACTCTTGGTGCAAAGTTGAGAGTTTTCCATCCGTGGGAGATCAGGGGCTAGCCGCCCGATCTCCCACGGACGGAAAGGGTGCCTATGGGAAGCCCAGAACCCCCACTCATAAACCCATAGTTCTACGACATACTTAAGGTAGTAATTTCATTTTTGTTCTGACGTATAGATTCTTTCAAGTTCATTTTTTGTTTCTTTTTACTGAGGATATCGTCACTAAGTTCATTGTTCTGCTAGTACCTCTAATGTTTCTAAAAATGGCCATCTAGGGTATACATGTGTAAGGGAGATTCAGCTTTTTTAGAGTGTACTGTGTTCATAAAAACTAAGTTTACATCTGGGCAGGTTTTCTCTAGATCAAGTAAAATAGTGGGTTCGTTATCTATCATCCAAATATTAGAAAATGACTTTGCAAACTCTTTGATTTGTTCTCTTTTGTGTTCCACATCGTTTATGCCCTTAATTGGTTTCATAAATAATTTGTGAGTACTGTCTAAGGGTAGCTTATTTAGCTTTAGACTTTCCACAGTGCCCTCTCCCATGCGAACCGTATCGCGACCAGTGAGGTAATGGATTGTATTTCCTCTGTTGAGCAAAGAACTGATAAAGTTTTGAGAACCTTTAGAGAGAATATCGTGTTTTAAAAATTTATTAGAAAAGAAGTACTTTTGCCAGTGAGTGATAACAGCATCAAAGAATAGAATTTCGGATCTAATTTTTAGCTCGGCAATGGGCTCAGCAATGCCCCAATGGCGTGCATTTACCTGAATATTCTTTAGTAATTCACATTCTTCAGGGAATTTAAACTGATTGCTGGAGTTATTGGCAAAATCCACAGCTAAGGCTTGAGTGCGGGCTCCCACATTAAACAAGGTGGAATCCAAATCTAAAACAACAAGTGTGTCTTTAGGTGCTGTCTTAGAAATAAGCTGAAAGAGCTCTGGGCCATACATGCTCTATTTAAGAACACATATGTTAGGGTTATATTAGCCATTACGCATGGCAGTGTGGCTATTGTGAAATGACCCACAATTCAATAGCCACAAGCTCTTGACACTTTTTAGCTGGGGTGTGACAAATGTGCCTAAATATCCTTAGGAGGAGCTCAGTGAAAAATTTTATGCTCAAAATTTTATTAGCCTTACCCCTATTAATAGCTATGGGTTGTACTAAAAATAAAGCAGCCTTAGGCACAGCTGAGAATCCAGTAAAATTCTTTTTTGTTCCGTCAGTGGATGCAAAATTACTGGTTGAAAAAACAAAGTTTATTCATAAATATTTAGAGAAACACACCCCCTATAAATTTAAAATTTCAGTGCCCACATCTTATGTGGCGGTTGTAGAAGCATTTGGAACTAATCGAGCCGATATTGCCTCACTAAATACCTTTGGCTATATATTAGCGAATCAAAAATATAAAACAGAAGCTTTGCTGACTGTAGAACGATTTGGTCATTACGATTATAAAGGGCAAATCATTGCTCGTACAGATAGTGGAATTAATAAAATTGAGGACATTCAAGGAAAAAAAATAGCTTATGTGGACCCCGCTTCAACGTCAGGTTATATGCTGCCCGCAACGTTACTGAAAGAGAGAAAGATAAAGCCCTCTCAAAAGGTTTTTGCTCAAAGACACGACAATGTTGTAACAATGGTACGTCAAAAACAAGTGGATGTGGGTGCGACATTTTATTCACCTAAGGAAGATGGTAAGTTACAGGATGCACGTCGCTTGGTTTTAACTCAATATCCAGAGATCGAAAAAGAAGTTAAGATTATTCATTTAACAGACCCTATCCCAAACGACCCTATTGTTTTTAGAAAAGGAATGCCGGATGCCATTAAAAAAGATGTACAAGCGGCACTGCTCAATTATTTAAATTCCAAAGAGGGTAAGGCAATTTTTCATGAACTCTACGGAGTGACTGGGCTAAAGAAGTCTACCGATAAGGATTATGATGGGGTGCGAGCGATCTTAACAGCCTTAGGACGATCAGCTTCGGACTTAATAAAAAAGAAAAAATAAAATGAGTATTTTTATTTATATAACATTATGAGCACAGTACTTATTGAAAAACTGAAAACGTAAGTTAAATGCACTTATAAATTAAGAGAGTCATATGTCAGAACCAATTTTAGAAGTAAAAAACCTTACAAAAACTTACTCCAACGGAGTACAAGCACTGAAGGGCGTGAGCTTTGATGTAAAACAAGGAGAATTTCTTGTTGTTATCGGCTTAAGTGGTTCAGGTAAATCTACCTTATTAAGGTGTATAAATAATTTGCATCAACCTACCGGCGGCTCCATAGTATTTAAGGGTGAAGACATCACTCGTATTGATGGAGCAAAGGCTAAAAAAGTTCGTTCTAAAATTGGAATGATTTTTCAACATTTCAATTTAATTCCACGATACTCTGTTTATAAAAATGCTTTGTCTGGTGCTATGTCTAGAACATCCACATTTAAAAGTATCTTTGGCTCATTTAGTAAAAAGGATAAGGAAAAAGCGTTAGAGTATCTAGATTTAGTGGGGATTAAGGAAAAAGCTTATATTCGTGCAGATCAGCTTTCCGGAGGCCAGCAACAACGTGTTGCCATAGCGAGAGCGCTCACTCAATCTCCAGAAATTTTATTAGCGGACGAGCCAGTGGCCTCTTTGGATCCGGCCACTTGTCATGTGGTGATGGATTACTTACGTAAAGTAAACAGAGAGTTAGGCCTAACCGTAGTTTGTAATTTACATTTTTTAAGTTTAGTTCGTGAGTATGCAGACCGTGTGATTGCACTCAAAGACGGTGAATTGGTGTTTGAAGGAAGCCCTGAAAACATTGATGAAGAGTGGTTTGAAACTATTTATGGAGATGCAGCTAAAGAAGTTCATATCAACTAAGAGGGGCAGAATTTAATGAATAAAAACAAACAAGTTATATTTCAGAGTGTGTTGTTAGATGGGTTAATTTTTACTTTCGTAGTTTTAAGCCTGTTGGTTTACTTTGTAAATCCTTCTGAAGACCAATTGCTAATGCTTAGTCGAAATACTTTTTTAAGCTTAGGGGTTTTTGCTTTCAGCGGTGTGGTTGTTTTTTTGTTAAATTCAAAGGGTATTCACACAATAGGGCATATCCTATTTGCAGAACCACAATTAAGTGAAGCCGTTCAAGAAGATGTGCCTTGGTTTAAAAAGTTTTGGGGAATTGAACTTATAGTAGCATTTATAATCGCTTTTTACGCTAGCTTTGTTGTAACAGAATTTAGCTTTTATGAACTTTTTTCTGAAAGTGGATTTCTAGGCGCACAAAGAATTTTTTCCAGTTTATTGAATCCAAATTTTGAAATACTACCCAGAGCGATTTTAGCAATTATTGAAACTATTTTTATGGCTTTTATGGCCACAGTACTTGCTGTTCCCATTGCATTTGTGCTTAGTTTCCTTTGTGCAAAGAACGTAATGAGTGGGCATAAGGTTTTATTTGCAATTTATGGCACAATCAGAACCTTGCTTAACGTCACTCGCTCCATTGAGCCATTAATTTGGGCTATTATATTTTCTGTATGGGTGGGGATTGGACCATTCGCAGGTATGTTAGCTTTACTACTGCATTCAGTGGCCTCCTTAGCAAAAAACTATTCTGAGCTTGTGGAGTGTATTTCTGAAGGCCCAGTGGAAGCTATTAAAGCCACTGGAGCTTCAAGCTTACAGGTGGTTTGGTTTGCCATGGTTCCACAGATTGTTTTGCCTTATACAGCGTTTACTATTTACCGTTGGGATATTAACGTAAGAATGGCCACAATTATTGGTCTTGTTGGTGGCGGTGGTATTGGTACTATGCTTATCCAATATCAAGGGCAGGCCCTTTGGAACGAAGTGGGCTGTTTAGTCCTTGTTATTGCCGTTGTAGTTTGGGTTATGGATACGGGTTCGGCATACATCCGCGAAGCCATCAAATAAAAAGGTGCCAGCTTAAAAAGGTGCCAGCTCACTTTTGGGACTGGCCGCGTTAGTTAGCTACATGCTTCTAAAATCAATTTACTTAAATATTTTGCACTAAACAGGGTGGCCTTAATGTTAGTGATAGTCTTACAACCTCAGTTGTTATGAATAGGAAAGTCTTTGTCGTGAAAAGCATAGCTTATTGATTTGGGACAACTCAATAATTTACATTTAAGATTATTTAGGTATTGTTGCTTTAAAGCAATTTAGAAACCTCTTAGGTCACAATTTATAGCTTTACATAAAGGACTACTCATAATTGGCACAAACAATGATGCTTTGAGTCCCAAAGGTGAGCTGGCACTTTCTCTGAAGGTGAGCTGGCACTTTCTCTGGTTTTGTAAATATGTAAAAAAACCATGATTGCGTGGGTTTAGCCTTTTTTAGGAACTATATTTGCATTACATTGATTGTTAACCGCTTATATGGAGTCTGCTTATGTTTCAGAAGACAATTTTTGTCTATGTGTCAGCCTTATTTGTCCTTATTGCCCATATTGACCTTTTAGCGGCAAATCAATGCATTCGTTACTTTGAAGACATGTCAAATTTTGGTCACGTAAAAGTTGAAACTCAATTTACCAGAGTTGAAGCGAGAGATTACCAAGAGCAACTTGATAACTTACTTAAGACCTCAGAAGAAGAAGTGAGAAGTCAGATAATAAAAGAAAAAGAAAACCTTCTTAAAGAGGTTTCTGCAGAGTTTGTGGAACTACTCTCTTGGGTTAAGCGAGATGATGAGTATCCTATTTTAAAAGTAGAATATGAGACGAATGCCAATTATCTAGAACTCAATCGCCTAATAAAGAAATTTAATTTAGAACAACCAGATAATATGGAAGATGGGGCTGAAAGACGCAATTATTTTAAGTGGCGCTCCACTAAAAAGAAAATAGTCAAACAGGTTTCTCAAGACATACAACTTCTTAAAAGTAGTATATCTGGTTTTTATGGACTTAAATTACAACTATTAAATAAATTTGGCAGGGTTGAGTTTTTTGCTAATGCATTTGGGGCAAATGATCTACTAGCCCAATCCCCTTCGTCTCATACGGCTAGGTTTGGTAATGGAAAAGATTTAAATACAAATTTAGATAGTTTACCTGCTGTGGAGAAAACTGCGAGAGAAGAAAATCATGTGAAGAAACATGACAGTACTCAAACTGTTAATCCAAATTTGAATCACACTACCATTGATCAAACAAGAGCATTTAAAGTACAAACGTCTGGAATAAAGTCACAAGATACTCCTACTGGAAATGCAATGAATTTACTCAGCATAGGAGCTCACTGGTTGCGTCGGTTACCTGGTTTTCTGCATGGTGTGAAAAAAATAATAAATATTTCATGGACAAAGTTGAGGGATGGAGTTTCAAGGCGTCATGAGGCAAAGGGTGAGGGAGTAACTCACTGGGGACACACAACTATTGAAATAGTTAGCAATGAGTATGTAAAAGTAAAGATTAATACACAGATAGCAGCACCCACAACTCCAATGACTGAGCTTATGGTGATGAAACTCACGCAAATATATAACGGCTTAGCCCATGATAGGAATATGCTGGGTAATAATAAAACGTTATATGTTAAAGATAGTGATAAGCCCATGCTTTACATAGTGGATGAACATGTGTCCAGGATGCGGGAAAAAGATGTTGATAATTTGGTTAAAGAAGGGCGTATAGAGGGTGTAGAAATACCTCAAGTTATTGTGTTAATTTTAAGTAAAGATGCCATGAGAGACCCGGATAATTTCTATATTGAAGCCAATAGTTTTTTAAACACATTATTTCATGATCCACTTAATATTTTTAAACCCAATGAGTTTATATTTGCAGACGTAAAAGAAATGAATGTTGAAATTGGTAATATACTAAAAAACAAAATGTTTAATATGCCACTTTTAAGAAAAACTTATAAAAGGGACTTTAAAAAATATGGTTTTCTATTTTCTAAATTTGATCATGTTGAGTTAACTACAGCAAATGAATTTAGAAATGAGAATGAATTTGTCACAGATTCGCAAAATAACTGGGAGAAATCTAAATTTCTTAGATTTTATAGAAGCCAGTATGACATGGGTCAACATAATCAGCCTGCAAAACTTGGTTCACCTGAAATTTATATAAAAAGAGATCCATCCACAAAAGAGCTTATGGTAAAGATGAGCTATATCGCCAATCCTAAAAATTTAGATCGATTTGCAATAGCAATTCCCACTAGCATCAAAAAAGTGATGTCAGCTCTTTTACAAAATGAATATCACTTAGGTAATAAGGAACTGGAACTTCATACTCCTAAGCTTGTCATTGAGGAAGGTCGGCAAATCAACTTAGACTGGGTACCATTGAATAAAAGGTCAGCAGCGCTAATTGATGACCTAGTAAATATATTTGGCCACAGTCGAACCTTACAAGAAAATGCATTTTTATATAAGTTTTCTGGGCTAGAAACAGCACAGTATATTTTCTTAAAAAAATGGATTGAAAATGATTTAAAGTCGCTCTCTAGTGAAAGCGGTTTAAATAGTGTTTGGAAAAAAAGTATAGAAAATAATTTTATTTCACCTAGTGATATTGCAAAAGGCGAATTAAATATTGAAAAATTATTTAAAGCAGAAGATTTTTTAGTGAGGCCTTAAGGTTAATCTTTAATTTTATAAGATTTTTTAAAACGCGAAGCACTCTGAAAGAGCGAAGGCAGGATTTCGAGTTTTAAATAATGAGAGCCAGGAAGGCTCAGTGTTTCTTTGAAACTCTTAACTTCATATCTATACCTCCAACCATTAAGCCATATATACGTATACCAAAAATAACCATATCTCAGAATACTAAATGAAAATTGAGTTCATAATGTAACTGTAAAAAAGTTCATCTAAAAATCTAACATTACTGAAAAATAGTTAGACATTAAAATAAACATTCAAAATATGTTGCACCGAATTAGGACAAGGCATTGAAATATGTAAGTTTTTTTTAAGTCTATGGTCTATGTATCCGATTGATAACTATTAGAAAAGCAGCTGTTGTGGCTGTTTATAATAAAAATGGAATACTAAAAGTAAGAAGTTATTTATGGATAGTAAGAATTCAAATTCGCAAAGTTTTGACCCTTCTGAGGAGTGGTTTGTTCTAAAAGGTGAGAGCCAGTTTGGACCTTATGGCTATGTGGATATGGTTAAACTATTACAACAAAAATTAATTTTTGAATTTGATTTTGTATGGAAAGCTAGCTTTTCGGACTGGAAAAGAATCGCAGATTTAGATGCTTTTTCTCAGGATAAACTAAAAGAGTTGCAGAAGGAATCTCCGGAAATTGCTGATACCTTTTTTCGCCGACATCATAGAAGAGCTCAATTTGAAGCTCCTGTTTTAATTCATGATAACCAAAGTATTTGGAATGGAACAAGTGTGGAGTTAAGTGAGGGTGGTGCTGGTGTCATTATGGAAAACTCCATGTGTGTTCCTGGTGACATTATATATTTGCACTTCAAACCTACAGTTGTTTGTAATTCATTTAATGCTGTTTGCGAAGTTGTAAGTAAGAAATATGTTAAAGGGGTGAACCAAAGTGAGGCTCCTATTAGATATGGATTAAAATTTATTAAAATTAATGAAGAAACTAAAAAAATGATAGCTCAGTTCTCTGTTTTTCAAGAGGCTGCGTAAGGATTAAAGGGAGATGTGAAGATGGAAAATTTAATCAAGGTTATTACAGATGGTGGTATACCAGCTTATGTGATTGTCATAATGGGTATATGTGGTTTAGCACTTACCATTGAGCGAGCAAAAGTTCTTTATATTGATTACTCCATTAAAACTCAAGATTTTATGAATCAGGTTAAGAGTTTAATTATGGGTGATAAGATTGAAGAGGCTATCACTTTTTGTAATGCTAACAACAAGGCTCCACTTGCTCATGTAGTTAAAGGAGTTTTGGAAAGAGCAGATCGTGATGATGAAGGTATAGATCAAGGTCTAGATATTGCTCTTTCTGAGGTGATTCCTAATTTAGGAAAAAGATTAGGTTATTTATCAATGATAGCCAATGTTTCCACTTTAGTAGGACTTTTAGGGACTATTACAGGTCTTATTATGTCATTTGAAGCAGTAGGCGCGGCAGATCCAGCACAAAAACAGTTGGTGTTATCACAAGGGATATCAATGGCCATGAACACTACGGCCCTTGGTTTAAGTGTAGCTATACCTGTGATGATTGGTTATGCATTTTTACATGCTCGTCAAAATTTCTTATTAGAGGAAATATCTGAACATTCCAGTAAGGTTGTGGATTTGTTAACCACAAGACATTATCAACCCTTTTCACAACAGGCGGCGTTTCCAAGAGCTTTAGCTGAAAAAGAGTTACAACGACAATCAGGGGCAGTACCACCACCTCCTGCAAAAGTATCATAAATATAAGGATAACTGAGGACTATTATGGCTCGTAAAAGAAACAGAATGAATATGGAAGCACCTGAAGAACCAAATTTTGAGATAGATTTATCTCCATTATTGGCTTTAATGGTGACTCTTATTCCTATGATGCTTTTAGCTACAGTATTTGTAAAAGTGAGTATTGTAGAAACGCCATTACCACAAGCTGTAAAACAAGCTATTGAAAAAGACAGAAAGAAGAAGAAAAGAGAAATTGTGATTGAATTAAAAATGTCTAACAGTAAGGAGTTTGATCTTATTGTTAAATATGGTGCGAGTACAAAGTATAGAAAACAAGTTGCAGGCAAGAATTTTAAAGAAAATCTTAATCAACTACATAAGCATTTAGTTCAGGTTAAAAAACAGCATCCTAAAATATTTCAAATACAATTCTTACCGTCAGAAGAAGTGGCTTACGAAGACATTGTTAAAGTTATGGATGAAGCAAGGAAGATTAAAGCAAATGATGAACCTATATTTTTAGAGAATTCTGAGCAAAATAAACCAGTTGAGTTAAAGGTAATGTTTCCTGATTTAATTTTTAAAAATTTACTAGAAGGGTAATATGAGAAGAGCAGTAGAAAAAATGAAAGCGAATAATAAGAGGTCTACATTTGTACTTCAGCTTACTGCTATGGTTGATATGTTTACAATAATTATTGTGTTTCTACTAAAGAGTTATTCAACAAGTGCTGTGAATATAACTCCACAAAAAGGTCTAAGTCTGCCTGAATCAGTTTCAATTGTACATCCAGTTGAAGGAATTAAGATGGTTGTTAGCCTTGAAGGTATCTTTGTAGAAGATAAAAAAGTGGTTACTTTAATTGATGGTAAGATTGATTTTACTGAAACTGAAGCACAAGATAGAGATTTTATAAAGAAGCTGTTTAAAGAGTTGGATTCACATGCTCAAAAATCTATGGATATTCAAAAAGAAAATAAAGAGTTTCAATTTGAGGGTAAGATTGTTATGCAGGCAGATAAAAAATTGAATTATAAATTATTAAAGAAGGTAATGTATACATCTTCATTAGCAGGTTATGCTGATTTAAAAATGGCGACCTTAAGCTTAGAATAAAAAAAAGGAATTAAATTGAATTTATTTAAAAACATTTTATATATTTTAATTTTAAGCTTTGCATGGCAAGGACATGCAGAAAATGTGCTTAATGATTTAAAATTAAATAAAAACTTTAAAAAAAATGAAGAGAAGTCATTAAAGGCAGAGCTTTTAATTCAAAAAACAGAAAAAAAAGCTATTAAACAAATTAAAAAATTAATTAAAAAATATAAAGGTACAGAACTAGAAGCAGATATGCAATTACGTCTTGCAGAGTTATATATGCGACGATCAAAAACAGCGCAGTTTTTTGAGTTAAATAGAGAATCAGAGACTGTAGTTAGATTCATGCCCAAGGAAATTAAAGATAAATCTTCAAAATATTGGATAAAAAAAGCCATCGCCATTTATGATTATATTCAATTAAAGTATCCAAAATCTTCAAATTTAGATTTAGTTATTTTTAATGAGGCTATGGCCTGTCAACAAATTGCTTTAAATCAAAAATCTGAAAAGCTTTATTGGAAGTTAATAAAGAACTTTAAATATTCGCCTCTTGTTGCTGATGCTCATTTAGCAATTGGTGAGATTAATTTTTCTAGAAAAAAGTTTAATAAAGCATTAAATCACTTTAATGCAATTAAAGCATATCCAAACTCTAGAGTGTATCCATATGGTTTGTATAAAGCAGGTTGGTCACTTTATAACTTAAGAGATTCTAGGTCTGGTTTATTGCAACTTGAAAAAGTTGTGGCATATGGCGTTTTTGCATCTAAAAATAATGTGGACGCTAGATTAGATCTACGTAAAGAAGCATTGTCAGATATGACATTATTTTTTGAGGATGTTCATTCTTCTAAATATGCATATGACTATTTTAAAAAGCAAAGTGGAGATATTGATGTTACCTTATATCTCCTTAAACTTGCAAATTTATATGGAAGACATAATAAAGTTAAAGATGAACTTGTTATTTATAATGATTATTTAAAACATGAGAGAAATTCAGATCTTGTACCTATGTTATATTCTAGATTGATAAGTGCATACGAAACATTAAAGGATCGTAAAGCTGCTGTAAAACAATTAGCTATAATGTCTGATTTTTGCCATAACTCTCATTCCTGGGACAAAAGTAAACAAATTGATTTAATATCTAACTGTCATAAAGAATTACAGAAGACAGCATTACATTTTGCCAATAAATGGTTAAGAATGTGGGGTAAAAATAAAAAATATCCAATTTTCGCAAAGGTAGCGGAGAAATCATTTTGGTTATATTTAGAAAGTAAAGAAAAATCCTTTGAAAAAACTAAAGTTAGATATGTATTAGCTGAATTACTTTTTAATCAACAAAAATTCTATAAGTCTAGCCAACAATACGCTATCGTTGGAGGATACCTTAATATAAATAAACAAAGAATTTTTAAGATTAAAAAAATCTTAAAAAAGAAAAACTTAGATAAAAAATACCGTAAAGAGGTTGTTGCTGATTTACAAAAGATTAAGTTTGATAAGATGATGGCACACGATGCTGATTATGCTGCATTATTGAGTTTAGAAAAACAAAAAGTTAAAGCTAAAATTCCCCATTTTAATAGAAAAGATGAAAAACTTTTTAAAAAATTAGCTGAATACTATGTCGGTCGACATAAAAACCCTAAATATAAACTAGATATTCAGTTTAAGTTAGCACTTATATACTATAATAATAATCAATTTAAACCAGCCAAAAAACTATTTAAACAACTTGGTGATAAGTTTGCAAATAAAGATAAGGGCGTAAAGTCACAGGATCTATATTTAGATATTCTCAATAAAGACAAAGATTATTCCTTAATGATCAAGTATAGTAAAAATCTTATGAAAAAGTCAAAAGGAAGTAAACTGAGATATAGAAAGCTACAATTAGTTTTCCAACAATCATCATTTTTAACAATTCAACAAAGTGAAGATAAACAGGAGTTAAAAAACTCTATTAAAAACTATAAGAATTTTGCATTAAGTAACTTAAAATCAGATTTAGCTCCTAAAGCATGGGTAAATGCCATTGAGTTAGAGTACAAAATGAAAAGACCTGTTATTGCTGCTCAATCTTCAAAAAAATATGCCCAATTATTTCCAAAAGAAAATAATAGAATTGAATATTTATTAAGATCAGCTAAGGTTTATGAAGGTTTAGCTTTATTAGGGAAGGCATCTTCAATCCTCCTTGATCTTTCTAATATAAATACAATTGGAAAAAAGTTTGTTACCCAACAAGAAGGCTGGAAAAAGCTAGCTGCTGATTATGAGTACCTTTCTGGTGATATGGAAAATGCTGCAAAAATTTATCTGCAACTTGTTTCAAGTACAAACAAAGAGATTAGAACTCTTAGTTTAGTTAACTTAGAAAAAATATATTCTTTAAGAGGCCATGGTAAACTTAATTCTAAAAAACATACTGAAGTTATTGATCAAATAATAGTTCAAAATATTCAACCAGAATCCAGTTTGTTGTTGCTTAAAAATGTGGAAAAATACTACTTAAATAATGACTTTCCGCTTGCGTTTGCAGAGGCAAAAAAAGTTTTAAAAATGAAAGGTGATACTAGCTCTTACGCAATGGCTAAGGCTCGTTTGATTCAGGCAAAAATTCTGAAACAAGAATTTATTCAACAGAGTCTTAAAACTAGTTTAAGTAGGCTTACAATGGTATTACAGTTAAAAACAGGAAAGCTTGAAAAAGCACAGAAAGCTTATCGTTCCACCATTAAATATGGTGATGCAATGATCTCCATTGAAGCATTGAGTGATCTTTCTGATCTCTATGCAGTATATTCCGAACAATTAAGATCTATGCCTTATCCTAAAGACTTACCTGAAAATAGTCAGGTAGCGTTTAGGTCTGAGATTGAGAACTTGGCAATGCCTATGGAAGATAACAGTATTGATACACTTGTGAATGCCATTAAGCAGGTAAAGACATATAACGTGTATGGTGACATTGCTAAAAATCTTCAGAAAAAATTAGATAGGAAGAATATGAAGGCTCCAGAAAATCCAATAGTACAAATGGTAAGTCCTGAAGTGATTTTACCTATACATAAGGAGGTACGTCATGAAATATAGTTTATTATTAGTAATTTTATTTAGTGTCTCCTGTGCTACTGTTAAAAAAACTGAAGTAAGTCCCAGTGATGTTTATAAAACAAATAGTTTTATTGGTTTAAAATCTAAAGCATATGAAATCAAAGGGATTTGCCCTAAATATCAAGAAAAAAAGCATAATGATTTGACATTAAAAAGACTTAAGGAATATTCAAATATTTGTATTAAACAGTCAAAACTTGACAGAGCGACTTCGTATAGTCGTGTGATACTGTCAAATTACAAAAAATCGCCTTGGGGTTACTATTACTTAAGTGTTGTCGCTGAGTATGAAAAGAATTATCCTTTAGCAATTTGGATGATCGAAAATGCTCAAGATAAACAGCCTAGTTCAGGACTCTTTCATTATCAAAGAGCGCGTATTAAGTTAAAAAATAATGATTTGCATGGTGCTATGGCAGACATGCAGCGATCTATTGAGAAAGATCCCAATTTAGAAGCGGCTCATCTTTATTTAGCAAGATCATATATTAATTCACTACAGTTTAAGCAATCTTTAAAACACTATAACCTTATCTACAAGAATAATGCTGTCCATAAAGAGGCATTAGCAGGTATTGCAGATAATTATTATTTTTTAGGTAAGTTTAAGGACGCTATATTGTTTTTTGATAAGGCTATTAAAGTAGATCATCGAAATCTTGATATACGCCTAAGAAGGGCCTCCATTTATGAAAAAAAGATGAATAACAGTTCGGTTGCACTTTCACTGTATAAAAAAATAAGAATTTTAATGAAGTCTAATAAACTCAATAAAAAAACATCATTTAATCTGAATCAAAAAATTAGAGAACTAGAAACTGTTGTTTCAAAGCTAAACAACAAAAAAAGATCAGTGAGTAGCTTGAAAAACAAAGGAGTGAACTAATGAGATTATTAGTTATTTTAACAATCTTGGTTGTATCATATTCGGCCATTGCTAAGAGTGTTAAGTATAGAAAAACTCAGGATGTGAGTTTCGATGGATCTGAGGTTGATGGGATGTCTAGAAGCCCAGATGGAGCATACTTGTTGCAAAAGCGTGGTCTTAAATTTATGCCTCTATATAAAGTAAGAAAGAAATTTGACAAAGAGATCAAAAATTCTGTGAGATATTTGGAGTAAACAATGCGACGGTTTGAAGTTGAAATTGAGCACAATTATGATAATAAATTTGTAGGTTCTTATAACTTTAAGTCTAAGAACAAGCAGATTATATTTGGTTCGTCCAGAGATGCCCATGTTCGTCTTCTAGGTGATGAAGTGGCAGGAATACATGCCATGTTAGAATACAGTGAGGATGGTTGGACATTGTTAGATTTATGCTCCGACTCTGGGACTTGGGTACGTAAGAATCCTGTACTAGAAACTCCTATACACCACGAGACAATCTGTAATATTGGTGGACACTTATTAAAAATTAAACCCATTGAAATAAAAAGTGAACTTTTTAAAATTGAGTCAAGACCTGGCGCCGATGAAAATAAAATTGGTGATCTGTTTCATCAAGTAATTTTAAGAAAGAATGATCATATAATTGCGACTCATTTGCTAAAAGAGAACGATCCTTTTATATTTTTACAAAATAGAGAGAAAATAGTATTAAAAGCACCAAATGATCATATTTGGGTGAAAAGTTCATTTGCAGATATTGAAATACAGCAACGATTGGTAAGAACAAGTAGAATAGAAGACAACTTTAAAGAAAAAATATTTAACCTATGGGACCCAAACTTTAAAATGCCGGCAATAATTTCGACAGTTTCATTGATGATCATATTTGGCTTAATAGCTTTTTATCCACAAATGGAGAATTCCGAATTAAAACAGTTGAAGCCTTTAAAGAATAAATACACACGTATGATATACGACGCCAAATCAACTAAAAAGCATCGTGAAAAAACACAAAAATTAAAAAATAAATTTGTATCTAAAACCACAAAAAAAACGAAAACATCAAAAACAGTTAAACCAGTAAAGACGAATAAGCCGCCTAAGGTTGTGAATTTTAGTAAGAAGTTTAAAAAGTCTGGACTCAGTCAACTTATAGGTAAGATTGCTCAACGAGCATCGAAGACGGCTACAATTGTAAAATCTCAAGGTGTGAAACCTAGTAATTCAAGTCGAGCAGGTCGGGCATTTTCTTCAGTTTCTAAATCTAAATTAAAAAACAGTAAAGTGAAGTCTAATCTTAAAAGTTTTAAGTTGAATTCAGTGAGTACCATTGGGGCAGGGTCGGCTGCTAAATTAAAAGGATTGGACGGTTTAGCTTCAGGTAGTGTTGGACAAGCTAATGTGGGAATCATAGAAGAAGACACTGATGTGCAGGGTGGACTTGCACGCGAAATTATAGCTCGAACAATACGAGAAAACTTAGGTCAGATTAGATATTGTTATGAAAGACAGTTAAGTGCTAACCCTGAGCTCTATGGGAAGCTTTTAGTAAAGTTTGTAATTGGCCCAAATGGACAAGTTGCTTCACAGCAAATTGGCACATCCACAATGAACAGCGCAATGGTAGAGGGCTGTATACTGCGTCGTATAGCTAAATGGAAGTTTCCCAAGCCAGACGGTGGTACTAACGTCAGGGTGTCGTACCCTTTTCTATTTAAGAGTACAAACTGAAATGAATTTGGGATAAATAAAATGGTTTTAGTTTGTATCAGTGAGATACGTACTTATTTGAGACACTGTTTAAAATTTATTCATAATATTACCCTTTTAAATATTTCAGTGGATGTTCCGATAGCCTTTAAGACTAGGTGTTGGAGGAGTTATGATTAAAAATTCAGTGGTGTTGAAAATCAGTTTAGTTCATTTAATTATACTATTGTTTTCATTAAATAGCGTTGCTCAAAGCACGCAATACAAGAGAAAAAAAGTAGCACCTAAACCTGTAGTAGCTAAGACTGCTAAGAGTACTAAGGCAAAGGCAACTGCAAAAACAGATAAACTAGATATTTCTGGTTTAGAGAAGAAATACTGGGCACCAAAGGACACTGATTTTAGTGTTGTGCAAAATAGAACTTATACTAAAGTGAAAAGGTATGCTGTTACTCTACAAACGGGACCTATGGTTAACGATGCTTACTCTAGCGGATTTGATCTAGCCCTTACAGGTAATTATTTTTTCTCCGAACGCCATGGTATTGAAGTCAGTTATATTAAATCTAATGCTGCTGACAATAAAACTGTGGATGCTTTTGTGAATGATGCTGCAAATGAAACTGGAATTTATCCAGATCATGGTAAAATACAAAATCATTTAGCAGTGGGTTACAACTGGGTTCCTTTTTACGCTAAAGTTAGTCTTTTGAATAAAAAAATTATATATTTTGATATGGCCTTTACCCCAAATATTGGGCTTACAAGCTACGATCAAAAGATAAGGGCTGGTGATAGAAGCAAGTCATCTCTAGCCATTGGATTTGATGTTTCACAATATTTTTTCATTCATAAGAACTTTGCTGTGCGGGCGGATTTAAGAAACCGTTGGTTCAAAGAGGAAGTACTAAATTATAACTCTGGTGAAAAGATTCGTGACGACACAACTAACGCTACAACATTTTTGTTGGGAGCTACTTTTTATTTTTAATAAAGGATTCATGTGAAGAAGTTAAAAAGTTTTATATTTGTATTATCAATTTTGTTTACCTTGAGTTCAAACGCAAGGTTTATGGAATACTCTTCGGTTCAAGAGGAATCCACATATAAAGCTCAAATTGCCAAGGCTAAAAAAGATGTGAAAGATGCATATTCCTTTTATAAGTCAAAAGCTTTAAGTTTTTGGCAAAAAGCCAAGAAAGACTTTCTTGAGGATAAAACAAAGACTAATGAATCCTCTCCTGCTGTTAATAATGCTAAAAATATTAAGAAGTCTAATGCATCCCCTCAGAAAGTTGTGAAAGAAGAAGTACCACAAAAAGCACCTTTGCCTCAGGTACTAGATGATAATGGTCAGGTTTTGATCCCCATGATTCCAGCTTTTGTTTCCAATAATAAGAAGGAAAGCCAGTCTCAGATTAAAGAAAGTTCAAATACCATTAAGAATAAGAATTTTACATCACTTAAAAGACCTGCAGTAAAACCTGATGTAGCGTTACCTTTAACTAAATCTGGAGTGGCCTATTTTAATCTATATAATAAGAAAAAGACCACTAATAAGGCTGGAAAAGTAAGAATTAAAAAAATAAAAGTCACTTCTCTACCTAAGTTGAATCCAGGTAGACCAGCAGAGCTGTCTTCGCAAGACTTTATCGTGCAAAATTTTGAGAGTTTAAAGCCGAATTATAAGTTGGCAAAACCCCTTAAGGGACCAGGGCGATTATATAAAGATGAAGTGAGATTATGGAAAAGGTTTAAGCAGGCTAAGATTGGTCCGGCTAGGCAAGCAAAAAGAAAAGATTTTGGCTTAGATCTTCTGGTAAATGAAAAACGCATTGCAAAGGCCTTAGCCAAAATTGAAACTTTGCCTTTAGATGCAGAAAAAGAATATTTTAAATATTCGAAAAATCATTTAAAAATGTTAAGTGCAACGATTTTATATAAAAGAGGGAATAATTGTCATGTTGTTTCTGGGTTATTTCATGATATTTCCAATATAAAAGAGTATAAGAGGGAGTCTAATTATTATTTAGGTTTATGCTCTCATGAGATGGGATTTTACTCGGAATCTACAACAAGATTGCTTAAAGTGGTAAAGGCCGAGGATCCCGAGTTATCTCCAATAGCTATTAAAGTATTGATTAAAGATCTGCCTGTACAATATGAGCTCACTGTTGCGCGTGTATTAATGAAGATTAAGAACAAAGCATTAATTCCTGATGAGGCTAGAGATGGAGCTAATTATGTCCTTTCACGAGCATACTCCATTGATTTGCAATTTAAAATTGCAAAATCATTTTCAGAAAAAGTAAGTAAGAAAAGCAAGTATTACCATAAGGCACAATTTATATTAGGTGTGTCCGACTATGCTTTAGAGCGACATGATCAGTCCATTGCTCGATTTGTGGGTTTAAGGAAATATATGCTTACAAAAAAAATTGATGATTCAAAATTAAGTTCATTGATAGCTCTAAATATGGGACGTATTTATTTTCGTCAAAAGAAATTTAAACAATCATCTGCTGAGTTTTTAAAAGTGGATAAAAATAGTCCATACTGGGTACAAGCACTTGTGGAACAGGGTTGGTCACAACTTATGGCTCAGGATGCCTCTGGTGCTATTGGTAATATGTACTCTCTGCACTCCCCATACTTTAAGGCTGTTTATAAACCTGATTCTTATGTTGTTAGAACTATTGGTTACTTAAATATTTGTCAATATGGTGATGCTTATCAAACATTAAAACTAATGGAGGAGCGTTATAAGCCTTGGGTGCCTAAAATTGGTAATTATCTAAACAAGAAAAAGAAGAACTTGGCTTATTATAATTTGGTAAAAAAGTATCTTACAGGAAAAAGCACTAAGAATATTGAAGGTTTACCTTATCAATTGATTCGTGAGATGGCGAGGCACCGTGACTTTTTATCTCTACAGTCTTCTTTGAATCAAAAAGAAGATGAACTGGACCAATATAGATTTATTAATTCTCTTATCATTAAGGACAAGGCGAAATTAAGATGGCGAGGGAAAAAAGCAAAAAAACGTTTGGCTAAATACCGTGGGTTAATTAAAAAGGCCAAAGTTAAAAAAGAGCTATTAGCCAACGTCAACGTATACAAAGCAAAAGTTCGTTTGGAAAAAGACTTAATTGCCGCCATGCGATTTCAATTACAGGTTTATGAAGAGGGGCGACAAGGATTTTTTAGGTTAAAAAAGAAAGCTTTTAGAAGAATTGCAAAGGAAAAGAATATACTTAAGCTTAAAGCAGGAAGAGTTCTTAAAAGACGAACTAAGTTGATTCACGCTCAATTGAAACACCTTATAAATAATAATGAGCTTCTTCGATACGAAGCTTATGCAGGTAGTGGGCAAAATATTAGATTTCAAGTTGCCGGTGGCAAGGTTACCAAGAAAAAGGCAACTAGGATACCAGCGAGTATGCAGCCACAAAAAACATTAAGTTGGAGTGTTACTGGTGAATACTGGGAAGATGAAATTGGTAATTATAGATCAGCATTAAAAAATAATTGCCCAGAGTTTAAGAATAAAAAAATTAATTTTAAAAATCATGCAGTTAAATCTGGTGAAGAGAAAAAGGGGAGTTTATGAGAAAGCAAATATTAATTATATCCACATTGAGTTTGTTGGTTTCTCCGGTTTTTGCCAAGGTAGAGGTGCAGGTTGATTTAGACCGGCTTGAACAGAATAAGGATAACAGCTTATCTAATTACGAACAGTATAAAGTGAATTACGAAATTTCTAAGAAAAATATTGTGGAACTAAAAAAATCTATTACCACTTTAAGAGCTCAGAAAAGAGCAGTGAGTAAAAATGATAGAAATATAGAAAAAAATAAAAAAGCGTTAGATAAAATGAAGTTAAAAGTCATTGCTTATAAGGCCAAAGAAAATAAGAAGCTCATGAAAGAAACTCAGGAAATGGAGAAACTAAAAGCTTTACTTATAAAACTTGAGGCTAATATAAACCTGAGAAATTTAAATATTCAAGAGTATGACAAGAAGATTGTAGAAATAGATACAGAAAAACTTGAATGGGGTGAGCAAAACCAAGATTTAGTTGTGCTACGAAGAAATATTGAAGATAAAGAGATCACAGCAAAAGATGAACATAAATCTTGGGTTGCTAAAAAGAATGACTACAGAAAGCAGATGAAGAAGTGGAAGTCAGAATCGAAAGTAGCCAGACAAAGACACGCTAAATACAAAAAACTAGCGAATTAATTAATGTGTTCAGTTTCCCTAAGCCATTGATATTAGGTGCTAATTCAGAGGCGGCTGGTGTCCAAGGAAAGTTGCACAGATAAGTGCTTCATTAGTGATGAGGTTTACGTTTATAAAGTTTTATTATTTCCATTGAGAAAACTGTCTAACTCTACAAGCTCTTCTGTAAAGTTTACATCTTTTTACTTAGAAGAAATACTGCAATAGATATATGGTAAAATCGTAAAATGCAGAAGGCTTTTTTACGTTACATTGTGTTTATATACTGTATTTTCCCGCAGTTAGTTTTTAGTGTGGGGTTAGTACCAATGGCAATAATGAATGTAAGGCCAAGTATGTATAGATATAAATGCGTGGATTTTTTTAATAATAAATATTCCGGCTATGTGGAATCCATTATTGAAATTACGAACAAAAAGAAAATGACTCTTGAGGAGGGTTTTTACACTCCTCATAAGTCGCGGCAGAGAAGAAGGGGGGGGAAGATAATACCTGCCCAGTATGATGCTAAATTCTGGTGGTGGATTGCTGCTGGCGAAAAAATTGAAAAAGAACGTAAGTTAGACCCTGTTGTTGGAGATTTATTACAACAGAGAGTTGATCAGTACAAACATGACGCTTCAGTTGTAGATGGATTTATTAGTGAAAATAAGAAGCTAGCATTTCAAAGAAAAATTTTTATAGGGTATGGGTTGGGGGAGCAGTTTTATAGTGGCCTTGTACTTTTTGATGGATCCACAAAATTATTTGATTTTCACGAAGATGGCAAAATGACTTTGAACAAAGGGACCACTAATTCTAAACATTATTTGGAAGAAGAAATGAGAGATATTGCTCTACCAGAAAGGCAAATTGAACAGGCCGGGGAAGATGTGAATGTATTTTTTATTTCTTCCTTAACTGCTTTGCCAGACGTGGTGGATAAAAACTCCTCTTTGTATAGGCATGTGGCAAAGTATATTTTGTTTAAAGTAAACCCAGACTTACTAGAGTCGAAAATGGAATATTTTAATAAAGAAGACATGTCGTTAGAGATACAGTCTTGGAACAGGCAAGCACAAGATAGTGCACTAATATTTGCAGAACCGGCCCCCATTGAAATTAAAAGAAACCGTGTTTTAGAACTTCCTGATGATCAACTTCAAGATGCCTATGAGAGATTGGCTGGAGTTCGAATTTATGCAAGTACTGTTGAAGGCTCGATTTTAAGGTATCATCAAAAGGCGGGGTGGAAATTAAATGAAGTGCAGTCCTCCTTAGAGGAAAATAGAAATGTTAAATTGATCTACTTTGATGCTCAGGAACTGATCATGCGTTACTACACTAGGAACTCCAATGTTGATAACGACGTACAGTTTAAAGGGGAATTAACTCGTGATCAAATTCTAAAACAGAGGATAGAGGAGCTTAGGCTAAACAATGTACTCCAGAGGGGACGAGAGAAAGCAAGGCGGTTGAAGAATGCAATAGGTTAATTATTGATTGGGTCCATTCGTTTTAGTATTTAGTGTCCACACAATAAAATCTAATTTCTGAATTACAAGCTGCAGTACCATTGCTTAACCAGCCCGATGTTAAGAGATTGAAAGTGCCTATTGTGGCATTACCCCCTGAAGAACCCCAATCCGAGCAAGTTGAGCCCCCCACATAGTTTCCGCTAGCATCAGAACCTGTGAATACAGAATAAGGTGCCCCAGGATCAGTCCCATCAGGACCTAGAATAGAAGCTGATATTGTCCCGCTCCACAAATCTGTAGCGGCAACGGTTTGGCCATTAGTATTTTTTATTGGATAACCTAGGAACAATGAGTTTGCATCAGAGGATGAAGTTGACATTACTTTTTCCCAGCTGCTACCGTAAAAGCCTGCTGCAGCTGCTTCATCATCACAAGTTACACCGCCTAGATTTTCTCCATCAAATACTGAATCTGTTACAAAAATTCTATTATAAGAGGCACTAGTGGTGAAAGAAGCTGTTATTCCTGTTGAGTATTCTTTAGGAAAATCACCATTTGCTGAACATATTCGAATGCTATATTGAGTGCTTCCATTTAACCCAGTAATGACTGTGGAAAGAGTGGACGTATTTACAAACTTTGTTCCAGTTTCGGGAATACAGTTCACAGCAGGTAGTGTTGCTCCAGATTTGTAGGCCACAAGAAAATCTGTGGTTGTTCCGCCGCCACTGGTCCAATCTACAGTAATATGATCCCCAAAAGGTGATGCGTAGTTAGGGCTAGTAACCTCTGGTGGAGCAGCATTAGCGGTCACAACTGTTCCATCAGAAATACAGTAAATATGTGCAAGCGAATCACAGTAAATAACACCTTGTGACAGCCAGTTGGTACTGGCACTGTCAGAATACCCAGCCCTATGTGAATAAATATGACCGCCATTGGTAAAAGCAGAGCAGTCATAACCTGCTGAGGCTGATCCATCGGCAGAGGTCCCAGCAAAGACCCAACTGGAAACAGAATTATTATCCTCAGTAATACCTATTGCTCCATCAAGAGTTCCTGTCCAAATATTTGAAGACTCTACAAGGTCTCCACGAAGTCCCTTTATAGGGTAAACTAAACTTAAGGAATTACCATCAGGCACTGCTTTCCACACTCCCGGATAAGATTTTGCAGTAGCTATGGAGCTACAGACACTATTCATACCAGTTATCCCTGTGAAATCTGTGCCTATCTGGTATCTATTTTCAGTGACAAACACAACGCTTCCTACTGCGCTAGGATCAACAATTGTTAATGAAAAGGTATATTCATTGGAGTCCACCATGCCATCATTGCTTTTTACACCTACCGTACATGAGCTGTCTCCGCCTCCAGGTGTTCCAGATAAAGCTCCTGTTCCAGCGGCTATAGACATCCATGCTCCACAATCGTGACTGGCACCAAAACTCCATGCTTGTGTGTCTCCGGCTTCAGGGTCAACGACTCCAGGACTACAGCTATAAGCTACGGACTGATTTACAGATGCGGCACAACTCCCTGAAACCACGGGTGCGTCATTTTGAGCACTCACTGCAATAGAAAACTCACTTGTCACAGTGTTGTTTGAACTATTTTGGTCATCAAACTGAATATTTATATTACAACTTCCATTGTAGTTTAAACTAGGGGTATAGCTTACAGCTCCATTTGAGGTATTCACACTCACTGTACCCTGACCTTGGCAATCATTAGAGGACGCCGTCACAACAGAATAAACTCCAAAGCCCTCTTCACTGGATGCCACATTGCCGTCAGTTCTAATAACTGTTAATGAGGCATCTTCGTTAATTGTAGAAGCATTGGTTATTGAAAGAGTTGGAGTCACATTTGTCACACCCACAGTTAAACTTGTTACTGCTGAATCCACGGAGGTGTCATTTACTAAAAATGCTAAAGTACAATTTCCCACTTGATTATCATTTGCAGTTCCGGATAAAGCACCAGTAGCTGGAACTATAGCTGCCCAAGCACATGTATTTGCCGGAGCTAAAGCCCAGGTATGAGAATCTCCTGCGTCCACATCTGAAACACTTGGAGTGCAACTGTAAGCTGACCCCTGAGCTACAGTGGCTCCACAATTTTCTGTAATTGTGGGAGCATCATTTTGTGCATTAACAATAATGCTGAACTCGCTGGCCACAGTGTTGTTAGATGGCATTTGGTTATCAAATTGAATATTTATATTGCAGCTTCCATTATAATTAAGGGTTGGGGTGTAACTAACGGCACCATTAGTTGCGTCAACGCTTACTGTTCCCTGGCTTTGACAGTCACTGGATGAGGAAGTAATTACGGAGTAAACCCCAGAGCCTTCACCACTTGCAGCTACTTCAGCATCAGCTTTTACAACTGTTAAACCAGCGTCTTCATTTATAGCAGATGCATTTAGTATTGTTAAAGTTGGTGTTACAGCTGCTGGTGCCATATTAACTGTAATAAATGCCGACTGAATAATGTTATTATAAGTTATGTGTAGCTCAAATATTCCTGCGGAGACTGGTTGGAATTCTGCGGCGATCCCTCCATTGAGTACAGTTACACTTCCAGTGTTTCCAACGATTTCCCAGTTACTTGGTACTGTGGAAATAAAATTACCCTCAGAATTTCGTGCAATAGCATGAAGAGTAAGGGTCTCTCCCTCCACAATAGTTAAATTAACTATTTCTGTTCCTGTCCCATTAGAATCAGTTTCAATTTTTAAATTATCAGTGCTAATAACGACAGATTTTAAATCTAAATGTGAGTCGCCTTTAATGGCATTATCATCAAGACGACATGATACGCTTCCAATTAAAATAATTGAAATTAAAATAATTGTAAAAGCTACCCTTTTCATTTGATCTCCGATTACGTACAGTTTGTTCACAAATGAGTGTTTGTACTCAAAAAATTGAACCTATAGTAGTTATCGGCGATTAACAGGGCTTCTGAAGGGGTTCATTGTTTTAATTTGAGAATGATTTTATATTAATCATAACTACTTGAAAAGATACATATAATGCAGAAGCTGTGTTCACAAAAACAGGTGTTTTTAGCCTGCCTAAGGGTATGAACACTCAAGTGATCCAAGCAAAGTCTAAAATATCAAGAATTAGAATTTGCTGTGTGTTCTGTTATTTTTCTTTTGTTCGTTTAAAAGAGGTCTCGCTTACTGTATTTCTCTGGGGTGACTTAAATTTAGAGCTATGAGTTCCTGAAGAGTTTTGGCATCACTATTATCTATAGATTTTTTGCGAAAAAATATGTGTTCAAAATGTTTTAGGAATTCCTCAGGAGAAACGGCTAAGCCATTAATGAAAGTAGGAGTACTTCTGGGCTTCCCTTGATTGTCAAAATTCATGAGTTCTAAGGTGGCGCTAAACTTTTTTGAATCTAAAGTAAATACCTTAGTAAGCTTTTGATAAATGGGATCAGCAGTGTATAAAACAGTTTCGGCCACTCGATTTATAGGTAAGCTGTTGGTAGCAAGAGGAGAATCTTTAGTATCCATAAAGCTATAAACTCGACTGTAGTTGTATGTTATTTCTTTGTTGTTTTTGTCAACGGACTCTGAATCTTCACGTTCTAAATGGAAAGTACTGAAGGTGAGAATTTTACTAAGTGGGTATGAGTTTACTCCTCCACGAATGGATGTTTTATAGCTGGCATCATCTTGCCCAGGTTTTTGCTGAGAGTTGTTATCTTCTCCTATTTCAAATATTACGGGACAGTCTTCACCGCCATAACCATAATTGTTTTCTGTTCGCCCAGGCTTGCCGTACTCTGGAGGCTTTCCCAGTAATTGGCATTTTTTGGTAGCTTGATCTAATTGATCTCTAGTGCTTAATATTAAACCTTTTTTTCTGGCATTTCCTTTTGTAACTTCATTAAGCAATAGGAAGTTATCTTTTTGATCCATAGTATGCAGAGCTGAGTTGATTAATTCAGTTGTTGGGGCTGTAAAACCATTTTTGTTAGTTTTTTTGCCGCCTGTGATATCAACTTTTGACGTAGAGCCAGTGCAGCCCGTAATAATTACGCTTAAAAACAAAGCAATTAGTGTGTGTTTCATGCATCCTCCTTGATGATTGTTTAAGCGTATCTGGCAGGAACAGGAATGTCGAGTTGAGCCTAAAAGAAATGATGCAAAGTGGATAAATTAGCCGGCTTTAAATACGCCTTGTCAAAGCGTGGCATATAAGAGAAAAAAGGTATAAAGTTGACTATTCTTTATGACTTAGGAGGGCTGAATGTCTGAAAAAGGCAACGCTCAAAATGCAGCTGCGCATGTAGGTGTTCCAGGACACGTGGATACTGATGTTCATGGTAACAAAAAGCCGGCCTTATCGGCTGAAGATATGAATATTATGGCAGAATCCAACTCCATAGCTCTAACCACTAAGCTGGATGACCTCATTGCTTGGGGTCGTAAAAACTCTCTCTGGCCCATGCCCTATGGCACAGCATGCTGTGGTATTGAGTTAATGTCGGTGATGGGTCCTAAATATGATTTAGCGAGATTTGGAGCAGAGGTTGTGCGCTTTTCACCCAGACAGGCCGATTTACTGCTTGTGGCTGGTACAATTACAGAAAAAATGGCTCCAGTTATTTTAAGAGTCTATGAGCAAATGTTAGAACCTAAATATGTTATTGCCATGGGAGCCTGTGCAAGCTCGGGTGGTTTTTACCGTGCTTATCATGTTTTACAAGGAGTGGATAAGATAATTCCTGTGGATGTTTATGTTCCGGGTTGTCCTCCTACCCCTGAGGCTGTTTTAGATGGGGTGATGACTTTGCAAAAAATGATTCAGGATCATCATCCCCGTCCCTGGTGTGATGGCTGGGTTGCGGGCGAATTTAAATCTGACGCCCATTAATTTTAAACAATGAACTTGGAGTAAATAGGATTATGAACGGATTGGGTAGTTACCAAAAAAATCTAAATGAAAAATTTCCAGGCAACCAGTTTGTATTTGAGCAAAGCTTTGGTGCAAATGTTGTAACGGTTCCTAAGGAGAGTCTATTAGAAGTTCTTCTTTATCTAAAAACTTCTGGGCAGTTTAATGTATTTATGAATTTAAGTGCAGTGGATTACCCTGAATCTGAAAAACGTTTTGAGCTGGTTTATGAATTGTTTTCTGTATCCACTATACATCGTATGCGTATAAAAACTTCTGTTGGTGAAAAGGAATCTGTGGATTCAGCCACAGCTGTTTGGCGCGCGGCAAATTGGTTTGAACGTGAAGCCTATGATATGTTTGGCATTCAATTTAAAAACCATCCTAACTTGTCCAGAATTTTAGTGCATCATGAGTTTGAGGGGCACCCCTTAAGAAAAGATTATGATGCTGATCATCAGCAACATTGCACAACAGTTAAGCCTATTCATTTTGATGATGAGCCAGATTATGAGCCTGACCCAAATAAAAACTTGGTTCCCATCAATATTGGACCGTCACATCCAGCAACCCATGGTACATTAAGAGTCATGGCAGAACTTGATGGTGAAAAAGTGGTTCGCGCTAATGTAGAGCTTGGTTTTCTTCATCGTTGTTTTGAAAAAATGGCAGAAACTCATAATTACAATCAAGTGATTCCCTTTACTGACCGATTAAATTATTGTTCCGCACCAATGAACAATGTGGGCTACTGTAAAGCCGTGGAGAAAATGCTAGGTGTTGAGATTCCACCCAAAGCACAGGCCATGCGAATTATTTTGTGTGAGCTTTCTCGTATTATTGATCACCTTGTTTGCGTTGGGGCAAATGCTGTGGATTTAGGTGCGCTCACAGGTTTCTTCCATTTATTTACATATCGTGAAATGGTATATAACCTTTTTGAAAAACTTTGTGGAGCTCGATTAACAGTTTCTCTCACACGTATTGGTGGTATGGCACAGGATGCTCCTGATGGTTGGTATGATGAAGTACTTGGAACAGTAAAACTGATTCGCAAAGGAATTTCTGATGTTGAAGGTTTACTAACTGATAATAAAATTTGGATTCAGAGAACTAAAGGTGTAGGAGCCATCTCTGCTGAAGAAGCCATTGAATGGGGATATACAGGTCCTTTGTTAAGAGCAGCAGGTGTGAGTTTAGATTTAAGAAAAGCGGCCCCTTATTACGGCTATGAATCCTTAGATTTTGATATTCCCATTGGGACTACAGGTGACTGTTATGACCGTTACCTGGTAAGGATTGAAGAGATGAAGCAGTCCTGTAATATTATTGATCAGGTAGCTAAAAATATTCCAGGTGGAGATTATACCATTAGAGATAAAAATATTGTGCTTCCAGAGAAAAAAGATGTTTACGGAAATATCGAAGGCTTGATGAATCACTTTATGTTGGTTATCAATGGTTTAAGACCTCCAAAGGGTGAGATTTATGATGCTACGGAAGCTGCAAATGGGGAGCTTGGATTTCATTTAATCAGTGATGGCACAGGTGCACCTTATCGTTTAAAAGTACGCCCACCTTGTTTTGCAATATACCAATCCTTTCCAGAACAAGTTACTGGTGGGTTATTGGCAGATGTTATTTCAGTATTAGGAAGTATGAACCTTATAGCCGGAGAGTTGGATAGATAATATGTTTAAGTTATCAGAAGAAGGCTTAGCCTTTGTAAAAAAAGAATTAACTCGTTATGAAATTAAAAACTCAGCAATTATCCCTTGTCTTTTTCAAGTGCAAAAAGAAAATGACAATTGGATTTCTGATGATTGCATTTCCCATCTTGCAGAAGTGATGGACATTCCAGAATCTAAGATTAATGAAGTCTTTCATTTTTATACCATGTTTAATAAAAAACCAGTGGGTCAGTTTCATATTCAGGTATGTTGTAATATTTCTTGTGCCATGAATGGCGGACGGGAAATTGCCGATCATATTCGAAATACATATGGCGTAAAGCCAGGTGAAGTGAGTGCAGATGGTCAATTAAGTGTGATACAGGTGGAGTGTCTTGGCTCATGTGGCACAGCACCAATGATGCAGGTTAATGATCAGTATTATGAAAATCTCACCCAGGATTCCGCTGTGGAAACCCTTAATAAGTTAGCGAAGTAGGTTAAAGGTATGGAAGCAAAAATTTTATCCGAACATTATGATAAAGAAAACTTTAAAACTCTGGATGGTTATAAGCAGTATGGTGGGTATGAAACCTTGGCGGCATCCTTAAAAAAACAACCTCAGGAAATTATTGATCAAGTTAAAGCTGCTGGCGTAAGAGGCCGTGGTGGTGCTGGCTTTCCCGCTGGTGTGAAGTGGGGCTTTCTTCCAAAAAATGATGAACCAAGATATTTACTTTGTAATGCGGATGAGGGCGAACCCGGGACATTTAAAGATCGTTTGATGATGGAGCGTGCACCCCATCAATTAATTGAGGGCATGATCATATCTGCTTTTGCAGTTAAATCCTTAAAGTCTTATATTTATATTCGTGGGGAGTATGCGCATATTTTAAAAATCATGGAGCAAGCCATAGATGAAGCGTACAAAGCGGGATATTTAGGTGAGAATATTTTAGGTTCTGGCTTTACTCATCATATGGATGTTTACTCTGGAGCAGGTGCATATATTTGTGGAGAAGAAACGGCTCTAATATCTTCCTTAGAAGGAGAGAAGGGGCAGCCAAAGTTAAAGCCTCCTTTCCCAGCCATAGAGGGCTATTTGCATAAACCCACAATTGTGAATAACGTAGAAACCCTTGCAGCAGTGGTTCCCATAATGAGAGACGGTGTGGACGCTTACCGCAAATATGGTACAGAGAAGTCCTCTGGAACAAAGTTATTTTCTATCAGTGGCAACGTAGTCAAGCCTGGTGTTTACGAAGTGCCACTAGGTTATCCTTTAATGGATTTAATTAATATTGAATGTGGTGGACTTAAAGAGGGTCGAAAATTAAAAGCTGTTATTCCAGGTGGGTCTTCTGCCCCAATTTTAACAGCTGAAGAATGTGCTGATGCCACTATGGACTATGAAAATATGCAGCAAAAGGGCAGTATGTTGGGGTCCGGAGCTGTCATCGTTATTGATGATTCAAATTGTATGGTGGACTTACTCACAGTGCTTATGCATTTTTATCATCATGAATCTTGTGGGCAGTGTACACCATGTAGAGAAGGAACAGGCTGGTTACATAAAATAGTAAGTAGTATTCTTTCTGGTAATGGAAGGTTGCAGGATATAGAACTTGCACTTCAGGTAGCAAATAATATGAAGTCAAAAACTATATGTGCATTATCTGATGCAGCTGCCTTTCCAGCTATCAGTTTTATTACTAAATTTAGAGAAGAGTTTGAGTTTTATGTAAGAGAAGGTCGCTCTAAGGTTAAGGGAGTTTTAAATGCTGAAATGTAAGATTAATGATAAAGAAATTGAAGTGCCAGAAGGCACTAAGCTCATTGAAGCTTTTAAATTAGCAGACCAAGACATTGCACACTACTGTTATCATTCGGCACTTTCTGTGGCTGGTTGTTGCAGATTATGTATGGTGGATATTGAGGGGAACCCGAGACCACAAATTGCCTGCAATACTATGGTGTCAGAAGGTATGAGTGCTACGAATCAGTCTGATAGTATCAAAGAAACAGTGAAATGGGGACTGGATTTTCATTTGATCAATCATCCATTAGACTGTCCTGTTTGTGATCAAGCTGGAGAATGCGAACTGCAAAATCAATATATGAAATTTGGTAGTGGTTACGACTCAGAAATGGCTGAAAAAAAAGTTAAAAAAAATAAAGTAGTAGACTTGGGTAAAGAAGTTGTACTTGACTCTGAGAGATGTGTTTTATGTTCTCGCTGCGTAAGGTTTACCAGTGAAATTACTAGGACGAATGAGCTAGGGATTTTTAATCGAGGAGACAGAAGTGAGGTTGGCACTTTTAAGGGTAAGCCCTTAAATAATAACTATTCTGTAAACACAGTGGATATATGTCCAGTTGGTGCCCTGACTTCTAAAGACTTTCGTTTTAATCAGAGAGTTTGGTATTTGAAAAATAAAAAGTCTATTTGTACAGGCTGTTCCACAGGTTGTAACGTTAAAGCTTATTTTAATGAAGATGGCTATTTTAGATTTAAGCCAGTGGTAAACCAAGAAATAAACGGTTATTGGATGTGTGACGAGGGACGTAAAGTTTATAAATCAACAAACAAAGAAAATCGTTTAATGGGCTACGAACTTCAATATGGCGACGCTTGCAGTAAAGAAGAAGCCTTTAAAGTAGCTCAAGATTTAATAAGTTCAGCTGTAACCACTGCTCTGGTGGTAACAGGCCAGCAAAGCAACGAAGAGTATGAGAGCATAATTTCTTATTTTAAGGAAACTCTGAATTCCGAGCAGATATATCATTGGCATACAACTCCAGGGAAAGAAGATGAGTTTGATGGTTTATTAATGAGAGGCGATAAAAATCCTAATACTAAGGGACTGCAAAAAATCCTATCTGAAAAAGGGTTAGGCAAGGATGTATCTGAGCTATCCTCTGTGGATACCCTTGTTGTTGTAGGACCAGAGAATATGACACATGTTAAAGATCTTAAAGCTCAGTTAGAAAAATTTATCCAGTCACAAAATGTGATCTGGTTGGGTTCAGCTTTAGTAGAAGAACTGAAAGAAATGGCGCATGTGAAATTACAAATGCCACTGCGTACTTATTTGGAGAAAACGGGTACATTCACTAATCATGCAGGTCAGGATCAAAAAGTAACTGTGGTTAAAACTGTAAATAAACAGGCGCTAGCTCTTACGGACTGGGTTCAATTAATGCAAAATCAAGAAGTTCAGCAAGATCAAGGAGTGAAGTTTCCTAAAGTAAAAACAAACTTCTTTATGGATGATAGAGGTACGGTATGAGCTTAGTAAAAAAACAGAGTGATGATTTATGGTATATGCCTGCGATTTTGTCTGGGATGAGGTTCACATTTAAAACAATGTTAAAAAATCTTTTTACTCGTCCGGATCCTAAAGATAAATTAGCTCATCGCACATACAACTATCCTGAAGAGAAGTACGAGTATAGTCCTCGCTTTAAAGGTAACCATATTTTAACGGTTAAAAAAGATGGGTCATTAAGGTGTACGGCTTGTATGTTATGTGCCACCTATTGCCCAGCCAGTTGTATTAAGATTATAGCTTCAGAAAGTGATGATAAGGCTGTTGAGAAATTTCCTATTAGTTATGAGATTAATATATTAAGGTGTGTATTTTGCGGTTTTTGTGAAGAGGCTTGTCCGGTAGACGCCATTCGTATGGGCCCAGAATGGCAGACACCTGGTTTAGCCGCAGAAAATTTTGACTATGATATTAAAAAACTAGCCTATAGAGCACAGCTTGAAGGAGGCATTCCCTCTAGAGTTGATGATGTAGAGAGACACGAAGCAGGGATCTAAATGAGTGGGATCACAGCAAAAAGTTTAATTACTTATTTATTAAAAGCTCTCTTTGCTGGAGGGCTTATTTTTTATATGGTCAGTAAAGGCGACCTTCAGTTTGACCTTTTATATAATAATGTTCCTGTGCCTATAATTATTTTGGGGGCATTGATTCTATTATTTTGTATATTTGTGAATAATTTTAGATGGACCATCTTGCTAAGAAGCCAAGGTATAGCTTGTAGTGCAGTTGATACATTTAAAATATCTTTAATTGGTTTGTTTTTTAACTATATGTTTCCTAGCTCTGTTGGTGGCGATGTAATGCGCTCATTTTACATTTCAAAAGAGAATAGTGGGAATAGAGTGAAGTCTGTATTCTCTGTTGTAGCAGATAGGTTGGTCGGTATGGGTAGTATGCTTATTTTAGCTCTTGTTACCATGCTAATATATTCCGATCTTGTTTTTTCAAATAGTGACTTAACCAGTGTGTTTTACTCTGTTTTGATGGTCACATTTGGCTTTATTAGCTTTCTGACAATAACTTTTTCAAAAAAAGTACGTGCCTATTTTTTGAATTTTTCGATTTTTCAAAAATTACCTTTAAAAGATAAAATTGCGTCTCTTTATGAGGCTTTTCATTCTTATGGAGAATATAAACGGGTTTTGTTAAAGGGATTGGCCTTGAGTTTAGTTTCTCAGATTTTAATGACTTACTTCATGATTTTAGTGGGGAGTTATGTGGGAGGTGATGACTTATCTTTAGGAACCTATTTTTTTGCAGTTCCCATTGGATTAATTGTAATGTCATTGCCTATTGCCCCGGCAGGAATTGGTGTGGGCCAATTTGCATTTGCTTATTTGTTTAATGCTTTCTCTGGAGTGGACACAAGTGTTGGACAGTTAGTAATTACTGCTTATCAGTTAACACTGATTTTATGGGGAATCATTGGGGCGATTTTTTATATTCAAAGAAAGTCCTCGACGGCTAAGGAAGAGGAATTACTGCATGAGTGATGAACGTATTAATTTATTAATTTCAACTATAAAGAAACTATCAAGCCGTGGTGCTAAAACTAATATTCAGAAAATTTTTGTAAAAACACATACTGCAGATATTGCATTAATACTGGAGGCTTTTTCTGGTAAACAACAACTTGAGCTTTTTGAAATGGAGCCCTCTTTAGAAAATAGGGCCGAAATACTAAGTCATTTTGATTCTGAAACCCAGAAAAAATTACTTTCTGCTCTTGATCACGAAATGGTATCAAAATTAGTTGGATTAATGGAGTCGGATGATGCTGCCGATCTTCTGGGCGAGCTATCAGAGGAGGAGTCTTCTAAAATTCTATCCCAGATGGATTTGGAAGATTCGGATGAAGTTGCCGATTTGTTAAGTTACCCCGAAGATTCTGCAGGGGGTTTGATGGGTACAAACTTTTTACCCTTAGGTGAGGACCTCACTGTAGAACAGGCAATTCAGGCTATTCAGGTAGAAGAGGATGATGTTCCGATTTTATTTTATATTTATATCATTAATGAAAATGAGAACCTTTTAGGGGTATTAAGCTTAAAGCAACTCCTTTTATCTCGCAAAACTGAAATTTTAAAAGACATTATGTCTTCGGATGTAATATCAGTACCATTAGATATGTCACAAACAGAGGTGGCAAGAATTGTTGAGCGCTATGACTTTCTGTCTATCCCAGTTGTTAATGGCAATAATCATCTTGAAGGTGTGATTACTGTGGATGATGTTATTGATGTTATTAGAGAGGAAGCGGAAGAGGATCTTTTAGCAATGGGTCAGGCCGGGCTTGAGGTTTCAGCATCCGTACTTGAGCATTTTAAGGCAAGAGCACCTTGGATAGTATTTTCATATTTTGGTGGCATCTTAAGTTTGGCTTTAGTTTCTTACATTAAAGCTGATATTGGTGCCAATGAATCTTGGCTAGGTCTTTGGGGGGTTATAGGCTTTTTACCTTTGGTGCTTTCAGTTGGAGCCACCGTTGGTAATCAAACCTCAACTATTATTGTGAGTGCAATTATTGGGTCCAAGCTAAATCGTGGTCAATTTAAAACATATTTTTTGAAGGAGTTAATTTTAGCATTTATTGTTTCCACTCTGGTATCTTTTATGACCCTTGGATTGGGCTATTGGGCTTCTAGCGACATTCAATTAACCATATCTATTTCTTTGGTTTTATTTCTACAGGTTATGTTGTCTTCGGTTTTAGGTGGAGTGATTCCTTTTGGAATGAATCCACTGGGGAAAGAAGCTGCTCTGAATATAATTCCTGTTTTTAATATGGTAGCTGAAATTACAGCCTTAATATTAGTTATAGTCTGCTTTATGTATATACTTTAGGTATTATAAACATCTGTAATATTTAATAAACTCGTTAACATTGATGTAATAAAGAATTAAATTATGCAGGTAAAGACAAAAGCCATTATTTTAAAAGTGAGTAAGTACTCGGATTCTGATTTAATCCTAAGTGTGCTCACAGAAGATGGACAGAAGTTGTTTCTTATTGCTAAAGGGGCTAGAAATAGTAAAAAGCGCTTTGGTGGGGGAGTGTTAGAGCCTATTAATTTAATCCAATTTGTATATAAACTTAAAAATACGAGCCAGGATGAGTCTACACTTTATTTTTTAAACGAGGCCACTTTACTTAAAAGCTTCGATGCTCTACGAACAGATTATGATCGTTTAGATTTAGTTTTTTATTTTTTAAAAATGTTAGATAAAGTAAGCTTTGAAGGAAATTTGGACTCACATGTATTGTATAAACTTCTGGGAAATAGTCTTTTAGCTGCAGAAGAAGTAAAAAATTTAAGGTTGCTCAAATCATCTTTTGAAATGAAATTACTTTACCATCTAGGGGTTCTTCCACCAAAGTTGTATAATGAGCAAATACTGTCTCACTCTATACGAAAAGTGGATGAGCTCAAGATTGAGAGCAGTTTATCTGTAGGTACTCTATTAAGCGAGCTCTAGTGGTTTCCATCTAAATTACCGAGTATGTGGCTGTATTGTCTAAGAGCATCGCTGAGCTCGTATTTATCCCAAAGCTTTAAGCTAGGTTTCATTTGGTTGGAATATTCAAAAGCCTCCATGGCAGATTCATGAGAAGAGTTATTTACCATCACTAATAATAGCTCATAAAATATAAGAGCTTGGTCTATATTTAATTCATTTTTCGTTTGAATTGGAAGCTCATTGTAAGCTGAAACCATAAAAACATATAGATTTTCAAAAAATTCTTTGTAAACTGATTGTGAAAATTGACTCTGTATAGTGTCCTTTAGGCCAAATGCATTTAAAAGCCCTCCCATGGGTCCATCTTCAAATAACTTCTCAGTTTCTTTGATAAGCAAGAGCTTGCTGCTCAGTTTAAACTTTTCAATAATATGATTATCTTGGTTACTAAAATCATGTTTTCTTTTTTTAAGTCCATCAAAGTAGCCCCGCATTTGACCCACTTGCTGCATATAGGTGTTCTCGTCCCAGTTTGTTGTGGAGCCTCTTTTTGACGGGGCAATGGGCTTAGGAAAATAATTTATGAGAATATCTTTTGCTGTGGCTTTCATTAAATAAAGTTGCTCAGAGGTAGTTACTTTTTTCTCAGAATTATGATGATGTACAGTTTGAAATCCGTACTTCTCATATAGTTTTACATGTAACCCACTACAAATTAGATATACTGTTGGATTCACTTTATCTATAAGGCTTAAACTTTTTTTTAATTGATATTGCATGGAATTATAATTTCGATCTATATATAAATGGGAAATATGCCTAAGAAGGTTGTCAAAACCATGCTCATAAAAACGATCCACATTTAAGGAGCCAATTGTTAATAGGTATTGATTTTCACCAGTTTTTTCTTCTAAAATTCGTTCCGGAAACCGGTAACCTTGTAAAATAAGATCATCCTCAAAAGGAAGCTTAGCCGTTTGTTTAGAGACTGCGTTCCAACGGTTCCCATATTGAAGGGGAACAGTGGACCCATCAAACAGTCTGATTGCATTAAAATGTCCTTTTGAGTCTTCGTATGAGAAGAAGTTGGTTCTCATGGGGTCTAGTGAATCATTGATTTTCAAAAGATGATCAGTTTCCTCTTTACTGTAATTTCTCTCTCTTACCCATCGCCTAATTATTTTATGTGTAATTTCTTTTGCCTTAGATAGGCCATTTAGCTCAATGGAATCGACGCCATAACTAGAACTCTCATTTGTTATACCTCTCCAAGAGTAGGCGTCAAAACTCATGCTTGGAGAAAACAAGTTATAACAATTTTTCTTTTTGTTTGGAGAATATTTTTCTATTTTAGGCATAATTGCGGTAAGTACTCCCGCCTTGCTATTTGGATTTACTGTTAGAATACTCAACAAAGAGACAATATTTGTCAGGAACTTAATCTTAAAATGTCTGTGTCTATTGTTTGTTAGCATCCTAGTTTTAGCTTGCATAGAGGGTGCCAGGTTTGAGCAAAAATGAGATTTAATGCTGGTTAAAAGTGTGTTTCTTCCACCTATTCCCGTTTGATATTTTTTAGTAATTTGTAAGGATTAAGTAACTGATAAATTTAAAAACAGCAATGTCTAGATTTGAAATTGTTTTTAAAATATTGGTAGTGCGGGGGTGTAAGTAACGGAGAACAGCACTACCAATATGGGAATTTTATCGAACTCTTTTTTTAGATTTACCTTTTGCAACATTTAGACATTTATATCTAATTTGCCATTCTTTGTTTTGTACAGTTGTGGCGCGGCTGTTTGACCCTTGGCCACCAGAATTAACAACTGGTAATCCAAAAATAGATCCCACTTTGTGGTTACTACGTTTATAATTATCAGTGTTAGATGATGTTGTTGTACCGGTAATCACTTCGCCTTCCTCAAGAATATCGTATTCACCTAGGCAATTACGTTTCATAATGGATGAAGCTTTATCTCTGTCCTCGTCGCGGTATTCAGTATTCATTGCCACTACGCCCCCTTTTTTGGGACTTAGTTTTACATTTCTGGCATATGGTTTGTAGGGCATAGCTTGGCAACCTATGAGTAAGCTGGTAGCACTAACAAATAATATTATTTTTTTCATTGATTTCCCCTTATAGTTTAACACTTACAGCAGCATTCCAGGTCATTCCACTGACCTTTGCACTTCCGTTTTTTAATACATTTAATAAACCTTGGTTGTAGATACCTTCTGCAATAAATTCTAGACTCTCATTATATTGATAGGTGTATCCAAGCCCCATATTTAAATGAGCATCCACTGTGTTCATGGAGCTTTTTAAGTCTGAAGATTGTACTGGTTTTCCCCAGTTAGTAACTTCACTTTTAGCACTTGTAAGGATCATAGGTGTTAATCCTCCCTTAGCATAAACCTTAGATGATTCGTCATACTGCCAAAAATTATATTTTGCAGTTAGAGGAATAGCTATGTGTTTCATGGTGTTTGATTCTTTAAGAAAGTTAAAATTAACAAACTTGTAGTTGTATGACTCGGACTCAATAAGCAACAAGCCGGCTTCAAACTCTGTGTCAGCCACATCAAAACTATTAGAAACGGTGACTCCTAATACATTACCATCACCAGAAGTACCATCTAAACCAGACCCTGATAATGTTAGGCTTGAAGACCCAATATACGGAATAATTTTGTAGCTTTGGTTTTGAGTCACTGACTCTTTGTTTTGATTAGCTTCTTCGGTTTCAGCTTGAACCCCTGTAAAGCTGGTGAACACTATAGTTAGTGCAATTATTGTATTTTTCATTTATATCCCCTGTTATTTTGTTTGTTGTGTTTAAATATTTTATTTTTTTTAGATTACCAAACATAGCCCAATGCAGGTTGTGCGATGGTATAGCTTTTTGATGTTCCGCTTACATCTTCAGACCAGGTGACCATATTGTATTCTAGAAAAAATCCTTTTTCCTTATTGAACTGGTAACCTAGGGTTATGCCTTTTTGTGATAAGTTTTCATCAACACCATTTTTAGATATGGTTTTGGCAATTAATTTTGGCACTAAATACATGCTTCCTCCGCCCATATCAAAATTCATGTAAACAGGAACAATATAATCTGTGATTTTTGTAGATGATTCAGCTGAGCCTGAGCCTGATACTGATACAGTGGTAGTAAACTCAACCATATTAACTCCGAGACCTAGTGCTAAAGCAAAACTGCCATCCATAAGATTATATTTTATATCTGCACCATTGGAGGTGCCGGAGGACTTTAGACCGAAGTCAAAACTATCAGTAACCCCATAACGAAGCATATATTCTAACATGGGTAGCTGTATGGCTTCGCCCACGGTACCTTCAGCTCCCGATGATCCAGATGCTGTGACTTCCGTTGCATAAGAACCAGCAGCAAATGTATGTGTGAGCTCTCCTTTTTTAGTTGTTCGTGCTCCTTGAAGTGTAGACAGACTTGTGCAGCCTATGCCACCTGCTGTTAAAATGAGCGTAATTAGAATTAATTTTTTCATGACCTCTCCTTTAATGATTTATCTATGAAAACTATTTGTCTCTCATTAAGTGAGTATGTGTCAATTTATTAGAGAGTATTGCTCATATTTAACGTATGTAACGAACACATATTTATAAAATAATGTGTATTTTCAATATGTTATATGTAGGCTCAAAGTTGCGTTACACTATGTATCATCATATTCCTTTTGTAATTCTAATTTTATTTTTGTGTGCTGGATTAGTTTCGATGATTTAAAGTGAAAATAAATTGAAGTCTGGGGAGTATAAAATATATTCATTATAGTTTTTAATTTTTCATGAAAAACAAAAGGTCCTCCTCAGTTCTAATGAAGTCTGCTATATTTTGTACCAATGGAAAAACTCACAAAGGGACAGCGAACCCAACACTTAATCATTGAAAATACTCTTAAGCTCATTGGCTCTGATGGCTTTAATAATGTAAGTATTCAATCCATTGCAAACAACTGTGGGATTTCACAAACAGCCGTATTGAATCACTTTAAAAATAAGCAAACATTATTTTCAGAAGTAAGAAAATTTGTCAGAGCAGATAATTATCAGTATGTAGATTCTCAAATGAAAACAAAAGATAATGCTTTTGAAAGACTATGCAAACATTTTGATGGCACAATTGAATGGGGACTAAAATATAAAGAGTCCGGTCAAATTGTCATATTGTCATATTATCACGGTTGTTATGATGAGATGAGCAAAGAGGTGGTAAAAGAAATTGTTGAAATGGCTGAAGAGCGTATATTAAGTTATGTCTATTCGGGCTTACGTGAAAGTATTTTTAGCTTTTCAGATACCCCAGAGGATGTATCTTCAGTAATACATAGTTACATTCTAGGAGCATACACTAAATCAATTTCCTCTTCCAAAAGTACTAAAATTAGTAAAGTAGATATACGACGTAATCGAATTATTTTGAAAAATATTCTTGGGTATAAGGGGTAGCAGACCCCTTATCTCATTTTAGAAAGCTTGATTAAAAGAGGCTATAGCCATAACTGTATATTTTGAGTATGTATTTGTACTCACAGTGGACGTGTTACTGGCGTAGTCTGCTGTGAGCGTTCCTGTAACCCACTCTTTTATGGGCTTAGACAAGGTTAAAGCTAATTTTAAATTATTATCTTTGCGACTATCTGTGATTTCTGTATAAGTCATGGAATAGCCACTTAATCCTGCAGTCCAAGTAGCTTTCCATTTCTCCATAGGGGCCATATAAGTGACGCCATAGTCAATTCGATTATATTTTTTATTTTTACCTGTGGAGTTATTTAAAACATAACCAAAATTACTGATAACTGCCGTTTTTTTATTTTTATCTAAAAAATAACTTTGTGAAGTACTAAGAGTTATTTTTAAAGAATCTGAATCATCATCAGTATCAGTGACTTCTAACAAAGAATCATCTTGTCTCACATCAAGAGTGTAAGCAGCAAACCAATTGTCTTTCATAATGAATGTTGTACTAGAGTTAAGAATAATCGTATTAAGGATAGCACTTCGAGTCCCAGTGTCCTCGGCATCCATATACAGCATTTCGTAACCAGGTTTAAAAGTTGTTTTGATGACCTTGCCAAAGAGTTTGCCGGTATAGTTATAAGGTGTTGTTACGGAAACACTCATAGGATCAGCTGTAGCAGCGGTACTATCAAAACTATACATATATAGTGTATCTAGCTTTGCTGATAATTGATGGATTTTCTCGTATAGTAAACGGTATTCATAGCCCCCAGTGAGTAAGGCCCTACCGCCGGCAATGTTGGTTGTGGTACTACCACTTTCAGTGGAGTCGGGTGAAAGTAAGATGTTAGAGTCATAACTCAGACCAACAGACGCTGTGACTACATTTTTCTTAGCTTGATTTTTTTTGAACTGCTCTAGTTGGATAATCTTCTCAATATAGTCATCAGCTTTTTGATCGAGTTTGGGGTCAGATGAGTTATCTAGCACATACTCAAAGGCTGGTTTTGCGAGTTTGTACTGTTCTTTTCCAAAATTAATTATCCCTATATAAAAAGCTGCGGAAGGAGATAGTAGTTTGTGCTTACTCTGCATTACAAATTTAAATCGTGTGAGTGAGGTTTCCACTTCTTTTAAACTGTAATGAATTAAACCCTCATAAAAAGCCTTTTCAATGGCCTCTACACCTTTGGATTTATTGATATTAAAAATAACTAGAGCTTCATTAGGCTTTTTGTTTCGATACAATGTGATAGCGTATTTAAAATAGTATGAAGTATTTTCTGGATCTAATTGCATGCTTTTTCTAAACAAAGTTTCAGATTTTTGAAATTTGCTTTGCTTGTACATTTGCAGTGCTAATTCAGCGACTTTAACAGCCTCCTCTTTTCTTCTTTTTCTTTCATCCGCTTTTAACAATCGGGCTTGCTTTTTTTCTTCTTCAATTTTTTGTTTTTCTAGTTGTTCTTGGCGTATGCGTTCTTGCTCACGATTTGCGGCTTCCAGTGCAAGCTTGGCTAATTCAGCTTGTTTTTTTGCCATTCGTGCAGCTTCTAATTCTGATTCAGAGGGAATGGGTTTGATAAGAGACTTTTTTTGCTTTTCCAGTTCATCTTCTTTTTGTTTTTTATTTCTATATGCTTTTAGCGCAGTGATAGCTTGTTTTCTAGTGTCGTAAACATCAAGTGTTCTTTTTCCAGACTTAGATTTTTTAAATACAATAGGCTGTCTTTTTATTTTTTTACTGCGCAGAAGGCGATTGAAGTTTTCGATTCCACTTTGATTAGATCTTAAGTCTTGAGGGGGAATATAGATTTCAGGAGAAACTTTAGTACCAGCACCCCAATTTATTAAAAAATTCCCAGAAAAGATGGAGGAATCAGGTTCAGTTTCCTCTAAAGATATTTTTACTACTCGCCCAGAGGTTTTATCTTTCATAAATATAAAAGCAGAATCTATTTTTGTACTTTCTTTATTCCAAGAGCCTGAGCCATAAACAATTTCCATTTGTTTAGATGTGGTAAATTTTGCTTTCTTTTTTTTGCCCTTAACTTTTGCTTTAGCAAAGGAGCTCTGTGGAAAGGATGTAAGCAATGTCACGAGAATTAAGGTTAAAGCCAGTTGCATATTTCAATCTCCTATGAAATAAAAATTCTATATATTTCAATAGGATAGACAATTTATAGTGGATTGAGAATGAAAAAAGGGGAGTTGTTCAAATCCCCTTTTAAAGTCTGTAAGAATTAAATCTTATAAGCCTTTGTTTCTAAAAATTAATTTCCATTTTGAATCTGAATGATAACATGAGTGTTGTTTGCACCGATGGTCTCTGTACAAAAATCACAGTTGTATATGGGCTCCAGGTTTGGAACATGGCCCATATTTGGCATCATTGGCACTCCCATATCTGGAAGGAATCCCATACTTGGAGGAGGAGGTAATAAGTCATCCGTCATCATCATGTCACCCATACCAGGCATGGGCATAAAACCTCCTGGAGAGTCCATGGGTGGGGCGGCCACCATATCACCAGAAGGAGGCATTGAGGCCACATCTCTCCCATTTGGGTCCATAGTTCCCATTGGTGGTGCGGGGCCTTCAGGTCCAGCACCAGGATCAAAGTTTCCTTCGTTCGCAGCATTGCCACCCATTGGTGGAGCAGTTCCGTCTGGACCAACAGCTTCACCATTTGGGCCTAGTGGAGGTCCATTGGGACCATCACCAGCTACATTTTCCGAGCCAGGACCAGATGCAGTGTCATCAGGATTCATCATAGCTGGACCACCACCATCTGGTCCCTCATTACCTTTGGGGCCATTATCTCCAGGTGATTTTCGCGCCTGTTTATCTTTACTTCCTTCATCTGGAGCCTCAGCACCAGCTTCAGGTGCTTTCTCTCCTTCTTGATCCATATTACCTGCTTGCTCACCCTTGGGTTCCTCAGTATTTTTGTCATTATTTTTCACTGCTTTTTCTTTTTTTAGCTCTTTCTTCTTCTTTTCCTTTTTTTCTTTTTTCCCCTCATTGCTGGGCTGACGGTCTTCTTGTTTTACAGCTTTATCGGCATTAGATGAGTTATCCATTTTTGCCAGTTGTTGTGGAGGGACAACTCTAGGAGTAGATGGTAAGTTTCCAGAAATATTTTTAGCAACTTGCCCAGCACCGATACTCACAGGATTTTTAATACTTCCATTCACACCAGGAAGTCCGAAAGAAACTCGTCCTTCAAAGGTAACAATCTGTGAGGTTTTACTGGATTGGCTGTAGGATGCAAGAAAGTCAGTACCTCTTACTCCGGCCACGGCAGATGGTGTTTTTACTTGGAACTTAGAAGTTTTTCCATTGTACTTTTGATTCACTTTAGACCTTACTTTTCCGTAAAGGACATTGATTAAAACATTCTTTTTATTTTGTTTTGGGCTGAATTCATACTTTTGAAATACAACTTGAGTGTCAGGAGAAACATTGATTACGTTTTTATCTGACATAATTATTTTTGCTCTCGAATTCTTTTCTGTAATGATAGTATCTTTGGGGTAAACTTTTTGCCCGAGTTTTGCTCGTTTTATTTTTCCATTTTTACCAGATTTTACTTTGACCTTACCTTTTACTACTCGAAACACTCCATGTACTTTTGCAGCAAATGTACTGGGTACGTATAAAAAGGCAACCGCTAAGATCAAGCTTAAAAAAATATGTTTCATGAGTCCCCCTAGAACTACTAGAAATTAATGATATAAACTATATCGGAGTCCTCGACCATGGACTTGATACCCTTCATGTTTATTTTAATAAAAAGACGAGTGTTCATTCATTTCTTGAGTAAAACTCAAAATTGTTCTCAAAATAGATCAAATTCATGGATTGAAATCTCAGAATTGGAACGAACGAAAAGATTTTAGACTGAACCTACTGTATTAAACCTTAGTATTTTAAAAAGCCAAGTTGATCAATAAATGAAGCCTTTCAAATCAATTATGATTTTAGTTAGCTCCTACATCACAATGTCGGTTGAAAATAAAGCTCTCAGCTTTATTTGCACAAAGATATTTAGCCCAGCTTCCATCGGATCCTTGGTTGGGGCACCATTCAAGATTGTTTCCAAAGCTAATCTTTGTACAAGTAAGACCATTTTCTATTTTAAGGCCCCAATCCTCTGCGCTTGCAGGACTTCCACATAAAGACCAGGCATGTCCAATACAATCTTTAAATTTTGAATCGACAACATCTCCAATTCCACAATTTTTTATAGTAAATAGTTCTATGTTCTCAGGAGAAGCGTACCTATAATATGTTTCAATTTTACCTTTATATAACTTAGAAATGGTATTTTTTACTCCTTTCTCGCCAAAGGCATTTCTACACAAAATTGCAGAGTTAGCTTGGCACCTTCCATCAACAATACCTCCACCAAGTTCAGTACAGATTTCACTTTTGATATTTTTTTTGAAATCATTTAGGGCAAAATTTTCACTACTGCAATCGGTGACATACCCATTTTCATCTAAGTTCACATTAAGAGAAATGCCTTTAACTGAGTCTATGCTGGATCCACGTTTGATAAAAGCAATGGATAAGATTGCTAAACCACTTTCTTGCGCTGCTAATAGTGGAGAGGAGCTATGCTTTTTTAAGTTTATACTTCTAATTTTTACGTAGTTCTGATTGTAGTCAAGGTCATAGACCACTTTGTTATTTGAATTTCGAATGGCTTCCATTGAGTCACCAATTTGAATAGGCTCAGGAATAGTCAGAGTATTTTTACATGCTTCTGGCTGAGAGAGGTACTGTTTAACTTCATTAGTGAGCTGCATGATCTCAAAGTTAGCAAAGGCTTCTACTTGTGCCTTTTGTTGTATCTCTAGGAGTTTAAATGTTCCCAAAGAAATAATACTCATTATTCCTAATGTGACCATAACCTCTAAGAGTGAAAAACCAGAATTTATTAATCGCAAAAGATCCTCTTTGTTGAGTTTGTTACGTCATCGTCAAAATATTAGATACTCACAAGGTTTTATTATGGTTTCCTGAGATTAGCTTTTATTGATGACCTATTATAAATTCTGCCACATCTATTAGAGAATCGGTAATATATTCTGGAGCAGTAAATTGAGAGTGTTTTAATTGAGCTTTTGAACCTAGTAAAATTGATTTCGTCCGGGCTCTGTGGCCAGCCTCTACGTCGATCATTTTATCCCCAACCATCCAACAATGAGTAGGGTCGTAGGCATGGGCGTGAATAAGTTCTTCTAACATACCGGGATTTGGCTTTCTGTAATAATGCTTACTATTAGACATATATGGTGCAGAAATAATCTCTTTAAAGCTAATTTTATGACTTCCAAAGTAAGCAAGAATATTTTGGTGAATAAGCTCTAGGCTATTGGGTTCAACTAGACCTCTGGCAATACCGGACTGGTTGGTAACAATAAATAGGTCAAAGTTGTGTTCAGTAAGGAGCGTTAGGGCGGGTACAGCACCTGGGAGATATTCTATGTCATTGGGGTCATTTAGGTAAACTTTATCTACAATAAGGGTGGCATCGCGATCAAAAAAAACGGCTTTTTTCATTTATTTTTATCTCCGAGGGGGTGTTTGTTTTCTAAGGTTAGGGCCAGGTGGTCTACGCTAAGATGGGTATAGCGCTCAGTGGCAGTTAAGGAGCTGTGTCCTAATAGCTCCTGTAGAGATCTGAGGTTGGCACCACTGGTTAGCAGGTGTGTGGCATAGCTATGGCGAAGGGCATGGGGATTTAGTGGCTTTAAAAGTCCAATATTTTTACCCCACTGCTTCACCCAGCTATACCCACGGTGAGTGGGTAAAGGGCTTTGGCCAAAAATAAACATGTGGTTTTTCAAAATCTTCTTAACTGTGGATACACATTGAAGAGGTAGGTAGATCATACGTTCTTTGCCACCTTTGCCGAGAACTTTAAGACGCCCATTTTTTAGGTTAATATCCTCCCACTTAATGTTGCAGGCTTCTGAAAGTCTTAAACCTCCTCCATACAGTAGGTGGATAAAGGCGGATTGCTCGTAGAGCTTTTGAGTTTGATTTTCATCAGCAACTTTTCGTAGCTGAGAAAGTAATAAAATAGCCTCATCCACACTTATGTAGTGCGGAATCTTTCTGGGAGATTTTGGCGTATGAATAGAGTCTCCAAGGTTTTGCGAACTCAGCTCGTTTTGAAAACACCAATTAAATAAGCTCTTTAAGCATGAAAATTTTCTGTTTCGAGAACTGGCTGATAAAGAAGACCAAGACTTTAAAGTTTTCTTGATTTCATGAGATATTTGTATCTCTTCAGCACTAGAAAGTGGGGCCATTTTTTCAAAAAAAGGGTGAATTTGAGCTTGGTTTAGTAATTGTTTTAGTTCTTTTATAGAAATTTCAACAGTAAAACCATGTAAAAATTGCACTAAATCCGTGCTATATGCTGAAATAGTGTGTTCAGAGAAGTTCTCAATTGCCTTGAGTGATTTTATATAGTTAAAGCAAACTTTGTGGATCTTTAAAGGAGTTTTTGGTGACAATTTTTGTTACTCCTTTCGTGTTTTTAAAAAAAATACGTTCTCTGGAAAAAAGTTCTTGCAATTTTTTCCAGAATTTAATACAATGCGTCAAACGCAATGTATCATTTTGATCCATTGAATCTTAAACCTTAACTAAAGGGGTCGAACGTAATGTCAGATTCAAATCAAATTTTGCCTCCCAGCGATTTTCAAATCCTAGGAGCATCACAAACACATCCTATGCTAAATCAAAATCAGATAATTTACAAATCTGAGGCCATGCATCAGGTAATGGGAATGCTAGATCGAGTAGCGCCTTCAAAAGCTACTGTTCTAATATTAGGTGAAAGTGGAACGGGTAAAGAATTACTAGCTCATGCCATTCATCAAAGAGGAAATCGTTCACACAAGCCCTTTGTTGCTATCAACTGTGGAGCTTTAAGAGAGACTTTATTGGAGAGTGAGCTTTTTGGTCACGAAAAAGGTGCATTTACAGGTGCATACTCTAGAAAAGTTGGTTTAGCTGAAGTAGCTAACGGTGGAACTCTGTTTCTTGATGAAATCGGTGAAATGAGCCCAGGTATTCAATCTAAGCTCTTACGATTTTTGCAAGAAGGAGAGATCTATAGAGTTGGTGGAAAAGAGCCAATTAAAGTAGATATTCGATTAGTATCAGCTACAAATAAAGAGTTAGATAAAGAAGTGATTGCAGGGAACTTTAGAGAAGATCTTTTTTACCGTGTAAATACAATTATGTTATCAGCTCCACCTTTAAGAAGAAGAAGAGAAGACGTACCCCTTTTGGTACAACATTTTTTAAACACAGGTGAAAATGTTCATTTAAACCGTGGACGACGTATTGATGATGAAGCTTTAGCTGCATTAACCAAATATGACTGGCCGGGAAATATTCGTGAACTGCAAAACGTTTGTGAGAGATTACAGATTTTAGCTGATGGAGAAACCATTGCTATGTCAGATCTTCCACAGCAGATTGTTGAGCCAGATCAAAAAGTGATATTAGATGACTATGATGCAACAATGCCTTTACACGAGTTTGAAAAGAGATATATTTTAAAAGCTCTTAATTACTTTGACGGTAACAAGACTCAGGCAGCAAACGCCTTAGGAATCACTATTAAGACATTATATAATAAACTTCATGAGTATGGTGAGTTTGAAAAGTACGCTGTACATTCAAGACCGAAATCAAGCTAATATAAATAGAGTCATTGGAAAATGAAAAAGGAGCCTTGTTGGCTCCTTTTTTTATTTGCAGACTGAAACTGTAAAACAGTACCGGTTGATTTTAGAAATAACCACCGTCATCGTCATCATTTAAGTCATCGTAAGAATCTAAATCTAAATCTGAGTTCATATCATCTTCTTCGAAGTCTGCATCCAAATCATCAACAAACTCAGTTGAACTGGTGTTTGATCCACTGTCATTGTTAGCACTAGAGAAACTTGAACTACCGCTTGGAACTTCATCAAGAAGGTCAGAGTTTGTAGGGCGCTTTTTATCTCGAATATCATCAGCCTTAAATATTGAAGAAGATATTACGGGAGCCGGTTGGTCAGAGCTAGTAATCTGATTAATGTCACGCACTGCTGGCTTCTTGGACTTAGGTTTAGCCTTTTTAGCGGCCTTCTTCTTAGGGGCAGCCTTAGTCTTAGCGATTTTCTTCTTGGCGACTTTTTTCTTAGTAGCTTTCTTTTTAGTGGCCTTCTTCTTTGCGACTTTTTTCTTAGTAGCTTTCTTTTTAGTGGCCTTCTTCTTTGCGACTTTCTTCTTAGTAGCTTTCTTTTTAGTGGCCTTCTTCTTT
>JABJQG010000051.1 GCA_018663505.1 Pseudobdellovibrionaceae bacterium | reverse complement strand
TTCGACCATACAAAAACTCAACTTGAAGCCTGTAAGATTTAATACAGCCTTTACATCAATAGTATTAGGATTAAAATCTAGAAATTTCATGGAGACAACTTATGCGAGAAATAAAGGTGACAGGTTATATAAAAAACGTCATTTACTGAGATTCAACTCTCTCTAGTTTCAAAAATTTTTACCCTCCAATAGAGAATTTCTTAGCTTGCAGTTAAGGGACTCTACGTATTTAGATCTTATAGATATTATAAACCGGCCATGATCCGCTATTACAGTGGGGTTAAGGATGGTAATATGCAGTACTATAGTTTGGATGTTCAATGGGTCTAGTGGGAAAACAACGAACTAAGTATTAAAATCTAGATAAGTGTATGTGCTTATTGAATATATTAAGTAAAGGTTTTGTGTATTTTGAATAACTTTATAAATTCAGTATCTAAAACCCTACTGGTTTCAGTAGCATTATTATGCTTATTTACTTCAAGTATGTCTTCTGCTTCAGAAGATGAGTCTCGTATTATGGACGCCCTTTTGCGTAATCACACAGAAAAAAATATACATGCCTCAGATCCAGAAACTCAAAGAGCTATGGAAAAATATGCTTTAGAAAATCAGTTAAATCTTCGTAATAAAATGCTTGATGAGTTACTAGCACAAGCAAATGAAATGATGAATGGAAAAACAGATCCCGTGTCATTAAAAAAGGCTCAAAATTATGTTATTAAACAAATGAAATTGGTTGATGCCTATTTTGAAAAACAAAACAACAGTTGTAATGACCAAATTCCAAATAATAGGTTAATCCCCGTTATGGAGTTCTATGAAAAAGAAGGCCGTTTCGCATACAATAAAGATACAAAGAATATGATGTTAAGTGTTTTGTCTATTGAGGTAGATAGTGACGATGATTTTACGAGAGGATCTGCAATTGTATATAAGAACAACAAAGGTGAAGTTAAAATTACAACACCATCACATAGTTTTTATGGTGAACCTGATGACCCTTCAAAAAATCATAAGATATCAGCGATACTTATGGATGATAGTACTAAAGAAGTAAAGAAGCGTCTTCGCATTAATGTTGATTATGATGATAAATTTTTAAATTGTTTAACAAAAGATACAGATAATATGCCTGTTAGTGAGGTCCACAGGGATCGTTGCACTATTAACCTGAATAAGGCTTCTATAAAAAAACTTTTAAATTTTGGTACTACAAAAAATAAATTAAAACCTTTGTCATTGATCACAGACGATGAAGTTAAGAAACTAGGAAAAAACCCGCAGTATTTTATGATAGCCACTGGTATTAAGAGTAAATTGGGTGGGAAAAAAGTGGTAAGGACGTATACTAAATGTAATAGTGTTGAACTAGCGGGTAACCTTGTTAAGCATGATTGTAATACTCAAAATTCTCATTCTGGCGGAGCGCTTGTTGTGCTAGTTGGTGAAGAGTTTCGCTTAGTCGCTATGCATAGAGGGGCAAGTGTTGCCACAAAGTTCGATGAAGCCCAAGATAAAGAGGTTATAGATTATGACAAATCGTTTAACTATGCCATAAGAATTAATGACTAGTTAAATAGCATAACTAGCTAATATTACTCAAAAAATTATATCTTAAATTGTACTAAAGTGACACAAGACTTTGGCCGATAAGTTCTTGAGGTAAATCCTATGATTAGATACATCTTGTTAATATCGGCACTTGTAATGCAACTAAACGCGTATTCATACACCTCAGAGTGTGCAACAGGTTTCGAAGTGCAAGGAGACCTCTGTGTGAGTGTTAATGGAATAGCCTCATATCGTGGTCCTAGAGGAAATCGGACCTATGTAGGTAAGGTCGATATTTCTTATCAAGCAAATACAAATTTAAGTGACTATTTAAATCTATGTAACGGTGGGAATGAAACAATTGTTGCATATGAGGGTGATGTTAGATGCTTTGATGCTAGGTCTATGTTAGTAACTGATCGTTACGGTTTTTTTGGAGCTGACGAAAGTCCTGAAGGACCAGCGAACCCAGGAAATATTTTAACAAAAGAAAAGACAAAGACAGGATGTCAGGTCGCGATGGATGCCTTTGGCAATCAGGTTCTTGAAAACTGTGATAAAAATGGTGGCAAAGGTAAAAAGCTTGGTGGTAAGCCTAAAACAGCAGTACCATCCCCGGCTCCTCAACCAAGTGATACAGAAGAAACAGAGCTGACACCCTGCCCTTCTGTTCCTAGAAATAACACTTGTTTTCAGAGCCTTATATCTGAATCCTTAAATTCCCAACCAGCAAAGCATACTTGTATGTCTAATGATAATGAATGTGAGCGCATGGTTGGCGTTGCAAAGTCGGCATCAGGTTCCAGTGATACCACTAAAAATGCTGTTTATAATGTTTTATCCTGTGGTGGTAATGTTCAGACTTGTGCTTTAAAAAAAGCGGCTAACTGTGACTCTGGTGATGAAGACTGCCAGCGCTATATCTTAGAGATGGCTGAAGGTGGGCTATACCGTACTGCCAAAGAACATATTGAACAGGTGGATATAAGAGCACCGATTAAAAAAGCAGATCGAGTTGCAGATAAAAAACAATGTGATGATTCCCAAGAAGAAGCTACTCAATGTTGTGGTGACATCCTAGCCTGTGTTACTGGAAAACCTGAGATTATTGGACAGATTTTATCTGGAGTGACTCAAATATCAAATGCGGCAAGAGCAGGACAAATTAACTCTATTGCTAAACATTGTGAACAGCTTAAAAATATTTCTGATGTTGGTACTTTTACGGCACTGGCCTCATCAGGTGTATGTAAGTCCTCTCGTGATATGTGTAAAGACACCTGCGAGCCCACTAAAGAAAAGTATGAAGAGCTTGTATCTATTTATAGTAATAAAAACTGCTCCTCAGGTAGGAGTGTGAAGGCCCTATCCTTGCGCTTAGATGAAACCTTTATGGCTAATTGTAAAATTAATGATAAATACGAAGACACTCTCGCTCGTTTAGAAACCGATATTGGTATCTGTAGTAAACTTGAACAGAAGCAAGATGCTCATGTAGCTCAATCTGTTAAAACAGCTATTCAGGGGCAACTAGCAAGAGATTGTCAGGAACGAGTGGCCGAACAAGCCACCGGCCTTCCTGTGGATGAGACCGCTTTTAACGG
>JABJQG010000050.1 GCA_018663505.1 Pseudobdellovibrionaceae bacterium | reverse complement strand
TTCGACCATACAAAAACTCAACTTGAAGCCTGTAAGATTTAATACAGCCTTTACATCAATAGTATTAGGATTAAAATCTAGAAATTTCATGGAGACAACTTATGCGAGAAATAAAGGTGACAGGTTATATAAAAAACGTCAGAAATATTCTTATACCTTCCAGAGGGTGACTCTTTTAACAAGCAACTATTGCGAGGCCAAACAGTCCAGTCCGTAGGTGAGTAGATACTCACTATTTTAGAGTCCCAAGAAGGTTCCATCATCTGCATACTATTAATAAAATAAGAGCCATCTTGTAAATCTCGAGAAATTGAACCCGAAAGCATTGGGCGAAGAAGAACGCTGGCTTTTGTTCCGTGGTGAGCCGAACCAATAGTGATCAAAGTATTTACTTTGCCTCGCCCCTCTCCCACACTCATGAAATACCTAGAAACTAATCCACCCAAAGAGTGAGCCACAATATCAACCTGCGAAGCACCTGTCCTGTCCAGTATTTTTTTTACTTCAACACTCACTTCCTCAACCATGCCCATTACGCTACCGTGGCGAGTGGAATAATTCATAGTAAAAATATTTTGAAAACCCCATTTCTGCAGTTCTCTTTTTAAAGGAAAAAATGCAGAACGATTATGAATAATACCATGAACTAATAAAACAGGCCTAGGGTTTACCATACTGTCCATATGATGCTGAGCGTACTCGCCCACTTTTACCACGCCGAATGGATAGGCCTTTAACGCCTTAGCATGAGCCCAAACTTCTTTTAGGCTCCTTTGCACTCCATCTACCGAAACTGTTAAGACCAACCTATCTCCAATATGAAAATACTAATCCTTCAACTTTAGGCAATAACATCTGACCCTAACACTATGCTAATTTTATAACATGATCCTTCACTTCACTCACAACAATTGTGTAATCACGCTGCAACTCTTGCCCCGCACCAAACTCTTCCACACTAAATAAAATATGATTGCGTAAATCATGAACAGACCCACTGATGGGAACGTCTTTTATGGACTGCATTAAACGATCTAGTCCAAAATTTTCACCATCCATGTTCATAGTTTGAACAATCCCTGGAGAACATAAAATTATTCGATCCATTGGATTAAATACAATGGATTTGGAATCAATATTTTCACTAAAATCCAAAGTTAAAGCATTATTCTCTTGTCCAATAAAAGAAATTTCCCCGGATTCACTTTTTTGATAAAATGCGTAAATATCACCCATGCTTACATATTTCATTTCAAACTTTTTACGATCAAAAACACCATAAAACAAATCAGTTCTATCTCCCTCATTAAATGCAGGAAAGAGGTTTGTTTTTAAAATTTCAATTAAAAGGTGCGGATCCCTTCCTTTTAACTTCTCTATTTCATGACCAAACTTAAATAAAATTGTAAGCAATAATGAAGATGCATTATATCCTGAGGAACTAGAAAGAAAGACACCAAAGCGAAACTTGGTCTTATGTTCAAATATATCAAAATAATCGCCACCTTTAACCATGCTTGGCTTAAATTTTGTACTGAATTCAAATCCCGAAATATTAGGAATATCCACAGGGACCAAAGATTTCTGAATCATCCCCATAGTTTTAATTTCTTTTTGCACCTCTTGAATCAAACTTTGTAGCTGACCATTTACAGCCGCAATTTGAGATTCATAGGTCAAAAGATCAGCATTTTTATCTTGAAGATCTTTTTCTAACTGCTCAACTTTTTCTTTTAAATACTCGAGTTCGTTGGAGGACATCTGCACATTGTATTCTTCTATCAAAACTTGTCAACAGGGTGAACTTTTGGGGTAAAGGTTTTTAATATTATATTTTGATTTGGTGAGTACTCTCTTCGTATGAAATCTTTTCCATCCTGAGAAATCGAGGCTGGCCGCCTCGAGCTCCGCAATCTAATGGCATCGTGCCATTAGATCTATAAATAGACAGATATACATGATGATTTGATTTCTCTTCTTTCATTAGATTCCCCCACACGACGTGGGGGAATTGCGGGTTTCAGGGTGGCAGCCCTGATCTCCCATGGACGGAAAGATTCCATACGCAAAACCAAAGCACCAAATCAAAAACTAAAATCTTTCATCACCACGATGCATCATCCAAAGTTCTTGTAAATTTTACATGGTAACAGTAATTTTCAAACTATGTTTCTAAACTCAAAGATTACCTGGGAAAAATTAAGGCTAGAACTTGAGATAATTAAAACCGCCCCTCCCTTGTCTTTAATTCCAATACTTTACGGTTTCAATGCTCTCCTGGATGAAAAAGCAAACATCGAATCATCTTCACATACCCTGTTACAACTTTCTTATGAACTTAAAAAAAATTGTGATGAGCTGCCTGATGAAGATAAGTTGAATTACTTAAATGAATATTTTTTTGAGCAACAGGGGTTCCAGCTCAGCGATACAAATAATCAAAATAAGAAATTAGATTGTTGGCTCCCTGAGCAGATGATTCAAAATAAAGAAGGAGCTCCTCTGCTTATTGCCCTTCTTTATCAATATCTTGCCTTTGAATTAAACCTACCTTTACAAATCATATTTCACCCCCACTTTACGCTTGTGAAGTGGATTCGACCTGGAAAAAAATCTAGAATCATTGACCTCTCCCTTCATGGGTTAGTCCTAAAAGATAAAGAGATCTCGGAAATATTTAATAAATACGATTCAGGTACATTAAAAGAGAGAGGCACCAAACTATTCAACTCTTTAAATACTCAAGACATACTAAAATTTTACCTTAAATCAGCATATAGCTGCCTTAAAAACAAAGAACAGTTAGAAAAATCCCTTCCCCTTCTGCATGCCCTTATTTTCTTACTTCCTGAAAAAGCTCAATTTCTTTTAGAAAGAGCACAAGTATACAAAACCCAAGGTGCACTCAACGATGCTTATAAAGATTTCAGAAAATATTTGAGTTTCACAGAGATAAAAAATCTGAGCCAAGAGTTGAAAACTTCATTATATGAGCTACAAACACAACTCTCATTTAATAAAGCCAAACAAGAAACAAATCCAGACCTAAAACTATTGCACTAAAATGCTTGAGAATATGCCTCTAAAATATTTGTGCAATGCCCTTTAAGCTGTTTAACAGCACGGATAATATCTTCAACCTTAACCGATGCCTCTAAGTTGTAATCAGATCCTGACTCTGTCTTTAACCAGGTTAAATAATCTTTCTTTAAGTGAACCAAGGCATTATCAAACTCCTCTGAATACTTTCTTAAGTCTTGATGATCGCCAAGATTAGAAGTGAAAAGAGTAAAAAACTCATCATAGTAGACTAAGAATAAATCAAACAACTTTAACAACTGTTCCTTTACCCCTCCATCCAACTGAGTTCCCATTTTGTTAATTTCATTCATCGATAGGCCTATGGCTTTGCAGCAGTCTGAAGCGCTTTCAAATTCATCGGCAATACGTGCAAGCGAGCGCACTTGCTTGCCTTGTGATAAATTTAAATGTCCAACCATAACCTTTGAAAGATAATCAAACACTTCTTTTTGTACATTATCCAATACTCGTTCATATTTTTTAATTTTTTGAATCAAATCTTCATCTTCTTCGTCAATATATAGCTTAGTAATAGAGAGTAAGTTTTGTAATGTGGCAGCCATTTTAAAGCTTTCTTTTAATACTTGATACAGAGAAAGTACAGGTGAAAGCTGGTATAAGCTCCCTATGAACTTTAAATTCTGAGGTTCTTTTTGTGTAGTCTTGAACACATATTTTTCTATTACAGCTAATGCAGGTTTTTCTAGAATTATGGATAATAAGAACGAAAAATGAATCAACACTTTATAAACTAAAATAATTAAAAGAACACTTGATAAATAATTTGGCAAATACTGCTTTAAAAGTTGCTCTAAAGAAACAGTAACAGCATTGATATGTCCTGCGAGAACTAGGTAAAATAAGGGCACGAGTAATGAAATAAAAAACAAAAATAAGCTTAATCTTTTCGCTTCTTTATTTGAACTTAATGAAATCTTAAAGAGCATTACTTTTTCAGCCAGTAAGCTACCAAAAATAAACATGATTAAATAAGGAACCGACAACAAACCCAGTTTATACATAATCAAATTCACAACCAGCATTACTATTTGTGATTGCACTACAAAAAACAGTAAATAGGATACTCCAATAACCATAGCAGGGCTTAAATAATGCTGCAAATTGGACATAAAAGGCTCTAAGGGTAATATTTGATGCACAAGTCGATAACCTAATAACAACAAACCAAAAGAAAAAGTCAGCCGGCCAATAGCTTCTAATGCCAGAAAACGACCATAAGCCATAGGGATAAAACCTAAAATTATAAAATAATAGTCAAGTAAGCCATAATCAAATCCTAACAGAATAAAAATCCAAAAAACACCAATGGAAGAGCCAAGCGTTAGGTACAGAGCCTGTTTTCTGTTTACTAAACCAGAATTTAGGTAGCTTAAAAACATCACCGAAGCACTATAGCCTGAGTGTATAAAACTGGAAATTAAGCCTCCAAAAATATAATTTAATATGGGGGTGCTTTTCACTTGGCCTAAAACAAATAGCAGTGGTCTCCTGGCTATGTACTGAAAGCTCTCCGAAATCATTTTTGTGGCTATTGCTATGAGTACTAATCCTGCGCAAAACGATACTAATGTAGAAACTGCTAATTGCATATATACCTATATTTATTTTAAAAAAACATCATACCTTATGGCTTTACCCAAAAAGCTTATATCAGCTTTTTTATGCCAGACACTTTCCACTATTTTATCTCTCAAGGGTCTTTTTAAGACTAATCTCTTTTTCGTGATATTAAAAGCCGCATTTAATATTTCACCTAATTTTTCCTCATGCGTTGGCACCAACTCTTTCAGAATTTGCATAGGTTTGCCGCTGAGTGCTTTTTTCTTTTTTCCTGGAAACATGGGGTCCACATAAACCACATCAAAAGTAGATTCTGAGCTGAGGCCTTCAATAAATGCAATAGAATTTGCATGGATTAAATTAATAGGGGATTTAAGTTCTGGAGTGGCCTCATCAAAGCGACGTAACCCATCTCTAAGTAACAAATAGACAAGGGGGTTCTCTTCCACAGCTGTAACATTAAAGCCTAAGGTTTTTAACATCATAGAATCTTGACCCCAGCCTGCAGTAGTATCAAGAACCGAAAGGCAACCTTTTTTTAAACCCACAGCTTTAGTAAAAATTTGGTTTTTTTGGATCAAGCTACCTTGTTTCCAAATACTTTTTTCATCTAAAAAATCTACACATTGACTAAATGAACTGCCATCTACTTTGTTAAACTGAAGCCTCAACTGACCTTGGTTAAAATATAACACAAATTGGCTCTCAAAAAATCCAACACTCTGTTGCTTTATCTTGAAAGCTTTTAGATCCTCATTAATTAAAGTAATTATCTCATTGTCACCTGGATTATAAAACGAAACATTTTCCATAGTATTAATAAGTAATAAAAAAGGAGGTCAGGAGTATTGAAAAATAAAACAAATAACTCAATGAGCTCAATTTGGTTAGATTAAAAGACAAAGGCGAGGACACTCCACCAATTCTGTTTATATAAAAATAAGCAACAGAGTAACTAAGAGATAAAGAAACAGATGATAATAAAATAGAAACATAGTCGAAAACTTGTACTGGAAATATGAAAACAAACCAAACTGTCATTACAGTCAGTATTAATACCACATTAGATTTAAGTAACACCAAGGATCGATCAAATCCAATAAATGAAAGAGGTAGTCCCTGATTTCGCTCTTTGGCCCCCATAATATGTGAGAGTTCTACATTTAAAAAATAAAACAGGGCTCCTAAACCGGCTACCATGGATGAAAAACCTAAATAAACTAAACTCAACCTCGACTCAAACAACCGACTAAATCCCAAAAAAAGTAGCGGCCCATAACATAAAAATATTGAAATAGGTTTTATAATTCCTCTCGCTTTTCCTTTTACAAATAGAAATAATAGAATAATGAAGGCTGTTGATAGAATAATATAGGATAAATCAAACAAAGAGTATTGCGAAAGCAAATACATGCTAGAAATAATTCCCAAGGAAAAAAAACAGTAGCCGATATGTAAAAACTGTTTTGGGCTTAAATATGAGGATCTTAAAGCACCACTACCCAAGGACAGACTGAGTCGATCCTTGCCTGATAAATAATCATAATAATCATTAAAGATATTTACAGACGAGGAAAAGAAAAACATCATAGCAACTAACAGCCCTGCCACTTCTAAAACTTGATTCACGCTTAGGCTAGAGTGTGAAATAAAAATTAAGATGGGCGTTATTAAAAAAGCGGTTACATGCAAGCGACTTACTTTTAATATATCAAAAAATACTTCACTAGCCCTTGCCCTGCCCTCAATGACTTTAAAAGTTGAGTATTCGCTTGCTGTATTCACACAAAAACTTTTAATGAGCTGGATACTTTTTCCCGCATATTGCCCATCCCTAAGTGCTTTGTTGTAGTATTTATGAGAGTGCGGCAAAGTTACATATTTAAATTTTTGCTCTCCAGAATGCACCCCAGGGGATACGCTCATTGGTTTCTCCAATATAGTGGTTCAGGTAGTTTCCGCAGATCTTCAACCAGCCCCTTACTTTCCTGAGGCAGTTGATCACCTAAGGAATCTAAATGATGAAAATAAAGATCAATGACTTCTTTATTGATAGCATCAAATTTTTCTAAACTTCTTTTAAACTCACTCTCTCCAACAAGCTGCTTCACATCATCCACAGTTTCGCAGAGTTTAAATTGCATTTTTTTTTCATCATCAAAATCTTCAGATAAAAATGCTCCAAATGAATTTATGTATCCAGATTTTAAATCTCCCAATACAGCTTTGTTTTCATGGTTTCTAATATTAAAATCTAATAGATCATCACTTCTTTGAAACAAAAGCCCAATTATGCTGCCCAACTCATCAAGAAGTTGCAAAATAAACTGATTTTCTTCATTTTTCATAACAAATGGTGCTTTTATACACCAACGGAACAGTGACGCCGTTTTTAAATGATGTACTCTATCCAGTTGATCTAACCGTACAGACAAGTCATGCACTAGAGAGTCCTGAATCCACTCTCCTTCCAACAAGTCAGAAATCATTTCAGCTGTATACTGTAATAAAGGTAAATTGCCGTACCTCGACAAATTCACCATTACACGGGCTAAAAGATAATCTCCAGCTAGTACAGCATATTCCGGAGTATACTTAAGCCATGCAGCGGGCTTATTTCGTCGTAACTCGGACCTATCAATCAAATCATCGTGGAGCAAAGAAGCATTATGAATAAATTCAATGGTTTGAGCCAATAAATGGATTTGCTTTGAACTTAAATTTAAGTGTTTAGAGCATTTTTGTATCAGTTTTGATCGAAAGCCCTTACCTTTAGAAAATAAATCCTCATAGAGAGCATTTAACTTTGGCAAATACTCAGGAAAGTCTTTGGAAGAGTAAACTTTTATATTCTCTAGCATGTGCACACATTTATTGCATATGACAACGCAAGTCAAGCTTATTACGTTACGCATGAAGCACTTGTGTTCTGCTATTGCAAAGCCCACAATAATACCACTAACTGATGAAAATCATGGAGAATTAATGCCAGAAACAATACTTGATCACATCAAAGAGGAACGCAAATTTATTCATGACGTCTCCTCCCCCTTAATGGTGGCCATTGGTATGCTGGATGTGAGCGTCGGCGTGCTCACAAATAAACAAGATATTGATGGTGCTTTAGTTAAACTTGAAAAATCCAAAAAGGCTCTCGAAAAAATGACTGCCATCTTAAAAGAACGTAGATCAAGTTTAATTAAATTCATGGAAGAAATTGAAGGAAGTACTGACTAATGAGTGCAAAAATCTTAGTAGTTGATGACGAAGAAGACCTAAGAGAGCTGTTTATAATGCACCTTGAGTCCGAAGGCCTCCCATGTATTCAGGCGGAGTGTGGTGATGCCGCTTGGGATATTTTTCAAAATAATAATATCAGTCTAATTATCACGGACTATCATATGCCTAAGGGTAATGGAATTGAACTTCTAGAAAAAGTGAGGGAGATTAATAAAGATATTCCCCTAATTTTACTCCTCACTGATGCTAGCCCTGAAGATGTTGAGAAAGCAAAGCAACTTGATATTTCAAGTATCGTGGCTAAACCTTTTGACTTGGAAGATGTCACAGCTCAAGTTAAAAAAATTCTTTAACTCACAAAATCTCACTGTTGCTCCTAAATTTATGCATTTATTAATAGACTCTAAGTATGGGCTTATTTAGATTTCCCTTGGGTATTTCTTTATATAAATACACATTTTGAATTTTCTCAAAACTTTTCACAGTTTGATTAAATTCACTGACAAATGGCAATACCAAAAAGAAATCACTGGCCGCAATTAATAGATCAATTTGATTTTCCGCCCTTTCATTTTTATGAGCCAAAAGCTTAAAAGAGCCTTCTACTGTAGTCAGTCCTAACTTGTTAAAAGCATCTCGCCTCAACATAAATTCTTTAAACTGAAAGTTAAGCTGAGTTAGGTTAACCAACTCTCCTAGGACCTTTACGGTATCCGATTTTCTGGAAAGAAAATTTAAGTAAGTCTCTCCCGCGTCACTAGTGCTTAGCTCAACTATGTCCTCTGTTGTAAACCAACCTTTATCTATAGGGTCAAATACTGTCACAGCCTTCCCATCTGGGTATACATAGCAATTTAGAAGCGCATCCGACTTTATAATTAAAGTGCCATTCTTATCTATACGAAGCTTCATATGTGGTAAAACTTGAGCTTTAGGAAAGTCATATGAGTCTAGAGAACTCAGAGGAGCAGTAGCTACTTGAGAACAACATTCCGTCATTCCATAGGTGGGGAGTAAATTCCACCCTAATTTTCTAGCTTGCACATAGAGAGATTCTGAAAGTTTGCCCCCACCCACAAAGATGCATCTTAAATGTTCTGGTGCTTTTAGATTTTTTTGAACAATATCAAACACATGAGTTGGAACAAGACTCATCAATGAAATTCGCTGATCTGTTAGTACCTGCAACAAATCCATAGTTTTCCAATTTTCCCATTTTTCCTGCACTACCCGAGCCCCACTAAGGTGAGCACGTGCTAGTACAGCTAGTCCCCCAACATGGTTTAGAGGCAGTAAATTTAACCATACGTCATTTTTGTCACTATTGATAAATTGGTTTACTGAATAGGCCGAAATTAAAAAGGCTTGCTTTGAAAGTGCCACTAGTTTTTGCCCACCGGAACTCCCAGAGGTGGACAACCAAATAATTCCTTTCTTTTGAGGTAATAAGTCCTGTGGAAAAAAATCACCATTATATATGTAATGACTCTCATCATTGTCCCAATTAATGCGCATGAGTCCCCCTAATCTCCGTCCACTTCAAGGCATCTAGCTCTTGAGTAAATCCCCAACCATACCCAGCCTCTTCCAAATAAATTTTAGAATCATTCAATTTTATTTTTTTGAAAAAATCATCCTGCTCATAAACCTCATGAGTGATCAAGCCGGACCCAAAATATAAGGGATGTCCTTGCCAATTCATGGCCTCGAATAATGTGATTACTTGATCTAAAGCATGTGACATAAATGACGTGATGACAAATCGAAGTTCGTGCCTCTTAGCTAATGCAATCATTTTTACCACATTTTGAGATGCTGGCTTAATAACCAATACATCAAAACATTTTTCTTTTTGAAATTTAAAATCACTTTTAAAAAAAACCTCAAACTCCATATCTAGGGCCAGTCTAAGTGTAGGATAAAGAGTTTTAAGATCAAGCCAATCAGCATAATTATAATTGCAAGGATCCTCTATGTAATCAATAGCAGGGAGAAGCTCCTTAGCCCCCTCTTCTAACCAACGGATCATTTGGCTTTTTGAAATATTGGCATTAAAATCTAGCCTTAGTCGACAGCCCTTCTCCACAAGTTTTTTTAATCCTAAAGTTTCCACAGTTAAATCAATACCCATTTTAACTTTGTAAGTTTCTCCAGGTAGCAAATGCGAAAAATCGTAACCACTAATTTGAGAAATCAAAAAATAACTATTTGGCAACTTTTTATCAGAGAACACATCTATTTTATTTTTTCGATTGTCAAAATCCATACGAGCATAAAATAGTGCTCGGGAAATTATAGGAAGTAAATCAGAGGTGTTATTTGAAACTAAATATTTTTTTAAACTTGCTAGTTGATCCCTTAAAGGGTGACTGCCAAGCTCTTCCCATACCTGACAAACAGCAAAACCAGTTGAATGACCATCTGTCATCTTTAATAAAAACCCTTCTTTTACCTGAGATCTAATTTTTGAGTTTAAATTATTTTTTGCAACCAAGTTGTAAGAACTCATTAAATATTTCATTGAGTTCTACGATACCACAAAGCCAACAGCCATTAAAACTGCAAACAAAACCTGCACCAACGCTGATTGAGCTAAATATTTATTAAAAATTATGCCTGGTTTATTTTTAAACACCCCAACTAGAATATTCTTCATCAAAGGCACACTTAATAAGGGTAAAAATGCCACGGCAATAAAACCTTTCTGAATCCAATAACTTCCCAATAAAATACTAAAAATGAATAAGCTAAGTATTTCAATTTTAGAAAACTGTGCACCAAATCTCACAGCTAAGGTGTTTTTATTAACTACTTTATCCTGATGCATATCACGGAAGTTATTAATTGCAATTAATACTGTAGATAAAAAACCTACTTGTAAACCGGCCACAAATGCAGATAGCGAGTAGGTCAATGTGTGTAAATAATAAACCCCGCCCACCGCAATCAAACCAAAAAAAATAATTACAAATAAATCGCCTAAACCTAGATAGGCTAAAGGAAATGGGCCTCCTGTATAACTATAGGCCATTAACAAAGATACAACACCTATAAGCAAAAGCACCCATCCCCCCTGAATAACTAAGGGGATTCCGAAAGCCATTGCCAATAGGGAAAAAAATATGGCAGCTAGCATAATTCCCCGTTCTGAGATCAAACCTGCTTGAGTCATTCTTTTTGGACCTAGCCTGGTATCTGTATCAGCACCTTTTTTAAAATCAATATAGTCATTCACTAAGTTAGTAGTAATTTGAATACACAGGGCACTCAATAAAGCAAAACCACTAATCCATATCTGATTAAATGAGCCTTCAGCCCACAGCAAACCCGATGCTACAACTACAGGAACCAAGGATGCCGTTAAAGTCTTTGGGCGAAGTGCTAATAATAAAAAGCCAACGCTTTTAACCATTAAGGTAGCCTTGGAAATTGAGAAAAATCGGGCTTTCGTTTTTCAACAAAAGCGTTCTTTCCTTCCTGAGCCTCTTCAGACATATAGTAAAGTAACGTTGCGTTTCCAGCTAAATCTAAAAGGCCTATTTGCCCATCACAATCTGCATTTAAACAAGTTTTTAAACAACGAAGAGCCAGTGGTGAATGGTCTAACATCTCACGACACCATTTTAAAGTTTCAGTTTCTAGGTCTTCATAAGGCACAACGTGATTCACTAGTCCCATATCCATTGCTTGTTGAGCAGAATACTGACGACACAAAAACCAAATCTCTCGGGCCTTCTTCTGTCCAACAATTCTCGATAAATAGCTACTTCCCAGTCCACCATCAAAGGATCCTACTTTAGGTCCTGTTTGACCAAATTTTGCATTATCAGCTGCAATAGTTAAATCACAAACAATATGTAAAACATGACCACCACCAATAGCATAACCTGCAACCATAGCTACAACTGGTTTTGGCATAGAACGAATTTGCTTTTGAACATCTAAAATGTTTAAACGAGGAACTCCATCACCCCCAACATAGCCTGCTTGCCCACGCACTTTTTGATCGCCACCTGCACAAAAAGCATCTTTACCTTGGCCGGTTAAAATGACTACTCCAATATTTTGATTTTCACGAGCAATTTCAAACGCCTCTTTAAGCTCCATCACAGTTTTTGGTCGAAAGGCATTTCTCACTTCTGGTCGGTTGATTGTAATTTTACAAACCCCATCTTCTGTGGCTTCTAGTTTAATATCTTCAAAATCTTTAATTTTATTCCAAACTTCTTTCGACATACTTTAATCCTATGGTTTTTGAGCTCTCAAAACACTTGCCGCTCGCGGGTAATACTTAGCTGGTCTATATCTTAATTCTCCAATATGCTCAAGATTATGAGTAAAAGATGTAAAAACTCATATATTTTGCGCTGCGTAATTTGTGAGCAGTTATATGAAATTGCTCACTTGTAGCGTCTGTGCTGTGCAAAGTTTAAACCTTTCCGTGGGTTTATGAGTGAGGTGGGACTTGGAGCTATGGGCTTCCCATAGGTACCTTTCCATCCATGGGAGATCGGGCCTAAAGGTGTAACTGGTCACGACATAGGTTACACTTTCTGGTCACAACATGGGTTACACTATAACATCATTTTACCTATAAATCGTTGCTTTCTTTCATCTAATATTCCAAGTTT
>JABJQG010000029.1 GCA_018663505.1 Pseudobdellovibrionaceae bacterium | reverse complement strand
AACTGAGTACCTGGCTCACCAATAGACTGAGCAGCAATAATACCCACAGCTTCACCAAGATTCACAGATGCTCCGCGAGAAAGGTCTCTACCGTAGCACTTTACACAAATTCCACGCCTAGATTTACAGGTTAATGCTGAGCGGATTTCCACTCTATCAACATTAGCTTTATCAATAATTTCAACATGATCTTCATTTATTTCTTCACCAGCTCTAACTAAAACTTCATTTGTGCTCGCATCAATCACATCCGCTAAAGCTGTTCTACCCAATACTCTATCACCTAAAGGTTGAATCACTTCTCCACCTTCAATAATGGCCTGCATAGTCATACCGTCGTCGGTACCGCAATCATTTAGTGAAACGATAATATCTTGAGCCACGTCAACTAGACGACGAGTCAAATATCCTGAGTTCGCAGTTTTCAAAGCTGTATCTGCCAAACCTTTACGAGCTCCATGCGTAGAAATAAAGTACTGAAGTACTGATAGGCCTTCTCGAAAGTTAGCCGTAATTGGTGTTTCAATAATTTCACCAGATGGTTTTGCCATCAATCCACGCATTCCAGCTAACTGACGAATCTGAGCAGCAGAACCCCGTGCACCAGAGTCAGCCATCACATAAATTGGATTAAAGCTCTCTCTTTCTACCATTTTTCCATCAACTTCAAACTGCTGAGTCTCAATTTTTTTCATCATTTCTTTAGCAAGTTTATCCCCAGTCTGAGCCCAAATATCCACAACTTTATTGTAGCGCTCACCATCTGTAATTAAACCGTCATCATATTGATTTCTAATTTCTTGAACTTCATTCTCAGCTTTTTGTAGTAACTCTTTTTTAGTTGCAGGAATCTCTAGGTTTTTCAAACAAATAGAAATTCCAGCAGTGGTGGAGTATTTAAAACCCATTTGTAAAATTTTATCAGCTAAAATAACCGTAGCTTTCGCTCCCGCATATCTAAAAGAAGAATCAATAAGATCCGCAAGTTGTTTTTTACCCATCACTTTGTTTACAGTAGAAAAAGGAACACCTTTTGGCAGAATATCACTCATAATAGCTCTACCAACACTTGTATCTTCCAAGGTGCCATTAATCCTTACTTTTACCGCAGCCTGTAGGTCCACAAAGTTTTCAGCATGAGCAAATAAAACTTCATCAACTGAAGCAAACACTCGTCCAGTGCCCCTTACGCCTTGTCGAATTCGAGTCATCCAATAGCAGCCTAAAACAATATCCTGAGAAGGATTTATTATGGGCTTACCGTTAGATGGCGATAAAATATTATTTGTAGACATCATCAAAACACGAGCTTCAACCTGAGCTTCAATAGAAAGAGGCAAATGTACCGCCATTTGATCTCCATCAAAATCCGCATTAAAAGCAGTACAAACTAATGGGTGCAATTGAATCGCTTTACCTTCATGTAAAATAGGCTCAAAAGCTTGAATTCCCAATCTGTGAAGAGTTGGAGCACGGTTTAGTAACACGGGGTGTTCTTTAACCACATCTGAAAGAATATCCCATACTTCAACTGTCTGCTGTTCAACTAAACGTTTTGCTTGTTTAATAGTAGAGGCAAATCCTTGCTCTTCTAATTTGTTATATATAAAAGGCTTGAACAACTCTAAAGCCATTTTCTTTGGAATCCCACACTGATGTAACCTCAAGTTTGGACCAACAACAATCACAGAACGTCCAGAGTAATCAACACGTTTACCTAATAAATTTTGTCTAAATCGACCCTGTTTTCCCTTAAGCATATCGCTTAATGATCTTAAGGGTCTTCTGTTGGGTCCAGTAAAAGTTTTACCACGACGTCCATTATCTAAAAGAGCATCTACAGACTCCTGTAACATCCGTTTTTCATTTCGAATAATAATATGTGGAGCACTTAACTCCTGAAGGCGTTTTAAACGATTATTTCTATTAATCACCCGACGGTATAAATCATTCAAATCCGAAGTGGCAAAACGACCACTATCAAGAGGAACCAAGGGTCTAAGATCCGGCGGGATAACAGGAACAACATCCAACATCATCCACTCAGGTTTATTAATTGAAATTTTTAAAGACTCAACAACCTTTAAACGCTTGGTTAATTTTTTAGTAGCCGCCTCAGATTTAACTTCTTTAAGGTCCATTCTCAATTTACGAGAAAGGTACTCTACATCTACATTTTTAAGTAATTCCAATACAGCTTCGCCACCCATTCCGGCTTTAAAGTTTGGTCCAAACTCATTTTGAGCATCAGAATAGGCTTCTTCAGACAAGACCTGACCTTCTTCTAAGGAAGTATCCATAGGATCTGTAACTACATAAGCTTCACAATAAAGAACTCGCTCAACATCTTTTAATGTTAGATCTAGAAGGTTGCCGATTCTTGATGGTAGAGACCTTAAAAACCAAATGTGTGCAACTGGGGAAGCTAACTGAATGTGTCCCATCCGCTCACGTCTAACTTTAGACTGAGTAACTTCAACGCCACATTTTTCACAAACCACGCCACGATACTTCATTCTCTTATATTTACCACACAGGCATTCATAGTCCTTAACTGGACCAAAAATCTTAGCACAGAACAAACCTTCTTTTTCAGGTTTAAAAGTTCTATAGTTAATTGTTTCTGGTTTTTTTACTTCACCGTGGGACCAATCTCTAATCATTTGTGGCGATGCAAGAGATACTCTTACTGCATCAAATGATAGTGGATCTTTTGGCTTATCAAAAAAGTTTAATAAATCTTTCAACTCAAATCTCCCTTATAAATCATTAAAAACCTAATCTTACTGTGGCAACATTTCTTTAGCATCTGCTGAGTCTTTTGACTCAGCTTCTGGCTTACGATCTGTTAACAAATCTGACTCCACAAGCTCAACGTTTAAAGCTAAACTCTGAAGTTCTTTAACAAGTACATTAAAGGATTCTGGCAGCCCTGGCTCTAAAACATTTTCACCCTTCACAATACTTTCATACATTCGAGTTCTTCCAGAAACATCATCCGACTTCACTGTTAAAAATTCCTGTAGTGAGTACGCGGCACCATAAGCCTCAATTGCCCAAACTTCCATCTCTCCAAGCCTCTGCCCACCAAACTGCGCTTTACCGCCAAGTGGTTGCTGAGATACTAGCGAGTAGGGACCAATGGACCTTGCATGGATTTTCTCTTCCACAAGATGGTGAAGCTTAAGCATGTACATAATTCCCACAGTCACAGGGTTTTCAAATGCTTCCCCTGTTCTGCCGTCAAATAAAATTGTTTGACCGGAATCATCCAAACCAGAACGATTCATCAGTTCGTAGATATCCTCTTCCTTCGCCCCATCAAAGACTGGTGTAGCTAAGTGAATACCATCAGCACCTTTTTCCAATAATTTCTTAATTGAAAACTCATCCGCAGTATCGATAACTTTAGAAAACTGTGGGTTGTTGTAAGCTTTTTTCAAACCTTCACGAGCTTGCTGCTCGTTAAAATTTTCTAGCATATCAGTTAACTGACGGCCAACTCCATAAGCGGCCCATCCTAAATGGATTTCAAGAATCTGTCCAATATTCATACGAGAAGGTACACCCAGCGGGTTTAACACCATATCTACAGGAACACCATCCGCCATAAAAGGCATGTCCTCTTCAGGTAAAACTCTGGAAATCACACCTTTATTTCCGTGACGACCAGCAAATTTATCACCAACCTGAAGTTTACGTTTAATAGCCACATAAACCTTAACCATTTTAATTACACCTGGAGGTAGCTCATCACCTTTGGATAAACGGTCAATCTTATCGTCAAAAACCATTTTAACAACATCTAATTGATTACGAGCTCCATCCATAATTTTCGTAACCTGAAATTCTAATTCAGGCTCTAAAGGAATATAGGAAAGTAATTCAAAAGGAATAGATTCTAAATCATCTGCCTGAATTTTCTGGCCATTTTCTAATAGTTTTTTAGAACCATCTTCATTTAACAAAACTCCAGCAGTAAGTTTATTAATCAAAATGTCTTTTAATTTATCAAAGGCACTGTTTTTAATAACATTTTCTTCAATAGTTAAATCTTTTTCAAGCTTCTGCTTTTTCTCATCAATAATTACAGTTAAACGCTCATCTCCGTCAGCACCCTCACGTGAATAGACTTGAGCGTCAATAACAGTTCCGAAAACACCTGAAGGTACACGTAATGACGTATCTCTAACATCACCAGCTTTTTCTCCGAAAATTGCTCTCAGGAGTTTCTCCTCAGGCGATAACTGTGTTTCGCCCTTAGGAGTCACTTTACCCACTAAGATATCACCCGGTTTAACTTCCGCACCAATATGAATAACACCTGAAGAATCTAAGTTCTTAAGTGCTGCTTCGCCCACATTAGCAATATCACGAGTAACTTCTTCTTTACCCAGTTTAGTATCTCGGGCGACACATTCAAATTCCTCAACGTGAATTGAGGTATAAGTATCATTTTTTACAAGCTTTTCAGAAATCAAAATCGAATCCTCAAAGTTGTAACCCTGCCATGGTGTAAACGCCACTAAGATATTCTTACCAAGTGCTAGTTCTCCAAGTTCGGTGGAGGGACCATCAGCAATCAAATCACCTTTTTGAATTTTATCACCTACATTAACTGTGGGCTTTTGATTAAAACATGTATTTTGGTTTGTACGTTGAAACTTTGTAATATTATAAATATCAACATTTCCACCTAACTCTTCACCTTTAGCAAAACGACGAACAACAATTCGGCTGGCATCAACGGCCTCAACTACACCGTTATTAGAAGCTACAATACAGTGACCTGAATCACGAGCTACTAAGCGTTCAACACCCGTCCCAACTAAGGGAGATTTTGAAATCATTAAAGGTACAGCTTGACGCTGCATATTTGAGCCCATCAAAGCTCTATTGGCATCATCATGCTCTAAAAATGGAATCAACGAAGCCGCTACAGAAACTAACTGAGAGGGAGACACATCCATTAGTGTCACCTTATCTTTTTCTGTTACCTCATACTCGCCATTATAACGACAAGTTGTAAAGTCGGTTTCAACAGTTCCCTTAGGGTCCGCTTGCGCGATGTAATTACCGGTTTCTTCTAAAGCTGACAAATAATCTACTGAATTTGCAGCTACACCACTTTCAACCTTACGATATGGAGTTTCAATAAACCCATATTCATTAATTCTTGCATAAGTCGCTAAAGAAGCAATTAAACCAATATTAGGTCCCTCAGGAGTTTCAATTGGACAAATACGGCCATAATGAGTTGGATGTACATCTCGTACTTCAAAGCCAGCACGGTCTCTAGTTAAACCACCTGGTCCAAGAGCTGATAGTCTTCTTTTGTGAGTGATTTCAGACAATGGATTTGTTTGGTCCATAAATTGTGAAAGCTGACTTGATCCAAAAAATTCTTTAACAACCGCATTCACAGGTTTTGCATTTACTAAATCATGAGGCATCATTGTTTCAATATCTTGTAAAGACATTCTTTCTTTAATAGCTCTTTCCATTCTTACTAAACCAATACGATATTGGTTTTCAAGAAGCTCACCCACAGATCTAACACGACGATTACCTAGATGATCAATATCATCAACTTTACCAATACCATTTTTTAAATCAATTAAAGTTTTCATCACTGACATAATATCTTTATTTGTCAGTGTTCTGTGATCCACAGGACACTCATCTAAAGAAATATTAAATCTATGATTAATTTTTAAACGACCAACTTCACTTAAGTCGTATGAATCTGGTTGAAAGAAAAGTCTTTGGAAAAATTTTGTAGCCGCCTCTTCAGTTGGTGGCTCACCTGGACGTAGTCTTTTATATAAATCAATTAAAGCTTCTTCCTTAGAGGAAACTTTATCCGTTAACAAAGTGTTTCTTAAGTATGGCCCCACAGTTAAGCCATCAAAGAAAATTAATCTAAAACTACTTACACCAATCTCTTTTGATTGCTCAATAATCTCAGCAGTGAGCTCCATATTAGTATCAGCAATAATCTCACCCGTTTCTTCATCAATAATAGGACTAACGATGATTCGGCCTTCAAGATCCTCTAAAGTCACCTCAACTTCTGTAACTTTTGCTTCTAATACTTTTTTAACAACAGCTCTCGTAATTCGACGACCAGCTTTAACAAGTACATCCCCTGTCTTAGGGTCATTAATATCAATTAATGCTCTTTGTCCCTGTAACTTCTCAATATCTAAGTGACGATAAAACTTACCATCTTTCTTTTGGGAAACCTCATCAACATCATAGAAGTATTCTAAAAGCTCTTCTGTGTTATAACCCAATGATTTTAATAAAATCGTCGCTGGGAATTTTCTACGACGGTCAATTCTTACAAATAATAGATCTTTTTGATCAAATTCAAAATCAAGCCATGAACCTCTATAAGGGATCACTCGTGCAGAGTAAATCAGTTTACCACTAGCATTGTTTTTTCCACGATCATGATCAAAAAATACACCTGGCGATCTATGCAGCTGACTCACAACCACTCGCTCAGTACCATTAATAATAAACGATCCGTTCACCGTCATTAATGGAATTTCACCTAAATAAACTTCCTGCTCTTTTACATCTCTTACAGAGCGAGCTTCAGTTTCTTCATCAACATCAAAAACAATGAGTCTTAAGGTCACTTTAACAGGAGCGGCATAACTCATACCTCTTTGACGACATTCATCAACATCATACTTTGGAGGCTCAAGAGTATAACTAACAAACTCTAAACTCGCTGTTTTGTTAAAGTCAGCAATTGGGAAAACAGATTTAAATACACCGTTCAACCCGTCCTCACCGCGACGATCAAAATCAACATCTCTTTGCAAGAAGCTTTCATATGATGATTTTTGAAGTTCAATTAAGTTTGGTACATCAACCAATGCTTTATTTCTAGAATAGAAATGACGTAGCCTTAGATTTGAAGCCGTGACACGCGTATTACCCATTATTTCTCCTTAAAAACCCAAAACGGATTATATTTTTAAAAATTTAGAGAAAAGAGAGTGCTTACCAAAAAACACCATCTTCAATAATCAAAAGTAACCCACCTAACTATAAAAGACTTAGCGGGCATAAATTTAAAATCACCAACTTATCAGTAACAAAAAATTTATAAATTCAAAAAAAAGCACTCAAAACAATTTTTAAATCACCAAATATAAAATTACTTTACACTCGATGTTCCACAGCTCTAAGAAAACCTATTCTTAAACCTTCACTCATTAAAATATCAACTAACAAGCGCTTATGGTTTATGAAGGGGTGAGATTTGGATGATTGGTCTTGTGATCGAACGAAGGCGTGCGCTAGCACGTCAAAGTAAGAGAACAAGAGCCATCATTCAAAGACTGCCCCTTCCCGAACCATAAATTACTTGATTTCTACAGTTGCTCCTGCTTTTTCTAAAGCTGCCTTAATTTTGTCAGCTTCATCCTTAGGGATACCTTCTTTAATAGCTTTTGGAGCCGCTTCAACTAAATCTTTAGCTTCTTTTAAGCCAAGACCTGTTAAGGCGCGAACTTCCTTAATTACACTAATTTTAGAAGATCCAGCACCAGCTAGAACAACGTCAAATTCAGTTTGCTCTTCAGCAGCAGCTCCACCAGGTGCAGCAGCAACAGCAACGGCTGCAGCTTGTGCAGAAACGCCCCATTTGTCTTCAAGTTCTGTAATTAGTTCTGCTAAATCAATAACAGCCATGTTTGATAAAAAATCTACTACTTCTTCTTTATTTAAAGCCATAATTTCCTCCGACTTATAAAATTTTTAAATTGAGAGCTTAATTTATATTGTTCTTACAATTATTTAATTAGCTCGATTAATACAAATAAACCTCTACTCCTTTGAATCTTTTAAAGCATTCAGCAATCTTGCAAAGCCAGTTGGTACTTCGTTCATTGTACGTACCATCTTAGTCATCGGTGCTGCTAATGTTCCAAGAAGTTGAGCACGAAGCTCGTCTTTACCTGGAAGTGTAGCTAAATACTTAATTTTTACTTCATCTAAGATTTTTCCGCCCATCACACCTGTTTTTATCTCTAGCTCTTCCATAGTTTTAGTAAACTCTGAAATAGCCTTCGCAGGGGATGAAACATCTTCATAAGCAAAAACCACCGCATTGGCGCCAATGAATGAATCACTAAAAGTGTCGTCTATAGACTCTACACTTTTAATAGCAAGCTTTGCTAAAGTATTTCTAACCACTTTCATTTCAGAATCCAACGGCGACAATGCTTTGCGAATATTAGTAACCTGCTCAACATTGAGCCCTTTATAGTCTACTAAATACGCAGCCTTAGCACGCGTGAATTTTTCTGAAAGGTTAGAGATAGCTTCTGCTTTTTGAGCTCTATTCATCATATGAATGTATCTCCTTTCCTTCGGGACCAACTTAAGTGACCTAAAAATACTGTGGTCACTTACTTCAACCCTTATTGTTGTTCGCGAATCAGGAGCATGTCCTTGCACTTTGTCTCGGTAGGTTCCAAATCTAGTTTGGAGTTATGATAAATCACCTACTGTCTCTGACCGCGCCCCATAAGTGGGGTGTTGTTTATAAATAGCGCATTCAATCCTTTAAACGCACTTACTAAAAAGCCTAAAAGGCTTTATTTAACTTAATTGAGATTGCGTATCACCAATATCAAAAGTTACACCAGGCCCCATAGTAGCAGAAACATTAATTTTCTGCATATAAACACCTTTACTAGAAGATGGCTTCGCCTTAGAAATTGCCGATAAGAAAGATACATAGTTATCTTTAAGCTTATCAAAACCCATAGATTTTTTACCGATACAAGCGTGTACAATACCAGCTTTTTCAACTCTATAAGCTAGCTTTCCCTTCTTCTCAGTAGAAACAGCTTTTGCAACGTCCATAGTTACTGTACCAATTTTAGGATTAGGCATTAAACCTCTTGGACCTAAAATCTTTGCAACCTTAGCAACAGTAGCCATCATATCCGGAGTAGCAATTGCTTTATCAAAATCTAGCCATCCGCCTTTGATTTTTTCAACAAGATCGTCAGCTCCAACAAAGTCAGCACCAGCTTCTTGAGCTTCTTTTTCTTTTGGACCTTTTGCAAATACGATAACACGAACTTCTTTACCAAGACCGTGAGGCAGAGCAACAGCGCCACGCACTTGTTGATCGGACTGCTTAGGATCAACACCTAAATTCACAGTTACGTCTATAGATTCGTCAAATTTTGCAACCGCAGTTTCAATAACAAGAGCCAACCCGTCCTTTAAAGAGTAACGTTTTGTACGATCCACTTTTTCTTTAGACGCTTTTATTTTTTTTCCCATTTTAGCCATCGAGTACCGCCTTAAATTTTAGGAACATTTAAGCCCATAGATTTAGCTGTTCCAATAACTTGGGAAACCGCCGCATCTAAACTTAAACAGTTCAGGTCTGGGAGTTTAATTTCTGCAATTTCTTTTACTTGATCCATAGAAATTGTGCCTACTTTGTCTTTTTGTGGCATCTTAGATCCACTTTTTAGCTTTACAGCTTTCATGATCAGTACAGATGCAGGAGGAGTCTTAGTTATAAAACTAAATGAACGATCCTGAAAAACAGAAATAATCACTGGAACAATGGTATCACCCAAGCCCTGTGTTTTTGCATTAAACTGTTTACAGAAGTCCATAATATTGACCCCATGCTGCCCGAGCGCCGGTCCAACGGGAGGCGCTGGATTCGCTTTCCCTGCCGGTATCTGCAATTTGATCTGGCCTGTTAATTTTTTTGCCATTTTCCCACTCCTTGCATGGTTAGTGTTATTATGAGCTATAAGCTCTTTATTTTCTTAAACTTAACTAATATAATTAGCTTTCTTTTTTAACTTGTATAAAATCCAACTCCACTGGCGTTGGTCTTCCAAAAATACTTACTAACACTTTTACTTTTTCTTTATTTTCGTCAAAGTCTTCAACAGTGCCATTAAAGTTGGAAAATGGACCATCTGTTACCGTGACCTCTTCACCAACTGTAAATATCACTTTATTCTTAGCCTTTTGAACTCCGCTTTCCATTTGCTGAGTTAGCTTCTGAACTTCATCTTCAGGCACAACCGCAGGAACCATAGCCGTACTGCCGCCACCACCAACAAAACCAGAAACTTTCGCTGATTCACGCACTAAATGCCAAGCTGGGTCTGTCATCACCATTTGAATAAACATATACCCTGGGAAAAACTTTTTTGATCTTGTGCCTTTCTTACCTCTTATTAAGGTAGCCACTTCTTCTTGAGGAATTAATATCTCACCAAAACTTTCTTCCATTTTTTGAGTCTTAATTCTTTCTAAAATGGCTTTTTTAGCAATTTGCTCACTTCCCGAGTGGGTGTTTACAATGTACCATTTCATATCTTGCATCAAATCATCCTTATTTTAATATTTAGTAAATAAAAGCTTTAATTGCCGACCCTGATGTAAAATCAAAAACACCCAGTACTATACTTGCTATAACCACCATCACACATGTGACAATAGTCATAGCAATTGTGTCTTTTCGTGATGGCCATACAACTTTTTTTATCTCAACAACACACTCATCAGCAAAATACATGATTTTAGTGTTAAACTGAAGAACAGCAAACATAAGGATACCTGTGCCCACAGGAACCGCATGTTGAATAGAGGTCATAGCCCAGTATTTACCTACAATACCAAAGCTTACAGCCAAGGATTGAAAGAACACTCTCACAACCAAAAAGGTTAAAAAACCCGCAATCACAAAACTTAAAGTAATTATTTTTTTATTATCTTCATTCATCAGAACACACCTTTTTTTCCAAGTGCTTAAATTAATTAAGCTTTTGCCCTTCCATTAAACTAAAATGGCAGGGCAGGGGGGATTCGAACCCGCAACCTACGGATTTGGAGTCCGTCGCTCTACCAATTAGAGCTACTGCCCTTTACTTGAGTGCTTCATAAGTTCCAGCTGTTGAACTTAGGAAACCTTCTAGTATTGCCTACAAGTTAATGGCCAGCACAACCACTAATTTGCCAAACTTAAAACTACCCGCAGGCCATTTTATTTGAACCTTAGAGTAATAGTCTAAAACCACATGCAAATACAACAAAAAAATGAGGACCATGCAAAAAAAGGTCCTCATTTTTACTTTTTTCAAAAATGTGCGAAATTACTCAACAATTTCTGTAACAACACCGGCGCCAACAGTACGTCCACCCTCACGGATAGCAAAACGTAATTCTTTTTCCATAGCAATAGGAGCGATTAAATCCACTTCCATTTCCACACGGTCTCCAGGCATAACCATTTCTGTGCCTTCTTTTAAAGTACAAATCCCAGTAATATCAGTTGTTCTGAAATAAAACTGAGGTCTATAACCTTTAAAGAAAGGTGTATGACGTCCGCCTTCTTCCTTAGTTAAGATATAAGCTTCGCATTTGAATTTTTTATGAGGATTAATTGTTCCTGGAACAGCTAATACTTGTCCTCTTTCAATATCTTCTTTTTTGATACCACGTAGTAAACAACCACAATTGTCTCCGGCGCGACCTTCATCAAGAAGCTTACGGAACATTTCAATACCAGTCACAGTTGTTTTTGTTGTGTCTCTGATACCAATAACTTCAATTTCATCACCAACCTTAACAATACCACGCTCAACACGCCCTGTTACAACAGTACCACGACCAGAGATTGAGAAAACATCCTCAACAGGCATTAAAAAAGGTTTATCTGTTACACGAACAGGCTCAGGAATAGACGTATCACAGGCTTCCATTAATTTCATGATAGCACCATCAGCAATATCACTTTCTTCACCTTCTAAAGCTTTTAATGCAGAACCTTGAACTATGGGAATATCATCCCCAGGGAATTCATATTTTGAAAGAAGTTCACGAATTTCAAGCTCAACTAGCTCTAGTAATTCAGGATCATCAACTTGATCTACTTTATTCATGAAGACAACAATCGCTGGAACACCAACCTGACGAGCAAGAAAGATATGTTCACGAGTTTGAGGCATAGGTCCATCAGCAGCAGATACTACTAAAATCGCACCATCCATCTGAGCCGCACCAGTAATCATGTTTTTCACATAATCCGCGTGACCAGGACAATCAACGTGAGCGTAATGTCTATTTGCTGTTTCATACTCAACGTGAGAAGTAGAAATTGTAATTCCTCTTTCTCTTTCTTCTGGAGCTTTATCGATTTGGTCGAAAGCCATTTTCTCCGCGCCACCTTTAACAGCTAAAACTGAAGTGATCGCTGCAGTTAACGTAGTTTTACCATGATCCACGTGACCAATAGTTCCAATGTTTACATGTGGCTTACCACGTTCAAATTTCTCTTTTGCCATCTTAGTCTTCCTCCTCGAAATGAGAGTTTTTTGTTAATTGTTTCTTTATTTAAACCTTTTATTTTCTTTATTTTTAAACTTTAAACCCTAATTAAAGGGAAATTAAAATTAATTCCTATATAATAAAGCCAATTTCTAACCCTAAAGGTAGAATTTGACAAGTGTTTCGCGTCAATTTTTCCACTACGCGATAAAATGGAGCTCATGGCGAGAATTGAACTCGCGACCTCACCCTTACCAAGGGTGTGCTCTACCCCTGAGCCACATGAGCAGAGACAAAAAATGGAGCGGGAGACGGGTCTCGAACCCGCAACCCTCAGCTTGGAAGGCTGATACTCTACCAATTGAGCTACTCCCGCTAATTTTCAATCTTCAAATTTGTCATTTTTTTGCAAACAAAAAAATGGTGGAGAGAATAGGATTCGAACCTATGTAGACATACGTCAACGGGTTTACAGCCCGTCCCCTTTAGCCACTCGGGCATCTCTCCACATGAGTGGAGCTGGATATGGGACTTGAACCCGCAACCTGCTGATTACAAATCAGCTGCTCTACCAATTGAGCTAATCCAGCTTACAAACTTGAATGAACAAATATATATATTTCCCTGCCGAAGATCAACAGAGAAAATGTCTTTTACAGAACTTTTTTAGTATTCGTCAAACTCAATCTTTAGATTGCTTAGAAAATTGTCTAAAATACTCGGAAACCACCATGGCTGTGGCCACAGAAGCATTATAGGACGCTGACGCATCTACCTGTGGCAAAGAAATTAACATGTCGCACTCTCGCTCAACGGGCAAACGCATGCCATTGTCTTCAGCACCAACTACCAAAACTGACTTTTCATTAAATTCTACATCCCAAACTGACTGCTCTGCTTTATGTGACAAACCGTAGACCCAAAAGCCCTTGGCCTTAAAAGCCTTTATACTTGAGGCCAAATTAGTTTCCTCAGAGAGGGGCACGTGCTCCGCTCCTCCACATGCCACTTTCATTGATGTAGAAGTTAATGATGTAGCTCGATTTTCTGGCAATAAAATACCATCAACACCCATAAGCCAACTTGTTCGAATCATTGCCCCTAAATTATGAGGGTCCTCAATGCCATCTAAAGCCAAAACCAGAGCCTTTTCCTTAGCTACGATCTGTGCGAAGTCAAACTGTGGTTTCTCAGAAACCGCCAAACACACACCCTGATGAACTTGCATAAAACTTTTAAAAAAAGCATCATTCTCCTCAAAGCACGGAACGTCATTGGCTTTTGCCCAGTCATAAAAATATTCAAGACCTTTATGAGAACCGTATGGTTTTTTTAAATATACAGAATGCACAGCCCCAGGCCGTACCTTAATCACCTCACTACAAGCATGAATGCCCACAACTCGCCGGCCTAGACGAGAAATATCTTTTAATTTACCAGTGGCACCTCTTGAAGATTTTGAGCTCACAACTCCTTTTGAAGTTCTGGAATTCCCTACAACCGACCTAGAGTTTGGCTCACTGGAATCTCTTTTTGATGCCCGTAGCCCTGCAGCCCTACTTGCTGCACTTTTTATTTTTCTAGAAGACGAGCCGCCTCCTCCTTTAGAACCTTTATTCCGAGACATCTGTAGCCATTAGCTCATAATAGAATTTTTGCGCCGCGGTTAAGGGATTGGAAGAGGCACAAATAGGTCGACCGACAACAAGAGCTGAAGAGCCACAAGCGATAGCTTCTCTTGGTCCCATTACTCTTTTTTGATCAGCATTATCCTCATCTGGAAAACGTATACCTGGAGTCACTAAGAAACAATCTGGAAACATCGCTCTTAAATCCTCTACCTCATGCGCTGAACATACTAATCCAGATAATCCGGCATCAACGCTTTCTTGAGCCAGTAGCCTAACCTGGTCTTTCAAAGAAACCTCCTTAACAGTTCCAGGCAAGGTATCCTTGCTAAAACTCGTTAAAACCGTAACGGATAATATTTTAAAAAATCTTTCTTTATTGAGTTCTGCTTCAAGCTCCGCCATTCTCTTTAAGGCCTCACGACCAGACTGAGCATGCACTGTTGCAAAACTTGCTCCTGAGTTAAAAGTAGCCCTAACGGCAGACTCCATGGTATTTGGTATATCAAAATATTTGTTATCAATAAAAACACTGCCCAGGGCAGCTAACTTTTTAATTAATGGTTCTCCATACTTCATACACAGTCGAGGGCCCACCTTATATCCACCAACAAAACCAGAGGTCATGCCAGCAAGGGAGAGGGCTTCTTCCTCCGTATCCACATCTAATGCTACAAATATTGGGGGTGCGTTTTTATTCCAAGTTTCCATGCAAAAACAGTATCATGACAATCAGTATTCAGTTAAGAGCTTTTATGAAAAGTCCTTAAGCAAAGTGTAAAATAAACACAGCATGCTACTTAGAATCAACCCACAAGTGACCAAAGAAATATCATATCAACAGAGCACTAAGCACACCTCCTGAGGAAACTGTGCCTTCACATCAAGAATCCGTAATACCTCTCAGCCATGATTCTAATGCTTATTATAGTTACCTCACTTGACAACCTAAAAAAATTACAAAGCCCCTAAACTTAATTCAACTAATACATTTGGAGCGATACAAACTAGCCATTACAAAAACAAAAATTAAAAACCACTATCAAACAAGGGAGAGGGATATGAAAAAAATTAAATTATTAGCTCTTGCACTAGTTGCAAGTTTCACATTGAACAATGCAAAAGCAGCTTCGGGGATCGAGTGCATGAGTCCGTTTCCAGCAGTATGTGGTGCCGTTGTTCTCTTAGGCCTCATTGTTACTGGAAAAGAGTTTGGATGGTTTGATAACAACAAGTCCATTGATTACGGTGAATATAATTATGAAAAAGATGGCATTCAAGCTTGGGAGAAGAGTAATAAAAACCTTAAGTATACTTGGCCACGCGTAAGTATGAAATCTGACAAGTCAGATACCAACATGTTAGTTCCAATAAACAAGCTTTGTTATAGCGGAAGCCAAGTTATTAGCGACCCTTTCAAAGATGGCATGGACTACTTAGTGGCCGGAACTTTAGAGGGCATGGCCAATGTTCCCGTGGAAGAAGATTATGGAAACAGCGAAAATAGCTATTGGGGCGGAGAAACTCAAGCTGAAACTGTCTGGGCTCCATCGGTGCTCTACAAAGGTTATTGCCAAAATTCTAGCGATAGTGACCACGGATGTAACGAATATGATGATAGCAACATGGCATACGAAAGAGTTAACTATGGTGAGCCAATAGAAGTTGCCGTAATGGAAGTGTTAAGTCCAAAAAACACACTTGAAGTTATAAATGGTAAATTTTCTTACCGTATTAGAAAATGTAACTAAGAGCTTCAGCCACTAGGCAAATTAGAATAAAAAAACAGCCACGTATTTTGTATGTGGCTGTTTTTTATTTAGGAAAGGAGATTTTTTCGCAATTTATACAAGAGAACAAAGCTCAGACCTCTCAAAGTAATTATAATCAAAGAGGTGTTACCGGATTGTGTACTTTAAAAACCGACATTCTATGCCACCGTTATATACAAAATATTTTTCATCAGCCTTAAATTTTAAGGCTTTGGACAGCTCAGAGTCTCCTGATAAGAGCCAAAGCTCCCAGCCAACGAACTCTTCCTTCATTTTTTGAGAAATTTGAAAATAAAGTTTCTTTAGCTCTTCAACCTCATCTAATCTTACCCCATAAGGTGGGTTCATAATAATCATTCCTTTTTCACAAGGAGCTTTGATATTTCTGAAATCTCGGCTGCTGACCTTAACATACTCACTGACGCCTGCTTTTCTGATATTTTCTTTGGCCTTTAAAATGGTTACATTATCATTATCCGACCCATAGAGCTTCAAGTCTAATTCTAGGGGTCTCTCCTCTGCGAACTCTGCTTTTAATTTTTCATAAGTATCCTCTTGAAAAATTTTAAAACGCTCAAATCCATACTCACGATGAATGCGCTGAGGAAGGGCCATCAAAGCGGCCTCTGTGAGGAAGGTTCCTGAACCACAAAAAGGATCCAATAAGCAAATTGCTGGGTCCCATTTAGCAATTTTCAACAAACCTGCCGCCAGATGCTCCCGCAACGGAGCCTCTACAGAATTTACCCGATACCCCCTGTGTGCCAAGGATTTTCCTGATGTATCCACACTTACTGAAAATTGATTTTTAAAAACCTTAATGAGTATTAATAAATCGGGATTTTTTGAATCCACATTTGGGCGAAAATCATACTTTTCTCGAAACTGGTCAACAATAGCGTCTTTTGCCTTCAAAGTGACATATCGTTGATCTTGCCATTTAGTAGAGTCACTCACTTTAGCCTTAATAGCTAAGGTTTGGTGTGGCTCAATATATTTAGTAAAATCATGTTTTTTTATGTTCTGATATAACTCTTCTGGCTGATACGCTGGAAAATCTAAAATTGTTAAGGCCACACGAGTGGCCGACTTCAATTTTACATTGGCTAAATAACAATCTCTCCAGTTCCCCTCGAAAGAGACTCCGGCTGAAAGCTTGTTAAGACGATTAAGACCTAGCTCCTGCATCTCTTCATAAAGAGGGTCCACTAAGCCTTTGGAAGTTAAAGCTAAAAATTTAGGCATATTTATCTACTTTTTTTTGTGTTTTAATTAGTCTTCTTTTGATCTTGCTTCTCTTTGTGGTCCTGATCGTCTTCGTCATCAGAATCCTGAGCCGCTTTTAGAAGGTTATCTTTTACTTTTTTTTGCACAACTTTAAGGTTAATCACTCGATAAGGAGCTGTGAGCTCTTTATCTACCTCTATGTCCTCTTCGTCAACACCACCCAAGTAGGTTTTTCGCGCAGAACGAATGTCTGTTTTCTCATCTTCTAAAAAAACTCCCACCTCAGCCGTGAGCTGTAATGTTAAAAAAAGAAATGCTAAAACCAAAAGTAACTTCATAAAAACCTCTATGTGATGCTTATTATTTTTTATAATAGAAAAGATTTTACTAAAAACCAACTGTTAGAGTAATTTCTGGATAATATTGAGTTATCTGGTCCATTTATGCTTAAACTGCTTCGTGAATGGGTATATTTTACTATGGGTTCTCGCTAGGACTTTGGACGACAGGCTCTCCATGAGGACCCATTCGAACATAAGCTCATAATTTTCTATGCTTATCCATGGGAATTTTAGCTCTAACATCCGCTATGAGCTCCTTGTTTAACTCCACTACCTTATAGCTTGGCCCCACAGAGGAGTTATCACTGATAACAATTCCCCAGGGATCTACAGCTAAACTGTGACCAAAAGTTTTTCTGGATTTCCCAGAGCTCACCGAAACATGCTCCCCACATTGAGCTGCGGCAACTATATAACTTTGTGATTCTATGGCTCGTGCTCGCAACAGGCTGTGCCAATGGGCCTCACCTGTTATATCTAAAAATGCTGCTGGTATTAAAATTAAGTCCACATGCTGTTTTGCATAAGCTAAATATAATTCTGAAAACCGAAGGTCGTAACAAATGCTCAGTGCAACCTTCCAGCCAAAAACATCAATAACTGCTGGCTCACTTCCCGCAGCAAAATCTGCGGACTCCATTAGGTTTTGTTCGCCAATTTTTACATCAAATAGATGAATTTTTTTATACACTACTTCTGGCGTTGAGCTTCGCCCCAACCACACCGTAGCATTATAAACACGCCCCTCTTCTCTATAGGCCATAGCTCCAATATGAATTTGGAATTTATGGTCAAGAGCCCACTGATTGATCTGTAAAATTCTTGGATCATTCAAAGACAAAATATCTAACTTATCCTTAAGGGATACCCTAAGAAAAAAACAGTTCTCGGGAAAGCTAATTAGCTGAACCCCTGGGACCTCTGCTACTTCTTTTAAAAGAGTCCAAATCTGCTGGATGTTACTTTCTAAGTTATCCGTGGATGTCATTTGAACAACAGCAATTTTTAAGTGAGCTGTTTTACCACCTGGCATAGTCATTATTTATTCTTCGGTGGAGATGTCCGGAGTAGACATTTGAACTTTAGAGATTTCTCGGCAACTCCAGTTGGCCCGCTCTAAATTACCTTTTACATTTTTAAGAAAATTTTGACAGCTGTTCATACGTATACCACTACCTATTACACGGTCGATGCCCGCTTTTGTATACTTTGTAATGCACTGACCTTTGTCATCTTGTTTTTCCACACGAATGGTTCTTACAAATTTTTTATTTTTACAGATAACATACTGGCTAGGACTAACTGAAACTGCAAAGACAGAAACACTGGCTAATATCATAAATACTAATATAAATACAAAAGGGGCCTTATTCATAGCCCCTTTAGGATAACAAAATGTCCTGAACACACAAGACATGTGGAGATTACTTAGACTTGGCTTTTGACTTGGTGCGCTTTACAGCTTTTGCAGCAGATACAAGCTTAACATTAGAATAGTCCATCAAGCCTTCACGCTTAACCATTCCTTCTTCTTTATCATAACAAGTTTGCATTTTAGCACCCTGTATTCGAACCTTTAACTTTGAGCTGTTAAGTTCTAAAACTAGACCTTTTTTGCCTTTGTCACCACCGGCAACAACTTCTACCGTGTCGCCTTTTTTAATCTTTAATTTCATTTGAGATCCTTATTTATAAAATTTACTGAAAAAACTTATTTAAGATTTAACTTCTTTTGAACACGTAGCTTAACCTTAAGCGCTCTTTTTGAAAGATTTTTATCATCTTGTTTCAATATATAAGAGTCTAACCCACCACAATGTTCAATGTTTCTAATAGTGCTAGTAGCCACTTTGAGGCTAATTTGCTCGTTTAGAGCCTGGCTATACACCTGTTTTCTTTGAATATTTGGCAAAGCTCTTGATTTAGTTTTAATGTTCGAGTGACTAACTAGGTTCTTCACTACTGGTCCCTTACCGGATAATTCACAACGTGGCATTTATGCTCTCCTCACTTTAAATGAAATAATACGTATAATTTAATAATAACCTTGTTGGCAACCACTTTTTGTTATATATACTTGGATCTCGGAAATACTTGTTATTTTAAGTAACGAATACAAATTGCACTTGGAAGGTGAAAAAATGTTAAACAAATCTGTAAGATCTAAATATCGTCCGGAATACCCTGTTGATTTTAAATTTGATTATAAAGACCCTGCAACCCTATATCGCTTTATCATGGACGGAGGCAAAATCCTTCCTTCTCGTATTAGCAAGATTAGTCATTCTCAACAAAGAAAAGTGGCTGCTCAGGTAAAAAAAGCTCGTAATATCTATCTTCTACCTACTGGCACCTCAAATTACGATCACTTCAAGTATCCAGAAGCTATTTCTCCAAAACCATTTGAAATCTAATTTTTTAATGGAATTTAGAAAATAAAAAAAGGCGCATAATTGCGTCTTTTTTTATTTTGATGTGAGGGCTGTGTTTTTATTTGAAGGTGTGTGTGGGTGTGTGTTGCTTGGATCTGAATTACTTTAACTTCGCCTGGGACCTTTCCATCCATGGGAGATCGGGCCTAAAGGTGTAACTGGTCACGACATAGGTTACACTTTCTGGTCACAACATGGGTTACACTATAACATCATTTTACCTATAAATCGTTGCTTTCTTTCATCTAATATTCCAAGTTT
>JABJQG010000046.1 GCA_018663505.1 Pseudobdellovibrionaceae bacterium | reverse complement strand
GCTATGGATATCGAAATATGCATTATTTCAAGCTTAAAATACTCCAAACTTGTGGGTATTTAAACTCAAGGTACATCACAGATCCATATATGCTGTAGCTTTGAGATGAAACTAAAATGAAATAGAAACCATTCATCGTCCAACTTTTGATCAGTTTAGTTACTGACATGTAATAATGTTAAACTCACTAAAGTAATTATTATTTTTCCTCGATACATTATATAATAATAATATGACTCGAAAGCTCCTACCGCTACTGTTAGTCTTCATGACAAGCACTTCACTTTTTGCTGCTGATGACAGCAATGTTACACGTTTTAACGGTGGCTTTGTTTTCCCTGAATATACTGAGCTACCACAACAACCTCCCACATACAAAAAAGCGTATGAGTTGTATATCAGTTTTTTTGATGGAGCTGTAGACCTCGCTAGTTTTGTGCAGATGACATATTTTCCAGAAAATTTTTGGAAAAAGCACTCTCCTTCTTTTCCATTAGAACAATCATTGGATATAATTTTTAATGAATTTCTTAATAATTACCCACCAGCACATAGAGAAAAATTTATGGCCATGTACTTGGGTTCTAATGTTAAGTACAAAGCGAATATTACCGAGGGTATTGTCACACTCAAGGACACCACGTTAGTCATTCATATCCCCGAAAGCTACAAAGGTCACAATACATTAGTTAAATTCGAAGTGTTTAAATCTGTAGTATTTCAAGCAGGCCTCTTTCACCATCTAGGCCAATCTGAGTGGCAGACGGACATAAAAAAAAATATATTTTATTATAGGAAAATTGCTAAAGCTCTATCAAATATTTTTGAACACAGATTTTTTTTAAACTTTTCTCCTAATGAAATGAGCTTACTCTTTCAAAAAAGACAATACTTTAGCTTTCGCCAGAGGATGAAGTTTAATATTTCTACATTATTAAACCACTTAAACATTAAAGACTTATCTTTTGAAGAACGAACTATCTACATGTTTGCAGAAGGTTTGGGAATACCAAAAAATATGTCAAATAATATTCCAAAAATGCGTAATTACCAAAAGGAAACTACACTTTTTTTTAATTCGTTGGAAAAAAATATGAACCCAAGTGACAGAGCCCCTTCCCCTAAAGTAATTATACGTAGTTGCCTGACTCTGTTTTCTCAAAATTAATTTGTAATTTATTTGTTAGAAATATTCATAAATAAATCTAAAGACCCACCTATATTTACATATATCTGAGTGGGCTTTGATTTTTTCTTTAAAAAAATCTTAGAGTTCGAGTATGACTTAGCTTTTTTATTTTCAAACTGAACATTCCACGAGTAAACTAAGTCTTTGGGGTCATCTTCGATATAATCTGTGTTTACACTAACTTCATATTCTTTACCATTATCTACAATGCTCACAAATGAGCTTTTATGCATTTTATCAATAGTCGCACTGGCAATAGGTAAAGGTAAAGGTAAAGGTACTTGCTCTCCATAAAAATCAGAGTCTAAAGTTAGCTCTCGCCAATCACAATGTATGTGGGATTTGTATACTTGATAAAAACTAACACCTTGAGAAATGCAAAGTTCTTTGAGCTTATCTAAATCGGCAATATCCGCATGGAAATCAATGGCATCACCATATTTGTGGCGAGACCATTTCGCCCCAGAAAGTCCTTTATTGTAGGCTGGGCTTCTATAAGCACTGTGAATAAATAAAGCACCTCCCAGTTCATTTCTTAAATTTTGTATTTTTCTTAAGGCTAATTTTGAAAATACCCCATAATCTCCCTGTCGAATTGGTATTAATTCCTCTAAAATAAAATTATCGGCTACTTGTATTAAGGCATCGTAGTTAGATATATCTATAAATTTTAATGGTTTTACATACTGTCCCTTATTAAAACCATTTGGAAAGCTACTGTCTGTATAGGGGTCTTTGTACTCATAATCATCTAGAGTTGTTATTTCTTCATAATCTACTAGGTCAAAACAGCTCTCACTGCCTTGTGCGTATAGATAGCAAGCCACCTTTAGTTCTGCAGGATTATTTTGATCAGGATCTTTTCCGCCCACGTCCTCATCATCAGGTAGCTGAGGATCCTCCACACCGACATCTTCTCCTGGCAGCTTTCCAGGCTCATCAGGTGCTGCACTTAGCCCCTGATTAGCTGATCCCAATATAAATTGGTCACTGGGTTGAAAGTTATTACAAGCCAAGCTTGTGCCTATTAGAAGCACTAAAATAATCTTATTCATTGTAATATTATAAACAATTCTAAGAAGCTCAGTTTTAATTAGGGCAATTTTTACCAAAATCAATAGCATTTTTTGACATTAGTCTCGGCAAAAAGTTACTACTTATCATAAGTGTTAATAGTTTAAACCACAGCCTGTAGAGGATCTTATGGAGTTCATAAAAAATTTAGAATGGTTTCACGTTATAATTCTTTGTGCCACCCTTGGATTAGCTCCATTTACCCCCCCTCATATTTATGAAAAATTAGTCATGTTATTTAATGGAAAGTTAGTGAAGCCCATTGATATTTTTGACTTTATTATGCATGCCGTGCCATGGATCATTTTAATCATTAAAGTGGGTATTTCTGTCAAATCTGCATGAGTAAGTTTACTTTGGCTCTCTTACTTATTAACTAAAATTCTTACTGCAGCCAATTTTTGCGACTGGCCAATTCTAAAACTATGGACAAGAAAACTAAAGGTATAAGGCCTGGAAAAAAATAAACAGGAATTAAACCTATAGATATGGCAAGTGACCTCAGAAAATCTCCAAGAATATCTAGCTCGCCTGTAGAGATTATAACAAATGTTGCAAATAAGGTGAGCGGAACACTAGCAATAAATACAACTAAGGCAAATACATATGACTTCATCTTTGGAATTAAAAAAGAAATAAACATACTCATTAATGCCACTGTAATAAAAGATAAAGGAACAATAGTAATTCCTGCATCATGTGCAAAGTAAGGCTTTGCCGAGACAAACCTCAAAATAAGGTGAAACAAGAAAACAGCCAAAAGGCTTGCGCTAGTATTATATAAAATCTGTTTCTTTTTAGTTCGCATAAAAACCTCTTAATTCTTCTACTAATTTAATTTTCTTATCCAGTGATTTAATTTTCTTTTCATAAATATTCACTTTTATCCCCGTACGCACAAAGCCCGTATGTGTTGATTTTAAATGAGCCATAGCATCTAATTTTTCTTTTAACCAGGTTGGAGCGCAAGTAGAAGCCACTTCGGTCATTTGTTTTAAAGCATTATAGGTAAAATACTCAATGCCATCAACAACTCTAGCTATGGAAAATAAATCCTCAGCACTCAAATCACAAATAGATGAGCCAGGGAGTGTATAACAACTGGAGTGAGAGTTAAAACCAATTTCATTAATGGCAGAACAACTCTTAGCTACTTCCATGCCTATTATAAGATCATCCTGAAGGCACCTTAAAGTTCTGTCGCGCCAAACGATGCCCTGATTGCTCAATTGGATTCCTTTATGAGCCTTGGGCGTATCTAAGGATTGAAATCTTTTGCAATATTTGCCTCCATAACTCAAGGGGTAACCTTCTTTACCACAGCTAAATTTGGACTCTAAACATTGGGTATAGAATTTACAGTCTGCAATGATAGGCGTATGTAACCTGCAATTAGCCATAGTGGTGTTAACAAACATACATAGGGTTGAAATTAAAAATAACTTTATAATCATAGCTGAGGCTCCTTACCTGGAAATTAGATGGTTGCAATTTAGAAACCAACATTTTTGACTACAAAACAAAATAAAGCGCAGCTCATAAAATAAATAACTTCTGAATTCCAAAAACAAGGACATCGTCTCATTTGTGAGAAAAGTAATTTAAGCATAATTTTGTAATATAATTAGATAGATAAATATTAGAGTTTCAGCCATCCATTTACAGGCTTCATCTGCGCAGTAGCTAGATCATTTTGTAATAATTCAATGTTAAAAGATTCCACTTTTACTTCTTCACAATCATCTATATCAAAAATGTCATCTGTATGTACCTCCACAAGACCTTCTCTTAATTGAGATTTTGCCAAGGTTTTGGCGTCTACTGCACTTTTTGCAACAATTAACTTAATATAATGAAATTCCCCAAACTCACCTTCTTTATAGGCTCCTAAGTTCACAAAGTAGAGTTTATTCTCAGAGGTTGGCATTTCTTTAGTAAGCAATACATCAAACCCCATAACATGCTCTACTGCACACCAGGAGTCCACATGTAGGCTTTTACTAATGCCAAACCACTTCCTTTTGATTTTAGGCTTCAACTCTTCCGAGGACCTGCCTGTTAAAAATATCACATCATGAACTTCAATATGACAGCCTTGAACACGGCCACCTAAATAAAACATACACAGCTTTTCTTCCTTAAATTTAAAATCCTGTAGTTTTCCCATAATAGAATGACTTCCCTAATACTATTTACTCAGTTAAATATTTGTGTAAAAAGACTAAGTGTAATATTTAAGCAGGCTCATTATTGAATTTAATTGGGTATTTAGAAATTAAAAATAGAAAAAATATTAAGCCAAGAAAAAATACACCGCCCATATAACCAAATATTGCAAAGCGCTCCTTAGCATCATGTCGTCCAATTATAGGCCCATATATGGCAGCAAATAACCATACAAAAGGGTATAAAAAACCACCCACTGAGACCAAATACGAACAAATTAACTTTTGTGTTTTTGGGGCTGCAGAAAATGCCAATAACAAAAGTACACCTAAGCTCATGGCACTAATGCCAGTGGAATGAAAATGAAAACGTTGATAGTAGCGCCAGTTTTTTGATTTTTCTTTTTCAATTTTTGCTTGGCGTTTTTCGACATCCATAATTTTTTGTATCTTAACATTAGATTTGATATCATTGGCAATTTTATCTTTAAACAAAGCTTCGTTGGCTCCAAAAAGTATGGAGATAAAAACTCCAAGCACCATAGATGCGGCAACAAGTATAAATGGTAATTTAGTTTTCATTGGTTCCCCCTTACAAGAGCATTAATTTCATTTTAAATTTATAACAGCCATTGGAATGCAATAAATGAAAAAAGTCACTATTTTATAGCTGTGGCTTGCATAAATGTATAATAAAAAACAGCATTCGGGTCCTTCTGCACACGATTTACTTCTTTCACAGCTTCATCCACAGTTTGTTGATCTACATATTTCGATTTCACAAGTTGCTCTGAGGCACTTAAAAGCAAGTCCATCCAATAGTCGATAGTTTCTTTTCTTTGCTCAGTAGAACGATTATCATAAAACAAAGTTTTTGGTGTGGTCTGCACATTCTTATAGCCTAAAGAAGATAGTAAATTTCCCAGCTTTGCACCTACAAATGGGTCACCAGCCTGATCGTACTGGAAGTCATTAAAAGCCATCCAGTATTTCCACAAGTTTGGCGAATATGGGTCTAAAAACCAAGTAGCATTCATCACCTCATTCACATAAACTGAAGCTCCAGGTTTTAACACTCGGCGAACTTCATTTAATACATGTGAGGGGTTTGGTACATGCTCTAACACCCAACAAAGAAAACCTCCATCAAAGCTATTGGACTCAAAGCTTAAAGATTCCGCGTTCATTTCTAAAAACTCACACCGAGAACTAAGTTCCTCTTTTGTAGAAAAGTATTTCCTAGCAGAAGCCAATTGTTTATCATTAAGGTCAATACCAATAACTTTTAAATCAGGAAATCGCCTTAAAAGTATATCTGTTTGGGCCCCAACTCCGGACCCTACCTCTATGACGTTTTTACATCGAGAAAAATCAATATCTTTATATATAATATGCTCCATAAACCGAGCCTGTCGTCTTAATCGCAGCTGCTCGTCTTCGCTAAAACCATGCAGGTAAGGGAACATTTCTTTATTCAAATCTGACATAAATAGCCTCTCTATTTCCACTGAAAAATCAATTCAAATCAGTAAATATACTTTGTATTTGGTTAATCTTCAAATGCCCGTCTGAAGTTTATATTTAATCTTTAAGCTCTTTTTTGGCTTTTCTTAAGTATGCACAAAAATACTCAAACAAGCGGTGCTCGCCTTCGGCTCCGCTCCGAACTCGTTTTTTGCCCATACTTAAGAAAAGCCAAAAAAGAGCTTAAAGATTAAATATAAACTTCAGACTACCTCCAGCGTGAAGCCATAAACTCAACATCAGGATTTTCTTTTTCTAACCAACCTATATCCCAGGCTTGGGCTAATAATACTACCGGGTTTCCATCAGAGTCCTGAAACATACGTTCAGCTCCTTTAACATCAGAAACGTCTTCTCCATGCTTGTTTTTTGGCCACCGAGCTACACTATATGGTAGGCGGTCCAAACGTACATCTAAGTTATACTCATCATTTAATCTATAAAGTAAAACTTCAAACTGAAGTTCCCCAACAACACCTATTAGAGGCTCCTGTTCTCCTATAAGTGGATCAATAAATACCTGAATTGCTCCTTCTTCGGCCAGCTGATTCACCCCTTTTTGTAACCGTTTTTTCTTTAAAGGGTCCTTAATATATAGGGACGCAAACATTTCAGGAGAGAACTTAGGAAAGGGTGGGAAATTTATTTTTTTCCCACTGGAAATACTATCTCCAATTTGAAAATTACCGGTATCAACAATGCCCACAATATCTCCAGCAAAAGCATTATCCACCGTACCACGGTCTTTGGCCATAAATTCACTGGCATAGGCTAACCTGAGCTCACGGTTTAAACGCATATGTTTTACCTTCATGCCCCGTTCAAATTCACCAGAACAAACTCTTAAAAAAGCAATGCGATCTCGATGTTTCTTGTCCATGTTCGCCTGAATTTTAAAAATAAATCCAGAGAATTCTTTATCATCTGGGCTGATAGAGCCCGTATCAAATTCTCTGGGTTGAGGTGCTGGGGCATATTTAGCAAATATTTCTAAAAACAAATCCACACCCCAATTATTTTTTGCTGATCCAAAAGACATGGGAGAAACATCACCTCGTAAAAAATCATCTACTTCAAAGGGACCCAAGGCTATTTCTAACAGTTCCATATCTTCTAAAAACTTTTCGTAAAGCTCTTCTGAGACATACTCTTTAATTATGGGGTCCTCCCAGGAGCTCACAGCTATTACTTCTGGCTCTACTTTGCCTTTTTCATAAAGGTATAATTTGTTATGCATTCTATGAAACAAACCACGAAATCGGTCGCCCATTCCTATTGGCCATGTCATTGGTATGCACTTAATGCCTAAAGTGCTTTCCACATCATCAATTAACTCTAGGGAGTCGATCCCCTCTCTATCCATTTTGTTAGCAAAGGTAAAAATTGGTATTTTACGCATACGACACACATCAAAAAGCTGACGTGTTTGTTTTTCTACACCTTTGGCTGCGTCAATAAGCATTGCTGCAGAATCTGCGGCGATAAGGGTCCTATAAGTATCCTCACCAAAATCCTTATGGCCTGGTGTATCCAAAAGGTTGATTTTTAACTCACCGTACATAAACTGCATCACTGAAGAAGTTATGGAGATTCCTCTTTCTTTTTCCAATGTCATCCAATCAGACATGGCTGCTTTTTTGCCTGACTTTCCTTTAACTTCACCTGTTTCGCGAATAGCACCACCATGATAGAGTAACTTCTCGGTGATTGTTGTTTTTCCCGCATCTGGATGGGAAATAATTGCAAATGTTCGTCGTTTTCCAGCCTCAGTAACCATTAGCGAGAGTTCCTATTGTAATTGATTGTTATATACCTTGATGAATTACACGCCCTGTGGGAAAATGTAAAGAATTTCCTTCTTAAAGAGCTGTGGCTTTACCGAGGATTATACATTTAAATATTTAATATAATTATACTTATTTTGATTTACGAGGTTGTTTTGGCAGATAAAGATAGAAAATTTGAAGATAATAAACCAGGAAAGTTTTTTGTTGATGATGAGTGCATTGCCTGCGACGCCTGTGTCATGAGTGCTCCAGATAACTTTATGATGGACGAAGATGATGGTCATGCTTACGTGAGCAAGCAACCCCTCACCGAGGATGAAATCGAACAATGCAAAGAAGCGCTAGATGGTTGTCCTGTGGAGGCCATTGGCGATGATGGCGGCGAATCCTAATACCCCAGTTTTAATTCTCAAAACTTATGGATCTTCTCCTCTAGTTAATCCTCATATTTAACTCTGAAAAAATTCTTTACGCTCACTGTACAATTTACAATTATCCTGTAATAACACAAGAATGACCCCTTTCATGGTACTATCATCCAATGAAAAATATTTTGATAATACTACTTCTAATAAGTGCAACTAGCGCCTCTGCCTTATCCCTGGAAAGCTTTTTTGAGGGACTTACTGATATCTGTAAGCCTAATGTACCAGACAATAAATTTACTTTGGCAGCAGAAAAAGCTAAAAATGTTAAATATGCTGGAAAAAGTAAATCCTGGCTTAGGGAAGAACTAGAACGTACAAAACTAGGCTACGGAGTATCCAACGTACTTGATACTCCCTTGAATACCATTTCAAGTGACCTTAGTTTCTCTGGCTTTAGCTTCGATATGACGGTAAGAAAGTCATATATAAAAAACCAATTTTTACGTCGAGATGTTTGGTCCTCCGGACTAGACTATAACCTTAACGATACACTTTCCAAAGCTGTTCATATTAATAAGAACATTTCAGTGAGCTTTGTACCTAAAATTGAAGTGGTTTTTGAAAAACAATTTAAAGATGTACAGTATTATTACAAACCTAATGAGAGTGATGTCACAAATCCTGACACTGAAATGATCTCACTAAGTGGCTGGGAAGAGGCTTTAAAACCAAAATACACAAAATGCCCAAATGAAATCCCAACCACTGCTGATGATTTCAAGAAATTTGATGTAGGGGATTTTATAGCCATCAATCTAAAAATGGAGCTCAAGGCTAGATATAATTCAGAGCACTTAAGTGGAAGTGAAACTGAATTTATCTCTAACCTTGGTACTCAATATAAAAACTATGGTTCCGTACGTTTATATTTATTCAAAGCAGCTCCTCACAAAATTCGACTAAAAGCTATTGTAATTAGAGGCAATCAAAAAGAAATTTACCTCAATTCCTCTTTTCTTCATCAAGTCACTGTGTTTGGAAGCTCCTTTGTTGGTAAAGCATTGAATAAAAGTGCTCGACGTTATTTAAAACTGTTAAAATTCAGCTTATTAGATAAAAGAAATCAGGATTTTCTTCTGGCAGACTATATGTTAGATTTGCGTGAAGAAAACTTGGATATGAGATCCACATTTAAAAAGTTTATGGAGCAATCTCAAGATTCTATAATGGATTTAATGTACCTTTCTTTAGTGAATATGACTAAGCAAATACGTCCTACTAATTCCGAACAATTAGAGAAGTTTTCTAAAGATCTTAAACCTTATGTATACCATTTAGAAAAAGCTTACCAAGACAATATAAATGTAGCTAAAGCTGTTAACAATTCCTATGCTACAGAGTTTGATAACAATGGAGGACTAGCCCGATTGGATTTAGACCCAAAAATTGAAAGAAATTTTTATGGCTCAAGCCTAACCCACAGCGATTATTCCGGCAATTTTGAACTAAATTTTTTAATCTTCTTAAATTATAAATCAAAGAAGTACAGTGATGAAAGCCGATTCTCTGTAATTGATAAATACAATATACCTAGTAACTACAGTTATCTATCTAACCGGTCAGGTGGGCACGGTAGGGCTTGGTGGGGTCATACCTATTCTTTTGAGAACACAATGACAAGGTACACTATTTTTGAACTCTCAGAGGATAAAGAAGATAAGTCTCTATTATACACAAGTCGAAACAGACGAGTTAAAGAAACTGATTATGATGTGAAAGAACAAAAGAAGTTGGTTCTTAATTTACAAAGAGAGCTGCCTATTGATGTTTACAATAAACTTATGCAAAAACTTCCCGACATGAGTGATTTAGATAATTTGAAACCTAAACGTAGTTTTTCATTATCATATGGGCTTTACCTGTTTCCACGAGCCATCAGATCTGTGTCTCAGTTTTCGACCAAAGAACTTTCTCAACTTCTGCAAGACTATTTTGATAAGAACCATATTTATCAGTACAATTATACTTCTTCTAATTCTGAAAGTGATATTGTTTCTGAACAGTATAGTATAACAAACCCTAGAGCAAAATTTATCAATGAGCTCGCTAGTGTACTCTCTAAAGTGAAGTTTAATAAAGCTGTAGGTAATAACGATTCCAGTCCTTTGACTTTTAAAAATGATCAATCTTTGGAGGAATTTACTCAGCTACTCAAAAGGGGGGGGATTCATAAACACCTCAGCGGCTATTTAGTTTATATGGCTGATCAGCTGATTCAAAAATATAACTTGAATGCGGAAGACTACTTTTATTTTCTTGCTACAGCTTCTGACAGAGCACACCCCAACAGAGATGAAATTATTTTTGGCAATATTTCTGATGCTCAAAAAAGAGTACTCGAACATTTTCAAAATATTAAATCTGTTTCCGGTGATTCCTCATCAGATTTAAGAATTCAACAGTGAGCGAGCCATTAGGCTCTCTCCTGCCTTTCTAGTGTGAAGGCTCCCCACAAAAACAATGCCAAAAATAAGTTCTGACTCTTAATCGTCTAGTGCTCCAGTAAGAATCCACTGTTTTACTGCATCAATATTATCAATATTCATTGGGCCATTCTCAATAGGCATTGTATCAAAATTAGTACTATCTTTGGCTGCTGTCCTAATATACATGTAGCTATTTGATATAAGCCCAGCAAAAGCTGCTGATGATGTGTCCACAGAAGAAAAGTCACTGTTTAGTGCTGTAATGCATTCGGCACTATTACTAACGTTATCGTTGTTCGCTATTACATTTGCATCATTACAAACAGATGAAATATAAGTATTATCAACCTCAGGTGGGAGCACAACCCCTCTTTCCAGTAGTTCTACATAGTTTGACAAATCATAGTTACCATACCTTCTTACCGAATTATGGCATTGAAAACAGTTTGTATATAAAACACCCTTTGGCACATTAATATAATCTGAAGGAGGCTCGTATGGATAATTAGGATCCATTAAATAACCATATGTAATTTTATTAACAAATTGGTAAGGCTCTCCAAAAACGGTTGTTTCAGTAACAATGTCTACATCATCATCAATAATTGATATCACCATAGGAGTATTTCCTTGGCCATTTGTTCCCCCAACTATTCCGCTAATAGTAACCTCTACTGTCTCACCTTCTTCAAAACGATTGTCCTTTGAAATCTCTAAACAAAATTCTTTACTCGCTTCACCAGGATAAATTAAGACTGTCTCACTACCTAAGATATAATCCCAATCATATCGATTTACATCTGTTTGATTGCCACCTATATCCACATTTACAGCGGTTATTCCAGGGCCACCACCAACTGGTTTTGCTCCACCTTGTCCTATTACTCCAATAATAACTCGCACAGGCTCATCAGGGCTTATAAAGTCATTCTCCCCTCCTGTTTGAACATTCAAGGTTACACACGCACTATTATTTGGAACAGATTCATAAACGTTTGTAATCTCACTTAAAGCTCCCATATAATCATTTCTTCGAGTTACAGGATCTGCACTTAAGTGAGACCCCTCTAGAACTGAGCCTGTGTTAGAAGCAAAAGTTATAATTGGCCCTGCGGGTGGCTTCACCAAAGTTGTGGACTCTATAACTCCAAATGTCACTTTCAGAAAATCATTTACTGTAGGCACCGTTTTTATAATTAAAGTACCACCTGAAATAATCTCAGATCCCACTCCAATATTATTACTTCTATCATCGCTATCGTAAACATCAGCTATAATATTTGTGAATGTACTCTCTGTCTTAAGGTAAGATCCATTAAATCCAAACACTAAGCTTTCTACACGAATATCCGAAGTGGAAACAACCTCTGGTCGATAAATATGATAGTAGTACTCCCCACCAGAATCAATATAAGGAATTACTGTAACAGAGAATGTTCCTGTTACGCCTTGTAACGAAGAACCATCGGATGTGTATACCTCTGTAGCTAAGTCCCAACTAACCACTACACTATCTTCACCAATTAAATTGGCTGAAATATTTTTTTGTGTTGTTTGCACTCTTAAATCTAGTTCAGAATCTGGAAGGAATATTGGAGCTAATGAGGCATCCCCACTAGCCAAACAAAATTCAAACTCTTCAGCCTGTGCTCCCCATTTTTGTTCCATGTCTTTAACAGATTGCGCATGCTTAGACCCACTGAAAGGCGGCGCATGAGCATCATCTTTAGCCCGTTCGCCAAACATTGCATATCCCAAATAGCTAAATGCTTTGTAAGCAACCTCGATGTCACTGCCTGCAAAATATCCTTTCCCTACTCCTCCAGGAGCATGACAAGTAATACAATTGGTTTTTGCAAATTGATAATATGTTTCTTGAAAAGTTGTTGACTGCTTTTGTTGACAAGCATCTAGGCTTGATAATGAATCGGAACCTGTATGAGAAGAAGAACAAGCATTATATGTTAAGGGTATTACCCCAACAAAAAACACAACTATTATACGAGTAATTTGATTCATAACGTGCACCTTTAAAAAAAACCTTTCAACTTAAACCTAATAAACATTTGTTAGCCAAATATTTTTACTATTTTATTTAAATCAGCCTGTGTAAATGTTCTTGGAATTACTTTTTCTATGTCTCCAACTTTTCTATTTAATGATAGATAATTTGCAAACATTGCTGCTGCTGCTAATTCTGGAGACCCTCCTGTAATAAATTGAGTGTCTACTTCTTGTCCTAGTGTAAACTGCCCTAATTGAAAAGAGCTTGTGATTGGCCTAGCCACAGGGTCAAAGGCCATCATATAGGCCATTCCAGCATTTCCCCTATCACTCACCCAAGCCGCTCCAAATCCATCATCAGCAGCAGATACTGATCCATCACTAGTTACAATTAACATAATTTTTTGACCTAATGATTGTGCTGTTTCCAAAATACGACCGACAACTTCGCCGGCTTGTTGATCTCTTGTTTCTCCAGATGTTCTTGTTCCGTTATGGTAATCATAACCCCCAAGCTCTAAGTTAATTGTCCCAGCATTTCCAACAATACCATTGTAAACCATAGTTGCAAAAATTCTGTCACGATTGTTACCATTTTGATTTGCTACATTCCATATAGTTTCGATATCAGCAGGTAAAGCAACAATAGAATCATCCTGTGATGACAAATCAGTATTTGATCCAGTGGCACAGTGTACTAAATTTACAAGGTTTTGGCCTCCACTATTACTAGCTAACTTTCTTGCTTGTGATCCACTTAAATTCTGTACCATTTTAAATATTTTAGTTTTCTGAGCATTATTTAAATTTGATAGTCGTCCTGCCACACCAAGTGCTGCAGATAGGTCAGCGGTATTGCCCACAATTAATGGCGTCGGTGGCTTAATTAAAGCAAAATCCTGCCTTAAGCCTGTGGCGGTGTTGTTTCGACCTAAGTTCGGTAAAATTTCACCCACTAAACCAGCCTTAGCAACCATTCCTGATATATCAAATTTGTTTACACCAGAATCATCTCTCGACTGTACCGGAATTCCCACAAAAGCAGTATTTGCTAATGCTGCTGGCGCAGCTCCATTAATCGATGTTCGCACACCAACTAAAAAACTGCCCGCAGCACCTGCTTGAATGGGAGCAAAAGGCACACCACCAAATTCACGCTGAATGTTATTAGGATCTGCAGTTGGTGAATTGTCCATAATTTCAGAGGCACGTGAAGCTAAGTTTCCAAGCCCAAGTTTGCCGTAGGACTGTAGCATAGCACCACCCTCATCATGAGGTACAAATTGTGCAGCAAGACCAGCGCCACCAGAAAGGTTTAAGGTTATTACCGGGCATAGCCCAGAGGAGTTCCCTTTGGGGCAAAATATCTCTTGTGCCTGAGCAAATCCATTATTAGCCAATACCTTGTATATAGAAGGGAGAGCCATTCCAGCTGTAAACTTAATCAAGCCTGAACTGATAAGTTCCCGACGAGACATTTCTTTAACTCTTTTATTGTGAAGTTCTTCAAAAGTCTCTTCCTGTTTTATATCATTATTTTTTTTATTTTTGCTCATTCTCCCCCCCGGGAATATTTTAAAATTGAATCTAAGTTTCTTTACATTTCATAGGCTGAAACACTAGCTAACATTGATGTGCACATCATTACAGCCGCATCTCGAGGTGTGACAGATCCCTCAGAAAAAACATCATTAATAATATATGACAATTCTTCATCCGTCTCGTTTCTTTGCCAGCAAGACCGTGCGAGACGATTCACTGATTGTGAAACCTGTTCGGAAAAAATACTCTCACTGTTAAAGTCAATATCCTTAAAAATCATTCTCGAAGTACTTCCACTTTCTAAATCCACAAGGTCAGAACACACTTCTCCGGCTATGCTCACAAAAGCCATAAGCATTGGAGCTGTTATTTTTGTTGCGTAACCGTATTCTGACACGGACCCCTTTCTATTTTCGTACTCCAGCAAAGTATCTGTACTTGGGTTTAGCACTCCTGTGCAAGACAACATATTGTCTAGAAACTGCTTCGAATACGCTGTACTTACTGTGGCTTTTCCTTCAATTGCCACAAGATCACCATTATTTAAAGCTTGTACATTTAAGGAGCTCTCTGAGTACGAAGAATTAAAACCACCACTACAAGCATTTCCAAAAACTCCTGAAATCAGCGCAAGCCCAAAAATTATACTCAGTATTGATAATATTTTATTCTTTAAAACTCTCATAACTATCTCCTAAAGCTTATATAAAAAATTAATCACGACCTAAACACTCTGGTGATAGAGCAATATCTTCAAATAAATCTTTTAATTTAAATCCTGTAGTGGAAAATTTGTTTGCTACACTATCTAGCATCGGTTGATCAAAAGAAGCTGGTTCCCTCTTACACACAGAGCGATATACTCTTTTTGCCATACAGGGGGCAAAGGCTCCTGACTGAGAAACCATTTTTCCAAAAGATCTGATCCCACTTCCAGAAGGAACACCGGCCGTTTTGTCGCCATTTGGATATATACTATCTTCCCATTTAAAATAACTCGCGTTTGCTCCATAAATGGCATTATTGACAAATCGAGCATCATTTTTAACTTGAAACCTTGCATCTCCAGTTAAACCTATAGCTGGAAAAACATTTGAATTTCTATTCATTTTTTGTACCACTAAATTTTGTCCTGCAGTTGTTTCTGTCGCTGCTTGTGCTGGCATTTCATCTGTGATTACAACAAAACTGTTAGGTGGATCTGGAAAATCAAAATATGCTGTGGAACCTCTAAACCCATCCATAACAGAGTGACAAGCACGACAACTGGTCTTAAATTTTTGATGACTACCACCTGGGCTTCTTTCTACATCTCGTCCAATAACATCATCACCAGCTAATGGATCAGCCCATTTTTCTATGGGTATGCAAAGAAACTGCCTAAAAGTGTACTCTACAATTCGTCTATTTGTCCCAGCAGAAGCATGCGCCGACATGAATGCTCTTGATGTAATTAATCCCGCGGCATTTCTACGGTTCACATTTTGTTTTGCTCCAGCCACAAATACACTCTGTGGTTCGCGCACCAAGCTACTGCCAATATTATAACGTTTTTTCTCTAATTCTTCGTAATGACGGTTTGATGCTAAGTAATCTACTGGCTCTGCTGGCACGGCAGATTTTGTTGGGTCAGCCCTATAAACAAAATTACCAAACAATAAAGTTCTGGCGTCACTTTGCTTAATTCCGGGATTAGCTCCATCTATATCATCTACATCTAGGGCATGATCTGCAGTGACCCCAATTACAGTGGCAATAAAATCATTTAAATTGTCATTTACTGTTTCATCTCGATTAGACATTCTCGTTGCAAAATCTTTTACCGTTATATTATAAAAGTCAGGGTGTTTTGTAGCTTCTTGGGCAGCAGCTTTCATACCTAATGCCGTTCCCTTTGCCACTTCAGTTTCCATCACATCTAAGCTGGGATGATCTATTGGGATTTTAACTCCTGTTAATCGAGAATGAAGCCGAGCTGCTTTTAATCTTGCTGGTGTAATTGTATCTCTGGAAACAGAGCTAATTCCATCGTATCCACTAAATTTAGCCGAAGGGTTTGGAGCTCTTGGACCTAAGATTTCACTTTCACTTAATGCCCCACAATATATCGCCATACTGTATAAACTTCCCGACCAAGCTTTGTTTTTTATTGATTCTTCTTGGGTCGCTCCATCAACATTAGGCAAAGCTGTATCGGCAGCGTCATCTTTGGATATTTCATTAGTTAAGGACAAAACCATCTCAATGGATTTATCCCAATTTAAAAAATTTCCATTATGTGAGGATAAACTTCCTGTCATTCTAACGAGTTCACCTGTTGCACCATCTGATACATAAATTTTTTCTGTTCTATTAGCATCCACAGTCAAAAAAACATGTTGAACCCGAGCGGTTGGTTCATCAACCTGTGGAGAAAAATCTGTACTAACTGAAGTTTGCTTAACACTAAAGTCTCCAATATCGGCACCTGTTCGGTACCCAGCTTCATAAAGTGCAAATTGATCATATCGAGTTCCAAAATAAAAGTTGCCAACTGCATCTAAATTATTATCAGGTCCTAACTCATCGTAGTTTCTTGTTAAACTTACTATTTTAGATAAACCCACCACACTGGGTCTATGGTCATTATTAACTAACCATAACTCTAATGAAAGTGCGCCATTAGCACTACATTCTGATGCCAATTCAGATGCATCACCCGATTTTATTGCAATAGGCCCCTGAGTTGATGTTTTAAAAAATTTAATAAAATCACCAGTTATCTCTGATCGACGATAATATTCTTCATTGGTGCCATCTCCATCAATATCATGTTGTCCATTTAAAGTATGTAGATATGGGACTGTAATATTCAACAAAGCTGGGTTAGTTACATTTGAGCCTTCTGGAAGAGTTAAACCGAGGTCTCCAACTAAATTAGGAATAATGGTGTCATTACCACTCAAACTGTGGTTTCCATTTGTACTACCAAATATATAATAAGCTCTTAAACCATCTTGAGTTACTTTTTCCTGTAACACTGATGATGAGTTTTCATTGAGATCTAAAGACAGAGTGAAGTTATAACTTACAATGAAATACAGGCTGCCTATAACTTTTAAAACTAAATTTTTATTTATGTTTTTAATACGTTTCATTTCACATTCCTTTAAACATTTTTAATTTTAATAATTATTATTAAATACCCTCAGTTTCATCACCAACTATAGCTGGTAATTCTTCAAAAAAACCGCGTCCTTCTAAATCTGAAGATCCTTTTGCTCCTACAAACAATGTGGGAGTTAAATCACCGCCTCTATCTACAGCAATGGAGCTGCCATAATCTTTTGTATTAGGGTTATCGGTCATGTCTGTCTCGATGATTCTTCGTTGATTACCAGCTGGATTACGATAGTATCTCACGGCATCTGATAAATAATCAGCCACTAGGATTTTATCTCCAACTATCGCAACATCATTTCCGAATGTGCGAGCACCTTCAGATATTTCTACACGAGTGCCATAATCTGTACCTGAAAAAATAAAAGCTTCGCCTGAACCTGATGATTTTGCTGTACCAACTACAGCGATACCAGCATTGATATCAACAGCGGATCCAAATAAATCTCCAGATTCTTGGCTTGCTGCTCTTAAACTAACTTCATTTAGCAATACATTTAAATCAGCGTCTGTGCCGATATCGTAAACATAGGCGCGCCCTCTTTGTTGATTATAGGCTGGAGCCCCAATTATAATCTTTCCATCTCTTACTGAAACTGATTCACCAAAAGATGTTAAAGGATCAATGGGATCTTTTGCTTGGGGATTTGAAGTTACTCCTAAACTAGAAATATCGTAGATCGTAACTCGACCGACAATATCTAACCCACTGTTCACATCAACTCCTGAGACAAACTTTGGTGCTCCAACGGCCAATTTTAAACCATGCAAGCTTAATGATGCTCCGAACTTGGGTGCGGCAGGAGCTCCACAACCCAGCCCTGTAGCCACACCAGACAATGTTATAGCCTCTGCTTGCGTCCAGTTGTTACCAGTTCCCCTAAGGTAAGTGTAAACTACTCCATAACAGTTATTGTATTTCTCTATACCCACAGCCAAAAGATCATTTGTACCATCGTTATACATACTAAGACTTGAAATCTCAAATGCGTCAGCATTGTTCGCACTATTATCATAATAGGTAGCCCCTACCATGTCTTTTATCGTTATTTTTGTAGGAGCACTGACAAAACTATCTAAACTTGGATTAGAATTATCTCTTTCATAAATATAGATACCACCTATCACACCTGAAGTTGTTTTTGAAGATGCCGCTGCATAATTATCATAGATAGCTACCTTGGAACCAAAAATTCCACCGCTAGCACCGTCCAAGTCTAATGGATTAACAACACTTTCGTTGATACAATTATTTGCTACAGTTAAGTCTAAATCTAAAACCAAATCAAAAGACTTTGGTTGAACAACTGTCGGATTAGTGGATGTAAGCTCAGCAGAAGCAACATATACATCATCAACTCCATCGCCAGCATCAGACTCATCCACGGACAGATGCACTCTTAAATCACTATAGCGATCTAGTCGATTGGGTAAATTTGCACAGCTACCAACAGTTATTGTGATTGTTCCTGCTGCAATAGTGCAGCCTACCTCAGAGTGCACTACAGAAGCATTAGTAACTACCCCTGATGATAACTGTGAACTTTCGTACACATCACAATTGGCAGCATTTAATCCATTTCCATCAGCATCTGAAATTGTTATTCCTGCAAAATCATCATCTGTCGTACCTGAATTTCTATTATTATCAGCACCTGAATAGAAAATAAAATCCACAAGACCATCGCTATTATCATCAGTAAGGCCACCATCTGAAAATACAATTACTGGTGCGCTATCATTTGCAAATTTACGAACAGGATCAACCTCCTCCACAGGTGGTATTTCTTCGTTACCTGTTCCCGTATTATTACCTGTCCCTGTGTCAGTCCCTGCACCCGTATCTGTTCCATCAACATTAGTGTCACCTGCTCCATTAACTCCATTAATAGAATCTGTTCCAGAGCCAAAATCAGCCGACGTTTCACCCACAGGGGCACAATTCTGAAAAGGGATGACCAATAGAGAAACAACAAATATCATTAATACCTGTTGTTTAAAGTAATGTTTCTTAAACTTACCTTGCCTCATCTATCCCCCCAGACTTTGAGCTCAATTACCGTACCACTCTGATGCAAATATTTTATCGGCTGTCTCATATAAAAACCTAAATTAAAGTCTAGGCGAGACCATCTTGAGATTTAAATTGCACAGATGATGCCAGACCATCGACCATACAATTCACTTCAAGCTAATAATTTGACGATGGCTTAGACACTGATCAAATGTTTAACAAATTTACAGTAGAGGGCTGCCTCATATTAAAACACACTAGTTACAATATAATGTTTCAATAATCTTATTCTGATATAGGCTTATTAATTCTAAATATAAAAGGGAGAATAAGAATGAGCCTCTTGGCTGTAACTCTTTAAAGGGAATAAAGCTTTAATTTATTATTACGCTCGACCAATTGCGCAGCAATTTGTGAGCAAATAAGGCTGATTAAAATCTGAATTTAATCCATAAAAACAGCAGCCGCATTCGCCCACACCAATGCTCAGGTTAACTGAAATTACTTTCTATTCATTATTTTTTAAACAAAGCCTCTGCTGCAGAAAGCAATTCTTCTTTTTCTGCGGATGCCCCCTTGTGAGCACTACTTAAACTAAAATAGTCGCAGTAGTTGGCTCGCTCTTTTTCTTTTTCTACTTCGGCAGAGGGTTCTCTGCATTCATTGTATGAAGATACATCAAAAAACTCACAGTTTTTACAGCACTGAACATCCCAGCCGCAGCTAGGACACTCTTCTCGCCGTGCAAACTCTTTTGGGATTTCCACTCTATTACCACAATGAAAGCAACTATATTTCATAAAATTGAACCGACAATACTAAAAGGCAAAAGACTTAAGGTTTAGGTTATGTTGAGTTTCTATATAGCGAACTGTTCCTGTTTTTGAACGCATAACTAGGGAGTAAGTTTTTGCTTGATTACCAGATAAAGTTCTTACCCCTTTTAGAAGAGGGCCATCAGTTACACCTGAAGCACAAAACATGACATCACCTTTAGCAATTTCTTCCAAAGTATATACTTTTTCTAAGTCAGTGACTCCCATTTTTGAAGCTCGTTCCTTTTCATGATCATTTCTAAAATGCAGTTTACCAAAAAAATCACCACCCATACATTTTAAGGCCGCCGCAGTAATCACTCCCTCTGGTGCGCCTCCAATGCCCATCATCATATCAATTCCAGAACTGTCTTCACATGTTGCAATTCCCGCCGACACATCCCCATCACCAAATAGATGAATACGCGCTTTGGTTTGCCTAATTTCATCGATAATATCCTGGTGTCTTGGTCGATCTAGTATGGCCACTGAAATATGATCTACAGGTTTATGTAAAGCCTCTGATAAAGCTAAGATATTTTCTGTGGGTGTGTTTTCAAATTTAACGGCCCCTTTTGCTTTTGGGCCCACAGCAATTTTAAACATATAAGTATCTGGTGCATGTAAAAAATGTCCTTTTTGTGCAATGGCAATCACAGAAGTAGCACCCACTCCTCCTTTTGAACAAATGGTTGTTCCTTCTAACGGGTCCAAAGCTATATCCACCTGAGGAGAGTTCTCCAAAGCTACGCCCACTTTTTCGCCAATATAAAGCATGGGTGCTTCATCACGTTCGCCTTCCCCAATAACCACAGTGCCGTCAATATTCACCTTATCGAAGGCCTTTCTCATGGCATCTACGGCTGCCTGATCCGCGGCTTTTTCGTCTCCTCGACCAGTAAAGCGAGCACTAGCTAAAGCCGCATATTCTGTTATTCTTACAAATTCTAACGCGAGATTTCTGTCCATGGGTGATCCTTTACTGGCTCTTAAGAGCCTGGTTATATTTTCTTTCTATATGAGCCTTTAAAGTGGCAGATAATTTCTCCATAACCACTTCAAAGCCAAAATTCACAAAGATTTCAGGAATAGGTAATTTAGCATACCCATACACTGCTTTTAACTGAACTCTAGTACTTCGACGCCCTTTGTCTAAGGTATATGAATCTACACTCACTAACTCAAAATGTAATCCCTTAAATACACCTTCTACAACTTCACCAAAGATAATCCTTTCGTCATTTACCCCTGATTTGGTCTTATACTTTATTTTTAAATCAGCAACGTAATTGAACGCCGAAAACCTTATATAAAATTGCTGTTTTAAGGGCAAATGATTTACCCGTGTTACAAACATTGAGAAATCTTTATAGGCCTTAAACCTAAGCAAATGTTTAAAAACAAAAATTATAGGCGCATTTACCACCCCTATTGACTTTAGTTGTAAAACATTTAAACCATACTCCTTTTTTTGAATTTTTACACTAGTGATAATTTTAGATTTTTTCCATAAGTCAGGGTGCAAAAGATTTTGCTTAAAGAAGTCTGAATTCAAGTGGCCACGCCAGTAGGCTGCGTGTTTTAATAGCATTGGTGGAATTTTGTCTGTAGATAAGCGTGCCATCACACTACAGCTTAAAGCAGTGAGCAGGAATAAAAAAGTAATTCTCATCATGGGCATAAACTAACAGTAAAAGACTTGATTTCATTGATCAATACATTCTATGATTGCCCACATGAATGCATCATATCAAAAACATTATCCTATGATAGCCACCTATTCTCGTATATTTGCAGCGGTTCCTCTTATGGTTTTGCTCTCAATGGGCACACCTTGGAGCCAATGGCCAGCCGCCATTGTTTTTATAATAGCTTCCCTCACAGACTGGCTGGATGGCTATTTAGCTCGGAAATATAATGCAGAATCAGCAATGGGCAAATTTATGGACCCTATTGCTGATAAAATCATAGTTCTTGTTGCTTTGATCATGTTACTACATCTTGATCGAGTGGGCCCAGTGATGGTCACCATACTTATTGCCCGTGATATTTATATCGGAGGCTTACGATCTGTGGCAGCAGCTAACCAGGTAATTATTGCTGCTAAACCATTTGGTAAATACAAAACAGCCATCCAAATGGTGACAATTCCCTGCTTATTTGTATTTGAACCAAGATTATTTTTCAATATACCTATTCAAGAAATTGGATACTGGGGGCTATGGATTAGCGTAGTATTAAGTCTCATATCGGGAATACAATATACTTTTGGATATTATAAGAACAAATAAAATCGGGGAATACTCACTGTGTTTAGTTTTAAAAATTCTATCTGGGAAATCAAACAGTCCTTTTCTAATCAAAACTTTGGTTGGATAATAAATATTTGTTTGCTCACTGTTGTTTACAGTTTGTTGTTTAGCATTAACTTTCATATTTCTCCCCAAGCTTCATTTTGCGGATCATCAAAGCCGTGCCTAGGCATTCAAGATATCATTTCTACTTATGGACAGTGGGCTCTTCAAGCAGCATTTATATTTTCATTTATGAGTTTGATTTTATTTGGCATTAAAAAACTTTTTTTAGCAGCAATATCTTTACTGCTCATAGCTTTTGTTCTTAGTTTCACAGTTTATCTAGGGTATACCAGTTACCAAAATCATATTTTTAATGCCGTGTTTGTTTTTATTTTTATCTTTTTATTTTTTCCACACAAAAAAAAAGTACTCCCTTATGCCATTATCATCTTTTTATTTACTCACCTTCTTGGTTTTTTTGAAACCTCTTGGCTCAGCGGCTGGGCCCTTAAAGACAAAATAAGTATTAGTTATAACTTGCTAGAGGTTATCGCATATTTTTACATCCTCGTAGTTGCAACCAGCCTCAGCTTGTTATTTTTCAATAAAAACAAATATAATGTATTTGGAGTTCTAGGCCTCATTTTTAGCATGTTCTTTTATCTATACATTGTTGATAACTATATACTAATAATTCCTTTCACCTTATTAACCTGCTCTCTTTTCTTTTTTATTCATGAGCATCAACTCATTAAGACAAATCAACTCTACATATCTTTCCTTAACCCTGAAGCCAACCAAGCTTGGAAATATTTCTCATTAGCACTTGTTATCGCTTCTCAAGCTATTTTTATTTTTCCTTTCTACTCTCAATCAACCACAAATCGTCTTAACTTCCTATCCTTTAAAGCTATAGAGAGTAAGTCTTATTTATGCAAACAAGTGAGTATCATTACAAAAGGTATTCACAGGGAAGTGATCTCTCAATCTATAACCCCTTTCGAGTGTTTACCTTTAAAACAAGTATTTAGCAGCAAGTCCTTATGTAATAAAACAAAGACTAAGGTGTCCACACACTTAGAAGTGATGGAAAACAAACCCTCAAGTAAACTTCTTACCTTCAGAAGTCATGACATTTGCAGTTTACAGCATTTAAGCATGGAGGATTTTAATGAATCCATATAAAGAAAGATACCTTGATTTAAAGATTTTTTTACTTCTTGTAGTCTTAGTACTTATCAGTATTTCTATTTACTACAAAAATCCCACCACTTTTTCAGATAAGACTATTGTAAAAATTAAAGGCAACCTGGGCTTGTCCCTTCCAAATGAGTTTCTCTTTTCAAAAAAGTCACTCTTGCCACATAAAAATAAGATAAAAGCGGAAACAAATAGTATTATTCCGTTACAAAAAAACCTAGTCCAAACGGAAGAGTCCACTTTTGATAATTACAACCCATCATTGTCTGGATATATTCATTTTTCAGGTAATCAGATTACATCTTACAACAGTAATTCAGAAATAAAGTGGACATTTCAGCTGCCTAAAGACGAGCTCATTGACCAACCCTCATCAAGGCAATCTCAAAATTGGCTTTCATTTTATTCCACAAATTATTATTACATAATCAACTTGCAAAATGGGGCACCTCAATTCTCAAAAGCTATAAACCCTACAGAAATCAAGATTCCAACTGAAGTCCATGATGACATAGAGATAAGATATGAGAAAAATGAAGTTCACGTATTTAGCGACAACACCTTAACAAAACCATACATTTATACTCACTCATTTAATGAAATCACAGGATCCAAAAGATTATATGCAAGTAAAAGCCTTCTCCTTACGCATGACCAAGGCTACGTCATCTTGTCTCTCTCCGATGCAAGTGTAAAACATGACAGTTCAGAAATTTTGCATATTAGACTCATTAAAGAACTTGAAAATGAAATCTTGTTCACAAATATTAAAAACCAGCTGTTATCACTAGACAGCAGAAATTTTAAAGAAAACTGGCGTATAAGCCTACAATCGAAACCCATCACTCCACTTTATAAAGTGCCTAATACCCATTTAATTGCCATGATTTTAGAGAGTAACTACCTAAGAACCATCAGTCACAAGGATGGAAAAAGAGTTTGGAGACTCAAATTGTATAATGAAAACTCTAAAGTTGGAAAACTATTTAGCTTGCCTATATCTAAAAGCTTTATGAACAAATTAGATCCCAACAACGCTGCCGCTGAGCTTATTGCTGCCCCTTGCGGTTTATCTAAAATATGTTTGATTCACCCAACCACTGGCCGTGCACTAAGCCGTCTCCGTTTTAAAGAACATAGTTTTACAGGTGAATTTGAACTCTCAAAGGATGCCCTAACTTTAATCACAAAAAAAGATAAGCTATATTATAAGCTGAAATTTCAATAGCTAAGCTCTTATATTTAGGCCCATATTTAATTATTCTTACTTTAGTATTTGACATCAAACTAAAATCCAAATAGATTAGCCATTCTTTCAATTGCGGGTGTAGCTCAGTTGATAGAGCGTCGCCTTGCCAAGGCGAAGGCCGTGGGTTTGAGTCCCATCACCCGCTCCAAAAACTCCAGAGTCTTTTGGATCTCCTCACTTAACTGCATATCACACCAACCTCAATCATTTAAAAAACTTGAGTTTTTTTAAATAATTCTAAATCAACATTCCTAATTGCCTTATCTATAGAAGATTTTATAGCTGTCATCCGAACAACCTCTTCTCCCATACAGTTTTTACTACTACAACGTTTTAAGTCTAAACAGGATTTTTTACGATTATAAATAAAATCAGCCTCTCCACGAACAAGTAGCCCTTCCACTTCAAAGCTTTTATTATTAAATACTGGAGACCCAGAGTTTCCAGTAAATGAATCCAAGTTTGAACTAAAGTAATTTTTTGAAACATTGTTTGTCACCATTGCATTATCTGAATATTTCAAAGGGACACCTAAGGGGTGTCCTATAATTGTTATGGATTCCCCTAAAACAATGGAACCTTGTTTACGATAACTTAATGGAACTCTTCCAACCACCGGTCGGTCTAATTGGATTATTGCAAAGTCTATATCTGTAGATGGATCCAGCTCACGCGCTTGTAATTTTTTACAAGTATAAACATTAGCTTTTTCTACCCAGTAATCATTTGTCTGCAAATAATCTATTTCGTAATCAAAGACCCATGAATAATTAAAGCAATCTTCTTGAGAAAAAATACAATGCCCCGCTGTTACAACAAGCTGAGGGTGAATCAAAAAACCGGTACATCCTGCAATAAAAACTTGTTGAGAAAAAGGAAGGTCTTCACAAAGCTTAGTATCATACTGTTTTTTATTAATTCTATATTTATTTATAATGGAGTCAAAAGGAAGGTCTTCACTGTATATAATTGCGGCCACCGACCTAGAGGCGTTTTTTAGGTGCCCTTCCGCCATCCTTGACACTTCTTTTCGATCATCCTGTCCATAAATAGCATCAATTTTTGCTTTGGCAGTGCTACCTGTTGATATCAAAAAAAATAACAAAATATTTGTTATAATTATTTTTATCATGTGAACACCCCATAATTTTATTTGAATCAAACAAAACAAAATATACTGATAAAATCATATCTTTGAATAAATCTAAGATACAAGAGAAAAATATTCCATATTAATAACTTTAAATGTCTTACATTTTTTATGGTTTTGACAGATACAGTTACGCAGCCAAGCATTTCATATTTTTCAATTGAACAATAGGTGTAAAGCACTAACATATTCTTAACTACCTGGAGGACCTAATGAAAAATATATTCTTAATTACCTTAGTATTAATTTCAGTATCAGTTTCAGCCAATGATTGCCCTGAACTTAGTGGTGACTACCGAATGAGCTTAGACAATGAAATCATCAATCTTAAGGTTACGCAAGAACAATGTAAGAACTTTGATTTTAAGTACACATATTATAATGGCAGTATTATTCAATACAGATACAATATAGGCCAGAAAGAACCTGCCATTATATATAATGATGCCGTTAGGTCTATCAAAGTTGTTGCCGAAATTCAAAAAATTATCATTGGTAATCGTTACGAGCTGCCAGCATTAAAACTTAACATCACCGAACACTCAAAAATATATGAAGACACACTCAAAAGCGTTTCCTATTTTTACTCCGAACAAACTCCCCAAACTAAATCCCTTGTAGAGCGCAGAGATTATTTAAAAGAAGATGGAAAGTATTTTTACCGAGTTTATATGGGCTACAGCCAACAAAGTGATGACAGCTTATTAATAAAATAAATAATAAACCCTTTTCTTAACTTTAAACATAACGGGCATTGAAAATCTCAATATCAGTGGGAACTAGTACCACCCCACAGAGGAAGCAACTTCAAGTTGTTTAGGCACCGTTTATTCGTGATATACAAGTCATTTTATCATTTTGCATTAGTACTTCAACTAAAAGGGTTCTGGCCAGCGGTTGTCGTGTTCTCCAACAACTGAAGCTTTTTGGTAACTATCAAAATCACTCAGTATCTCTCTGTACGTTTTTCTTTTTTCAGTTAAACCACGTACTACAGCCATGACTGCTCGTACATTACTATGAAAGAAAGCAGGCATAGCGTTGGTTATCAGATCTATATATCTATAGGGTGAATCTGCCAGTGGATTCACTTCAACATGAGCATCTCTTAAGGCATGATCTGTATATGCAAAAGTATCACATCCATTAATTAAAAATATTTGATACTGATCTTTTACAAATTTACCCATACGAGCTAAGGCACGAATATTTGCCCCTAGGCCAGAGTGCCCTGCATAAGAGATAAAATCAGAGTACTTAGTTAATTTATTATATTTTTGACGAAATCCATTATAAGGAAAGCGAATGCCTTCAACCAAAAATAAATTCACCTCAACTGGTCCGCTCTCTGATTTAAGAACTAATCGAATTTCAGGTGTTGCTAAACCAACATGAGTACCTGGGGGCAATGAAGTACTTATAAGTTCTCCGTAATAGCGTATTACATCATGGTACATTTGTTGAAAAGCGTAAACTCCGGCATCATAGGTGGAAGTGTTCTCCGAGTCGGCCATTCCAAAAATTGCCGTGATTACCAAGCGACCATCCTCCCAAACTTTATGGTACTCAGGGTATTTTCCTTGGGTGTTTTCTTCACTCACCGAAAGTTGCATTGAAAACTTCACTGCAAAAGCTGGCTGATCTTCTGTCCCTAACTGACAATCCTGGTTATTGGGACGGTAGTAATACCAGAATATTCCCACTGATAAATCATGAGCTCCAGAGCTTTGGCATTTCTCATCTACATATTGCTCATAAAAATCATATAGAGCTTGATTTTCTGTGGACTCAGGTAATATCAACTGAAACTCTTCTGGAATATTTAAATTTCTAGGCCATGCTATAAATAAATGAGCTTCATAGCTAACACTATACTTGTTATTCTGCGTGGGGATAATATCTAAAATATTAATCTCTAGTCGATTTAAATCCGCCACAGAGGAAACACCGTTAAGTTGCCCAATGGTGTACTTCATTTGTTCTTGAATTCTTTTTTCAGCTGTAAAAGGTGAAGGGCTATTAACTAAAATCTTCCCGTTTTCTACAAAGCCATCCAAAGCAATTGAATGTGCAGAATCAAACATAGGTTGCATATTTTGTGCATAAGACACCACGGATATAAAAAATATTAATGTTCCAAATAGATATTGCTTCACAAGCCCCCCTTGTATGGAGCCAACTTAGTTCAATAACTTTAATTATTCAATGATTTAAAATAGCTCTTAAACCAATAAAACAACTATGACCATAGTAATATTTGTTAAATAACTCAAAACCACTAAGGTTAGAGCCAGGTTACAGGCTACACTTTACTCCATACTCTTTTTCTGCAAGAATAAATCTGAAGCATAGTCTGTCATCATAGCTAATTTAGAGTAAAACAGAAAATAACTACCCAGGAGGGTTAATGGCCTTATTTTTTAAACTTCTTTCAGTCAGCTTTGTAATAAGTTTTTCACAATACCTCATTGCCACAAATCTGAAAACTGCAACTTTTGCTGGGGGATGCTTTTGGTGTATGGAGCCTCCCTTTGAAAAGCTTAAAGGAGTCAGCTCTGCTGTTTCTGGATATACTGGCGGAATAATTAAAAACCCTAGTTACGAACAAGTTTCTGCTGGTAAAACAAAACACATAGAAAGTGTTCAGATAACTTATAATCCAAAAATAATATCTTACGAAAAATTATTAAAAGTCTTTTGGCTTAATATCGACCCCACAGATAAGGGAGGACAGTTTGTAGATCGTGGCCACCAATATTCAACAGCAATATTTTACCAAAACAAATCTGAAAAAATACTGGCTGAGAAATCTAAACAATACATAACTCAACAAAAATTCTTCAAAAGTCCCATCGTCACATTAATAAGAGCCTCCTCTACTTTTTATCCTGCAGAGGAATATCATCAAGATTATTACAAAAAAAATCTCTATACTAAAACAAAGTATAAATACTACAGAAATGCATCTGGGCGTGACGACTTTATTAGAACACATTGGAAAAACAAGAATTTAAATTTTATGAATAACATCAATAAATCTAAGTCAGCAAAGTTAATGTCTCAATCCAAAGACTCCAAAAGAAGCTACACAAGACCTAGCATGAACATAATTAAATCAAAACTAACTCCATTACAGTTTAAAGTGACTCAGAATGAAGACACAGAGCCCCCTTTTAAAAATAAATACTGGAGCAACAAAGAAGAGGGCATCTATGTAGATATTGTTTCTGGAGAACCGCTATTTAGTTCAAAAGATAAATTTGAATCAAAATCAGGTTGGCCCTCGTTTTCAAAACCAATTGAAAATAAATATATTGTAGAAAAAGAAGACAACCATTTCTTTACTTCTCGCACAGAAGTAAGATCCAAGTTTGGCAATTCTCACTTGGGACATGTTTTTAAAGACGGCCCTAAACCCACAGGCTTAAGGTATTGCATCAACTCGGCCTCGCTGAGGTTCATTAGCAAAGCAGATTTACAAAAAGAAGGTTATGCCAATTATTTTGAATAATTCGATTTATTTACCAAAACAAATACTAAAGTACACTCACTACAGAGCAAGCCGACTGAGCCATGAGTTTATCATGCTCACTACCAAATAGACGCTCTAGGCGGTCTTCTTTAGCTAGCCCCCCAATGACCACTAGATCATAATCTGCTGTGGCTTCTATAATTGGATCCATTTTACTCTTCCCTGTAAGAATTAAAAATGATGGCTTCGAATCACAAATCGTGCATTTGCTTTTTAAACTCTCCAGGTCATCCTTAAATACAGATTCGTCCTCACCAGAGTTGTTAACTGCAACTAAACATAAATCTGCACCATAAACTTTTGCTAAATGGTCAGCTGTATCCACGGCAAGAGTGTCATTATCTGAAAACTGAATCACAACCATAATTTTACGAATATAACGCACTCCCTTGTCATTAAAAACCGCATGATGACAAGATAGGTGGTTTTTTAACCAGCCCATAGGGTTATGTATTGTAAAAGCAAATCGAGTATGCCCACCCCACTCTGTAATTAACCAGCGGCAGTGCAATCTCTGACTAATTTCAAACACTGTTTTATAAATATCATGAGAAACCACTGGGTCAAACTTTATGCCCACAGATCTGTATTTACCCAATGCTTGCATTCTTCGCCGTAAAGATTTTACCACAGCAGGTTCTCGCCAAAAATCATTTAAACTTGTTTGTTCGGGCACCTCAGTCAAATGAGCCACCTCGATCACTTCTCCTTTACAAAAAGCAACCCCTAGCTCAACTAACATTTCAGGGGACCTCTCCTTCCCAAACATCGCCACCACCACAGGTGAATCTCGAGAAAAATCGATAGCTTCTAAGCGCAGTTCGTCTCTACTTTCTATTAACGGGGCCTCAACTAAGTCTCTTCGAACACCTTTTATTCCAATGACCCCTTTTCTATCAGTGCGTTTGCGAGAGTAAAACATATAAAGTACTACCCCTGGTACCGCAATAGAGAATAAAGAAGTTACAACCACACCGCCCATGGTTGTAAGTAACAAAAAGCCACTAACAATACCAAAAATTTGCATCCAAGGATACAACCAAGATCTATATGCTGGCTTATACCACTGCGTTCGAGTTTCTCTTAAAATAACCACAGCAATATTTTCTGCCATATAAATCATAATCATAAAAGAAGAAGCTAACTTAGCTATTTTGGCCACATCCAATTTTATAATAATCACGAATACAATTATCCCTGAAAGAAGAATACTCCATACTGGGGTCATATATTTTGAACTAATTTGGCCAAACTGGGCTGGTAATAAGTTATCTCTACTCATGGCAAATGGAAACCTTGAGGCCGCTAGTATTCCTGCATTTGCCATAGATACCATTGTGAGAACAGCAATCACAGACAGAATAATTCCTAAATAATGCCCGCCTACTTTTTCTGCCAACATATGTATAGGCTTTAAACTCCCCTGAAGTTCTGTATAAGGAATATTTGCCGTTAAAACAAAACTAACAATTACATAAATCAAAGTAACCAACAGTAGGGAAATAAGAATTCCTCGTGGTAAGTTTTTTTCTGGCATTCTGATTTCTTCGGCAATAGCAGCTACTTTAGTTACACCAGCAAAAGCTACAAAAACTGTGGCTGAACTTGCAAACACCCCAGTTAAGCCTTCTGGAAACAAGGGCGTTATGTTGGCAACATCAAGTGTAAATAATGAAGCCGTACTTAATGCCAGCATACTCACTGTGGATATCATGACTACTGCCACTAATGCGCTACTTACCTTCCCCACTCCAAGGATATTTAGAAAAACAATTAGGCCTAAGAGCCCTAATGAGAGGGGTAACAACGGCACTTGTGCAAGAACATAAAAATAAGCACCAAACCCTACTAAAGCAAAAGCACTTTTTAACAGGAGAGATAGAAACAAACCAAGACCAGCTACTGTTCCTACTAATGGGCCAAATGTTCGATCTAGATAAACATAGGTGCCCCCTGAAGAAGGCATAGCCGTTGCTAATTCTGATTTTGAAAGAGCAGCAGGTAATACACACAGTGCAGACAAAAGGTATGTGACCCATAATCCCGGCCCTGTTTGTCCCACAACAATTCCAGGTAAAACAAAAATACCACTGCCAAGCATAGCACTCATACTAATGGCTATAACTGCACCTAGACCTAATCTACGATTTAAACCTTTCAACGAATCCCCTTTGAAAAGAAATGGAACTTGTTATAAATTATGCTAACATATAAAGAAAAACTCAAGGAGCAACTCATGATTTGTCCAGCTTGTGATTCCAAACTCAGTGAAAAAACATTTGATGGTATTGATATTGATGTGTGCGACAAAGGATGTGGCGGTTTATGGTTTGATTGGATGGAGTTGAAAAAATTTGACGAGCCCCATGAAGCAACAGGGTCTGAAATTTTAGACATCATCGCACAGGCTAACGCTTCTCCAGATATGGATAAACGACACAAGTGCCCAAAGTGCGAAGACATAGTGCTCTATCGTCATTTTTTTAGTGTAAAAAAACATGTGGAAATTGATGAATGTCCCACTTGTGGAGGATTTTGGCTAGATGCCGGAGAACTGTCGGCTCTGAGGTCTTTATTTAAAAATGAAGAGGATAGAATAAAAGCTGCTGAAGATGTATTTGAAGATCTGTTTAGCGGTGATCTCAAAAAGTTAAAAGAAAAGAGCAAAGAGGAGTATCAAAAGGCCAGAACCATAGCCAAACTTTTTAAGTTCATTTGTCCTTCAAACTACATCTCTGGAAAACAAGACTGGGGCGCATGGTAAAAAAGATTAAACTTCACCCTGACTGTAAGTCTCCAATTGTGCCATATTTTTTATAATGATGATCTTTTTATCTTGAACGATAAGGCCTTCTTCTTTAAATTCTGATAAAAATCGGATAAGAGTTTCTGTGGCCGTACCAACAATAGATGCCATTTCATCACGAGTTAACTTAATTTCTAGTCGCAAGCCATCATCTGTTTGATTTCCAAAATTTTGCGAAAGATAAATCAAGAGTCCTGCCACACGTTCTCTCACATTTTTTTGCGAAAAATCAGCTAACTTATTTTCTGAGACTCCAAGATCCTTAGCAATAACTTTTAAAATACGCAAAGCAACCCCTGGTTGCTTCTCAACCATATCTAAAACATGCTCCTTGTCTAAAAAACAAACCTTAGAGTCAGCTATGGAAATTGCAGAAGCCATATAAGGTTCGTTAGCAAATACACTACGGTGACCAAGCAGACTGCCTTGAGAGGCTATTCTAACAATAGATTCTTTTCCATCTGGACTTAGTTTAGAAACTTTAATATTTCCCTCACCAATGCAGTACATTCCAAAAGAGGGGCCACCTTCTACAAATAACGTTTGCCCTTTTTTAAAAGCTTGTGGTGTTTTATTTCCCTGAAGCTCCAGCTGAAAGCTGTCACCTGTGTCCCTAAAAATAGAGTTACTGCATGTAGGACAAGTCTTACAGGATCTATAAGTGTCTAAATCGCGGTTTGTCAATGAGGCATCCTCCAGTTCAGAATGCCTCACGCTATCATATAAATTCATAATTTCCTACAAAAACTGATAATTATCAGAATGTTATTAAGCACTGTGTAAGTGATCTTTTAACTGAGCATGTTTTTTACGTATTTGCCGTTCCACCTTGGACAAGGCTTGGTCAAAAGTTTTGTATAAATTTTCATCTGCCGCCTCAGCATGAAAGTAATTTTTTCCAGCATGTACAGCAATTTTACTTAAGTGCCCCTCTCCCTCCACTGAGCAAACCCACTCAATATCAACTTTCCCCTTAAAATACTTTTTTAGATGTCCAGCTTTGTCTTTAATTTTCTCTTCAAGTGATGGAGTAGAGTCCATATGTCTAAATGATATAGTTAAGTTCATTATATACCTCCTTAGGTTTTGTTAGTTTTTCCCATCAATTCACCCATGAATTGATGGGCTACTGCTATATGTCTCCTCGCAATACTTCAACAAGTGCATTCAAACCATCGATACTAGTAAAAATGCTGTCTAATTTTCCATTTTCATCAACAATAAGAGCCGAGCCAATTTTACTATTGCTCATCTCTAAGCAAACCTCATGCAATGATGTTCCTACTTCTACACAATATGGATCACTTACCATAATCTCTTTAGCTGTTAGCTGCTCCTTACCAGAGAAACATGCAAGTAATGCCACATCTCTGTCACTAATCATGCCCACAGGTCTTCCGTCTCGAATCACAGGCATATGTCTGTAGCCCTTATTTTTAAAGAATGCACCGATATCAGAAACAACCATTTCTTCAGTTGCTGCCTCAATAATCGGACTCGAGTAATCATCAACGGGTACTTTTTTATAGTCCATTATTTTCTCCTTTTTTACTGACTAATCGCCTTTTGTTTATGATCTAAGCCTATGTTTTTCTATGCTTTTACTCTATTATATCCTGAATAAAATGATATGACAGGAGAGAAACTAAAACATGATCTAAATCAGACTTAGTCTATATGTATTTTTAATATTTGGCCAAGCACCTTGGCGCAGCTCATCAAGGCCTGCTCCAAATTAAGATGAAAGTCAGCCTGGAAAGCAGAGTCAGAGTAATCAGTTACACCACGAATCTCAAGCAAAGCCACCCCTCCTGCGTATCCCTCCCCTAGAAATCCCTCTTGAGTGACACACACATAACCTTCAGCCAAAAGAGCAATCCTTTCACTCTCTTCTATAGGCCCCACATCTGACCGGACATAGCTCTTGGCAAGCTTAACACTTCCCGCTGCCGATTTTTCAGGCCCAGGTTCATTTGAATTAAGACTAAAAAGAGATTTAGAGGTGGGCGAAGAGTCGGAGGTGACGGTATCCTTTTGTTCTTCAACACTTACATAATTAGTTTCAGAGATAGCTTTATGACCAAAAGTAAAAACCTCAGCCAGCTGAGTCTCATTATTTAAGGCTCCACAGCTCCCAACACAAATAACTTGCTCCAAAGATTCCAATGTACCTAACATGTTTTTGAAATTTTTCTGAAATTCACTTTGTCCCACCCCAAGATAAGTAAAAACAATTTTCTTACCAGGATGTTCCCACACAGGGCAACCATTAGAAAGACACCTATATATCAATTCATCAAACAAACCAAGAGTCTGCATAACAATTTTAAGCTCCTTCTTCAAAGGACTAACCACTAAAATATTCATACTTAAAGTTCCCAAATACCTCATAGTTTTTCATAAGAGGCTTCTGTGGCAGGCAAAACCTCTGGCACAAAAAGCGAGTTCAGCGCGGAGGCTGAAGGCCGAGCACTGCATGTCTGAGCCTTTTTGGGGTAGAGGTTTTGCCTGCCACAGAAGCCTCTTATGAAAAACAAACCACTCAAGTAACAAATTAACTAAAAAAATTAAAAAGTTTATGATTAGGACAAATACTTAGCTTTATATTTCAAAAGCTCAACTTTAACCTTAGGAGCTAAGTATATGGTTGCCATCATATTTGGAATAGCCATAAAAGCAAAACCAATATCTAGCAGATTAACCACATCATCCGATGCGCTAACGGCCCCAAATAAAATAGTAATGGCATAGAAAGCAATAAAGCTATTTTCTTTAAAAAACGAACGCCCTTTAAATAAATAATTCCAACACTTCTCATTATAGTTGGACATACCCACCATTGTAGTTAAAGAAAACAAGACCACCGAAATCCCTAAAAAATACCGCCCTAAAACTCCAAATACAGACTCAAACGCTCTAGTGGTCAATACCACTCCAGAGTCTGTTCCGTAACTTGAGGGGTCCAAGGTCACTAAAATCACTAAGGCCGTCATTGTACATACAACTATAGTGTCAATAAAGGGGCCTAACATGGCCACAAGTCCTTCACTGATGGGCTCAGAGGTCTTAGCATTACTATGAGCCATAGACGCTGTACCGATGCCAGCCTCATTAGAAAAAGAGGCTCTCTTTATCCCTACCTTCATCACAATTAAAATTCCGGCGAAAACTCCGCCACCTACAGCCGATGGTGAAAGTGCTTCTGTAAATATTGAAAGAAAAACTCTTGGAATAAGATCTGACTTCAACACCAATATGGAAATTGCAGAGATAATATAGAGCACACACATTAAAGGCACTAATCGCGAGGTAATTTCAGCAATTCTACGTACTCCCCCCATAGCTACATAAGCTACAAAAACTGAAGAAACTATACCTACAAAGATGGGTGGCACTGAAAAATAAGTTTCACTCATTGAAGCCAGCTGATTCACCTGAAACAAAGACATGGTGCCAATCAGACCACACACTGCAAAAAATATAGCTAAAAAATGAAATTGCTTCGGCAGGGCTTTTTCGATCACATACATTGGTCCACCCTGGACTTCACCTCTATAGTCATGACCACGGTACATCACCGCCAAAGTACTTTCAAAAAACTTAGTGTTCATACCAATAAGCGCTGAAACCCACATCCAAAAAATTGCACCTGGACCCCCCTGAGTTATGGCAACCGCAACACCAGCGATGTTTCCTAAACCAATTGTTGAGGACAAAGCATTCATCAGAGCTTTAAAGTGAGACAGCTGCCCCTCTGCCTTTTCCTCATCCTTATGATGGAACTTACCTGTTACAAGCTTTATTGCGTGAACAAAACCCACTAAAGGTATAAAACGAGAATAAAAAACCAAAGTGATTCCACCACCAACAAGTAAAATTAAAAGAGGCATTCCCCATGCGTAATCCACTACAATGGAAAGAATTTGAGATAACATTTTTGCGGTCTCCATGAAAGATTGAAAATGACTTTGTACGAAAGCAACACTTAGCATGTCCCACCGCAAAGTTAAATGAAAAGCTCTAGAATTGTTGATTTTATAGCGCTATAAGCTTTGTTCTGTGTACATACCTGGAAAAGATGGAATTACTTGATCATAGTTTTTTCTTAAGCTCTTTAATGGGTAAGAAAATTCGTCACCTGGCTTAATCACTTCACCATCTTGGTCGATTTCCTTTGCATTAATGGCTCGCATGAATTTATTAAAATCCTTAGTCCCTCTTATAGGTAATAGCCATACATGATTTAATAAATTACCGTCATCCAATAAATCACCTGCTGTAAAATGTTGGGTGATATAATAGTAATTCTCAATAACCTTTTTTGGCTGATCAGCAATCACTTTACCTTCACAGACCATGATACCTTTTGTAATAACTTCAGCTAGTTTTTTATCAGAAAAATTAAGTCCTTCCCGTAAATATAAATCTTCAGGAGACTTACCATAAAACAATGCTGGTGAGAGGTGTGACGTGAAACATCTCTCATACTTCTTTAGTGTAATCTCCATAGTGGCTTGTTGCACCACTAGAAACACCCCTTCACTTACTGAAGATCCTTTAGCTATTTCATTAACTTCAGTACGATCAAGTGTTTTAGAAGCAATGATGAGTCCTGACAATAGCCCCGCCTCTATCATAACTCCTAAACTTGAACTTTTAATATTTTTTAAGTCAGTACCCGTTTTCTTAGCTTTTCTTAATTTTAATAAATCTGCACCCTTTTTTGAAGCTGCTACCATCATGGCTGCAGGAATACTAGCTCCATTAAGGCCAATGGTTGTACTACTCATATTTAATTCAGCAAAATTCATTTCAAAACCGTAGCCAACGTTAAGATTCATATTTTGACCAATTTTGTGTTCATAGCCTTCTGTCTCAATGACTCGATGGCGTCGATCAAAAGAAAGCATAGGCGCATTTACTTTCCCTGTTCTGTAATCGAGCTTAATTGACTGTAAACAAATTTTTCGAAGAGCTTTGTGTATCAGCAATTTTGGACGGTTTTCGGGCAATCCCATAAATTTTCTTTTTTCAGGATCATTATCAGCCATCATATATCCCGCTGAATTAACTAGATCCTCTACACTTCTAGGTTTTCCAGGCACACCTACATACTCATCGCTTATCATATTTTTATCTACAAGCTGACCAGCAATCCTTTGCGTGAGTAAACCACATAGTTTAGTAGCTTGTAATAGGCTTAGCTTCGCATGCTCATTGTTGAAATAATCAGTTAATGATTCTGTATCAAACTTTTTTAATTTCTGATCTTCAAATTCATTAATATAGCGACGAGTGTTAGTATCCAACCCATAGTCGGTATCAAAAGTTGAATTGACTGCTCCTTGCACCAATTTAGTGGTATTCCTAGCTACATTAATTACATCCTCAATGTAATTATCGTACATCTTGTCATCAATAAATTCTACCATTTCACGAAAATCACCCCAAACTTGTCCTAACAAACCTGGTAGCGTATTCACTTGTGGGTAATCAACCTCATCTCCTTCTCCATAAAATTTATATAGAAAAAAGTCTTGAATCAGGCTTTTAGAATCAGCAGCATCAAGCTCTTTTAAAAAATCAGCAATAGGTTGTATTTTATCGTCTGCATCTACGTAACAGGTATCTAAAGTATTACGATTATATTCCTTCAGATCTTTTTTTACCACGCAGTCATTATTAAAGCGTTTGGGTTTTTCAGCATGAGCTTCGGGATCTTCACTATCAAATGCGTTATCAGTCAAAGAAATATAATCCATATTGTATTTATCAAGAAAACTACCTACCTGGGATACGGCTTTCATTTCTGTGTAATAAAAGCGTTCTTCTCTTTGGTAAAGATCGATAATATTATCCACTTGGATTTGGGCAAATGGCTTTACAGCACCGTGATATGCTGAGTCTTCAAATTCTTTGTTATCAATTTTTTCGGCAAGTGTATCTAAATTTTCCTGGCAATCTATGAATTCACAATATTTTTCATCAATGGTATCTGTAGGACGCATTTCCGATAAATTTTGGTTTTCAATTAAGGTGCATGGACCAATAAAACTTCTACGAGCCAGTCCCTCATTAACACGATACAAGTCAAGGTCAATAAATGGGGCTGCTGGGTTTTGTGTGTAGTTATTCAGTTTCATTGTTGTTAAGTCAGCGTTCCCTACAACACCTGGCATGTCATTATTATCCATAAAAAGCTGTAGGTTTGAGAGATAGTCGTAAACAGATTTTACTTCCCCTAGTCCATTTCTATTTGTATCTGGATTCTCGTTGGAAAAAGATAGGGATTTATAGTATTCATTCTCACTTATTTTAGCTTGCCATGACATGGATTGTTTTTTTATTTTTAAAGCACCTACGCCATCAAACTCATCTTCTTTAAAATCATCACTCCATGTGTACCAGTCTTTAATTTCATTACTTGGCACGTCCATATCACGGTTCCACTGCCGCCATTCATCTGAAAAAGTTGTCTCAATGTCACTCATCTTTCCACGCAGTTTTGCCGAATAAGCTTCAAACTCAGTCTTATCTAATTTCATGGTATCTTCAAATCTTTTTTTCAACTCTTTTATATCAGCATTACCAACCTTATCTTCAAAGGCTTGTAAGGCTTTATAACGAGCTGCTTGGTTATTGGCCAACACTTCTCTGTGGTTTTGCAAATCAGTGATCTCAGTGGCCATATTCATTTTAAGTTTTTCAGTTTCAGCTTTATATAAATCCATATGTTTAAGCATAAACTCATCTTTTTGCTCTTCAGTAAGAGCCTTGCCTTCATCAATCAGTTCAGGATTATAGGCTTTCCATGCTGTCTCTAAGTCTCTAATTTTCTTATCAGCAATATTAATTTCAAGTAACTTTTGTTCATCAATGGTTTCAATTTGAATCATAATGTTTGTACGAATACTCATCATTCTAAGGTCACGCATGGAAAATTCTAATGGAGTAGTTATACGCCCACCCTGCACTCTTAACAATTTTTTAATTACAGTGACATATTTTCTTTTCTTGGATTCAGGGTTATCTGAAACCTTTACCACCTTATGTTCCCCTGTAGCTTTAATCCGTTGCAGTCGAGTTCCATTGCCAAAGGGGTCAACGAAAAATTTCACTAAAGCCACCTTAACAAGATAAATACCATCTCTTAGGGGTTCTCCACCCTTTCGACCAAAATCAATTGTGTATCGTTGGGTTAATGGGTCCATGGCCATAACCACAGCTTTTTTTACATTCAATGTCATATTTTTATCTATAACATAGCGAAAACGAATGGTTTGATATCTGAAAGCATCCACCATAAATAATGACTTACGCTTTACCGTTTTATTTAATCCTTCGTAATATGCGCCTTGTTCACCCATATCCGTTCCAAAAGTCCAGCCCGCTGTCCATGGGTTTAAAACTAATTTAAACTTATGAGTATCCTTAGATAAAACATGGGTAGCCACAGCTTGGGGAAAAAAGTACTGTTCGGGGATATAATATAAATGAGAAATTTCATCCGTCCATTTTAAAATACCAAAGGCATCAGTATCAGAGGACTCTCTTGTTGCACTTTCACTTTTATAGATAGAGAACTTTGCAAACTTCACAGGTAACATTGTTATGCTATCAACAACCCTTGTTTGTACTCTGTACATGACAATTCTACGTGTTGCCGTTTCACCTGATTTTATGCGCACAAAACGAATGGCCATAGGCTCATAAACAAATGGTGGTAGATCACGTGCTAGGCCTTCTTTTTTAAGTATGTCAAAACCTTCTGTTTTCGAAATATACTCACCATAGCTGAAGTCTTCCTCAGTAAACACACCTGCAATCTGATGGGCACTATGGTCCTTGTTAAAAATATTTCTAAGGTCACTAACTCTATGCAGCCCCTCATATGGTTTTAAAGGTGTGACAAAGGGGTCGTCCACAGTCCTTACACTTAAGGCCATATGAATATTACCCTGCATAACTTCTCTATTTAACAACACTTCTTGTTTGAATATAATTGTTCCATCAGCCTTAACTTCTGCATTTGGTTTGGGCATCAATGTGGGTGTTAACAGCATACTGCGTTTGGCTCCTGCACCTAACTGGTCAGCAACCAGTTGAAGAGCTACATGAAATTTTCCCTTTCTGAAGTCATATCGTACTTGTTTGCCTAACATGTTTAAAGGTTCAATATAGGGTTTAATTTTAGCAATTACCTCTACCCTTTTTGCTCCCTTAACGTCTTCAACTTTGGAAATTTCTAACTGTACTTTATTGTCGATAAGCAGATCTCTACCTGACCCATTGTTATATAGGCCTGAAAGTGAAAGTTTACTGTCTTTCCCTCTTACCACATGGCTGTCTGGTAACTTAACTTTAGCAAGGTCTACAACCTCCGTTCCTTTTTCATTTCTATATTCTAACCAAGGATTTATACCAATACTTAATGGAAGATCCCCTTTGTAAATACCACGGCCAGATAATGTTCTCGGCAATTCAATGTATGTGGAGTCTGCAGCAAAGTTAAATGTGATTTTCTCATGCCAATTTAAACACCCATGATCATCTGTTTCTGCAAAGGAAACCCCTTTGTCAGGCCTTACAACATTAAATTTTTGACCCGATGACAAGGGAGATTTAGTGGCTTTAGATATTAAACATGCTCTGAAATCATAGGTTTTGTGGGTGGGGATCCCCCAAAGTTTAGATGCGGAGCTGGCAAAAGACTCACCAGTTACCGTCACTAATTTAAAATCAGCTGAACTTTTAGCTTTTTCTTCCACCGACATTTCTACCTGTGGCTTCGCTTTCTCAGCCTTTCGTAAACAACCTGAGGAAAGAAACGTTGTAGATACTAAGCCAACAAGTAACGTGGTTTTGATAAAATGTTGCAACACCTTAGAACCGTACATTGATCATCTCCACAAAGAGTTCTGCTATAACTAAATCTTGTTGATATGCAGAGATGTTTAACACCTGGGAATCTATAAGGTTCGCTTGAATGGCAAATTTCAATTTCTTAAAATAGGTACGCAAAGAGTATTTCATCCCTTGTCTGTTACTGTGTCCAAGATCACTAGAGTTATAAAATGCTGGCGAAGCATCTGTTTCTGAGAAAAATGTGGTTATGGAAGGAGTCAAAACCACTTGAGCAATTTTCACATCTAAACTTGTACCTACTGATTGTGCTCGATTACTACCGGATTCTAAATTTTGGTTCTCAACAATTGAGGCAAATAAATTATGTGAAAGCCCCTTGGTGTAGTTAATTTTCGCATTATAGGATTGGCTTAGCCCAGCATAATCAACAGCAAAGGCACTCTCTGAAACATCTGTTCCTGTAATATAAAAATTCCCTAATCGCTTGCTTTCATAAGCCACCACAGAAGGCAAGTTAGAAAAACTATACAGGTTCCACTGAGCTTGCAGATCTACTTTACTAAAACCATTATAACTTGCAAAGATACCCTGGGTTTGAAAGTTAGGTAGCACTTCAGATTCGCTTCTGTCTGAGTCAAAACTTGAAGATGTGGGAACTAAATATTGTGTCTTTGCTCCAATATTAAATCCCTTTCCCTTAGTTTTTGCTTCCAATTTAAAACCTGGGAACGTCACACCTGAAACTAAATGTGGAGACTCTAGGTGTTTTTGATTTATTGCACCTAATGAAAATTTTAAATTTTCTATGGGTAGGTAATTCATACTTAATTCATTCAAAACCGTATCATTGTCGCTGTGTCTCTGAAAACGAGATTGTACCCGCGAAGCGCCAAGGTTAATGGAGAATTGAGTATCAATATTAAACTTTGAATGGATGTTAAATTTTAAACTAGGTTGGTATCCAAAAATCACCTGGTATGCAGAATCTTCACCTTCATCAAATGTGGACACTTTGGAAATAAAGCTGTTTTCCAAAGAGAACATAGTGCTAGATTTATTATTCAAAAGTGCAGACTGGTCCTTTACTGCCAAAGTACTTTTTTGGGAGCTATTTTTATTCTCTGAATTTGCGTATGCAAAAAATGGCATGATCAAAATAAGTTTGATCAGTATTTTCACATAATCCTCCGATTTTACACAACTTTGATTCATTCCTGCCCTTCTCTATGGAGATCTACAGAAACCTATAATTGCAACTTCTAAACCATTGTTAACTACTTGAAAAGATTAATATCTAGGGCCCCAAAGTGTCTACTGTGACAATAAAGGCCTGTAATATTTGCAAAATTGATTACTCAATACAGGTCTTTACTTATATGGCTCAGGAGACCCACTTTGTGAAGGTTGAATATTTTTCATGCTTGCCTGTGTTTGAGCAAATTTGAAAAGAAAATCCATATTAAAGTTATTGCCAAAACCACTGGACCTAAGTGTGTTTTGACCTAAGAATTTTCACTAATTTACCGATAACTTAAGCATGAATATTAACTCTATTATTGGATTCTCCATAGCTTTTTTAGTTTTCTACTTTGGTATCTTTGAAAATGCTGCCAGTCCAGAATTATTCTTAGATACATCTTCCATAATTATTGTTGTGGGTGGCACTATGGCCACCTTTTTTATCATTTTCCCATTAAAGAAAATATCTGACTTATTTGATTTTTTCTTTTTAAAAGTCATTTTTAAATCTAGAAGAACAGATATAAAAGTTGCCAAAAACATATTGAGTTTATTCTTTGATAAAGATGTTCAACAGGAGCTCTCAAGAGATAAAAAAAAATACCACCCATTTTTGGTTGAAAGTATTTATCTTGTTAAAAAAAATAATTTCTCAGCTAACGAATTGAATTCCATATTATCAGAACGTATTCAGCTAGTGAAAAAAGCCTATTCAGAAGATTCAAATATGTTAACTATTCTTGCAAAATTTCCACCTGCTTTTGGACTACTAGGGTCCGTAACGGGTATTATCAGTATGATGACCGGTCTCGGAGAGGGTGGCGCAGAGAAAATTGGACCGGCGATGGCTGTGACTCTGGTTACCACATTTTGGGGTATAGCTATTGCAAACCTTATACTACTCCCCTTAGCTGACCATGCCCATAAAGCTGTGCAAGAAGAGACTCACACTAGAAACATGATTAAAGCCGCTATGCTCAGTATTCACTTAAAAAACAATAGCTCATTTTTACTTGAAACCTTGCTCAGCTTTATCCCAATTAGAGAACGTTACCGTTTAAAAGATTATTATGAAGATCATATTGCAAAAAACAGAAGTATTATTAGTACTCACAGCAGTTCAAGAACACCTCAACGAAAGTCTTCATAATGAGTGATTTTGAAGATTTTGATCTCACAAAAACAGATCACGAAATTCAAACCCAACTGGCTGATGATGCACAAAGTAACTCAGAAGATATAATCCCTATTAGTCATGAAGAGGAAGTTACAGAAAAAATTGACGAGAGATGGTTAATTTCTTTTGCAGATTTAATGACGCTGCTTTTTGGTTTGTTTATCCTTCTATACTCCATGCGTAGTCCAGAGACACTTAGGGCTATTCAAAACTCAATTAAGCTACAGTTCACTAATCAAGAAATAGTTTCAAAACCTGAAACTCCGATAATAATTACAAAAGAAACTCGTACAGAAATAAAAAAGCAAATTGAAGTAAATGCAAAAATTAATAAAATCAAAGAACAAGTGGAGGATCTTAAGATAACGGATTCTCAACAAAAACAAAAGATTCAGTCCATAGCGAATACTATTAAAGAAAAACAACTAGACATAAACAAGAAAAAAGACATCATACAGAGTTTAAGAGAAAAAATTAAGAGTTCTAAGAAGATCGTAGCAGATAATAAAAAGATGAAAGCTGAAATCATTGAAATGAAGGTGGACCTTAAAGAACTTGAAGAAGCTGAACGCAAGGTTGAAGAGCTTAAAAAAGATTTAAAGGACAAAGAGACCATCCTTGTAGAGGTAAAGGCCCTCAAGGCTCTTCTTTCTTCTGTTAAAGAATTCACAACTGTTGTGGTTAATTGGCCCACTGAAAACCATGACATAGATCTATCAATTACAGATCCCAAAGGAAAAACATTTAACTTTAAAAACAGAAAGCATAAGGGGCACCCTGGTAGTTTTACCTTAGATTCTAGAAAGGGACCAGGTGCTGAAATGTGGCAGTCATCAAAACTTATACCCGGTAAATATAAGGTGGATGTGAACTTTTATAGCCCCTATGGTAACAACAACAAGGCTCAAGTAAAACTAGAGATTCATAGCACTTTTGGTGTGATTAAAATTCCCGAATTTAAGCTCGATTATGAAAAAAATAAAATGAAATCTGTGTATTTTAGGATTAAAGAAGATCATACTATTGAGCAAGTTCACTAGTTTTGGGCAAGTTCTCTATGTGCTGTAATTTAGAGCTCCCACAAATAAGCTAAAGACCTTTCCCACTGTCAAATTACACCACAAACGTTAGCAAGAATTGTCAGGTGATCACTTTAAATTAGCTAAATTAGTGCTAAACCACCCTATTTCCCACATACTGGCACAATATATGCTATTTATAATATATGGCTTCATTTAAAAGAATACATTCTGTCATTAGCAGACCACAGATTTCTCACTTTAATTTAATTTTAAAGACTCTTTTTGTAATATCCATAATGCAGGCAAAAATACTTTATGGAGATAACAGTTGTTATAAACTCTTTGCCGATCACCAAAACGCACATTCTACCACTTTTCATGCAAACCAATTTGTGGAGTCAAAACATGAAGAACTTGCAAAAAAACTTCCAGAGCCAGAAACAGCATTCGAGATATTTAGTGAACAAAAAGCTGTCAATGTTGGTAAACTAAAAATCAACGGTGAGCATGGACAAGGTGAATACACTTTAAAAAGAATTAGTGATACTTGGCAGTCAAAGCATGCAACATCAACGTTTACAGTTGAAGGTAACCCAACGTGGGTAATTTCTATTCTTGGCTCAAAACTAGCCGCCTCCTTAGGAATTCGTTTAGTTGATGAAAGAACTCTTATTATACCAAACGCACAACTCTTGAATTTAAATATCCAAAGAATCAACATTGAACTGAGGTCCAAAGGATTGGTTGAGATTCCATACCTCTACATTGATAAATTACAGCACAACAAATGGGAATCAGATAACAATGCTAGTTACGGAGAAATCTTTCTAAGAAGATTTTTTATTGATAAGCAATTTCCATTAGCTGAGAGAGAGATTATTCATGACATCTCATTTCATATACTCAACATATTACTTACAGAAAAATTGATGTCACCAATAAAAAATAGAATGCTATATTTATTTAAGTTTGCAGATTATTTAAGAACTATACCAACGAACAAAACAAATAAAATTAATGATGTACAAATGTTATCCGAAATAAAAATTAGGGAGGAGTTTATTAAATTTCTCTTTCAAATTGCATCAAGAGACTTAGATAACCTTTCTGCCTTTATTCCTTTACATTTAATTGATGCTAAGCAAATTAAAGATTACTTTGAAATTGGTGATTTGTTCCAGGTTATTGATTTCCACCTAGGGGCAAGTTTTGCTAGCATAAATCGTTCTAAAATAGACCTCTTGCCTAATTTTAACTATAAACTAAAAGATTGGTTAGATAGATTAATTGTTAACCAAGCACAATTCATATATGAACATCCAGCAGACCCTTCAATTAATGATTATAAATATTTTATAAATAGCCAAAACAAACAACAACAGCAAATTCAGAATAATTTATTTATGTTCTTTGTTGAGGTAAACAAACATTACGAAACCTTTGTAGAATTAAATAAAAAGGATTCTTCCACAGTATTAGCTCGATATAACGATAATATGGAGGTCACTGAGGGACTTGCTTCAAATGAACACCCCGTAACAACAATGCAGAAGCGAATCGTCGAAATAAAAAGTGCAATTGGCATTACTGATTAATTAGTAAACTCGTACTCAGTAAGATGTATCAAATTTACGTAAACGGCCCTTCCAATCAATGAGATATGCCGAGTTTTCGTTGTCCACAGCCACACCCGCTAGAGAGATATACCAATCTTTTTTAAGATTTTTTGGCTGCCAACTAAAATCAATAGAGCCAGTTTCACCATTGATAAATATGAGTCCATCTAACACTGTGGGGTAAATAATATGCCCGTTGCCATTATAAGCAACTGGGGCATAGGCATACTTTTTAACCTTAGTTTTAATATACCAAAGCTTTTTTCGAGTTTTCATATGGTAAGCATAAATACCACCAAAAAAATCAGAAATATACAGAGTGTCTTTAACTATCATTGGACGACCTATAAGGCTTGCCCCTTGATTCACAGCCCATGTTGACTCTCCAGTCATTTGATCAAAACAAGCAATCTGGCCATAGTTTCTACGAAAATATACCTCACCTAAACCAAAGCAAATTTCTGTTCCATAAACCACTGATGAAACCCAACCAGAGGCCGGAAGTTCTGCTACCCACTTTGTTTTTCCGGTTTTAATATCTATTGCATAGGCTTGTTGATTTTCTCTTTTTTCGCCCTTCTCCATACCTGTAGTAACATATACTAAATCATTCACCACCTTTACAGAGGCATCTATATGACCCACACTAGAGTGCCAAAACGGTGATAGGTCTTCCGCATTTAGTGCATGCAACCCGTCTCGACCTGAAGAAACAAAAATTATATTTTTTTGTTTCTCATCATCCTTAAAACTATATAAGCTAAGGGCTCCTTCAATATGCCCAGTAGACTGAAAAGAGTTAATTAGTTGACCAGTCATTAAATCAAATTGATAAATTCGTGCATGATGTGTAAGGTGAACTCCCTCTGCCAAATACAAATAATTTTTCCAAACCACTGGACGAGGTGTCACTGGCTGACCAACATAAAACTTCCTCAATATTTTACCAGAGTTTTTGTCTACCTCATAACCATTGCCATCACCGGAGCCAAAAAACAAAGAGTTTCCAGAGATAATTAAACCTCCAAATGACCCCTTAGGAATCTTGGTTTCCCAACTGAGTTTTACATTCTTAATAGCTTTTTTGATCAGTGGTTGTGTAAAATTATTTTTCTCAAAAAAAACATCTTTATAATGTTGGTCTGTGGCCAAAGTGTTTACTGGATTATTATTATTAATCGTCCATAAAAACGAGGGATATGTTTTCACCCATTGATAACCATAGTATCCACCTACACTCAGCAGATTTACAATAAGTGCCGTGAGTAATATCCGAGGTTTTAACAAAACTTCCAGTAGTTTCCTTGGTCCCTCAGCCTTTAATTGAATACCAAACAAACCTGCAATAAAGGTGGCAAGCATGGTCAACAGCACACCAAGTATTGTAAAAGGCAATACTACAGTGGGTATAATGGCTTGCTTAACACCATAAAGCTCAATCCACTGATATACGTCCATGACTTCCATCTAACCACACTTTCTGTCCATCTTTAAAGATGTGACTGCAATTATTAACTCCACTTACAGCAGGTAATGCCATTTCTCTTGCTACAATAGCACAATGTGACAAAACACCCCCCTTACTCACAATTATCCCTTTGGCTTTTTGAAATAAAGGGGTCCAACCTGGATCTGTAGCTTCGGCCACAATAATAATATTTTCTGGCCAGTCTTCATCCATTTCTTTTTGCGGGTCTTTAATAACTTTTATTTCTCCATAGACCATTCCCGGTGAAATACCAACACCCTCCATAATTTTTTGAGAATGATTGAATTCTCCCTTTAGAGACTTTTCAATCTGCTCTAAAGAAACTACCGTTGGAAAATTAATATGAGAAAAGATTTTTGATTTTTGTTTTCGTTCCAATACATTAATATCATCAAATATCATATTCGAAATTTCATCTAAGGAGTACCAAAACACCTCATTATTTAAATTTAACCTACGCCCCAACTCTAAGACATACCATCTTAAACGCGCATAAGGTTTCATTATTTGCATCTTCCAAGTTTCGCGAAGCTCTAAAAGTGATCTTAATATTTCCCATTCTTCCTTAAGAACTTGTCGATAAAGCAAAGGAGCTTCTTTAATTTTATCGTATATATAGTTCTCATCAAAAACTTTTTTAGAAATATATTTTTTGTTTTTCTTATCCTTTTTAAAAAGTGTATCACTAAGCTCAATCCAACGAGGGTGAGAGAGCTCTAGCTCACCTGTGGCTCTGTGTCCATAAGCACTATAAAAGTTAAAGACTTTATCCTTAGTCAACTCAGATTCATTAAAAATATCATACATGGCCATGGTTTCTGTGTGCAAACCATGACTCATCCATTCATTAAGCATTTGCTTAGAGCCGTTTTCACCAAATGATTTTTTAAGAAATTTCTCTAGCCCTTGTGTTGTAGATTCGATTAAAATAATTAAAACAAAAGGCCACTTCAATGCCTTTTGAGTAAACAATGATTCGGCATCATTAATTTCTTTTAATAGCTGATCCGAGGTCCACTTTTCATATTGCTCAGGTGCATAAGAATATTTAAGCTCTTTTTCTTCAAATTGTATCAGGGCTTTTTCTGCCTTATCTATATAGTCCTTACGATAGCTCTGAACCCTCCAACCCACACGTAACATTCTAAAAAATGATAATGGGGCGAGAAATAGAGATTTTAAAGTCAATTTTTTCCAAGAAAATTTCAAATGAGGTCGTGGGTCCGCTACAATATTAAAAGGGATTTCACCAAAATATAAGGGCTCAAGTAATGATAAATTAAGGTATGCTCTACCAAAAACACGTTCAAGCAGGCTTTCTTTATCCTCTCCATCCCTAAACCCAGCATAACCAATTTCTTTTAAGGCAGCTCCATAGGCCCCATCAGCAGCAAAAGCCTTTTGCCAAACACTAAATGTAAGCTCAGAAGGCACACCCGTCCATTCCGCAAAAGTTTGCCCATCCCAAATATTCTCTTCACTATAACTATTTTTTAATCTTTTTAACTCCCAATCAATTATCTGTTTATGAGAGGACTGACTATTTCTAGCAGTAACTGGTCGTGCTTGCAATATCCACAAGTTTCCTTGCATATCTATGGACCACTCCATATCAATATGAAAGTCATAATATGCCCGTACTTTCTCCCCTTGTTTTAAGATTTCCTCTAAATATTTCTTTTTAAATTTATGAGGTAGATCTTCAGGATAACTCTTTTTTGAAAAATAATATGGAGTCACTTGGCCTGAAACTAAGGTTTCCCCTACGCCTTCCACCATTTCCACTACCCATTGAGAATTGTCCTCTTGTTTGGTGGGATCCATGGAAAAAAACACACCAGAAAATTGTGGCTCTACCATTTGTTGAATTACCACATTCATCTTGGGAGCTTTATGACTAAAAAATTCTTGATAAGCTTGTCCCGATTTTCTTTTTAAAGAATTAAAGCATGTGACCACTGCATTTTCTAATTCAGAAAAATTCTGAATATCTAAAATAGATATAAACTGTCCTGCAAAACTAAAATCCTCTGAGTCCTCTCCCACAGCTGAGCTTCTGGCAGCTAAGGAGATCTCTCCCAAATTATTCCACCATTTTTTTATCCCTTGCCACTCTTCGGCGGTAGGAATCTCACTAAGGACAATGGCCGGAGGAACAAATATGCCCCTTTGGTGCATAAAAGCTAAAGAATAAGCTTTGCCTCCAACACTTTCTTTATGATCTTCAGTAATAGTATCTAATGTCTTAATCATGACTAGCCCCTATAATTACGGGCTATAATTCCCCTATTTGATGCTTATTTCAATGATTAATCTTAATTTGAAAGGAAATTCAAAAAATTTTACATTAATTTAGAGCCTTGCCCTTAAAATAAAGATCAGGGGGTATCAATTTTTGATTTATATACCAAGAATGATAAATTCACAAAAATCATAGGGTTATACGTCATTTGTCTCTCGTAACTTGCCTCAAGACTATTGGCTATAATCTTTGATGTAATGCTATTTTTCTTGCCATATTTCCGATAAATTGAATATGAACAAATATCTTCGCCAGGTATTCACTTTATGCTTAATCACACTGACACCTTTTACTGCCTTTGCAGCAGAAAGTCTAAAAGAAGGCTATGTATTAAATAGCTATGAATACAACCAGCTTTCTAAATTTCAAAGAGTTGATTATATTAAAGAACTTCGTAATATATATATTGAGGCTGAACATTTTTATAATTTGAATTTAGGCTCACAAAAATATAGCCTTCTTCACCAAATTCTCTTCCCTAAAGCAAATGCACGCATAGCTGCCATTGGTGAACCTTGTGTTTACGGTGGACACATGAGCCAACTAATAAACAAAAATGACCGTTTATTTTGTGAAAGGCCCGAAAAAGGAGTCTGTACAAGTGAAAATGACATAGAGTGCAACAAAGCTCTTTTCGGTCCTGGAATCTGTGTAGAAGCTAATGGATATTCCACAAAAAACTGTAATAAAAAAGCTCTGCCAGAAAGTGAAGTCGTTAAAAACTTTTCAAAAGCAGATTGGGAAGAGTTAAGTAAAATCAATGAATACTGTCATGATCCACATCAGTTTCAAAAAGTTATTTGTGATAAGTTTTATAATGCGCGAATGCGAGCTATAAACAAGCTTAATCCCTGTAATAAACATCACCAAACATGTGAACATACAACTTCGTTACATCAAGTAGTTATTCAAATTTGTAATTTAAAAGCAAAAATTCAAAAAAAAGAAAAAAAGGGGTGTTTTTCTCAAGACAGTCCTGATTTAGAAATAGGCAAAGAGTGTATTTGGAAAGCAATCAAAGGAGCTGGCAGCTCATTAGTTTTTCTTGAGGAATTAAAGCTGGCTCTTAAAACGGCTGGATATGGTTTAGATATATTGTTTGATCTTCTTTTTGCCTCAGGACTTAATCAAGAACAAGCATCACTGATGGGCATAAAAGGAAAGAGTAATGATAATGAGGATGAGCCTGAATCAAGTATTAAAAATTTGTCTAAAGAAGAAAAATCAAGAATAGTTGAGAATTTTTTAACCAATAACTTGAAAAAAATGGAAACTGACGAAAAATTTCGAAATAAAATGTTAAGCCAAATGACAATATCATTACATACATTTTCTGAAGCATTGAAAGCTGTGGCTAATAAAAACATCCCGCTACAGGGGGTCACTCAAAACCAAACACTTCTTGCAGGAAAGGTTAATTGTCAAAAAGAAATGAATGATATGTGTTATTTTTTAGGAGGATTAGGTGCGGACGCTACTGTTTTAATTGCATCCTTAGCAGTATCAGTCTTCACAGGAGGAACATCCACTCCACTCACAGGGCCTCTTTTAGCCAATAAAGTTGCTAAAATTTCCGAATCTTTATTTAGTCTTTTTAAAAAAGTTAACTTTGGGAAAAAACTTATTCGTAATATTCTAGCAAAACTTAATGTAAAACCCCCTGCCATTGACAGCTTCATAAAAGATATTGAGTTTATAACAACTTCAGAATCTATGATCAGTGCAATTAAACGAGTTTTAGATATGTCTCTTGGCTCTCCTAACACAAGTCCAAGTTCAACTGTTGCAACACTTTCAAAAAAACAACCTATAGTTACTGACAATGCGACTTCTAAAATAATAAATATGGCAAAAAAGAAAACACCAAATGGATATAAAAGAAGAGACAACAACCCAAGTGATTACATACAGTACACAAAAGAAATGGATAATAAAATAAGTAAAATCTCTGTTCAAAAACATAAATCTCCCTATTCAAAGGGTGAAGTCAGTAAGAAAATTGCCTGGGATTTACTATCTCAACAAGTTAGACATAATAAGCAAATTAAAGATTTAAAAAAGCTTAAACTAGAAGAAATGAAAACAGTTAATTATAGTGGGTACACTTACTACCAACTTCCTTACAGCTACAACCATCAAGGAAAACAATGGTACGGAGAGTATAATTTCTTACCTGTAGAAACAGAAAACCATTTATTATTTGATTTCCGCTCTCAAGAAGGTGTCCATAGGTCTATAGAAATGCAAGAATATATAAAAAAGAATTATTTAAAATAAGTTTTGCCGATTGTCGTTAGATGTTATTTGTGAATTCTGAAATTTAACCTTAAAAACCACAGAATAAAATATTATTTCATCGAGCCGTTTATGGAGTAATGTCTCAATATCTAATACAGACTAGGTCACTAGACTGGACGCATGTTCTTTGCAAGAAAATGAACATAAAAATTATTTAATCTAATGTACTGGAGAATGTGAGCAGCCTAGATTTCCTTAAATAATTGTCGAACTTGAACTTTATATTATAGGAAACCAATCCTGTCTCCTATAATAAGTCTTCAGTACGAAATTACTGTCTCTTACTCAAACGAAAATTGATTAAACAAATTATTTAAATTTACATCCGAATTTAAGCAAATATTATATTTGATTTTCTGTTTTTTTTCTGCCGCTTTGATTAAGAGTGTTTTTAACTTAACTATTTCACTTTTTGCATCCCCTTCAAAACTATCAAATGGCTGGTCAATGTAATGTGTAGCACTACTTAAAGTTGAGTCAGCATCCTTAATCTCAATAACAAAAGATGGAAGAATACAAATGGCAAATTCTTCACATAAATCGGTTATATTAACACTCGTAGCGCTGATTGAATAAGTGGAAATTTGATCAGCATCGCACCATGGCTTAACATCCGCAGATACTACACAAGTGGAAAATAGAATTGTTAGGAATAGAAAACTATATTTTAATTTCATATATTGCTCCAATTAAACTATCAAATGAGTTTCGATTTTATTATAACAGGCCCACTTTAGTTGTGAGAATTATTCTGGCTAAATTGTAATCTTTTCTTAGGTGTAAACAATATGATCAAAAAAAATGCGTCGTATTTTGTTAAGCGAACTAAACCTATTGATTTGAGATAAAAATTACTCAAAAGTCAGCGATTTGCAGTTGAAAATAGCAAAGACCTTTCCAGAGAAACGCCAAATCCCTAGACCTAGTTTCTCTTTTAGTTATGTGCCATTATCAAATGTATTGTCTGACTAGTTTAAGCTCATTCTAAGTTAACTAAGGATTTAATTTCTTAGCTATTTTTTTGGCAGCACCATCTCCTTATGATCTTTCCACAACTGCCAAAAAATTACCTTTAATTCGTTCGGGTTCACCTATGACATGAGTCATTTCATTAATTAAACGATCTACAAGCACATCCAATTTTACCTCATTTTCTTTCTCTTCCACTATTTGTTGAATAACCTCTAGGTCATGATCATAAGCCCTCATTGTCTTCATCAAAATTAGATCATGAACCTCTGGGACCCATACTTTTAAATATTTATGCTGTAAATCCAACTCCTCTAATCTATCTTCAAACTCATAAGGTGCATCTGTAGTAGCAGGTTGCTCAAGAGCAATTCCCACGTTCAATTTTTTTTGAGCTTTTGCATGGGCCCCTTTGAGGTCGCCAATTGAATTATATGTATCCACATCTGTTGTACGTCGACTCGCCTTATAGGCTAATGCAGCGGCAGTTCCTCCAATAATTATAAGCTCAACTTCTTTGGATAGAAACTCATCCGTTGTTTTCAGGAATTACCTAATCTCTGGGGCACTATACTTTTGCATTCACTACTCCGTTTCAATTACTTTTTTATAAAGACTTGAAAAACTATCAAGTCCCATATTCATGGAAAAATGCCATTTCTTTGCCAACTCAGGAGTATTTTGCTCCTCTAGTAGAAGTGCATACTTTCCTTTTTTAGAGGTTAAAACAAAAAAAGGTTTTCTTGTCTTAACCCGCTTATCCATAAGCTTAAGCGCTAATTTCTTTAGTTTCCTCGAGGAGCTAAGAGTCCCAGTCAGGTCGAGTAAAAAGCCTAATCCTCTAGATACTTTTTCTTTTCGGGCAAGAAAAAATAATCTTTCAAAATCAAAGTGACTAACATTTTTTGCCATGACTACTGGCAAGACTCTGGCTACTGTGGAATTCTTATGTGCTAACATAACTCCAGCCACCAAAGCCTCTTCTAAAGATAAGCTCTTTTGAGTAACCCGTGCGCCCCCTAAAGGGGCACCAAGAGCAAAAAGATGCGCTTCAACTTCCTGCTCATCTAATTGCTTTAGGTTTGTCTGAAATCTTAACTCTCCCACTAAGTTACACAGAGACTCAGCAAACTCCGATTGTAAATTACGACTATAGAGGTTGGATTTTCCTGACTTAGTTTTTAACACTAAATCAACATTAACCAGCTGCTCAAGCTCATCATAAACAGATGCATAGGAACAACCTGACAAATTGGATAACTGGTGCGCTGAAGCCTCAACGCCCTCTTGCCAGAGCAATCTCAAAAGTTGCTTCCGGGTTTCTGATGTCACTAACAATTCCATTAAATCTTTCATTAGTATTACTATCGTCTTTTTAGATAATAATATCAAGTATTTTTCTTAAATATATGATATCATTAAGTAAAACTGTATCAGGATGAGACCTGTGCTCTATATTTAAAATTAAGAGCTGCTGATAAGATCAAGTATGAACCGTTAGATGTAATTTAAAATAGCACCCTTTGTCTCTATGATTAAGAACCTCTATGTATAAATCACATCTTAGGCATAGCTAAATCTTTAAGATACCTCAGGTGCTGCATAGAACTTGGTGGTGCTGCAAAACCGCCAGAACCTGAATACCCCAAAAATACACTCACTTCATATCTTTGGTAGCATTTTACTGCCTGGGCACTATGTGGCTGGTAAGTAATACAAGATTTATAATAATACTCATTTAACTTTGAATAACTATGAGCTGAAAGTGCCTCATAGGCCTGCCCTAACAAATATAAAGATTCTGCTTTTTTTGCTTTTTTAACCGTAGAAGAATTAAGAAGGTCATGTAAGATACCTGATGCTCTGAGATAAAGAACATATGTGGTACTATCTCCCCAGTAATTCTGATTTAACTGGGCTCTTTTAATTAATTTTTTTGCAAACTTAAACTTTGCTGATTCTGAGGTCAAAGGTTTCTCTCTTTTCCAAGAAAGAAGATCTCGTTTCCATTGACGTGCATTATTTTTTAAAAACAAGGCGGCATTAGGATGTTTCAAAATTTTATTTACAGTTTTTAATCCTAGATCTGGATCCTGCTTAATTCGAACACTTAGATTTAAAACCATTTTAGCGGCTTTTTCCCAGCGAAAATGAAAACCTTTATTTTTCGAAAAATTATTAAATATGCCTTCATAAATAGTTAAAGCATTTTCATACTGCCTTGTGGCCGTATAAAGTTGAGCTTTATCGAATGTATCTAAACCCTTAAACTGCCAGCTATTTGCCAGATCTTTTTGAAAGGATTTGCCCCATTTTCCTCTGGTGTGGCACTCTATGCAAATACCGGTTATATTTTTTAACACAACTCTAGAGTAATCCGACTTTCCAAGCTCTAAGCCATCTAAAGCAGAATCCAGCTCATGTTTTAGTAATTGAGACAAATATCTCATACTAGGGTCATTGGATGTAGCAATGAGAACCGAGGCCGCATCATCTTTGTCATTTAAACTATGAGCTAAGGTGTTCAGAGTTTTAACATGAGATTGAATACGATCTTTATTCACTGGGTCTCTAAATTTATCATCGCTCACAAGCAGTGGAAACAAATCTGTAAGAATGGCCGAAAATTGGTCCATCTTAGATTGCCACGTCCTCTTTGCCACTTTATCTTTAGTATAAGTACACTGAGTTAAAAATGTGATTGATAGTAGGGCTGCAAGTATTTTAATTTTCATAGTTTTTCCTTTTTAATTTTTGGTACAAAATAATATAAGCGGCCAGGGTTTCGCATTACGCCCGCTACTTTTTTAGCTTCATCTCCGGATCCCCAGTATAGATCGAGCCTATGAGGACCACGAATGGCTCCTCCAGTGTCTTGATCTATAATAAACCTTGAGCTTTTAACCCACTTGGCCGGAGGCTCATGCTCATTCTCGTATATGGGCTTTTCATATTCAATATAACCCAAAGCTCCTTTTGGAAAGTAGCTATAATCTGTAGCAATTGTCCGCCCTTCAATAACTTCAGTGCCCATAAAAGTGAGTGACTTAGTATCTAGCTTTTGAAAAAAGACATAACTAGGATTTTTATTTAATATTTCACGATACTCAACTTCTGATAAAGAACGTAAATGAGATTCAATTTTTTGCAGGCTCATTTCTTCTCTTGGAATTTTGTCTAACAAAAATCGCCCGATAGCTACGTATGGGTGGCCATTTTGTGCGGCGTAGCCCACCTTAATGCTCTTGCCATCTGCCAGCCTAACCCTGCCCGACCCTTGGATCTGTAAAAAAAATGCATCAATAGGATCTACCCAAACTATGATTTGATCTTTTAGGGAAGCCAACACTAACTTGCTATCCATTTGCTCTCTATCGTAATAAGGAACCACCTTATATTGAGTAGCAGTGGATGATTTTATCAAGCGACCTCGCACAACACGATCTCTAGATTTTTGTTCTATAACATTTTTTTCTATAGGCTTCAGCTTTGGAAAAGCCTCTATAAATGCTCCCATATTAATACTTACGAGATCCTCTGGAGTCCTGAATAGAGGCTCACTAAAGCGTTCTGTTTTAACTATTGATCCCTCAATTTCTGGATCAAAATACGAAGTTATAAAAACATCACCCCAGTCTTTGCCTCCATAGACTTCAAAAATATCAAAAACCTCATTTAATTTTTTATAAAACAGAATATTATCCACTTGTTCTGGATACTGACCCCTAATAATATATTTTAGAGCGTCCACATACTCCCCCACTGTAATTTCACGGGGGCCAAATCGGAGCTTACTATTGAAATCTTTTTTTTCAAAATATTGAATATGAGTCTGAATCCCTAAAATTAAATGTTTAAAGTCCAAATCATCAGCTAGACTCACTTCACCAGAATATTGTCGCATGGCTTGTTTTTTTTGCTTAATGGGAGATCGAGCACAAGCAACAAAAAACACGATAAAGGCAAAATATATTAAATATTTACTATTATTCATACAAATATTAAAGTTCCATTTTTCCCCTTTGTCAATTTGATCAAAGTCATGTTAAACCTATCTTATGGAAAATTCATTTGACAGTTTTATAGAGCGTATTGAAATAACTATGGGCAAAGTTCCATTAACCCATAAAATGAAATTTATAAAAGAGATAGAGACCCAGCTGGAAGAGCTAAAACTCAGTCATCCAGAACTTAGCGAAAACGACCTCTTAGTTAAACTTGGTGAACCAGAGCTATTAGCCCTAAAGTACATTAAGACACACCGACTTTCTCACCTTAATTCAAAGGGAACTGGACTTTTCAAATGGCTGATCACTGGCATTTTAATCTTTTTTAGCTCTATTATTCTCTTTACAGTGATTGCGGGTGTTGCGCTATACAACATGACTCCAATTTTAGAGGAGTCATCAAATAATACAAAGCTTTTTGGTGGCCTTATTACACTACCTAACACCGGCCAGTGGTATATAGGTGGCCATAGTCTTAATAGCGATGATGAAACATTAAACTTTAAAGGCAGCATGGGGGTCAATAAAGACAAAATCCAAGCTTTTAACATTGTTTTCTCCAATATGGATCTCAAACTAGAGCCCTCCAAAAGCCAAACATTATCCTGGGATTGTGAAATTTCACAGGATCTGGAAGCCCACTTTTCTGATTTAAAAATTACAGAGAAGGGAGAACAGCTCAATCTAAATTTAGCAGATTTTCAGGGCAGTGAGTGTAAAATTAAAATACCAGATCAACTTAATTTAATAATTCGTGGTGTTAACGGAAAAATTAATATTAAAGAATTACGTGCCAACTTAGATGTAAAAATTAATAATGGACTGGTTAAATTTAATCCACATAAAAGTGAGAAATATGTTTATCAACTTAAAGTGGATAATGGTCAAATTGACACCTTTAAATCCCAGTATGATGAAAAAGCATACAAAATAAAAATTTATGTAAATAATGGCCAAATAGAATAACAAATTGTTGTTTAATACATAAGCAAAGTATCTGTTTTGCGAGTATCAAAGTGACCCCTTAATATGGTCTAGTAATTGCAACCCTCCCTTATTGAAAATCCAAAAGGGGGAGTTTAATGAAGCATATATTACTGTCTATTTTAGCTGTGATGTTTATGGTCACATCCATAAGTGCCGGGGCTAAAGAAAGACCAAACAAAAAAGACACAACACAGCGGCAAAGCCGGCAAAAGAAAAACCGAACAAAAAAACAAACAGCACCTGATAGAGCTAAAAAAAGAGATAACGCTAGAACAAAGCGAAATAGATCCAATAAAACAGAAAATCGTCAAAATAACAAAAGAGTTAAAAAAGACACAGCGACCACACCACGTCAAGATCGCGTAAAAAGAAATCGTCCCAATAAAGATAGAAGAAATGACCGTGTAGCAAAAGATCGACCTAACCGGGATAGAAGAAATGATCGCGTAAAAAAAGATCGACCTAACCGAGACAGAAGAAACGATCGTGTAAAAAAAGATCGACCTAACAGAGATCGAAGAAACGATCGTGTAAAAAAAGATCGACCTAACCGGGACAGAAGAAATGACCGTGTAAAAAAAGATCGTCCTAACCGGGATAGAAGAAATGACCGTGTAAAAAAAGATCGTCCTAACCGGGATAGAAGAAATGACCGTGTAAAAAGGGATCGTCCAAACCGAGATAGAAGAAACGATCGCATCGGCAAAGATCGAAATCGTAGAGACAGAATTAAAGACGGTAAGAGAAGAGGCCCACATCGTAAGGTTTCCGATCGTCAGAGACGTCACAAAAGAAAAGTTCTTAGAAATAAACGCATCCGAAGAGGCAACCGTCACCATAGGTACTACAAAAGAATTGGCCGAACTGTACGCCATGACCACAGACACCGTTTAAGAAACCGTTGGCGCTATATTACTCGTAGAATATTAGTTGGCCGTTCTGGACGAATCAGGGATGCCTACAGATGGCAACAGAGACGCACCAGATGGTGGAATTATTATGCTGATTACCGTCCATACCGTCCTAGACACCGCTATAGAGTTGTACTTCCCATTCCATATCCCGATGCCGGTTACTGGAGAATGGCAGAAGTCAGGCAAACTGCAGAGGCCATCGAACATCATGCACAAAATATATATTTTGCAGCTGAAGAACAACTCGGCAATAGCAGAACTGATGACGAAGCCCTTTCAGCCCTCTACGACGTAGTTACAGCAGCCCAAGTATATAACAGTGCCGCTGAAAACTATAGTGATTTAGATAACTCTTTATATGAGCTATTTAATCTTGAAGAGAAAATGTCAGAAGCAAAACCATATATGTACCTACTTCGTGACAGCACACAACAGTCTTTTACATGGATGGAATATTACACAAATGAATTGCTTTACACATATAGAAACCATAGCGATGATTGGGAATCCGCAAGAACATGGGATAATGACTATTCCTATGATGAAGTTTCCGATGATGACTATTATAACGAAGATAGTTATTCCGAGGAAGACTATTACTAACAATACTAAACCATTATAAACATAAAAATGGCCTCTCTACGAGGCCATTTTAAGGAGAATTAAATGAAGTTCATATTCGTATTTTTATTTTTCAGCTCAAATTCATTTGCAATATCAAGCGAATTTACCAATGTACATAGCTGTGCTCCCGAAAGTCCAGCGAGTTATATAGTTCAAGTCAGTGACCCACATAATCTTAGCTTTGTTGATGGAGCTCACCTTGCCAAAAAACTCTCTGAATCCACAACTAATAAGATAGTAAGCATTCGAAATGTACTCTTAACATATTTCGTAATACAAACATCTGATCTTGAGACGTTGAAAACTATTTACCATCCTTATTTATCTAAAAGCAGAATTTCAATTGAGTGCAATAGCCCTGGTGATTTTGAATAAAAGTGTTCAATATTAAGAAATAACAATAAATAGAGTCCTCAACTCATAAATATTAATCATTATTTGACCTTCTTATAATAATTATCATTACTACCTTCACCTGAGCCAGCCATTGCAATAACAAAATCAAATAGTAAGCCCAATGTATCACTGGCTACCTGAAGGCCACTGGTTTTAGAATCTCTTTTTAAGCGAGTGATATTAAATTCTAGCAACTGGGCTTTTTTAAAATAATTTACTTTTGCATGAACATAGGCTGTAGGAATCCTTTTATTTAATTCATTGTCCCAATTATCATTATTAATTATATTAAAATTTATCTTAAATTCACTTTTAACAGACATAGTAAATTCGCCGAAATCGCTAGTATATCCAAAGTCAACGTACATTTTTCCTGTTAACTCTTGACCTTCAAATTTAGCATATTTTATTTCAACTTTTTTAAGAATACGTCCCAAAAATGGATTTGAGGCTCTAATTGCGTCTAAGGTAGCGCCTTCATAAGTATTTTTTCTCTTAGAAAGGTCTAATTCATAACTAAATTCTGAACCATCTGACTGAATGTCAAAAATATTGATAATATCATCAATTTGAGTAAATCGCATTTTAGGCTTGGAACCATTATAATTTAGTTCGTCCTTATATTCTCCATTTATAGCAATATTTGAGTAACCAAAACTGGGCCACAAAAAATTAGAAATTATTATACTCATTAATATAATTTTTTTTCTCATTATTTATCTCCTTTTTTATTCATAAATTAAACTTTCAATATCTTTAAAAATCTCTGCTTTAACTCCAGGGTATCCTTCTAATCCCTCTTCCAATGATGTTTTAATTTCATCTATACTCAATCCATGATCTTCAAAAAAACCATCTCGAAATAGATCGATCATTCTAGGGACCCATAACTGGTGTCCCTTTCCAAATATAAATGTGGCTTCAATTAAAACATCATCTCTAATGCTTAATGTATCATTAGAGCTGTCTAGCGATTTATCTATCTTATCAGGATGTTCTGAAAATTTGTTAGCAGCGTCCTTGTTTACCTTTTCATGTTCGTTATAAACAATAAATAATCCACTTCTTGGATAGGGACCTATTAAATTCGGCAATACAGGTAGCATAATGTTTGAGGTAATAACGTTTTCACCGGAAATCACTTTGATTTGGTCTAAAATATAAAGATAAGTACTTACGTTTTCATATAATTCTTGCTGTAAAAAAGTTAGATTTCGAGCACTCATAAGTGCATTGCTCCCAATATTTTCAAAAGAAGAATTTAGCATAAAAGACATCAGTGATTTTCTCTGAAAGTTATTAAAAGAATTAAATAATTCTAAAAACTTTCTCGGGTTTTTAGAATAATAACGAGTAAACTCTATTCGGTTATTAAAAATACTTTGAATTTTCTGATTATATATTTCGTTTGTTAGTTTATAAATATCGCTAACATTTGGGTAACGTACAGAATCAAATTCTCTGTCTACTTTTCCTTGGGAAAATAATTGCTCATGTATACGCTTCTCACTTCTCAGTGTTTCTTGATAAATATATATTGGTTTAATAAAAGCGTCATAGGCATCAAATAATGGGTTCATTTTTTTATCAAAACTATCTAACTCACAAGGGGCAAGCCTGTTGCAATTATTAACTTCTAATTTATAATCAACTGAAGACAATTTGTCATATTTTGATTCTTCAAGCATACTCATTAAAAATTCTTGCTCAACATATACAATCTCTTTTAAAACATCTAACTGAGATAAATTGGGTTTTAACTTAAGCAGACTCATTTTCTCAAAAAACTCTTCGGTATTTGCATTTATCTCCATACCTGTATCAGTTATTAATCCTAGACTAACTGGTGAAACACTATTACCAAGCACATTTCCTCCCCCCTTTTCGGAAGACTCCTCATTGTTTCCCTGACCATTCTTGTAATTACCATTTGAGCTTTTTAATGCCTCTTCATAGTTACCGGCACCTTTTGTTTCTCCATTCATCTGATAGTTTTGTTTTATATTTAGTTGAAATTTATTTGTTTTAACTTGAGTCTTCTTAGATTTACTGACCAAATTATTTTTTCCTGAATGCTTTAAACTCTCTTGTTGCCTCGAACCATCACTTGTTGTCCCCACAAGATCTTTGCGATAGTTTTCCTGTACCTCTTGATTTGTTTTCACTGATACCACTTTTCGATACGTTCTTTTAGCCTGCTCAGGTATAGCTTTAATCTCTGATAAATTTGCAAGGCTCTCTTTAAGACTACTTAAACTTGACGTTGAAATATTATCCATTACGTTTACAGTATCCAATGCTCCTTTTTCTCTTTTAAACATTGCTGCAAACAAGCTCATCATAGCTTTTAAGGATGGTAAACTAAAATTAAATCCGTCTTTTAAAAGTTCTTCCAGACTAAACTGTTCTGACCTACTATCAAAAGCAATAAGATCTTTCGCCCCTAACTTGATTTGTGATTGTGGCAAAAAGTTTCTCAACATTAATAATGCTAAAAACTCTGACTTATAGAACGCCTTATCATCACTTGATTGTTTTGACCCAGACACCATCTTAACAAATTCATTATCATTAAATAAAACGGTTTCAATATGAAGCGGTTCTAAGACTATCCCCAACTTCCAATTGCCAGGCAAACTGTCTTTATATGGGTATAGTAAGGATGTTAACAGAGCTGTTTCGCCCACACAGTTTCCTCCCCAACCTAACATTAGAGAAGTGAGACTAGGGTTATCTCTCATATAGCTCTCTAGAGGGCCTTCAACCACAAGTTTCCTAAAGTTTGCAATGAAATTTTCTGCATTTGATGTTTCTACAATTTTTTTAACTTTAGATTGAAGTTGCAAATAGTTATCTGTTATTACCTGCATCGCTAAATCATCCTCAAACTGCCGCTCATCAACACTTAAGTGCTTTTCGGATTGTATCAACACTGAAGCAAATAAATTGGGGTTTTGCTCATCAGGAATATTTAAAAAATCCTGAATCTGCTTTACTAAAGTGTCTCTACTCCACAGTTGAAACTGAGGCTTAAAATCTCTGTAGTCAGATGCCGTCATAATAGGATATTGCTCTATTAATATTTGATAAAATCCAGCAAAGTCATCAATTAACAATAGTAACTCTTTTCTTTGTTGTTTTTTTTCTTCCACCACTTTCAATTGTTCCACTGCCACCTTTTCTTTAGGTGTTAAGTATTTCGACTGTTCGTAATTAAAGAGTTCATCTCTATAGGTCGTGATTACTCCAATATGAACTGCTGCGCTTAATCCAAATGTCTTATGAATCAGTTTCCCACGATAAAAGGGATTAAACTTTTTATATAAATCATAGCTTTTAGTTCCGATTCGACTAAATGCAAGCCCACCGTGTCTTAACCGTTTTTTGAAATTTTGTTTAGCTTTTGGTAACTTAGCTTTTTTATTTTCGAAAAAATTTTTTAAATTTTTTAATTGTTTTGAAAAATCAATCTTAAAGAAATGGTCAACTCCTTTTGCTAATGACCCTAAGGACAAAATAATATTAGCTACGTCAATAGTTTTTCCAAAGATTATTTCAGACTTAAATCGAAGGGCTTGTTCTCTCAATTCAACAACTTGAGAATTCTTAAAGCCTTCATAAAACAGTTGTGCTAAATCTTGGTTTTGTTCTTTTGCAATAATATGTGAAGACACAAACTCAAGAATTTCTTGAGCAAACTCTTTGGCTGATACAGTACTAATTTCCAATTGATAAATACTATTAATACTTGTTAAGCTGAACCACTTTCTCTTTTCTAATTCAAAATAACTCTCTCTAGGTGAATGAATCTCGTACCAAAGACGATAAAACTTTCTTAAAAAGCTTTCATTAACTATCATTTCTGAAAAAATATCTCTTGTTGTGGAAAATTTTCTTGTGTCGATTTTTCTTTGCCACTCATTTAAAAAAGTTAAAAGAAATATTCGATCAGCAAGAACCACCGGTTCGTATTTCTCAAAACGGTTCTCAAAATGATGTGCTATAACTGCCGTATATACAGCATGAGTCATCTTAAGCCTTAACTGTGTTTCCACACGGTGCATAGGTGAGTTTGCTGCAGCAAAAGCCTCCACATTGAAAACCCAGCTCAACAGAGTTATAAAAATAATTTTTTGAATATTTTTTGAAAATACCATAAAGGGAAGTAATGCAACTTAAAGGCCAATAAAAGTTCAATATTTTCAATTAGTTACATCAATGAGAAGCAGAGCCTAACAAAGTTTGTTAACAACTCCTTTAATTTCTGACACCAAAGAAGGTCTTTAGCTTATTTGTGGGAGCTCTAAATTACAGCCAGCTCATTATTATGGAAGTTTGAGTTTAAATATCCGCATTTTTGCAGGATTTTAAGAGCAAAATAAGCCATATCTTTATACCCATAGGCTTGCCACTTTATT
>JABJQG010000061.1 GCA_018663505.1 Pseudobdellovibrionaceae bacterium | reverse complement strand
GTTATTGGTCTTGGTATTTTATTTTTTCTTGGGCACGCCCTAAATTGGTTTTTTGTGAAAACAAAAATCCCCGATTTGCTCATTCTAGTGATAATTGGCTACACTCTTGGACCCATATTAGGAATACTCAGCGCTGAAGATTTTGGTAAATCTGGAACTTTGATTTCCACGCTAGCCCTTATTGTAATTCTATATGAGGGTGGTTTACATTTAAGTGCAAAAGACCTGCTAACTTCAAGCTTACCTGCTGCCGGATTATCCATTTTAGGGTTTATTCTAACCGGTATTTGTGGCTTTATTGCAGCCTATGGATTTGCCTTACAAACCTGGGATGTGGCTTTATTAATTGCCCTTGCCATTGGGTCCACATCATCAGCCATTGTTATCCCCATGGTTAAGCAGTTAAGCATTCAAAATAAAACAAAAACTATTTTGTCATTAGAATCTGCTTTTACTGATGTGCTCACCATTGTGATTTTCCTAGTGGTGGTGGACAGTATTGCCACCAAAACCTTTAGTGTAAAAGAACTTCTTATTGGTATTGGACCTAATACCATTCAAGCGGCTTTTATTGGTATTTTTTCAGCTCTCATATGGGCGTTTGTTAAACGCAAGCTCTCCCCAATTTTACCTAAAGCTTTCGCAGGAGAGGCTTGGGCACTGTTAACATACGGCGTTCTCGAGTACACCGGCCTTAACGGAGCTATTGGTGTTTTAGCCTTGGGGTTTATGTTAGCAAATTTAAACTTACTTCCAAGTTGGATGAACTCACTGATTAGTAACGAGCCTGTGTCTTATAAAGAGATGTCTTTACTCAGTGAAATTACATTTTTATTAAGAACTTTCTTCTTTTTGTACTTAGGAATATTAATTAAGTTTTCTAGTATTAAGGTGGTATTAATTGCTGTGCTAATATGTTTATTAATTTTTGCCACACGATTTGTAATTATCCGGTTTTTATTTAAACCTCAGAAATACTCTAAACTTGATGCCATGGTGGCTGTGGGCATGGGCCCAAGGGGACTAGCTTGTGCCGTGTTAGCTACCATCCCTCTGCAAAAAGGGATTGAGGGCGGACAGTGGATTCAGGATACTCTTTTTGCCGTGATCCCCATTTCAATTTTACTCACAGCAGTTTTTGTTGCTCTTTCAGAAAATGATAAAATGCGAGACCGCATAGGTGTATTTTTTAGCCACTACGAAAATGAACCAAAGCTTTTAAAGGAGCCCGAGCAGTGAAATTTACATTATTAATTATTCACGTAATAATCTTAATGGCCTGTTCTCATGAAACAGCTCAATCAAAAATTAAACCTCAATTTAAAAAGAATAGCTTTAACCCACCCTCGGCACCTAAGGAAACTAAACTCACTCCCCCTAAACAGAGTGGAAAGCCCTCATTATTAGCTCAAGAAGAAATTAAATGTCCCATTGCTGGCCATTCTTTTAGTTGGGAGTCAGGATACTGTTTGTGGACCAGTAATTCTAAAGCTATTCATGAAAAAGCGGCGCAAAAATGTCTAAACACTCCAAGAAAAAGAGTCCATCTTCTGCCTGAGTGTGAAAAACGAATATATTTTAAAAAGAAAATGTGTAAACACGCTATTAAGCTAGGCTATATTACAATGGGTTATCAAATGTGTGTTAAAAACCCAGAGTTCGATAAAACTTGGCCTAAAAAATGAGCTTTACCCTTGAATAAATACACGGCGTTGTTCCATAATCTTTCTAAAAGCTTATCCACTAGCCAATAAAAATAGAGCCTGATAGTTTTCTTAATATGAATACAAAAATCGTAAAACATTCTCCATTAAATCCACTCTACCAATTACGCAGACTATACGATTGGACCATGAATTGGTCTGAACATCCCCATGGCGTCTGGGCACTTGGTGCTTTATCAGCAGTGGAGGGTATTTTTTTTCCTATTCCCGTGGACCCCTTCTTAATTGCTATGGGCGCCGCAAAACCTAAAAAATCTCTCTGGTATTCTTTGGTCGCTGCAATGGCCTCGATTATTGGCGGAAGCATTGGCTACCTACTGGGTTTTATGTTTTGGGAATACACCCAAGACTTTTTCTTTACTTATTTTTTTAAACCAGACACCTTTGAACTTGTTATAAAACAATTTCAAGACAACGCCTTTGTTGCTGTTTTTATGGCAAGTTTTACTCCTATCCCTTACAAAGTTTTTGCTGTGGCCGGAGGCGTGGCACACATTAGCTACCTCACTTTTTTTGCAGCTTCATTGATTGGCCGAAGCATGCGGTTTTTTCTTATTGGTGGGTTTTTATATTTTTATGGGCCAAGCATCCGCAAATATTTAGATAAACATTTTGATAGAATTACTATTGTCACTTGCGTGGTACTAGTTCTTGGTTATGGTTTTTACAAACTATTTGCTCATTGATTGATTTGTCGCTTGCATTTTAGACGCCCCACCAAACTCATATTACAATAAAGTAATTTTTAATATCATTAGAAAAACTGCCATGCTCTTTCCACAACTCATTGAAAATCTCTGCATCAGAGCCCAGACCAAGAGCTAAAACTTTCTGTCTTGTCTCGCAAAATACATAGTTTACTCAAAGTCTCTTAATTTAAAACCGAATTGTGGAATATATAATTTTTATTAGTTTTCACAAGGAGACAAAATGTTTAAAAACATCAAAAGTTTTTTCTCGAGTACACTTTTTAAAGTATTATTACTCACACCTGTAGTGGGCGTTGTTATGATCTCTGGCTTCAACTGCTCACCTTACCAAGTCATTGAAACATCCATAAAGTTTGCTGCCCCAACTGTGGCCAACGCTAATATCTTAGTGAGTGATAAAACCAATCAACATATTGGTCACCTAGTAACCTTAGATCAATCAGGTCTTCTCCTATACAATGATCAAGTAAAAAAAATGTTAAGATTCAAAAATTCCATGTCAGCGTCCTCTAGTAACTGCGGTGATGGTACTTTTACATTTGATAACCCGTGCAAAATAAGTGGAGGGAAGGTTGAATACTCATATTATTTACGGCTTGAGTCTATATATTTCAAAGATTCTCCAAACTGCAACAGTGACAAGTATGTCATTGCAGACGATGGCATTGAAAACCAAGTCTTCAAAGCGTCTGACGAAAAATTTTATCAGATAATTCCAGGCACATTGGCTGATTTTGAGCCAAAACAAAAATATATATCTAATAAAATTAACATTGCTATGTCATCAGATGGTCCTATAGTTACAGAGCAAACGGGACCTTGTTATGAAGTTGAAGAAAGTAGTGCTAACTTATATTTCAGAGAACTTTACTCTACTATTTCGGACCAACAGTACTATAAATCCCACAAATATTATCAGATCGAGGAAGTGAAGATGGCTAATCCAATCCCAGACATTCTAACTACGCCCCTCGCGTTTTCTTTGCCAGAATAATCACCACACAATCAATTAGAAACTGAGTTTCACCTCAACTAAAGCTCTACTCATTACCGCTGTAGAACATGGTTGCTCAGTAATAATTCCATAACATTGGGTAGAGTTTGCAATACACTCCCTCTTTTCTATAATTTTTTTTCATATAAATAGAAAAACTTTGCCATATTCCCATTAAGCACCTATTTCTAAATTATGGACTTTGAAAATACTTCTTCATATAAAAATGGCCTCTTTGGACTACCTACAACTTTAGAGCAAGCACAGCTTGTTTTGCTTCCTGTGCCCTGGGAAGTTACTGCTTCTTATGGATCTGGAAGTGCCCTTGGGCCTGAGGCTATTTTGAAAGAAAGCCCTCAACTTGATTTATATGATTATGATTTTAAAGATTTTATTAAAAAAGGGGTTTACTGGGATAAAGAATTTTTATCTCGATCTAAAATTAGCGAAGACAATAAAAAATTTAAAGAACGAGCTTATACCATCCAAAAGTACCTGGAAAGCTCCAACCAACTTTCTGCTGAACTCAAAAATTCACAACAAGAGATCAATGAGTTATCTGCTCATATTAATCAAACTGTTTATATGGCAGCTTTAAATCATTTAAGTAACAATAAAACCGTTGGCCTAGTAGGTGGCGACCACTCTTCACCCTTGGGACTTATGCGAGCTGTTTTGGAAACACATCCAGATACAGGGATTTTACATATTGATGCCCATGCTGATTTAAGAGTATCCTACCAGGGCTTTAAATATTCACATGCATCCATCATGACTAATTTATTGGATTTAAAACCAGACTTAGCCACATTAACACAAGTTGGAGTTCGAGATTTTTGCCAATCGGAGTTCAACACCATCCAATCTCGTGACAATATCCACTGTTTTTTTGATGCTGAAAACAAAGCCAACATGGCCTTAGGTGCAAATTGGGATGAAATCTGCAGTAGCATTTTAGAAACCCTACCACAAAAAGTTTATATCTCTTTTGATATTGATGGGCTATCACCAGAGCTTTGCCCCAATACCGGAACCCCAGTTCCAGGTGGCCTTAGCTTTCATGAAATCAGTTACCTATTTAAACGCTTAAAACAAGCTAACAGACAAGTTGTTGGTTTTGACCTATGCGAGGTCGCCCCAGCGGACAACTCCTCTTGGGACGGCAATGTGGGCGCAAGAATACTATTTAAATTATGTAGCGTGAGTTTGTATCAACAATGAGTAAATATGAACTCTTTCTTTTTGATTTAGATGATACGCTTTTTGATTTTCGAGCAAGTGAAGAACATTCTTTTTTTGAAACTTTAAGTCACTTTAATATTGTTCATGAAATAGAAAAAATTTTTGAAACCTATAAGGTGGAAAGCTATAAATTATGGCAGCTTTTAGAACAAGGTAAGATTTCAAAAGATTTTTTAAGAACCGAGCGTTTTCAAAAGACCATGGATGCCCACCAACTAGAGAGCTGCCCCATAAAGCTCAGTGATATTTATTTAGAACACCTCACCCAAACTGTTCATCATATTGATGGCGCCGAGGACATTTGCGAGCACTTAAGCCAAGAAGCGAGAATTGGCATTATAACTAATGGCATTGAGTTTGTACAACATAAGCGTTTGGCGCAATCTCCGCTTAAAAAATATGTGGATTTTGTAGTAGTGTCCGAAGAGTGTGGCTACGCCAAACCCCATGCTAAATTCTTTGAGCACACCATGGATAAAGGAAAAATTCTGTCAAAGGACTCTGTTTTGGTTATTGGAGACCGCTTAGAAACAGATATTCTTGGTGCTAATGACTTTGGCTTGGATTCTTGCTGGTTTAACCCTCATGGAAAGGCTTTTTTGGAGAGTCATGCACTGCCTAAGTTTAATGTGGCTTGTTTGTCTGAGATTAAGGATTTCTAGGTTGTATATAGAGGGGTTGGTTAAATTAGGCGGGGTTAATTTGAAATTTTATACCTTCCACAGATATTTTTCCATCCGTGGGAAATCGAGGCTGGCCGCCTCGAGCACCGCAATCTAATGGCATCGTGCCATTAGATCTATAAATATTTTCATATCCATGTTGAATCGAATTTATTTTTTCTTTCATTAGATTCCCCCACACGACGTGGAGGAATTGGCAGGTTCGGGCCGCCTTTAGGCCCGACCTCCCATGGATGGACAAGTCCCAAACGAAGAAAAACTCGATGACCAAACAAAAAAAAGCCAACCTCAATCCTTTGAGCTTGGCTTAAAATACATCATCAATTTTTAAGGCCCTTCATCGCTTTTCAAACTAAAAAGTTTAAAGAACCCTTAATTATTTCAACAAGTAACTGCTTATTGTGCAAATCTATAGTTCATAGATTCTCTGATTTCAGCACCTTCAATGCTTAGCCTTGTCCAAGGAATTGCAAATAAACGATCTTTTTCAATAGGCTCTTCTGTCTCTTCGCAAACACCATAAGTGCCATTTTCAATACGGAATAAAGCTTGTTCAATTTCCATCAATCGAGATCTTAACCTTTCATTTTTAGAAAGAAACTCGGTTTCAGCCAAAGCCCTTACTGTTTGATCAGCCTCGTCTCCACCTTTTTCTTCGGAAACCACTTCCTTACGCGCTTCTTTAACACGATTCAAGACATCTGACTTTGCCTCTACCAACTTAGATTTACATTTCTCAAGTAATTTTTCTGAAACTGTCATAGAACCCTCTCTTTGCAAATTTTTAATCCATTAAACTTTTAAAAAAATTCCTTTTTTAGTGCCAAAATGGAACTGAAATATTTACACACTTTTTCAAAACAATTGGCAAGTTAAATTCTTAAAAAAACTTAAAATACGTAACATATGATTAATCATTAGCTTTTTTAAAATTATCATTTTCTATACTAAAATACGTAAATAATCTTACAAGAAACGTGTAAGATTCTGAAGTTTAAAGTGAGCAGTGTCTCAAATTAATACGTAAATTAGTGATTATAAAACATCACTGGCTAATAATCCCCAATTTTAGAAGTGCTGAAGCGCCCACTCACAGGAGTTTTTAAGGCTGCTGCCTATTTATTAATAACTAAAAATTAATAGAAATATTTCTTCTCGGGATAAACACATTACTCTTGTGAACCCACATCACCTTGCCATAATTATTCTTAACTTCGTACCAACTATCTTGCTTTTGCAGCCTCTTAAATGCTTCATATTTTTCTGCGGCGCGGTATTTATGTTTCGGAAAATGAGACCCAGCACCAGTTCGTAAATTTGCCCTAGATGTTAAAATAGAAAGACATTTATACCTACTTGTAACAAGTCCCGAATGCACCCAGTGTCGCTCACCATCTTGATCTTTCACCTGATACCAAGCTCCTTTAGATTTTAAATATACCAAAGGCGTATGTCTTCCCACCACCCAAGTTATTGCGCTGTTGGAACTTGGTTTTGCCCTAAGGTTGGCCATAGACGCATTGATGCACAAAGCATTTGCTTTAAAACTAAATAAGACAAACAAAGTAATTATAGCTATAATCTGTGACATTAACTTGAAGAATATTATAACGAATTAAAACAGTCAGGCGATTTATGGAATTTTTTGGACCTTTATTGTACCTTCTTGGTGGATTCGCCATTTTAATCATTGGTGGCGAGTCTTTAGTGAAGGCAGCCATCAGCTTAGCAGTGCGTTTAAAAGTGAGCCCCACTGTAATTGGCTTAACAGTTATTGCAGCTGGAACATCTGCCCCTGAGCTTATGACATCCTTAATGGCGGCTTACCAGGGCGCACCAGACATTGCCTTAGGGAATGTAGTGGGCTCCAATATTTTTAATATATTAGCTATTATTGGTATCTCAGCACTTATTAAAGTAAACACAGTGAATAAGTCCATAGCTTCAGTTGAACTTCCTAGCCTCATTTTATTTTCCTTATTAATGTATTTTTTAGTGAGTGATGGCTTTTTAACCCGAACCGATGGCTTTATTTTAGTTCTCGTTCTCTCAACCTACCTCATTTATGCTATTCGTCGCGCACGCAAAACGACCACCTCGCCAGAAGACTTAGAAGATATGACTGTTCTTGAGTCTCCTAAATGGGATATCGGCCACCTTATCGTGGGCTGCCTTGCTCTTACAGGTGGGGCTCATTTAGCTCTTCAAGGCGGTATAGAACTAGGTAAACTTGCCGGGCTCTCTGACAGGGTTATTGGTATAACTATTATTTCCATCGGAACAGGGCTTCCCGAATTAGCAACTTCTGCCATAGCTGCTTATAAAGGAAGAAATGATATTGCTATTGCTAATGTCATAGGATCAAACATCATGAACACACTAGCTATTTTAGGCTTTACCGCCAGTATACACCCAATCACCGCATCCAAAGAAATTATTACTCGTGATATTTATTTTATGATTGCTGCTACAGTCATTTTGTTACCTCTCATTTACCTTAGAAAATACCGCCTTGGGAAATCTTCTGGTTTTACATTGCTCAGCACTTACATCGCTTATGTTGCCTATATTCTTTTAGCTACATAACCCTAAACAAAGGTACCTCTATAAACTAAAGAGCTTTCATCTTAAAACAAATAATAAGACGTTAGACATTCATCGAAAAATTGGGCGACTCATTTAATAAATTGACAATAAGCTTCATAATTTCTTACCCTAGTTCTATGACTAAAGAACAAACAGATTTTGAACAAGACCGCAGAGAACTTTCTCGTAAAGAAGAAACGGACCGGCGAAGTTTTCTTCGCCCCACAGGCCAATTAAAATACAAAGGTGTATTAATAGCTATTCTGATTTTTGCTGTGATATACTTTATTGTTAACTACTCATAAGTTTTTTACTTTATTCTCTTTTAATATTGAGGTTATTCTACTTGTTGGAGTATAAAAGAGCACGCACTAGCTAAGTAGCCACTTACTTAGCTTTCTTTTTTTCAACTACTTCCCATTTTTGATATGTAGACTCAATTAGTTTTTGTTGATCTGCAATTTTCTTAATTATAATATTTAGCTCTTGCTGATTAGACATTATTTTCGGATCTTCTAATAATTTTTCAAATTTCGAAAGATCCCCCTCTAGTACCTCTAAGTCTTTTTCCACAGTCTCTAAAAATCTTTTGTCTTTGTAAGAGAGCTTAAAATTCGTCTTAACTTTTTTGGCTTCTCCACCATCGGTTTTTACTGATTTCCCACTATCATTTTTCTTAAAGCGTGCTTTTAGCCACTGATTTAAACTCGCATACATTAACCACCCCCCTTGCCCATCTAAAGCAAGATGTTGATCACAAAGTTTGTCTAAAAAACTTCGATCATGGGATACTAGAATGATTAATCCTGGAAACTGTGCTAGCGTATCTTCTAAAATTTCGATGGTATCGATATCTAAATCATTTGTGGGCTCATCCAAAATAAGAACATCAGCGGGCTTAAGTAACACCTTGGCTATTAATAAACGAGCTTGTTCCCCTCCTGATAATTGGGAAATTTTTAAGTGCATTTTCTCAGAATGAAATAAAAAACGGCTCGCATATGAAGCCACATGAATAGATTGATCCTTAAAAATTACATATTCTGCACCATCACCCAAATAATCTATAAGATTAATATCTTGCTCAATGCTCTCTCGGGCTTGATCAAAAAAAACAACCTTTAGATCATCTGCTAAAAATAATTCACCACTCAGTGGTTTAATACTACCAATAATAGTTTTCAAAAGAGAGGACTTGCCGCTGCCATTTGCACCAAGAAGGCCTAAACACATTTTTGGCCCCAGAGTTAAGTTAATATCTTTTATTAGAACATTATTTTCAAAGCCCACATCCACATGCTTTAAATCAACAAGCTTTTTTGTTTTTCTTTCACTAGAATCCACTTCCATACGAGATTTGTGTTGAACAGATGCATTTCGTTTTTTTAAATCATCTAATTCATCCATTAAAGCATAAGCATTGTCCATTCTGGATTTAGATTTAGTTGTGCGTGCCTTAACCCCAGCTCTTAGCCAATCAAGTTCACGAGAAGCCTTATTGGACATACTTTCCTGCTGTTTAAGTTGGGCCTTAAAATACTCCGCCTTTTTCTGCAAAAATTCCTCATAAGCGCAGTTAAACGACAATACGCCATCTTTATAAAGTCGATTAATCTCGATCATACGATTGGCATTGTTCTCTAAAAATCGGCGATCATGAGAAACCAAAAGTAAAGAATCTTTGTAAGTTTTCAACCAAGACTCCAACCAGAGTATACCATCCCAATCCATATGGTTTGTGGGCTCATCTAAAATAAGAAGCTCCGGTTCTGTGGCAATAGCACAAGAGATGGCTAGTCTTTTTTTCCAACCTCCAGATAACGTAGATATTTGCAGATCTAGATCTTCAAACCCCACCAAAGACAAACATAATGCGGCCTGGATCTCGGCTTGCATATCTTCATGATTCTCTTCAGTTATGAGTTTTTCTTTTAAATACTCACTAATGGATTTTTTATCGGGGAAAATATTTTTTTGCGCCACAAAAGCAATTTTCAAATCTCTTTTTATACTCACTTCACCAGAATCCAAGGGCTCTTGCTGAGCAATTATTTTTAACAATGTAGATTTTCCTGCACCATTAGGACCGGTAAGACCAATTTTTTCCCCTTGAAACACACCAAAACTTAGATCTTTAAAAAGCTCTTTGCTCCCCATGGTTTTTGATAATTTTTTAACTGAAACTAGAATGGACATTATTTATTCCTATGTTTTTTAACCGAATTAATGAATATTTTTTTAAAGACGAGAGTGAATTTTGAACCTCTAGCGCAAAAAGCGAGTTCGGATCGCAGCCCGAAGGGCGAGAACCGCATGTTTGAGCCTTTTTTTGTTAGAGGTTCAAAATTCACTCTCGTCTTTAAAAAATTATTCATGGCAACCATGAACTATATAAACTCAACTGTTGTAAATCCACCAAAATCGGTAGAAAAATTTGTTACTTGACCCTGGTATAACCTAGCTACGGCTAGTTGGATTTCATCCTTGTATGTGTAAAATCTAAGGTCATACTTCCAATCTTGACCATCAGGGTCCATAAATACTGGGGCCGGTACAAATTCTTGAGCTAAAAAATCATTTTCAATAACCTGCTGGAACACTTTTTTGGAAATACTTTTCCCTCTGTAGGTTCCCTTGCCGCCATGAGATCTTTTAGGTTTAAAAAATAGTTTTTTTCTTTTTGCCCACAGTTCCTCTGAATCTTTGAAGCTGTTTTGATGGTATGTGGGGATCATTGAAGACTGAATTGCATTTATATTAATATCGAGATGAGAGAAAGCATTAAAATAATCTGACTGTGAAAAATCAATAAGTCTGTTTTTGTCTGCTAATAAAAAGTATTCCTTGGGTTGTGGAGAGAAAGCGGCCGCTTTATTTAAATAGGCTTGGTTTAATTGTTGGGAGCTTGCATCTAAAAATAAAAAATCACAATATCTGTTATAAACCAAATGCACTTGTTGCCCAGACGGGGTCATTAATTGATTTCCACTCTCATCATACTTTAAATCTTTATAATCCAAAACTTCACAACGAAATCCCCACTTTTCAAATAGATCTTTATAAACATAAAACTCAAAATTCATTTTTTGCTGCTCTATTTCTTCGTCAATGATCACGATTAATGGAGAAATGGGTGGTACTTTATAAAATAATTTTAATTCACTAATAATACTTTCTTTTATTTTATCTATACAAGGTGCCCCACCTTTTAATTCATATAGGAGGTCCGATAAAATATAACCGGAGGCATTAGTATTTACTTCAATTAATTTGGGCTGATAATCAGACGTTATATGATAGTCATAGGCCATAAGAACTGAGTAATTATCAGTATCTACATCTAAAAAGCTGGGCCGATCTTCTGCAAACTGCTCATTATAGGTCTTTGTATGAGCTAACTTAAAAATATTTTGAATACTGCTTTGAGCGCGATCATATACAATTTTTGGCAGCTTAATATTATAGGGGGATAATAATTTTTCAAAGGGAATGCCCTGCAGACTTGACCACTCCTCAGGGTATGTTTTCTTAGCTAAATCTTTATATTGTGAATAAAATGATTTCATTGAGTTTCCAGTAATTTACACATATACATTATCTAAATGTAGCTCAGGTATGTGAACTACTAACGTTATAATAACTTGAAATAAATAGTTATTATTGTTGGTTAAACTAGCAATAAATGAATTTAGAGGGAAGTGTATTCATGGCAAAAGTACAAAAAATTGTGTCTTGGAATGTAAATGGCATCAGAGCATGTTCTAAAAAGGGTTTTTTTGAATTTATTGAAGGATACGATCCCGATGTTTTGTGCATTCAAGAGACCAAAGCTCATCCAGAACAACTTTCTGAAGAGCAACTGGAACCCTTTGGGCGTAAAAGCTACTTTTCTTCAGCTCAAAGGCGTGGATACTCAGGTACTGCCACTTTTGTAAAAAAAGATGTTCTTAATGCCGAGCATGGCATTGGTATTCGCAAATTTGACAACGAAGGACGTTTTGTAGTCACCGAGCACAAAGATTTTTTACTTTATAATGTTTATTTTCCAAATGGTGCTGCCCGAGAAGAACGTCATTTGTATAAACAAGAATTCTTAGCCAAGTTTACCAAACACTTACAAAAAAAAATGAAAGAAGGTTATGAGATCATCTTACTTGGCGACTATAACGTAGCTTACAAAGAGTTTGACGTACATGACCCCAAACGACTTTCAAAAGTCAGTGGTTTTTTACCTGAAGAACGAGAGTGGTTTGAAAGCTTTTTAAAAAAAGGATTTACAGATGTGTTTAGAAAATTCTATCCCGAAGACACTGATAAATACACTTGGTGGTCTTATAGAGAGAATGCCCGTACTAATAACAGAGGCTGGAGGATCGACCACATTTGTGTTACCGAGGGGCTCCTTGGGAAAATTAAAAATATTGAAATTTTAGATCAACAAATGGGTTCAGATCATTGTCCCATTGCTATGGAGATTTCTCTCTAAAGGCTTTTGTGAAAGTGTGGTGTTTAGAGGTATAGGCTTTCCATCGGTCTTTTTTTGAATAATCTATGGCATCTTTGTTAGAAAATATGATTTTCTAGTTAAAATAAATATGCTAAATAAAATCCTTATCATTTTATCACTCCTATTTTTTTAACTTTAAGTTGATGCTATAAATAGCTTAATAAAAAGTAACGCACTCAGTTTTACCACTCGAATAGTTTCTATATAAATTTAGCCTCTTGTATTCTATCTTATGGCCATTAGAGCAATCTAAATATTCCTTTTTATATACTTCCGTGTACTCCTCAATTATACCTGATGATTTAGTCACTTTAAATTTTATTTCAAATCCATTTTTTGTGTATCGCGATAGGTATTTCACTCGATCACCATTCAGTTTATCTACGAGCCTAGTCATACCATCATTAAAGTAAACTACTTTGTTTAAGAACCTATATGTGCCCTTTTGGGTATAATTAAACTCAATACTAAAACAATCTCCACTAATATCAATGTCATCCGCAACACCATGACGACCATTTATGACTTCACAATTTTTTTTTATTTCTGGGAAGTCATAATTAAGATTGAATTCCTCAACGCGACTATCGTCTTTTACAAAGCCAATTCCGTTAGGATAGTAAACCCCCTCTGTATACAAGCTAATGAGTCTATTTCCTCTTAACCATAATTTTGCATTAGTTTCCTCTCCATCAGGAGAGGTTAAGAGTAAATTATACATTTCCTCACCCGCACTATCAATTTCTTTGCTTTCTAATTTCGCTTTGAAAAATATAGTTGGCTCAAAGTAAATTCTTTTACCTGCACAACTTGCCTGTGTCCAATGTTTCCTTTCTAAGTAAAGAAGGTTTCCAACAAACTCAATTCGAGTGCCCTTGCTTGGTCGTCTAAAGCTATCACAACCAGTAGAATAACTTCCTTGCAACAGTTTAAATAATTTAACTTCTTCTTTTGTATGTTGAGATGTCAAATGGATATCATTAGTTAAGCTAAAACTGTCCAAAGAAGAAACCTTTTTACCCCCATGATCTGAGTAAAAGTTTTCACCCTGACCTCTGCTGCAAGATATTACAAAAAACAAAATTAACATAACGCCCAATAGCTTTATCATTTTACCCTCCCATAAAAAACTATAATTATTGAGCTACGCAAAAGGTTAGAAGTCAAGTAACAGGTCAACAACCTCATATTAAAAATACTTCGCGTTGGCTTTCCATAGGTACTTTTCCATTCATAGGATGTACTCTAAATATCAAACTTGTGGATGAGTTTTTCCCATATTGGACCTGGTGAACCGGACCCGATGGCCTTACCGTCTACGGTCACAATGGGAGCTACAAATTTTGTGGAACTGGCTACCCATACCTCTTCTGCATCTAATAACTGATCTACGTTAAAGGTTTTTTCTTCAACCCTTATCCCTAAATCTTTAAGATTATTAATTGCAAAACGTCGAGTGATACCGTTTAGAATTTTATTATTAGCGGGGTGAGTGTAAACCACATCGTCTTTAACTATAAACACATTACTTGCGGAGGCCTCTGTGACCACATTATCTTTATGTAAAATCACCTCTAGGCAATCTGACTTATCTGCTTCAGCTTTTAATAAAACATTTGGTAACAAAGCAATGGATTTGACCTGGCATTTATCCCAGCGGTAATCCTCTCGGGTTACAGCACTAAAACCTACACTTAGAGATTCATAAGTGGCATATTTTACTGGTTGTAAAAAAGCCACTACAGTTGCATTCAGTTTTTTCCCCACATAAGAATGATTTCTTGTTTCTTCTAAGCCTCGTGTCACTTGAATGTAGATAAGACCATCAAATGATGATTCTTCATGTTTAATTAAATTCTCAAATATATCTTTAAAATCTAACTTAAAATTATTTACATCAATGAACTCTAAACTTCGACATAGCCGGTCAATATGCTCTTCAAAGAGAAAGGCTTTTCCTTTCATTATTGGAACCACCTCATATACACCATCGGCAAATAAAAAACCGCGGTCAAATATTGAAACCTTTGCAGCTTCACGTTTTACGTATTCACCATTTAAATAAATCATAATTTTCCCTTCCAAAATTGCCTCTGTAGATCAGCTTGCTTTTCGAACATCTTAAGGCCCGATACATACTTTGCTCCCACCCTTAAAGCATATTCTCTGCCTGGTGAGTCCATAGTATAATTTAAATCAATAATTAAACTTGGCTTAAATTTTTCAAGCGGCCATTTGCATGCTTCTTGTCTGGAACGCCCTACCGCCCATATTATAACTTTAGGTTCTGTTACCTTATCTTGGCAAGTCAAAGGCTTGGCATTTCGGGCAGAATAAGTCTTTAGCTGAGGCAATAGTTTTTTCACACTACTACGAACTCCACCACCGCCCCAAAGCACCACTTCAAAACCGGGTTTTTGAAACTCAAACTGAGCATTGGCGTAACTAATTAGCTCTTCTAGACCAAAGAGATCTGTATTTTCTCCGTATATTATTAACTCTTTATTTTTTTCCAATAGCACTGTATTTACAGCTTCTAGTTCTGCTGCGTTTTTTGATAATTTTGTGGATAGATTAAACATCACTTGCTTCAACGGAGAGGTGACTGCTGCTGCTCTTAGCCCTAAATCATACAAAATTTCTAAACTCTTTGCGGTAAGGTCCTTCTCACTTAACATAAGTTTTAGTACAGGCATGTTGTATTGATTAAAAAACGGACCCTGTTCACTAGGAGTCATACTTTGAGTTACGGGGTTACCCAATATCGCGGCAAACTTGATGTTATCAAAGTGTGCGCTCTCTAGCCACTCAAACAAATAAGGTTGATCAGGTGCCGTACCCGTACCCTCTCTAACAAAATGTATTTTCATTTTAGGGCCATAAAGTAATCGGTACCAACTCCATCGCCCCTGCTCAGAGCTTGGTAAGAAGCTACGGTTCTCAGGATCTTCGGCCCACCATTTGTGAACCTCAAATAATTCCTCAAGGGATTCTATAAGGATGGCTATTTTCAAATGCAATTGCTTGCCAAACTGTTGAGAAAAGGTATTTAAACTTTCATACAGACTTGTGCCTATAAGTAGGCTTCGGTTATGTAAAGAAATCACTAGATTTTTCTCTGGAATATATTTTAATAATTGAGACAGACTTTTGCCTTTTTCGCTCATCAACTCATAAGAAACATCAACAAGGCCTTGGTTTTTTAAATCTAGAAAATTATTTACAAGGGCTGAGGAAATATTATTTCTTAAGCTGATTATTTTAATTTTCTCATAGTGTTTTTTAATAACTTCCTCTAGCTGATGCACTGAAAGGAGATCTTCTCTGAGTTCATAAAAAAGTTCTAACCTTGGTTCGTCTCCAGGCAACAGTGTCACCAGTGGCTTTGAATTTAAATTTTTCTGATTTTCTGTCAACGATCCACTACTTTGTTGTGGCTTAGAAAAATAAAATTCTATAAAAGGCTCTAAAACTTGTCCTTCGGGTAAAGTCATAATAACATGACAACTTTCTTGATAGTTTTGCTCTCTTAGCGCAAACCTATACATATATTCATCAAAGCTAGATTTTTTTAAATCTAATCTTGGCCGATCTAAGAAAACTCGCCCTAATTTATCAGTATCTCTTCGAACCCAAATCACTTTATAATCTTTAGGAATATCTCCTTGAAATCCAGCTCCTAAACAGATCACGCATGAGTCATTTAAATAATTATTGGTAATATCAGTGAGTGTTTCACATTCCATTGTTCGAAAAACACTTTCTCCATCTGAAGAAAAAATATCTGCAATACTTTGATTATGTTTTTTCTCAATGGCTTCATCGAGATCAAGCAAATTAAATTCTTTAAACAAACTCATCGTCTTCATCTTGTGCAACAAGCTAGTCTTCCCGGTACCACGATGACCTATAAGTATGTATTTATTCTGCAAACCCATACCCACCTACATCAAAGACCAAAATTCTGGAAAGCTTTTGCTCACAACATCTGGGTTTAGAACATCAATCTGATGCCCGTAAAGCTTTAAAACTCCAGCTGCCATTGCCAAGCGATGATCAAAATCCGTATCATAAGAAAAGTGACAAAGCGCTTCTGAGGGTTCTCCTAGGATTTCAATACCATCATCAAAAACCTCATGCTTTCTACCAATTTGATTTAATAGCTCAGAGATTTTGTTTATTCTATCTGACTCTTTAAATTTTAAATGTCCAGCCCCGCGCAAAGAGCTCTTACCCTTTGCTAATGCACACAACACAGCTAGTACAGGAAATAAATCCGGATAATCCTTTAAATCAACTTTGATCCCCATAAGTGGAGCGGGTGCTGTGATAAACAAACGCGTCTCACCATTACGGTATTTAAATTCCGTGGTTACTCCCATACTCTCAAGAAGTGATGGAAAAATATAATCAGGTTGCAAACTGTCCACAGGAAAATTTAAAATTGTGGCATTCCCTCCAACCACACCTAAAGCGGCAATGGACAACGCCGTACTCATATCTGGTTCTACTAAATAAACTTTCTTGTTCATGTTCTGATGAGCAGGCACTTCAATTTCTTGTCCAGAACCTTTTATAACCATCCCCATATTCACTAAAAGAGATTTGGTCATCTCGTAATAGGAAAATGAAGGCATTTGATCCACTTGATTCATATCAAATCTAATAAATAATTTAAATGGAAGGTCCCAGGCACTCAACAAAACAGCCGAAGCAAACTGAGAGGATCTTTTAACCGAAACATTCAGTGCATTTCCTTGCAATTGCCAACCTTCAGAAGCAATGACCAAAGCCGATTTATTATCAGTAAGTTTTCGTATCTCTGCTTTGACGCTCAATTGATTAAAGATTTGCATTAACTCTGTTAGAGGCCGTTCAAACAACCGATTCTCCCCCACGAGAATATGTTGCCCCTTTTCTCGAGAACACCTTAAAGCTAAAAAGCGAAAAACGGTGCCCGCAAGGCCACAGGACATCTCCATGTCCTTGCCTATTCGGCCCACTGCCGTACGCATAAGTTGAATATCATCAGCTTTAGAATCGCCCACAAGCTTTAATTCAGGATAAAAACTTTTAATAATCAAAGCTCTATTCATTAAGGATTTAGAGGATGGCACTTGGCCTAAAAAAGAAAAACTCACTTTACTATTCCTTGTCGTATGGCTTCATTCATAAGAGCTTTAGCATGTACTTTTACCCTTTTAATATCACCAGCAGATTTAATGAAAATAAAACTTAATTTATTAAGTTTAGTCAGTTTTTTATCTTGAAGTAATGCCTTTAGAAATATTTTTTTTGGCATGAGTAACTTCTGATAAAATTTAAAATTTGCTACTGACAAATGGTTAAGGATTAGCCTCTCCATGGCCTCAAATTTATCTTTATTAATATATTTTAACTGGTAGCTCCACCTCAGGCTAAACAACAAACCCAGCATAACGCTTTCCCCATGAGGCTTGGCGTACTCACCTTCAATTATGTGTCCAACAGTATGACCTAAATTAAGTATTTGCCTATGGCCATTTTTTTCAAGAGGGTCCTCTCTTACAATTTTCATTTTTGCTTTAATCAAACTAGGTAGCATAGAAACCATATCTAACTGCTGATTCTGTTGTACATAGCGAAAGATTCCTGCACCATGAATGATGGCAATCTTAATCAACTCACCTTTAGCGGATCGTTCTAATGCTGGTGGTTGCTTTTTGAGTATAGACGCTATCAAAAAAACCTTGTCAGCATTATAAAAACTTCCAATTTGATTTTTAAAATGTCCAACATTCAAGGCCGTCTTACCACCATGTGCCGAATCCATAGCCGATAACCAAGTTGTGGGAATGTGAACTAGTCCCACACCTCTTTTCAAAACGCTTGCCAAAAAACCCGAAAAATCACCAACTGAACCTCCACCCACACTCACAATTTTAAACGCTTTAGTGTTCATCTGTGGACATTTTTTTAAAATCTTATGGACATGAACTGGGAATGCATCTAATGATTTTAATTGTTCACCAGCGTGAACTGAATAACGATGGGTGAATCTCGTAATCCAAATTTTAAAACGAGGAAGCTTTAACAGTTTATGGTCAAAAACAAACAACAGCTGATCATCATCTGGCAGCAGCAACTGCTGTAAGAAGTCTTTTTTTGATGGCAAGTTATCTAAGAAATATAAAGATGTTTTTTTCATCGACAATCATAATCCTTTACTTTTTTTAAACACAATTAACCATAGCGTTCCAATTCAGAATACTTATACTATACGGTACTTGTAGATGAATACCAATTATTAATAATTATGGGTTTTTAATTGGTATCTTTCCATCCATGGGAGATCTGGCCTATGGCGGCCCGAGCCCACCAATTCCCCCAGCTCGTGTGGGGGAATCTAATAAAAAAAATAACTCATAGTGACCTGAAATTTTTTAATTACTTATAAATTTTCCCACACAATGTGGGAAAATTGAGGGTTTCAGGGGCGGCTTGCCCCTGATCTCCCATGGATGGAAAGGTACCTATTGAAAACCCATAGCTCCAAACCACCCTCTCATAAAACTATAAGCTTCTGAATAAGCACTTAACCAACAAAATATAAATAATAATCAATCATCCACTTTAGGGTCAAAAGCATCACGAAAACCATCACCCAAGATATTAAAACTCAAAACAACAATGAGTATACATACACCAGGTAAAGTCACCATCCAGGGGGACAGTTCAATATAATGTCTGGCGTCTGCTAACATAACTCCCCACTCTGGTAAGGGGGCCTGGGCTCCTAATCCTAAAAAACCTAATGCGGCCACATTTAAAATACCATCACTGAATCCCAATGTGGATTGGACAATAATTGGTGCCATACAATTTGGAATAATATGTTTAAAAATTTGAGTAAAGTGACTAGCCCCAAATGATCTTGAAGCTTCCATATAAAGTTTACTTTTTTCAGTCATTACAGCTGCTCGAATGATACGAATAAATCCAGGTAATGCCACTATACTTACAGCAATGATCCCATTGATTAAATTAGGACCTAAAATCGCCACCACCACAATAGCTAGTAAAATACTCGGTAAAGACATGATTACATCCACGGCCCTCATAATAATAATATCTACCCAGCCTCCGTAAAAGCCCGCTAATACTCCAAAAATACCACCCGTGATCAGTGATAAAATCACAACTAAAAAACCAACACCCAAAGAAATTCGAGCCCCATAAATTAACCGCGATAACACATCTCTACCAATATCATCAGTCCCTAGTAGAAACTCTGATGTACCAGCAACACTCCACACAGGAGCCAAACGTAACTGGCCATCGAACACTTGGTCCGAATCATAAGGAGAAATCAATGGCGCTAATAAGGATATGGATACAAAAACAACCAGCAATACAAGACCAGCAACCGCCCCTTTGTTTTTACTAAATTGTTGCCAAAAAGATCTTTTCTTCACAGTTTCATATTCCTAAACATATTATTTACTCTCTCTTAACATTGGATTTGCCCATAAATATAATAAGTCCACCGTGAGGTTTACTAATATTATAATTAAGGCAATCAACAACACTCCCCCTTGAATTACTGGGTAATCTCTTGCCGTAACACTTTGTACAATCCATTTGCCAATACCAGGCCATGAAAAAATAGTTTCTGTGAGAATTGCACCTGTTAAAATAGAACCAAACATTAAACCAATAATGGTTATAATTGGCACCAATGCATTTCTTAAAGCATGTTTAACAACCACTGTTTTTTGTTTAAGACCTTTGGCTTTAGCTGTTCGGATATAATCTTCCTTAAGGACCTCTAATAAACTAGATCTTGTCATGCGGGCAATGGCCGCAAGGGGTACAGTGCCTAAAGCAATGGAAGGTAAAATTAAATGTTTTAAAGCGTCCCAAAAGGCATAGATACCATCTTCTGAAAGTAAGGAATCAAAAAGTAAAAAACCAGTAACGGGCTCCACATCAAATAGTGCACCTATGCGACCTGAAACCGGTGTCCAACCTAGGTTTACAGAAAATACTAATATTAAAATTAATCCCCACCAAAAAATAGGCATGGAGTAACCAACAAGAGCACTCCCCATTAAAGTGTAATCCAAAAATGATTTTCTTTTTAAAGCTGCAAATATACCAAGCGGTACACCAACTATTACGGCAATCATAATTCCCATAAAACCCAGTTCAAAGGTGGCTGGGAACCTGGCGGTAAACTCTGCGAGAACAGACTTTTTAGAAATAATTGAAGTTCCTAAATCACCAGTGAGTGCATTACCAATGTAAGTAAAATACTGAATCACAATATTTTTATCTAAACCAAGGTTTGCCCGCATCTCTGCATAGACTGCAGGATCAGCTCCTCGCTCGCCTAACATTAAAAGAACCGGGTCCCCAGGTATCCAACGAATTAACACAAAAGATAAAATTGAGACTCCTAGCAAAGTAGGTAATGAAACAAGAAGTCTCTGAATAATGATTTTAAACATAAATTATTTTAAATCTACCTCATAAAAGGAATCTGTCCCAAAAGGACTAATTTTATATCCAACCACATTTTCTGCCATAGCTTTAAAAACAGAAGCATGGGCCAATGTCACCCAAGGAGCTTCTTTTTTGAAAATCACCTGAGCTTGCTCATAAAAACTCGTACGTTGTTTGATATCGGTCATAGTTTTTGCTTTCATAATTAAGCTTGCAAAACTTTTATTACACCAACGAGAAACATTTGATCCCGCTGTAACACCAGAGCAACCTAACAGTACATTTAAAAAGTTATCAGGATCTCCATTATCCCCAGTCCAGCCCAATTGAATCATTTGGTGTTCGCCACGACGAGATTTCTCTAGGTATGTTGGCCAATCATAAGTTACTAATTCTACTTTCACACCAATCTTAGCTAGATCTGCTTGAATCAGCTCCCCCATTTTTTTTCCATTAGGATTATACGGCCTAGACACCGGTAAGGTCCAAAGCTGAGTTTTAAAGCCATCTTTATAACCGGCTTTAACCAACAGGTTTTTAGCTTTTTCTAGATCATAATCGTAATCATTAACTTTGTTATTATAAGACCACATAGAAGGGGGAATTGGGTTTTTTGCAACACTAGCATTTCCTAAATAAATGGCTTTAATATAAGAAGACTTGTTTAAAGCATGGTTCATTGCTTGTCGTACTAAAGCATTATCAAATGGCTTTTTATCTACGTTCATTGCCAAATAACCCACATTGAGGCCTGCTCGTTTCATCAAACGTACATTTTTAGCAGACTTCATGTTTTCTATATCAATGGGTGAAGGCTCGGTCATAAGATGACACTCTCCAGTTTTTAGCTTCTGATAACGAACACTTGGATCAGTATTTATGGAGAACACTAATTTTTTAATTTTAGCTTCACCTTTAAAGTATTTTTTATGAGATACGTAGCGAATAGTAGAATCCTTCACATACCTTTTAAAAACAAAAGGACCTGTGCCCACAGGTTCTAAATCCATTTTTTCTTTAGTTTTTATTTTGGTCAAATTATCAGCATACTCTTTTGATAATACGCTGGCAAAATCCATAGCTAGGTTAGCTAAGAATGGAGCTTCCCGGCGAGTAAGTAAAAATTGAACCGTGTAGTCATCTACCTTTTTAATATCTTTAATTATTTTTCCCATTTCCATGGCTTGAAAGTATTGGTAGTTTCCACCGTTAACCATGTAGAAATCATGGTCTTTTAATCTTTGTCTGTTGAAGCTGAACAACACATCATCAGCATTAAAAGTTCTTGTGGGCGTAAAATATTTTGTGGTGTGATAATTTACATTTTTTTCTAAATGAAATGTAAATTCCAAACCATCCTTAGATACTTCCCAACTTTTAGCTAATGAAGGTAGAACTTTGGTGCCGCCAGCCTCAAATTCCACAAGGCGATTATAAATTTGTCTTGAAGAGGCATTAAAGGTTGGCCCGTCTGTGGCCAACTGTGGGTTAAAAATACTAGGACTGCCTTCTGAGCAATATACGAATGTTTTATCTTTTTTCGTTGAAGTACAACCTAAGGCTAGTAGTAGACCTAAACATAGTACAGAAATTTTTTTAATCATTTTCATCCCCCTAGGATAATAAAGCTATAAAAACACTTAAATACTATAAGGAATTTAAAATGCAGAAGATAGTGCTATTACGCACCTATACCCAAAGTTTTCGAACTAAATTTAGTCCACAAAACAAAACTAACTCCAAAAATAAAAAACGCACATAGTCGCAAGGGGGTACGCCGATACTTTTTGCGACTAGCCGTATTATTTCTCTGCTTGCAAGGTCCAGTAACAAAATATCCTCACAAACTTATTGCTATGACATTTGAATGCCTAACAGCACTCACTCCATTTCTGCATTTGATTGTCATGCTTAAGCAGTGTTACTCACCTCCAGCTTAATCTTTAGAACACGAGCTAATAAACTCCCATAAATATTTAGGGCTAAAAAATCCTTAAACGCATGCGGTCGCAAAAAGTATCGGCGTACCTCCTTGCGACTATGTGCGTTTTTGCTTGAGAGCTGTTCTGGTCTTGCTTTTGGACTTATGTTTTTAGGGATTGGGCTAGTGCAAATTAGGGGCGATTTGGAATGCTTTCTTTTATTGGCCACTGAATTTTAGTCTAAGTATTGTAAAAACTGGACTAAATTAGAAAAACTTACACTTGACTTACACGTGTGAGCTGGATAATTTGGGTCCTATGGAAACACAAGAAAATATCTTATCACTGACGCCCAAAGAGAAAATTGTTCTAGAATTCATCGAAGAGTACGTGGAGGGCAAGGGCCTTGCTCCAACTTTTCTGGAGATTAAGGATCACTTTAACTTTGCTTCCTTCAACTCTGTACAAAGATATTTAAAACAACTCCAAAAAAAAGAATACATACATATGCCTGGAGGTAATCAAAAACGCGCCCTCAGTATTCTAAAAACCTCAAATTCCGTTTTAAAAATTTTAAGAAAAAACCAGGACGGTTTTGCACCCAACCAAAATGTAGCGAAAGAGACCTCTCCTGTACGGGTTCCTCCTCTGGCGGAGTCTCTTTCCCTACCTCTTTTAGGTAAAGTTGCTGCCGGAAAGCCAATTGAAGCCTCTCTTCATGATTCTTATGTAGATGTTCCAGCTAGCCTAGTTCCCGCACCTAACAATAGTTTTGCTCTCACTGTAAAGGGCGATTCAATGATTGATGATGGCATTCATGATGGAGATACTATTTTAGTACAAAAACAAAGCCACGCTCATAATGGGGAAATCGTAGTGGCACTTATTGAAAACGAGGCCACAGTAAAAAGGTTTTATTTTGATAAGTCCCAAAGAGAATCTATACCCAGCATTATGGATGATGAGAGCAACTTTGAGTTTTCCATGGAGAACGTTCCTCAGGTAGAACTTAGACCCTCTAACTCTTCCATGTCCACAATGTGGTTTGCTGCTGACCAGGTTAAAATTGAAGGAATTGTTGTAGGTTTAATCAGAAAGTTTTAAACTTACACTTTCTTTGTTAACTAAACTCAACTTCAAGAAAAATATCAATTTGAATAAATTCAAAATATAGGTACTCACTTTTTATGAAACGCAGCCCCTTTAAAATTACAAAAATGCAAGGAGCTGGAAATGACTTTCTCATATTTAACTCCCTTTCTAAATTTGCTTCCACCAGCTTTCTTGAGGCTTTTAACGAAGCTGACAGATCTTCTATTGTCAAAAAGCTCTGTCACAGAAAACTTTCCGCTGGTGCTGATGGATTTATATTCATAGATCACTGTTCTCAAAACAAATTTGACTTCCAGTGGGATTTTTTTAATTCAGATGGGTCAAAAGCTGAAATGTGTGGCAATGCAGCCAGATGCGTGGCCAAGTATGCTTTTAAAAATAAAATAGTTAAAAAAGATAGGCTGAAGTTCCAATCCTTGGCTGGCCCCATTGAGGCTTATGAAGAAGAAGATGATCTTATTAAAATTAAAATGCCCCCTATTGATATTTGTAAACTCGATCAATCTTTAGAAATTCAAAACAATCATATTGAGTATAGCTATATTGACTCTGGCGTCCCACACACAGTTATTGAGCTAGAACATTTTAAACTGGATGATAGCTTAAAAGAACTCTCAAGAAATATCCAAAAATCAGATGTTTTTGGCGACAAATCCACAAACGTCACATACATATCCACAAATTCAGGAGATTCCAAAAAAGAGGTGGTCATACAAAGTGCTTCTTTTGAGCGTGGAGTCTTTGATTTTACTTTAGCATGTGGAACCGGAGCTGTTGCGTCAGCCTATTACGTATTTCAAAAACTGAATCAAAAAAAAGCATCCTTCAAGGTGCAAGTACCAGGTGGGGACCTCTTTGTGGAAATTATTGGAAACCAACCTTATTTAATTGGCCCTGCAGAGTTTATTGCAGAAATTGAGTTATATATTTAGCTTTCTTTTCCTCAGCTCTTAACTCCTTTCTTTTTATTGGGTTCAATACTTATACAACCCAATTTTCAAAAAGCTACTTTCAGTTTATTTTCATTTAGACATTCATCCCACTTCATTCCTTGTCTCCCAAAACCCTTCTCAGGTAAGACTTCAATAAGATCTAAACATAAGTCCCTAACTATAAATTCCATTTTCAAAGCCCCATGAATAAGATATACTATGACTTCAACTGAAAACATTCTCAATAACACAGCAAAGGGTAAATCATGTCAGATAAAGTTTTAATTGGAGATCACAGTGATAAAGTTCAAGCAGATATTAAAATCATTGCTACAATTGAGGGAGAAACTGTTGAGGTAAAATGCGATCAAGGTGATACCATTTTAGATGCACTAGTAAAAGCAGGCCACACACCCCCCTATTCTTGTATGGCTGGTTCCTGCATGGCATGTACAGCAAAAGTTGAAGAAGGACAGGTATACCAAGAATCTGAAGGCATTTTAGGAGATGATAACCTGGCTAACCACGAAACCCTAACCTGCCAAGCCCATCCAATCAGCCAAGTTGTAAAATTAATTTTCGAAGAAGAGTAAATAAGAATATGATTGAGTAAAGTCTTTGGGGCTTTTAGTGCAAAGTTGGCATTTTTCCATCCATGGGAGATCAGGGGCTAGCCGCCCCTGAAACCCGCAATTCTTCAACACCGTGTTGAAGAATCTATAGGTAATTAAATTTCTTCAGGGCACTATAGTTTTATTTTATATATTCCCCCACACGACGTGGGGGAATTGGTGGGCTCGGGCCGCCATAGGCCCGATCTCCCATGGATGGAAAGGCATCAACTTTGCACCATAAATTCCAAAACTAAGCTTCATATACCTATGCAAACATTTATTTTAAAACTTCCGACGATTCAAACTATAAGCCGTAACCTTGCCAACAAAAGGGGTTTTAAAAAGTCCCCAATAGTTAACACAGTCCTTAGGATCCCTAATAGTGTCCAATCCAATAACAAATTTATCGTCAGGCTGTTTAGCATTCCACATATGTGTATCAAAAATAAGGTCCCACCAAGCCAAACAAAAACCAAAGTTAGAGTTAGTTTCATTCTCCCCTACACAATGGTGAATACGATGCATATTTGGAGTTACTAAAATATAGCGCAACCACTTATCCACCCACTTAGGAAATTGAATATTAGAATGGTTAAACATAGCTGATCCATTTAAAATCACTTCAAATAAAATTACCCCTTCAGCCGATGGACCCAAAAAGCTAATCACCCCAATTTTTACCATCATAGACATTAAAATTTCTATGGGATGGAATCTAGCTCCAGTAGTAACATCATAATCTAAATCCGTATGGTGCACGCGATGCAGTCTCCAAAACATGGGAACTGCATGCACAACAACATGCTGTAGCCAAATAAAAAAGTCCAAAGCAATTACTGTTAAAAGTATATTGAGGCTACCCCCGATATTTAAATAATTTAAAATGCCAATATCATTAGCCTGACATTGTTGAGCCACAAAAACTGCTGTCACCGGTAATATAAATTTAGCCAAAACCGTGTTTGTAACAACCAAAGTTAGATTAGTTCTCCACCTTTTCAATTTACTTTGAGTGAGTTTCCTATAGGGCTTAAAAATCTCTGTTATAGCCATAATTGCAAAAATACCTATAAAAGCGGCTAAACGAATTTGAGCTTCGTATTTTAAGATCACAGATTCCATATTATTCCCCTTGTTTGAACTAATAAAAAAGATGTTTTACTTCACCGAGCATAATGAGTTATTAATAACTCTTTCATAGTGGTAACAGATACATTTGGTAACATAAAATATTATAGGAATTTAATATGCGAAAAGCAAACCTCTGCAAAATTGCAGGTCTAGATACAATCAACATTGGTGGCACAGAAAACAACACCTGTGTGATTATCCTCCATGGCTATGGAGCTGATAATAAGGATTTAGCTTCTTTAGCTCATCACACTCCCGGAGCGGATAAGCTGAGTTGGTACTTCCCTAACGGAATTTTAGAGGTGCCTTTATCACCATTTATGATGGGTAGAGCCTGGTTCCCAATAGATATGGCAGCCTATGAAAAAGCTATGGCAGAAAAAACATTTAGAGACTTCTCTAAAAAACGTCCTGGTGGTTTCGATGAAGCAATGAATAAGGTCAACGAGCTGTATTTTAACCTACAAGAAAAATACGATAAAATAATTGTGGGTGGTTTCTCTCAAGGGGCCATGATTGCCACAGAACTTGCCCTTAAAAATGATGATTCAGTATCTGGATTAGCTATTTTATCAGGAGTCTTAGTTAACCAAAGCAAATGGGAGCCTTTAATGGAAAAGGCGGAGACCCTATCTTTTTTTCAATCACATGGAATTCAAGATCCTGTACTTTCCATAGAGGGCGCTAGAGACCTAAACGCTCTAATGAAAAAACATAATCATATTGGTGATTTATATGATTTCGTAGGCCAACACGAAATCCCTGTGGAAGTTATCCAAAAACTGGGTGTTTTTCTCAAGAATCAATCTTGACAGGATGCGTTTTAACGCCATAATGCATTTTGATTAAAGAGTCTTTTAGTCAACCTAAAATAGGAATTTTAATTGAAGTATAAAAAGTTAGATAATTGGGGTGTTTTGTTGTCCAGTGTTTGTGCTGTACACTGTTTACTACTTCCGATTCTTATGTTTGCCTTTCCGGCTATTTCTGTTTTTTTTGTTGGTAATGAAAGCTTATGGCATCAGCTTATCTTATTCTTTACTTTACCCGCCGTTGCCTTTGCCCTTTACTCTACCTTAAAAATTCATGGTCAAAAAAAACCATTGATTTATGTATCCGTGGGACTTGCCTTTGTCATCCTTGGCACTTTTTTAGTTCATGAATATATCGGTCACGAAGCTGAGCCCATTTTTGTGGTTATAGGTTCCTTACTAATGATTCGTGGGCATTTACTTAACAAACACCATTGTAATAAATGCGAGTCAGATCACCATTGCCCTTGGGATCACGAATAAGCCTGATTCAAAATCTTAAATATATAGATTCAATTATTATTCGCAAACAGAAACTGAACTAAAAAAGGCTCCTATGTCTTGCATATCCATTTTAGAAAGTCGCCTTGCCTGACTTGTCATAGTGTAAGAGTTCTTCCGACTTTTTGATTTAAAAGCCCCTAGTGTGTGCACCAAGTATGATTGACGTTGAGCAAATAGGTTTGGCGCTCTTAGCCCTGGGTTCCAGTTTTCATGACAAGACAAACAGGCTGCCGCCTTACGTCTCCCCGCTTCTATGTCTCCCGGTAGATCAGCACTCTCTTTTGGAAAATCACAAGGTTCTAAGCCTTCCAAATAAGAAGTTACAGCACCGATATCTTCAAGAGAAAGTTCACTGGCTACCGCAACCATTTGGCCGTCCATTAATAAATCTGGTCTTTTTCCTTTTTTAAAGTCATTCAATTGTTTTCTTAAATATTCTGTTTTACGACCATGTAAAATTGGAGCTACAGATATGTCTGTATTTACCCCATGACAGGAACTGCATTTGCTTTCAAAAATTTGCTGTCCCGTGGAGGCAGAAACCACTGTGGAAAAAGATATGACAAGACCAACTATAAAACTACGTAACTTCATAATTCCCCCTCAAGAAAATGACTAATACCTAGGACATACCTAAATATAATAATGAAAGCAAATACTAAAAATGAGGATATAATGTACTTACTTAAATATTGAACACACGCCTCACCTTCAGGCTGGGATTCTATTATTTTGAATTTCGATTTTTATATGAGGAATATTAAATTTTCTGTCAATAAGCTGGGGGACATATATTTTATAAGCAGGAGTAAATTTTTTAATATAATTCTCTACTTCTTTTAAACTCATACCGTCGCTGCCTGAAGCCTTCATTTTTTCTTCGGCCTCTATTCGCCAATCTATAATATATTTGGTATTTTCCACATAAAGATGGATAAAGGCATCAAAATATTTTTCCCATTTTTTGTATTGTGGAAGAAAATCATTAATCTCGTAAAAGCTCTGGGGGCTTGTACCAACCTCATTTTTTAATACTTTATCAATATGTTCATGGCTTTGCTTTTCAAAGCCTAACATCCACCCTTCTACAAAAACGATTTGTGGGCTATGCTTAAGGACGCTCCATTTATCCTCAGGTCTTCGATCTCCCTTTCCTGAGAATGCGGATTTGTCATATCGTGGAATTTTAGCTGCTCTACCTAACTGACCAAGAACGCTCTCTCCTAAGGTCAAATCATGAGTACCAGGATAACCACGTTGCTGAAGTAATGTATTTTCTGAATACCTCTTAGCAATCTGCAATTGGTCTTTATGAGTTAAATAAAAATCATCTATGGATATTGCTAGGGCGGGAATTCCCTTATTTTTAAAATGTTCCGTTAAGTATGTGGTGAGAGTGGTTTTACCAGAACCCTGAGGTGCATTTAAGCCCACAATATAGGGCCGGTTTTTTAAATCATTTCTTTGATTCTTATATTGCTCTATAATCCAGTTTCCAAGAACGTCATAAAATTTAGTTACTTTGTTACTAGCTTTCATATGTCGAGCCTAGCATTTTTAAGCCTATATATCTAATGAATCTCAATCCGTTTCTTTATGCTAATAAGCCCTTGCTCATTTACCATATGAAAATACCACATCAGACATATTGAGTATTACAAAGAGTATTACCTCATGTTTACGAAAACCTTTCTCTTTTTTTGGCAAAAAAAAACCTCAGTAATCACTGAGGTTTTTTTACTAAAATATTGCTAATAAAATTAACTAGGCTTTAGCACCTTTAGCGCAAGCCTCTTTAAATTCTCTAAGAGATATGCCACCTAATTGTTCAGAAACAACCCTTGCCATAATAGTTTCAACTTGGTCATAGCTAAGCTCTTTACCATTATTGCTATTCTGAGCAATTACAAATTCATTTTTTAATGCCTTCATAAAACTCACTAAAGATTTCTGACCTTCTTCAAATTTTCCATTTAATATATTTTCACCTTCTTGAGCCATAAACTCCATCAGTGTATCCAATGAATCAGAAGACTGTCTTAATTTTGCAACAAACTTTATCATATATAACATGACCCGTCCGCCATGATTCATTTGCTTAGCTTGAGTTTTTTCACCAGCTAAACGAACAAGTTCTTTCATTTTAGGTTTATTATCTAAAAATACTAAAAAATCGGCTTTGTCTTTTGCTGCATTTTTTCCACCGAAAACAATATTAGCATCTCTTACTAATTTCTCATTGTTTTTAATTGCTGTGGACTCTTGAGTTCTTTCCGCAGCAGTTTTTGTCGTCTTGCCTTGTTCTAGTTTATTTTTCTCAAACTTTTCTCTCTCTTTTATAGTCAACGTCTCATTACCAGTAGATGTCTTTGGCTTTGGCTTTCCAGCAGCTAGGATTGGTGCTGCCATAAGTAAAACCACAGAGGCTACTATTATGTTCTTCATTGCTTTCATATGTTCTCCTGTTATCTCTATTATTTATTATCTTTTAAACCGTTAATAATTACACATATCTAGTATTCAATATTTAGGCCAAGGTATAAACTACTGAAATTACTTTATCTTTAACCCACTTTACCAAACTTAAACTAGTATTAAGCTCTAATGTAAATTACCAGGCCCACGTTGTGAGTAATATATCGACAAAGGTAACAATTAATGGCTTTTTTCTCTAGATGAAGAACTTAAAATAGTAAAAATTACAGTTAAATCTCACTAATCAAGGGTTTAATTATGTATATTATGCATATTTGTTGGGGAGAAAAAAAGAAACAAACCTCCTTAGATGAGCTTGAGAGGCCTGCAATTTAAGGGGCATTTTACTTATAAGATCATTGCATTATTACCTATGGCCTCAGAAAAACCACCGAACCCATAGGCCTGAACCTCAACAATTATACGCAATGAGGTTTTATTGTTCTTCAGTACAAGCTTCCATTTTACCAAAACCAGTTAAGCAGTTTTTAGTTTCTAAACCTTTCGCTTTTTTAATCACTTCATGAATATTTGTCATGTGGGCATATTGCTTCAAATCCCCAATGGCCATCTTAATTCCATTAATGGCTTGGTATATTACATATTGCTGATAATATTTTTTTTGTGCTATTAGCTTTACCTTTGGCGAGTAATATCCACTGGATATTACCTGGCTCTGATAAGACAAGTTATTCGCCTGTCCATCCTGAAAACCTGATAAGCCACCCATAGATATTTCTAAATCTTGTTCTATGTCATCGGCTAAACTATCCATATCTTCAAATAAAGCTAAGAGATTTCTTACAGCCCATCTATGTCCTGCTAACTCATTTAACTTTTCTCCTGAAACTCTACTCTTATCATCAACATCTTTCGTCAATTGTTCCTTACGAGCAGAATCATAAATTTGTCTTAAACTTGAGTAAGCACCAGCATTTTCCATGGTCAAATTTACTGTTTCCTCTGTAGGGTCTACTTCAGGGCTCACTGTGTCTATATTAATAGATACGAAGTACTCATTTAATTGATTAAGCTCATCTCTATAGTCTGCAATTTTAGCTAATGATTTCTCTTTTAACTCTCTAAGAAAAATTTGTTTTTCTTTGCCCGTCATTGGGATAATTCTTGCCACAACTTTCTTTTTATCTTTACTTTTTACAGTAGTTCGTTCTTCATTAGCTTCTTTTAATTCTGCCGCTTTATCTTCACCTTCCTGAAACAAAGCCTCTGATTTAGGTAAGTATTTAGTTTCAATAGCCTTAACCTCTTTGCCCATTTCACTGACTACTGTAGCAAAAGTTTCTCTTGTAGAAGCTTTGATATCTAGAATACCTTGTTTAAATATTCTAACATATGCTTCCTGCTCTTCGTTCAAAGTATGTGTAACTTCGCCGCCGTCATCTACGTCATAAATATCACTGGCAAGGTCATCAACGTTTGTACTTGGGCTAATCAAGCTTTTCACTTGTCTTCCGAGTTTACCAAAAAATGATTCATCCTCATAGTCCTCATCTGATTCATGACCCTCGTATCCGTTGTCATTATTTCTAGAAGCTGCTTTATTTTTACGTCTATCATCATCAGAAGTATCATAGTAACGGTCGTCCTCAAATCCCTCATAACCATTATCACCAACTTCCTCATCAGCCCTTTGTGCATCACCATTTTCTGCTTCTGGAATAATACCAAATGCCATTAAATTTATTTTTAAATTATAAATTTGCTCTTCTTTCTGAACAAGAAATAATTTATCAAGAGTTTTTTTCTCATAATCCTTTATATTTGAAACTTCATAATTTGATTGATCATATACATTATCAATCAAATCAAAATAGTATTCTAATTGTTGTATTTTAGAATTAATAATTCCATTCGCGTATTCTGAATTATTAAGTTTACTATATACTTGGCTTGTCATTGCATCATATTGATCTGTTATAATTGCAGAGAAATATTCTTTTTCTAACATGTCTTTAACAAAATCCGTCTGAGGCTTTATGTAAATATCCCACCAGGCCATAAAATTACTACTGTACTCCCCTTTTGTAAGGTTTTCTTTCAAGTTATGTCTAATGTAGCTAAAGAGCTCTTGTCTTAAATCGGCATTATTAACCACTTGATTTGTTCGAGTAATGTACTCTGTGGCCATGTTTTTCTTATCATGTAAAACTGTCACTCCATTGATATTTTCACAAAAGTTATAATCAGTATCTTTGACTACTTTAGGGGGAACAAATTTTGTTCCATCAGCAATGATGGGGAAGTCAGCTATGTTTTCTTTACCTTCAAGGTCACTTCCTTTAAATTTTTTCGCATTTATAGTGTAGTCGTCCTTATTCCAATCAAATATATCTAAGTAATTTAAATACTTCTTAAAACCAGAGATCTCTTTTTCTGGATTTATCCCACAAGCCATGGACCCTAATAAATAATCTCCTAAGTTATTATACTTAAAATCTGATATACTCGATAATTTGATTTTTATATCACTAAATTCATTATTAATATTTTTAATTTTATTATTTAGATATTCACTTTTCTTATCTTCTAATGAAAGAAGAAATCCCTTAGTTGAATTATATATGCCTTTGCAACCATCTTCCAGAGTGTCACAGTATTGCTGATTAAAAGGCTTATTTTTAAATACATTTCGTGTTGTTATCCTTTGATCAAGTGCCTCAATGAGCTCTCTTACTTCAAAGAGATCTCTTAGGTCTCTTTTTTCTATAATTTTACTCGCCTTAACAACAAATTCAGCGTAGTGACCCATTAGCTCTGACTTAGAAAGAAGCTGCCAATATTCATCTAATTCACATTTCTCAGTGATAGGCGAGCAATATTTAACAAAATCATATAGTCCAAAGTTTTTTAAGCGCCTGTCTTTCTCTTCGTGCATCAAAAGCTCTTGTAGGCTCATACTGTGTTTTTCGTCATCTGTTAGTTTTGTTTTATGTGTTGGCTTGTTAAAATATTTTGAAAATGTAAAGTAAAACTGGTTAGCTTGAGAACAAGCCTCTAATTTTTCTTTTTCTGTCCACTCCGCAGAGTAACCTTTATAGTGATTTAAGCTTTCTACCTTACACTCTAGGTTTTTATGATGAGTGATATTTAGAAAAAATGGTTTTTCGCTAATTTTTAAAAAGTTGGGGAAAGCCATTTCGTCAGCGTCTTTAAACTCCAGTAATTCTTGCAGCTGCTGCTCATACTCTTCTTCTCCAAGGTTTTGTGTATCTAAAAACTCTCTATCCGGTAATTCCATTGCATATTGATAATTACCTGGATCCTGAGATAAAAATAAATCACCTAAAATAGATTTATAGAATTTTATTGTTGCTAACTCTACAGCTGCAAAGTGAGATACATTTTGTAACCAATTCTGATGTGTTTCCATGGCATGTTTAAATGTCTGAGTATCCCAATCTCTTCCCAACTTATCGTACATTTCAACTTTTTTAATTAAGGAATAATTACACCTACTGTCTATCTGATGATCATAAACTAATCCCTGGCTTGTTACCTTTGAAGCATTTAACTCTGAATAACGACCAGTTCCACAGGTTAAAGGATTCCAATCTGTTTTTTTCAGTTCAGCCATCTGAGCTTGAATTTGTTTTTGTAAGTGCCGTCTTGCTCCGCCTTTAAAAACATTAGAAGTAAAATACTCCACATGAGGATGCAAAAAATCACTAGCACTTAAGAAAAACATAATATCTAATAGAGTTAGGGTGAAGGTAAATACAGGCATACCTTTGACTACAGTTTTACCAAAAAAAAGTGTTTTCTTAAGGTTCATCACTTTCCAGTTGGGCACGCCCCATTTATGGTACCATTTAGGTGGCAGGTTTGTTTTCACCATTAATCCGGTATGCTTAAAAATAAATCTTTTGTTTTTCTTATAAGAACTAACAACACCTTTTCTCACTAGGCCATTCAACATTGCTGCTCCTAATAATGATCCCACTGAAGACAGATATTTAGATTTATTTTCTGTCATAACCATATCGTCAAATGCCGTGTCACATGCTGTGAGCTGCTTTGACCTTTCTAATTTATTTTGTTTTTTTAAAAAACCAAAGGCACACTTTTGTAAATTTTTTGCATGCCACAAATCGGTGAAAATTTCAGAGGCTAATAAACCTGTTGTCATTCCTAGGTATCCAACAAAATGTTTACTTAATGACCCTCTCATGACTCCGCCAAGAAGCTCACCAGCCTGTCGGTTTGCTAACATAAACATAAAAAAGCTTAAATGACCTACGGGATCCTTCATAGACTCAATAAACTGATTTAATGCTTGTGGGTTTTTCCAGTAATCCATACTTAGTTTCGTCACTGCTAGAACACCTATAGCAGTGTAAAATTTCATGGCTTCATAAGGAAACACGCGGGCCGTATGAGGTAGTATTCGATTTTCACTAAAGCGTTTTTTTGCAGCTCCTAATGTCATACTAAAGGCGAACTCATTTAACTTACCCTTTTCTGAAAAATAAGTAGAGGGCATAAAGCCTCTAAGTGCAGCTTTTGGAGTAGGCTCTATTTCAATTCGATAAGTTTCACCTTCTACCTTTCCTTCAATATAGTTTACCTTATTTCGTCCCTCTGCAAACCCAACATGTTCTCCTTCTTTATATGTTTTTTCTGCGGCCATTGGCTCTGGGTTTATTTCTAAATTATATTTTTTGGGAATATTTTGAACCTTTTGTAAAAATATATCCTGTTGTGAAAACTCTTTTTGAGGTTTTTGAACAGCTTCTTTAGCAGCTTCCTTGACGGAGGACTCTCCTCCCCCAGTCCAAGATCTCCATAATTGTCCTGCTATTGAATTTTGTAATAATACGCCATGAGGCTTGGTGGCTTTAGAATCACTCTCTTTTTCAGCTGACCACACAATATTGCTGGAAAAAGCCATATTAAGGCTTATAAATAAATTTAGTATAATTTTCATAGATTTTAAATTCATAAAGTCATAAATTGCAAATTAAGTTCCAACCTGAAGCCAAAACATATATCTTAAGTAGCTAGAATTATATACGTAATTAATAGCATCTTAAATCTACACAAGGAGCTCATAGCGAGGTTCCAATTTTTGTGCACAGGGTGTATAGAAGTTTGACAGTTCTGTATATTTTCCATATGTAGGAAATCAGTTAGATCGACTTGCAGTAAGCTACAGCTTGGGTTTCATGGACACTAAGAGCTTTACAATACTCAGTAATATTCATAGGCTCTTTTTTTAAAAAATATGATTTTTTAACTCACTGGGAGGCTTTATGAATCAACAACAAACAACACCCACAGAACTTGCCCTATTTGCCGGCGGATGTTTTTGGTGCATGGAAGCCGCCTTTGACACCTTTAAAGGTGTTATTAAAGCCCGCTCTGGCTACAGCGGAGGAGATACAGGAAGTGCTAATTACGAACAGGTCTGCACTGGCAATACCGAACACCTTGAGGTGATTCAGGTGGAATTTGACCCTTGCCTGGTGTCTTACCATGAGCTTGTAGAGTTTTTCTGGATGCAGGTGGATCCCACGGATAAATCTGGGCAGTTTGCTGACCGTGGCCAACAGTACCAAACAGCCATTTTTTATAACTCTCTAGAACAAAAAAACACAGCGGAAGCTTCTAAACAAAAACTAGATCAATCTGATTTTTACTCGCAACCCATAGTCACACCTATACTAGCAGCTAAAGCATTTTACCTTGCTGAAGAAAATCACCAAAATTATTATGAAAAAAATGAAGCTAAATATAAGAACTATCGTATGCACTCGGGACGAGACCAATATTTAAAACAAACATGGGGAAATACAATGAATAAAGAAATCAATAAGCCTTGGGCTAACTTTACTAAGCCAGATAAAAATGAACTTAAACAAAAGCTATCTGCAGAGCAGTTTAAAGTGACGCAAAAAGAAGGCACAGAAAAACCCTTTAATAATGAGTATTGTGATAACAAAGAAGCTGGTATATATGTGGACATAGTGTCTGGAGAGCCTTTATTCTCCTCCACAGATAAGTATGATTCTGGCTCTGGCTGGCCTGCTTTTTCAAAACCCATCGTAAATAGCCAAGTCACGGAAAAAGATGATTATGGACTGCTCTCAAAACGAACTGAAGTAAGGTCAGCTACTGCTGATTCGCACTTGGGACATGTGTTTAATGATGGGCCCATTTCCACCGGCCTAAGGTATTGTATTAACTCAGCTGCTTTAAAATTTATCCCAGCCCAACAATTAGAAGCACAAGGTTATGGAGATTACGCTTACCTTTTTACTGAAAAGTAAGTAATATCTGTTACTCAACTAAAAATAATTCACGCGGAGGTTTTATATGAATTTATTATTAGCTTTAGTTTTAATCCCAACTTTCTTAGTATCATGTGCATCTAAGCCGGCATCTGAATCCACCAAACCAAACTCCATTGTGTTTAATCCCACATCAGATCTTGGTGACTGCAAGTACCTTGGTGTTGTGGAATCTGAAGTGGGAGATGACTGGAAGAAAAATATGAGATCCACTGCCGGAGATAAAGGGGCCACTCATCTATTAACATCTGGACCCAATGGTGTATCCGGTTCTGACGAAAAAGAACTGGTCACAGCAAGCGTTTATTTTTGCAAATCAAAAACACTGAAATAATACAAATTTTAAGTACTGCATTTCTAAACAAGCCAAAGGGTAAGGGTGGTCGGCACTCTGCCCTTTTACCGTTATTACTTTTGCCCGCTTTCTTGCTTTAGAAAAACACTGACTACTTATATCTAAAAATTTTTCAGGTGTAATATGACTGGAGCAAGATGATAGAGCCACAAGACCCCCTGTCTCGCACACTTTTATGGACTGTGTAAAAATTCTCTCATAACTTTCCACCGCTTCTTTAAAATTTGATTTTGCATGGGCAAAAGATGGTGGATCCACAATCACTAGATCCCATTTTTGCTTTTCTTGAATGGCCTTATCTAAAAAATCAAAAACATTTTCAGCCACGGCAATATGACTGGAGTTATCCAATCCATTAATTTGCCAATTAGTGATTGCCTGATCTGTAGCCGGACGAGATATATCCACAGAGGTCACATGTTTTGCCCCACCTATACCGGCATAAACGGAAAAACCACCCGTGTAGGAAAATAAATTAAGCACCCTTAGGTTTTTAGAAACTCCTTGAATAAAATGACGATTGTCTTTTTGATCTAGAAAAAAACCTGTCTTCTGTCCCTCCAAAAGGTTTGCCTGAAATTTAACATTATTTTCTAAAAATTCAGCGCTAATAAAATCCTCTTCTTTTCCCTTTAAAACCTGAGCTTTAAGTTTTAGGTCCCCTCTTGGCTTGTACACAATCCCTTTAAGGGACAAGTGCTCATCTAACCAAGAAGTTAATCCCTCTAATTCCCAAAAGCCTTTGGGTCCATATCCATCCAGCTGAATCACGGCATATTCATTATAAACGTCACACACAAGGCCAGGCAGCCCGTCACCTTCGCCATTAAACAGTCTAAAAGTTTTGCCTGTTCGCAATCTTAAGGCTTGCTCCAATAGGTTTCTCGCCCAAAAATTATTGAGTTTTTGTTTTTCATCTAAAGAACAAACTCTAAAACAGAGCTCACATTGGGGGTCATAAAAACCATAGGCCAAAAATTTATTGGATTTATCAAATAATTTAGCCAATACACCCGACTCGGACTTTGGCAAACTTTGCAGAGCATCTCTGTAGACCCAGGGGTGGCCTCTTAAGATGTCTCTATTTAAGTTTTTAGCCAATCTCAAATTAATATATTTACTGTCTGTACGAACTAATTTCATTTAAAAATACATCTCCATATTTTTCCAACTTACTTGCACCAATACCATGAACCATCATCATATCATCTGGGTTTCTAGGATAAATGAGGCACATATCATGCAAGGTTTTATCACTAAACACCATAAATGGTGGAATTTTATTTTCATCAGCGATGGAACGTCTTAAAACCCTTAATTTTTCAAATAAATCAGGATGTTTGTGATCAAAGTTTTTAGCTTTTTTCTTTTTACTAATCCCCTTACTTGATACTTTTTGTTCTTTAAGCTTTCTGAGGGTCAGTTTTTCTTTTGATTTCAAAACGGAGCTGGATTGTGGAGTTAAAGCCAAGCTGCGATACTCCCAGTTTTTAATACAAATATATTTCAAACTTAACAGTTGCCTAATCACACTGTTCCACTGAGGTCCACTTAAGTCCTTACCTATACCATAGACACTTAACTTATCGTGACCTCGCTCTAAAATTTTAGCATTTGCACTGCCTCTTAAAACCTGAATTAAATATGAAGAACCAAATATCTGTCCTGTGCGATAAATTGTGGACATTAACTTTTGAGATTCTATGGTTGCGTCCCAAGTTTCTTGAGGCTCTAAACAAGCGTCACAGTTATCACAAGTATCTGGCGCTTCTTGACCAAAATAGTTTAACAAAATTTTACGTCGACACTGTAAACTTTCCGACAGTGACAACATAGCATCTAGTTTTATTTTAGCATTTCTTTTATATTGATCGTCGGCATCCGTGAGCTCTAACATTTGGTTCAGTTTAACCACATCTTGAAGACCATACATCATCCAAGCATTGGATGGTTCGCCATCGCGACCCGCACGACCTGTTTCCTGATAATAACTTTCAATACTTTTAGGCAAATCCAAATGAGCCACATACCTTACATCTGGACGGTCAATACCCATACCAAAGGCAATGGTGGCCACAATAATTATATGGTCATCCTTATTAAATTTTTCTTGCACTGCCATCCTGCGCTGAGGGCTAAGACCGGCATGGTAGGCATGAGCGGCATAACCTAATTCTGTCAGGTCCTCAGCCACTTTTTCTACTTTTTTTCGAGAAAGGCAGTAAACAATACCCACATCTGTTGGATGGTTTAATTTTATAAACTGATCTAACTGACGAATTTCATTTTTTCTTTCGTAAATAGCATATCTAATATTTGGACGATCAAAAGTTGAAATATAAATATTGGGATTATTTAAGGACAGTTGCTGACAAATATCTTCTCTAGTTTTTTTATCTGCAGTGGCGGTTAAGGCAATAGTGGGTACATTTGGAAAATATTCTTTTAATTCATTTAAGCGAGTATAATCTTTCCTAAATTCATGGCCCCACTGAGAAACACAATGAGCCTCATCTATGGCAAAACAAGATATCTTCATGTTTTTTAGCATATTCATAATGTAAGAGTTTAATATGCCCTCAGGTGCAATATAAAGTAACTTGATTTTACCTTGAATGAGTCTCTCTTCTATATCTCGCTTTTGAGCCATACCTAACGATGAGTTTAAAAACTCCGCATCTATATTATGTTGCTTTAAATTACTCACCTGATCATGCATAAGAGAAATCAATGGAGAAATAACAACGGTCAAACCATCAAAATAAAGTGCTGGCAACTGGTAGCAGAGTGACTTACCACCACCTGTTGGCATAATGGCCAATGTGTCCTGTTGTTGTAATATGGATTGAATTACATTTTTTTGTTCAAATCTAAATTCATCAAAACCAAAGGTTTCTTTGAGAATACCACTGACTTTATTTTGATCAATTTCATGTTGTGAAGACGTGCCCATATGATGCTATTTTTAGCATATACTTAAACAATTGGATAAGGAAATTTGGGAAAATGTTAGAAAAAAATAATCACTCTCGTTTGAATTTTAAAATCAAAATAATTCATGCTGATTTACCTAGCAAAAGTATAGATACTAAGTACGCATTGAACTCCCTTCATAGGCTCTGTCCGGAGCTCCGGATATTTAGAGTTATAGCAGCTCCCCTCAATGATTCCCTTTTTACCTATAAAACTCTCATTCATAAATCACATATTGCCATTTATAGGACTACAAATAAAAAAAGGAGATCCTAAGATCTCCTTTTTAATAATAATACTAATTGGGTAGTATTAATTATTTACCGCAAGAACGGATGCTGTAACCTTTTGAAAAAGCAACTTCGTCATTACCTTTTTCATTGTTACTATTTTCTAAAACACTAATCATGTAGTTAGAAGGGTAAGATTGAACAACTTTTTCTCCTTCTCCCCAATCACAACTTTTTTTAGTGCAATATTCTTTAACATAAGTCTTAGAGGTGTAAAGGTATGCTTTACCAGCATCAACTAAAACTTCTTGCTCACCAGAGCCAACCCATTTTGACAACTGTACTTTGCTTGCCGTTCTTAGTTCGTTAGAACCAGACTGACATACTTTTAATACAGACACATAATGTGTAGAAGCGTTTCCAGCAAAAGCCACTTGTGGAGCGTCTGCAATTACAGAAAAATCTGATTTAATTTGTTTCCAAGAGCTGCCTTTGTTCACTTTTGCGAAAGCTGAAGCTGCGAATAATACTGATACTGCGATTAATAAGTTTTTCATTGTTTTCCCCTATGTTTTGTTTTGTTTATTAAAATACTAATTATTTTAAATAAATTTCATTAATTTGTTTGTTGCTTGAAGAAAGAAATAGGAGAGTTTTGAAAAAAGCACAATCAGTTTTTGTAGTGATTACAATACTTTGAGGACAATGTCTGAAATTTAGAAAGAAGTGGGACAAATTATTATAAACATACGAGATCTGTCCAAAAATAGGAGGATTTTTTTGATTTCCTTAATGATTTAATGATGCACATGGATAAAGTCGGTGTCTAACTCGCCCTGCTGTAAGCTTTATCCTCAGCTGTTTTTTGTTTTTTAGGAAGGCGAATAATAAACTCTGTATTTACACACTCAGGGTTTAACTTAATTTCTCCCTGATGCTTCATAATAATACCGTTACATAAACTCAAACCAAGTCCCGTACCCGAACCAACGGCTTTAGTGGTAAAAAAAGGCTCTAATATCTTTTCTGCAATATCCTCAGGAATTCCTAAACCACTATCTCTTAGGGTGATTAAAACATCTTCACCAGCATCTTCAATTACTAATTTAATCCATTTATCCCCAGGCATTTCAAAAATGGCGTCATGGGCGTTATTCACTAAATTCAATATCACTTGCGTGAGCTGGACAAACTGTCCCTCGATTTCAATATCCTCAGAAGCGTTTTCTATGGAGAAACTAATGTCATGATTACGTAACCGAGCTTCACCAAACTCCATGGCCTCATCAACCATATCTTTAACATTTACAATCTCAAATGGATCGGCCTCTCCATCTTTAGAGGCCTTCCTTAAGGAGCTCACTATTTTTTGAATACGATTTAGAGATTTTTGTTGTTTTTCAACACAAAATTTTAAAACTTTATTATCTACTGTTTCTTCTTTAATCATTTTATTAATTTTTATTACATAGCCGCCTATTATAGCAAGGGGGTTATTTATTTCATGAGCAATACCAGCTGACATCTCCCCTAAGGCCGATAACCTTGCCGAATGAACTAAAGCTTCTTGAGTCTCTAAAAGAGCTTCTTCCCCCTCTTCAACCCTTCCTTTTAGTTTATTATTCAGTTCTATAATCTCACCACGTTTTATACCTATAAAGTAAAATACAACCCCTAATACAAATGGTGCTAAATCGATGATCCAAAGTAAGTAATTCTGATGGTGAGCTTCCATGAAGGACACCCCCTCAGTATGAGAGATAACTAAAGTCGCGAAAATTGGAAAGGATGCTCCAAACAGTACACCAAAGATTAGGTATCTATATCCACAATTTTTTCCGCTCATATTCATATATGGGTTATCGGAAAAATATTATGCTTTTTAAAGTTAATACAACTAGTAGTGAATAAATCTTATAATAATCACCCTTATGAGTCAGAACAATACAGTCTTTCTGAAACATTATATATTGTCTGAGGTCATTATTCACAATATTTAAGTGTTTCAAAATGAAACATATATGCTTTTTGTAATCCTAGGTAAAATTATTTATGATATTATTATTAGTATCTTGTACGTTCCTTTAGCTAGTATCTAACATGACTTATGAATTAGGTATCATATAAATTTAAGAAACACCGACAATATCATAAGTATAATTATCAAATGGGGTTGTTATGAGGTTTGTTAAAATTTTTTCTACATTGATAATTGTCACTAGCTTACTGCCTTTATTTCAAAACTGTTCCGGTGGTGGTGGCAGCAAAAGATCCACCCCTACAGATCCTGATACGCCAACGGAGCCTACCATTCAGGAGGAATTAGGTATTAGTCAGCCTGGTTGTGAAGCTTTGTATGCTAAAGATATTTCTAAACCTTTATCACAATATATCCCCCCCTCCTTGTGCCCAAATGTAGTTGTTCCAGAACAATTTTCTGAAACATATAGCATTACAGATGACTCTGTTTATCATTATACAGATCTCATTGTAGGCATAGACCCATGTAGTTTAGAATTTTTAGATTTAAACTTTATAAAAGATAAGCACCATGTGTATTTCAACGGAAATCGGTTCACGCAGGCGGATGTAGCTAGTTTTCAAATACTTAATGAAAACTACTCTAAAGATGTCAATAATGCATACACTCTATATGCAAACAGTAGTGCCTCATATGTTCTGCCCAACCTAGTTGCACAAGCTCATGCGGCTAGCTTTGTGGCTTTAGGAGGCAAGTACGCAAAGGATAGTGCTCATGTGTTTTATAGTGAAAGAATTGTTCAAGATGCAGACCTCGCATCATTTAGTTATATTTATGGTCTACACGCCAAAGACTCTACCTCTGTTTATTATAATGGCTCTAAAACAGCATTTTCAAGCAGTGGATTTACGTCATTAGGAGATAATTATTATGCTTATGGAACCGATGCCTATTTCTACACTTTAAAATTAGCGGGAGTAAATCCAGCTGAATTAGTCCCTTTGAGTGAGGGCTCTAGGTATTATAAAACAAGCACACAGGTATTATATCAAGGTAACATTGTTGCTAATTTTGATATGGCCACACTTTCTTCTGATGGACATTTTATTAAGGACAAAAATAATGTGTACTATAATGGGGAGTTAATCTATGGACTAAACTCCATAGAGTTTATCAATTTAGGTAACGGTTGGTCCAAAGATAAAACAAATGTTTATTTTCTTACAAATTTATTCCTAAATGATGCGGCGGCTAGCTTTGAAAAAATAGGAGAGTCTGATTATTTTAAAGACGATATTAATATTTATTATAAAAACGGAAGTGCCCTTGCTGAATTTGGAACCAATATAGTTTCAGGATTCGGTGAAGTGGTGCTTGCTGGAGATAGAGTTTTTCAAAAAGGCTTTGAAGTTCTTTGTGCACATGCTGAGAGTTTTGAAGTGATTAATTATAGGTTATCTCGCGATAAATTTCGTATCTACCACAATCGTCGAGAATTAGTAGGGGCAAACCCAGAGACAATTCAAATCTTAGGGAATTACTATATGAAGGACGAAAACCACGTTTTTGAAAGTGATCAAGTTATTGAAGGTGCAGATGCTTTAACATTTAAAGCTGCTTCCACATATTTAGGCTATGATAAAAATAGAATGTTTAATGTTTGGGATTCTGCATCAGAGAAGCTAGCCCTTTTAAACTTTAACTCTTCAACGTTTTCTCTAATAACAGAAGACTACTTTAAATTAGAAGGTGTTGTTTATACAGAGAGTGGTGATGTTCTTACAGATATAGATGCAAACTCCGTTGAGTTTGTTGGCGACAGAAGTGTCACAAAAGATAATAATTCAGTACAGTATTCTTTACGTCCTGTGACCGGGTCTCATCCAGGTAGCTTTGAGCTTATTGGTAGTGGTTATGCTAAGGACAACGCTCTTGTTTATTACAAACCCTACTCATCCGGCAGTGGTCTTATCATTGCGAATGCTGATCCTAGTACTTTTCAAATTATTTCAAGCAAATACAGTCGTGATAACTCTACAGTATATTTTGAACATGATCCTGTTGTGGGTGCAGATCCTGCGACTTTTAAAGATCTTGGCAACCGTTATGCTAGTGATGCAACCTCTATCTACAAAGATGGCGTTTTAGTTTCTGGATTTAGTAGCTCAAACTTCCATATTCTCAATAGTGCGTTTACAACAACAGATACACAGTTGTTTTATTACGGAACCTTACTCGATAATATAGATCCAAATGATGCCAACTTATACTGGTATGGGAGTTATGTTAAAGATACAGACTCTGTTTATTTTCAAAATACTGAAATCTCTGGAATCAACGCTTCTGAGTTTAAAATATTTTATAAGGCTGTAAACTATGCCTATGACAATACTAATTTGTATTACAGAGGGGCGCTTGTGCCTGGAGCAGCACCACTAACTCTTAGGAAGTTAATTTATGATTATGTAAAAGATGATAATTTTCTTTATTATAAGTCTGTAGTAATCACAGGCATTGCTGATCCTGCAAGCCTCGAGTTGTTTACTACCAACTATATGAAGGACAACACCAATATTTACTACTACACTTATTCATATAGCTCTGCAAATATAGCTGTGGTTATTGATCTTAATGTAAACAATGTCACTCTTTTGCCTTTAGGGTACCTTAAAGATTCAGACAGTGTTCACTATAAAGGTCAGTTGGTTATTAATGCCGATTCTAATAGTTTTGCAGTCCTTTCTTTAAGTAAGAAATTATTTAGAGATAATGATCAAGTTTTTCTAAATGGAGTTGCTATACCAGATGTACACCCTGATACAATTAATTTAGATGACTATTAAGTACAAGTAGTTCTCTAGTTTTAAGAACGATTTAATACCAAATCACTTTTTGCCCAACCCTTTACTTTCCACCCATAACTCTAAATAGAATTATGATCCTAAAAGCTCTTCAACCGCTCTTGTGGTAGTATTTGCCTTTAAAATATTCAACGGGTCTATGCTTTAAATTCAAATCTATAGTGACAATTTACGCATATACTTAGACATATCATCAATCTAAAAACTGAATATAATGAAGCTCAGGTGTTTTTTTACTGGCATAATTTGTGAAAGATATTGTTGTTGAATTATACTAAGTCGCTAAAATTATTGAAAGGCCATACCTGTAAAGACGGGTCTCAATTCGTAATTTTTGAAATGGTCATACTAATAACAATTAGGCTTTTCAACAAACCCAATGTACAGGAGTAATCATAATGAGTAAAATTTTAAAGTTCATCACAATAGGGTTAGTTGCCCTTATGTTCACTTCCATTGGGTTGTTCTCTCAAGAAAGCTTTGCCAAAAAAGGTAGCAGAGGACATAAGAAAGTTAAGAAAGTTAAGAAAAAAAAGAAAATAATTAAAAAATCGAAAAAGAAGAACAAAAAGACTAGTCAGACAAGCTCAAACTTTGGTATTCGCACCAGTGCTTATGCCACAGGCAAAATAACAAACAAATGACAAAAAGAAAGCTAGATATGACGATGCCTCTAAAAGAGGCTCCCAGTATGGAGGCAGAGATACTAAGAAACCCACCAACAGTAGACAAAGGTATAAGTCTAAATCAACTAGAGATAGTTCCTTCACTAAAAATCAGAAATTAAATGAAACAGCCGCCTTAAAAGGGAAAAACCGTAACTACAGCAAAACCTACAAAGACAAAAATGGGAAAATACACAAAACCCCTAAATCTATGAGATTAGCAAATAATAGAATTAATGAAAAAAATGCTCTTGAAACTAGTAGCTATGCCGGAACAAGATATAGAGTTGTTGTTAGTGATATGGATGATTTTGGAAGTAGTTATGGCGGATGGGGTCGTTCAAATACATATGGTTATTACAATCCTATGATCGGCTATAGACATCCTTCTCTTGGGATGGATCCTCTGTTAGCACTTGAATATGATTTGCTTGATAGACAACGTTATCTTTCATATCTATTAGTCAGAAGTACTCGAAGAAATTCAGTATATGAAAACTCTGCGGAATATAGACGAAACCAAAGATTATTTATCACAGAGCCTGATCGATATTCGGAGTATGAAATCGGAGCGATATTCATGGTCCCACCTCCTGATTCCATCGAACGTGGATTTAAATTATCTTTAGTTAGTGGCGAAACCTGTACTCCACAATTTGATGCAACTCTCACATTATTGAAACATGAAACTAAAAATAGCGATACAATATTAAAATATTTTGCCAAAAGCAAATCCGTAAGTGGCAACGCTTGTCGCATGGGAGATATTGTAGAAGTATCTTCAGAGTACTTAAGAAAATTTAATAATTCTTGGCAAGAAGAGGCTCTAGCGAAACAAAATGCACATAACCAAGTAATAGATGAAAAATTTGGTGATACTACAGAAAAAACCAAAAGTGCTACCGCAGAAAAAAATGATATTACAGTATGTGGTGGGTCACAGGATGGAAACTACACTTGGACTATGGATGTAATCACTGATTCTTTACCTAAGGGTACTACTGCAAAACTTGTTACCACAATTGGTTCCGGTGAAGTTGTTGGCAAAGTAAAAAGCGGTATTTGTGATTTTGGGATTGCCCAAGCAGATATAATACATAAGGAAAAAAACAATGGACCCGCTGCTCCTGTGGTTAGTTTTGATTACAAAGGTAATAACGTAGACTTTATCTACTTAGAAATGGGTCATATGATCTGTAATTCTCAATCTGAAATAACCACCATTAGTGATTTTAGCAACAAAACAACTCTATATATCCCTGGTGGATCCAAATCTGGGTCATGGCAAACGTGGAACACTATGCTTAGCTTAGACATGAAGGGTTTATCACTTACAAGAGATAATTATGGAGATGCTCTTATTATTTCTAGAGCTAGTATGGATAACAGCGACACCATTGACTCAGTAAGAAATAATGAAAATTCTTGTGGTTTTTTTGTAACAAGTCCTAACTCTCCTTTCTTACAGGGCCTTGTTAATGAAGCTAAAACTGCCGGTGAATATGCTGAATTTCAACTTGTGGATGCATCTGATCGAAGCTTTGATGACGACAATGGTGGGTTTAGTCTAATGATGGGCGACCTACCTAATGATATTTACGGTCCGTTAAAACCAAGTGGCTGGACAGGAGAGGACTCTATCGAAACCATTGCTGTTCAGGCTCAAGTCATAGTAAATAAAGAATTCAAAGACAAGAACCCAAATAAATATAAAGAGTTTGTTTCTGCTATGGAAGTAACAGCACAGGAAATTAGATTTAAAATGTATCAAGAGTAAGTTTAAAATTATCGCCTTGGAGGAAGGAGATTCTTCTTAGGCGATGAATATCAATCCAAAATATCAAAAAAATACATTCTTCCTAAACTAGTAAGTTCATTAAAGTATTCGTATTGATTATTATTAATGTTTGCAATTTGTGTCAAAATATCAAAGTTTTACACTCATTTCCAATCATAGCCTTAACCAATTCATACTACACTTGCTAAACCACGGTATACCTCTTGCAGTATACTACCTTATGACAAACCCACTTGTACAAAAAATAATACTTCTAATGACTCTTTTAGCTGGCCTCCTTATACAGTACAAAGATTTACATGCTAAAAATAAATTCCCTCAACAACCTCACTTGAATCAAGTCTCCACTAAAGACTTTACCAAACAGCAAATTTTTCCCCCGAACTCCAATCTTTTTATTCTCAGTAAGTTTCAAATTAAGGAGGACCTCTTTTTAATAAAAGTTGAGGTTAAGAATCGAAATACTTCTAGTAAAAAATACTGGCTTCAAGTAGATATGAATAATCTTCCTGGAAAATTATTAACTAACGATCTTCGTGATCTCCTCGCCTTCCCAACTCACAATCTGTATAATGCATATTATATTAACACCACCAGAGAGGTAATTTTATATAGTGATTCTCTAGACTGGAATAATATATATGATAATTTCTCTGAAGTTGGTGACCCTGAACACTTAAAACATAAATTTAAAAATAAACTCACGTCCTCTGGCTCTGGCAAACCGATCCTAACAACCGATCGTTATGAGTCCTGCCCCATCGTTCCACAAAAAAGAAATGGAGAGTTGTGCATTCAGCCCCTCAAGCAAAAACAAGTCATTGCCTATACACTCAATAAAAAACTAAAAGAATTTGTCATAGCTGCATCAAAAGAAGCAGGTATTGAACCCGAACTTTTAGCGGCAATGATCCATCAAGAATCTCACTGGAATCCATTTTTAGAAAACACATGGGAAAAGAAAATCTGTAAAAATAAGGATAAAAATTCTGATCCAAAAGAGAAGTGCTCAGATTATCGTTGGAGCCGCGGTCTGGGACAATTTGGAAAAAGTATCTCAAAAACATATGGCATTGACTGGGGCACTGATAGTTTCAAATTTCAAAGACCAAAGGCTTGTGGTAGAAACTATAAAAAAGCACGTAGTCTTGCGTGTACCAATAGTCTCATTAAACTTTGTAAAATCTTTGAAAATGAAATTCAAACAGGTAGCAGGAAGGCCATGCCTTTCATTTGTCCAGAGTCCATGATTCATGCCACCGCACAACATTTAAAAGATGCATTTATGGGTGAAATCCCTGTTTGGATAACAGATACTAATGGAAAAATTATCAAAGAAGATATTCATCCACTTATTTTTAAATCATCTGCAGAATCAATGAGAGCTCGTATTGCCTATTTCCATCGAGGTGTTCGCCTAATCAACTCCTACGTAGATTTTTATGATACTAATGGTGATTGGCCAAAAACCTATGGAGAAGCCTGGGCGGGTTCTCAAAGGCGTGACGAGAGTAAGACTGAGGTCAGTGAACAAATTGGCTACGATAATTTAAATCGTCATTTTATCAATCGATGTCACATTTGGAAGCTGGCTGGACTTTGTGGAGAAATTCCCAAAGAGTCCCTAATTGGAAAGTATAAAATTGAATTTGCAAACTAATATTTTTTAAAAAAAATAATGGAAATCACCCCAAAGAAAGAAGCGGGCTCAAAAGAAATTTTAAAAAATTTCGTCAAAACACTTAAAAAACCTTTTTGTCATTACCTCTAAATCTCCAAGGTAACCAATGCTAAAACGCAATATGCCATCACTGAGACCTAATTTCTCTCTATCTTCTGCTGGAATTTCGCTGGAAGTACTTGCTGCAGGGATACTCACTAATGTTCTAGAAAATCCTAGTGAAACCGCAAATAAAGCAAACTTTTCATTTTGTAACTTTTCAGCAAGGGAACGTGCTTTTTCTAAGCTCCCCACATTTAAAGCAACCATACCGCCAAAGCCCGTGTGTGCATTAACTTGATCTGCAAGTAACTTGTGAGAGGTATGTGATTTAAGCCCTGGATAAACTGGCTTAAGACCTCGCTCCTCCAGTTTTTCTGCAAAGTAAAGAGCAGCATCACTATGAGCCTTCATACGAACAGGCAGGTGATCTAAGCGCATATAAAGCTCATGTGAAATTCGAGGGTCCAACACGGGTCCCGTAAGCATAACGTGACCTGAATTTATATCTAACAAGCTACTTATAAAATCAGAACTCCCCACAATAGCACCAGCAATTAAATCACTAGCCCCAGAAATGTACTTAGTACAGGAGTAAACCACAATATCAGCACCCAATGGAATGGGAGTGACTATAGAAGGCATAAAAGTATTATCAATCACAAGTTGAGCATGATTTGCCACAGTAATTTTTTTAAGACCAGCAATATCAGCCACAGCTAACATAGGGTTACTTACAGTTTCTGCATAAATCACTTTTGTGTTTGGTTTTACACATGCTTTAACCTTATCTAAATTAGCTATATCAACAAAGCTAACTTCAATCCCTTTTCTTGGAAAAAGATGAGCAAAAAGAGCATAGCTGCCACCATAAATTGTATCTGAAGCAATAATGTGGTCACCTTGTGAACAGATTTGCTCGAGGGTACAACAAATTGCAGCCATGCCACTAGAGACACCCAGAGCAGCCTCAGCCGCATCCATAGCAGCCAACTTTTTTCCAAACATATTTACTGTAGGATTTGAATGTCGGCTATAAAGATAACACCCTTGTAATTCTCCATCAAAAACGCGCTCCATATCTTTAGGGTGCATAAATGTAGAAGTGGCAGCCACATCAATAACAGGTACAACACCGCCTTCTTCGCCAAAATGCTGAACGTCTCTAAGAGCTTGCACATGATTGTGTTTATCTTTTTTCATTTAAACTCCTTGTGTAACAGGCATATTTTTAATTAACAAAAAACGACTGTACCATTTTATATTATACTTAAGCCTCCTATATCCACAGGCCTTTGTGTATAATATAAAATAGTTTAAAACAATGGGGTTCCGTTAAAGATATATAAATCTAGCTAGTACATTCATCACCTGAGAAACAGGAAGATAAATGGCTCTTTTCTACTGTAACTTTTACAACACTGCCCCCGTGGGCAAGCTTGTCAATTGCTACTCTGGGAATAATAAAATCTTAAACCAATATGCTGTAATACTCTAAAAAGGATAAAGACCATCATAGTGGGCCTACTTTAATGCACCAACTCTAGATTGTAATTTTTTGGTATTTTCAAAATACTCTATCGTTAAAACTTTAAGGTTATCAAGAAAAATTAAGCTCACTTGGTCTTTTTTAGTAGGAAGGGACTTTGTAACTTCTGGCTTTTCGCCTATCAAAACTTTAAAAGGATACTTTTTCATTTTTGGTCGAGCAAACCAGCTTAAAACAAAACCGGGCATGCCACTAACATCTGCAACATACACAAGGTTCTTTTTGGAGAAATAATCCTTATCCACTTTTTTAAAAGCATCTTCAATAAATTCACTGGCTTTTTTATCTTTTGCAAACAGGAGGTAACGAACAGACTTATCCACCTTAGACTCTACACCGTATTGATCTTCAAGTGAAAATTCTTTTAAAGATTCTCCGGGGTTCAAAGCAAAAGCAAAAGAAGTAAAAAATAAAATTCCTGATATTAATAACATTTGGGTCATATATATTCTCCTTGATCCGACCTGTACTTTACAATAAAAAAGAGTGGCTTGTCTTGCCTATTCTTTTTTATCCATAATTTTAAATATATAAAAGGAGATTCTATCTCTAACAATGAAACTACAGATAAAATAAATGCAGGATTGTATATAAAGAAGACTCTACCTCCGGTGCATTCTCTCCTTACATTTCTTAGATTTATGATTAATAGTCACAGAGTCATACTGTACAGATTCATCATTATTATAAACATAGGCTTCGATGAAATAAGATTTAGATTTTGACTTTACTACAAGAGTCTCGCATTCATTATTATCTTTTGAAATTTCACACTTTAGTTTTTGGTTTATATAAATCTCAATTTTTTTATAGCTGAAATCTTCATTATCTTCGTAATTCTCAATTCCCTCTTCGTCATCTTCCATTTCAATTTCAATTTCAAACTTCACACTATTTTTATTAACAGATTTTAACTCAGCATCAATAAACTGTAATTTTGAAACTAGAATTTCTTGATCTGGGTTATCAAAGTTGTCAATATTAATCTCCGGCTCTTCGCCAGTATTAGTATCGATTAACCCAGGTCGTGTTGGAGTAATTACAATAGGTGTCTCTTTGTATCCCAAGGTCCCCTGAATGCGATTGTCTGCATCACAGCCTATTATAAAAAGGCTAGTAAGTATTAATAAAGATTTTGAAAAGTTATCGTTAAAGTTCACCATACAGATTAGATATGCAAATATGGGTACCAAGTTTACATTTCTCAAAATCAAGAGAAGGAACTCTAAGAGCACCATAATGAGAACCGTAAAGTAATTCGACAAAAAAGATGAAAAAGATCGACATGCCAACCTGAGACGCAAAAAAAATTGACAGTCAAGTATGTGAATATCTTAATTTTATCATGCATTACTTATGGTACTACTGTTAGTAGTTGCCTTAGCGATAGTTAAACGTCATTCATTTTTAATGATCAGAATAGGTGCGTTCTTTTTTATTCCATACTCAATTTTATAGAGATAGGGGCAAAGTTGAAGAGCTTCTTTTGATTCTAAATCTCGCCAATGAAATTCTAACTGGGAATTTACTTCATGCTCAATAATACGAAGCTCTAAAACTAATGATGAATTTATTCAGATTTTTTCCACTTTTATTACCAGAACTAAAGGAAAAGCCGAATTTTTATTGCAGTATCTATTAAATCATTCTCATAAATAGTTGAATAAAACTATCTGCCAAGAATGAAGGGTTTTTTATAACTCTAAAATTATTCTTTCCAAACATTTGTGGGAAGTAAAACTTAGCTTGTTGATCCACAGCCAAAGAGAAAATACTAATGTCCTTTCTTTTAGCCTCTCTCACCACTTGTCTTACATCCTGAACCCCGTATTTGCCTTCATAGATGTCATAATCAGTGGGTTTCCCATCACTCAAAAGTATAATGATCTTTTTTTTCGATTTCGTTTTTTCCATTTTATGTATGCTATGTCTTAAGGCTGCGCCTATTCGAGTATATCCAGCTGGCTCAACAGAAAATAGTCGATTAACTGACTGCTTCCAGGGTGTATTAAATTCTTTAATACTATGATATTCACATTTTTGACGAGTCTGCCCGTTAAAGGCCATTATAGAAGTGTTTTCAAAAACTTCGCTCAATGCTTCTTGAATAATAACTATGGATTCCCTAGATATATCTAAAACTCTTTGCCCTTCTACCCAAGAGTCAGCTGACAAACTTGCATCTAGAAGAATAAGCATGGAGATATCTTTATTCTTCTTTCTTTTTGAAAGATAAAATTTTTCATCCGGAGATTTTCCTCCACAAATTGATGCTATACCATCCACAACAGCATCTATATCGATTTCCTCACCCTGCAGCTGTCGATTTTTCCACTGTCTAGATAGAGTCACTTTCTCAATCTTGTGTTTTAAATCCAAAATATGCTTATGATTTTTTTTCTTCATTTCATTATATAAATTTTGACTCTCCTCCAAACTACATGTGTTTTCAGGCATACTTTCGTAAACACAGCACCATTTTTCTAGATAGGCTTTTTTGTTATAATTCCATTCTGAATAATAGTGCAAAGAGGGGCTTCTTATCAGTTCTTGTACATATTCCTCGTCAGTAACCACTTCATAAGCTATATCTGCCTGGAATATAGACTTAGTTTCTTTGTTAGTTCGAACAACCTCACTGACATTTAAATCTTTTAAGGCGTCTTGATGTTCGTTAAGCTCATCTGATCCATCAATTCGCTTCATCCCACCGCTAAAAATATCAGCAGTCTGAGTAGATTCCATTAAAACACTCACTGGATTAAAATTTTCTTCGTCCTTTAACTCTACTCTTTTAACTATATCCTTAGGGTCTGTTTTTAAAACGGTCTCAGGCGATAAACTATTTTCCCCATCCTCCAAATCTTTATTTTCTTTATAAAACTGTATGATCCCGTCTAAAGGCAACAACGAGAAAAAGGGGGGTATTTGTAATTTTTGGTTAGTTTTAGATTTTTTAAAATGTTTCTCAATCAAAGCAGATAATTTAATTATCTCATTAATAGTTAAATTATCTGCTTGAGTGCTTTTAATTAAACTATTCTCAGATTTTTTTCCATGTAAAATATAATTGCAAATGTCTACACTCCAATTATGAATAAATTTCTGTGTATAATTTGAAGATGGTTTAACGTAATTTTGATAACCGTTTTGATGATGAGCTTGTTTAACAAAGTCCTCATAAAGTTGACGTGAGCTAACAGCAAGAGCCGGATACTCACTTTGTAAATTATTAATAACAGCAGGGGCAGCTGCCAAAGTCACAATGATACGCCTAAACTCTGAAACCTTACTATATTTAAGCGTTAGCCCTAATTTCTGTGCTGTTATTGCAAAACAAGTATTATACAAATAAGCCAACTCATTAATCTTAGAATCTTCGGAAACACAAATTTGAGGAGGGAAATAAAGTGTATCCCCAACAAGTCCCCCCATATACTTCCCCTTTTTTACTTTTAAAGCATTAGTTGCCAGTAAGCTGGAGAGAACTCCTAATCGATCCTGCAATATATCAAAATCAACTGAATATTCTGGGGTTTTCTTTTGAAAAACTTTTTGATGAGTTTTCCATACATAATTAAATAATTTCTCGTCTAAACTCATATTGTCTTAAAAGCTTAAAGACACAAGATCTTTTAAAGCTCTTGATGTTTCCAAATCATCTGACAGTGATTGAACCATACCAACATCACAAGCTAGCCTAGGATGCAGGCCATTATTTATTAGTTTAGCAGTGCCAACAATTAGTCGAGTTGAAACAGTTTCAGCAAGACCCAATTCATCTAATTTTCTAATATTGTTTGATAGTTTCACTAAAGTTTTTGTTTTATTTAAATCTAATCCAGATTCTATTTGAATAATTTCTGTTTCCACATCAAATTCTGGGTAATCAAAAGCTAAACTAATAAATCGTTGACGCGTTGAGGGCTTCATCTCCTTAAAGCTTTGCTGATATCCGGGATTAAAACTAACAATCATCATAAAATCATCTGGTGCGCTCAAAGTTTCATTATGTCTATCTATATAAAGCTCTCTACGATGATCACTTAAGGAATGTAAAACAGAAATGATATCTTCTCTAGCTTCTGCAATCTCATCTAAATATAGTATTCCACCGTTTCGAACAGCCGTAGTTACAGGGCCATCTTGCCAAATAGTTTCGCTACCTTTGACTAAATATCGACCTAGTAAATCTGCAGCCGATGTTTCGTCGTTACAAGCCACAGTATACATTTTCAATTTAAGCTTTTCTGCCATCGCTTCTACAAAACGAGACTTACCGCAACCGGTAGGTCCCTTTAAAAGCAGAGGTAGCTTCAACTTGTAGGAAGCTAATAAGACCTCTACTTCTTGATCTATAGGTTTATAGAATACTTTAGACATGGTTACACATACTCTTTATCTACAGGAGCATCTGTTGGCAGTCCGCATCTAATAAATTCGTAAATGTATGCAATAATACCTGAGCTAAAAAGTGATGCCGCTAAAATAAGTCCAAGAAAATGGATCTCAATTGCTTTTTGCACCTCTAAAAAGTCCATACCCATTTTTCTTTCTAAATAAACTTGGGCAATACCAGCTACACCAAATGCCACAGTCATGGAAACCATACCAACAGTTGTGCTCCAAAATGCATAAGCAGAAATGCTAGAGTTCATTAGCTTACGGCCAGTCATATTAGGAATTGAGTACGATATGATAGCTAATACCAACATTGCGTAAGCGCCCCAAAATGCCATATGTCCGTGCATTGCTGTAACAAGAGTTCCATGAGTCCATAAATTAACTTGTGGAAGTGTGTGCGCAAAACCTAGTAATCCAGCACCAACAAAAGACATCACTGCGCAACCTAACGTCCAATGCATTGCCATTTTATTAGGATGGTTTCTCTGACCTTTCTTGGCAACCATTATTGCATAAATAGCAATCCCCAAAAATGCCAATGGCTCTAAAGCACTAAATATTCCACCAATCATTAACCAATATCTAGGAGTACCAATATAGTAGTAATGGTGACCTGTTCCTAAAATACCACTTAAAAAAGTAACACCTACAATAATGTATAACCATTTTTCAATAATTTCTCTGTCAACACCTGTTAACTTAATCAATAGAAAGGATAAGATACCACCCATGATTAGTTCCCAAACACCTTCAACCCACAAATGAACAACCCACCAACGCCAGTAAGAATCCATGGTTTGATTATCAGTAGGAATAAGACCTGGTAGATAAAGTAGAGCAGCCATCAACAAACCAAAAAATAACACCAAAGTCGTTGTTGTTTTTTTCTTTGCTTTCCAAATGGTCATTCCAATATTGTAGATAAACATAAGAACATTAACCACTACTAAATAATCTAGCGGACGTGGAATTTCTAAAAACTTTCGTCCTTCCCACCAGTTAAAATGAAAACCAATAATGGCCGTCACTCCTACTAAAATAAGTGAACCCAATTGAATATAAGCCAGCAAAGGACTTTCAATTTCGCGTTCACATTCTTCCGGAATAATATAATGAGCAGCTCCCATAAATCCTGTTAACAACCAAACAACTAATAAGTTGTTATGACTGGCTCTAGCAGCATGAAACGGAATGATTGAGTGAAGCCCATCATAGCCCATATGGGCAAATCCCATAATAAAACCAAAAACAATCTGCAGCGTGAGCAACAGCATGCTTGTGGCAAAAAAGTAATAAGCAATTTTCTGTGTTTTATAATTCATCATATTCTCCTATTGCATCAAATCAGGTTCAGCTGGAAAGCCATTAAGATCCATTTCGCTAATCCATTTAAGGAAAGCAATCACGTCATCTTTTTCTTGTTCATTAAAGTCGTATTTTACCATTTTTCTCTGTCCTGGATACAACTTCTCCGGATCGGTGAGCATGAGGCGAATAAATTCAGCGCCGCGCTTAGGGTATGTTTTTGTGAGTTCTGGAGCATAGTAGGCTCCCTCTCCAAGTATGGTATGACAACCCATACAATTATTTGTTTCAAATATGTGTTTCCCCCTAATTGCAGAATCTGTTAGATTTTCAGCATTAGTTTGAGCAGGCACCTTACTAATTGTGTCTATGGTTAACAGTACGAATGCACCAAAGCACAAAAAGGTTCCCACCAGAAAAAAATTTCTCGCGGCAGCTTTTGAAAGCATATTGTCTCCTTTTTAATTTAAGTCTTTATTTTGATTTAAAAAAATACTACCCAGGGGTGGTATATACAAGGTTATTTTTATTGATAAAGGTTTGTTTTTACGATAGCTTATATATAATAAAAACATAATGTTTATTGGAGTTATTCGCAATGCGCTTTTCCAAAACCTCTGAGTACGCTATTCGGGTGCTCACTTTTATGGCTTATGACGAAACTAAAGTTTACTCTGCAAATTTTCTGCACGAAGAACTCGGATTACCCTATAGATATTTAACCAAGCTTATGACTGAGCTCTCGAAAAAAAAATTAGTTCAAAGAGTTCGAGGTCGTGAAGGCGGCTTCTGTATTAAAAAAAAGTTATCCCAGATAACCGTAAAAGATATCGTACATGCTGTTGACGAAAACATGGATTTCAAACGCTGTATTTTAGGATTTGATAAATGCTCTGATGACTCCCCGTGTTCTATGCATAAATATTGGGAAAAACACAAAAAACAAATTAATAAAATGGCCGAAAGCGTCAGTCTGGATGATTTAAGAAAGTCTAAAACTGTTAAACTATAAAGATAGACTTAAAAAAACAAACTCTCCATTATGCTTAACAATATCTAAGAAGCCTCAGATCATTTGCTTTTGCAGCACTTTTTCAACTAAAAGCCAGAGAATAGCACATCTCACCCCCTCTACCATTGTTAAATTTCTAAACAATTTTAAGTATTTTTTACTTATTTTCAATTCATTGATATTTTGTAAATAACCTCTGGATTTGTGTTATGTTGCTACAAAACGATGCAAATTAATTCGATTCATAATGGAAATGAGTTCTCAAATTTGTCCTAAATATCACCCAAAGTCAGGAGAGGTTAAAATGATTTTAAGTGAGACAAGTATTTCAAAAATCAGTAAAAATGTTTTATTAGTATTGTTGTTAAGTATTTTTTTTACTCAATTCGCTTCGGCAAAAGGTGATGAACAACAGTTATTTCTTATAACCAGCCCCGCACAAACAACTGACGGGTCAAATTCCTATACATTACAAATGTGCGGTGTTAAATCTAATTACAACATTAAAGGTCAGCTTACCACTCCAGATGTTTCATGCTTAAGTCTCCTAAATATCTCATCAACTTCTCAAAAGACAATCTCTCAAAAACAACACAACGCCTTAATTACTGTTCTTAAAGAAACAAACCAGGTCTCCCTATATAATGAAAAGATTTTGAGTTTGGATAATATTAAAGACTGGTACTCAGAAAGCAGTCCGTTTTTACCATGGGCTGGGTGCTTCTTAGGAGCATTCATCGGCAACACACGTGGACCTTCACATTTGAAAACCGCTGTAGGCTGCCTTGTTGGTAGTGCATTTGCCCAAAGCGCTGGCTATAGTAATTACCTTTTAAATATTCGGAAAACTAAAAAGTCTTTAAACAGTATTAAAAGCACCGTATATTTGTATGACAATAGTTTAGATGAATTAGATAACGGCGCAAAAGATGATGCAAGTCTTGAACTTGCAATCACTCTTGCAGCTGACAATGTGTTATCTATCCTATATTTAAATAGTGATGTGAATAATTAACCCATAGACATAAACAAATAGCACTTATCTAAAGTTTGTAATCCATTAGCTTGCTCCCTCTTACAGCAAAGACTTAGTGATTTTAACATAAAAACTAATTAAACCTTTTTGAAAATTCTCAATGGCGTCAATAATATCGATTAAATTTTCTAACCAGGGAAAGTGCTCTGCATTTTTTATAACAATGGTTTTTGATTTGTGATTAACGAAACCGGGTATAGAATCAAACAAAACCAATATGAGTTCTCTTACAGTGCTTAAATTCAATCTAAATGCCAAGTACGATCTCGTATTCAAAAAATTATTTTGTTGGGTTCTTTGTCATAAAAGTGGGGTCTAGTTTCACTGAGCTGTGCATCAAAACAAGAAAAAGACATAAAAAAAGGCGTTCAACCATTGGTTAAATAAGTTTGCAACAAAACTTAACCGGAGAACGCCAGCCATGATGATACCTAGAATTTTTAGATTTGCAAACTATGAAACAGTAGATTTCAAAGAATATTTATCAAAAAACAAAATTGAAATCCATTTAAAAAGAAATATGCACGCCAGATTTTTGTGTGGCCACTGTAAATCCAGAATTAAGCCTGATAAAGGTTGTTACAAAGTAGAGGTCCAACATTTACCGTTGTTTAACAACCACTGTTATCTAGTTTTTAGAAAATATAAAGGTCACTGTTCAAGCTGTAAAAAAACTCGATCTGAACATATAAATTTTATTTCAAAAGAAACTCCACATAAAACAAAAGATTATTCATGGTGGGTTGGCCGGCTGTGTGAAATTTCACCGGTGTCACGTGTGGCTGAAGCTTTAGATGAAAGTGCTTCAAGCACTTGGCGTTTAGATTACAGTCGCATGAAGCGCATGCTTTCAAATTATAAAATTCCAAAGGCCACTAGAATCTGCGTTGACGAAGTTTATACGAGAAGAAAAAAAGAAAAAGGTGAAACACGTGATGATTTATTTTTTACAATTATTTGTGATCTTGATACGAGAAGAGTGATTTGGGTATCCTATTCAAGGCGTAAAGAGGCTTTAGATGAATTTTTTCTAATTATAGGAAAGAAAGCTTGTGAAAAAATAACTGTTGTAGCTACAGACATGCACGACGGTTATGGCGCATCAGTGCGGCAGTATTGTCCGCAGGCAACACTTGTTTGGGATCGGTTTCATATTATGCAGCAGTTTGATGATGCTGTGAATGAAACAAGAAAGCAGCTGCATGAAGAAGCTCAAAAAGGCTCAGAGGAACAGCGACTCACTCGAGGTAAATTTAGGTTTATGTTTTTAAAAAAGAGTTCAAGGCGAAGTTCAATTGAAAGACAACATATAGAAAGTGTGTTTGAAGAGAACAAACAGTTTTTAAAACTAGAGCTTGTGAAAGAACGAATGCATAGTTTTTTTAATGCACGAACAGCCGAAGATGCTTATGAAATATTTGATGAGATTGGGGGTTGGGCTTGGCAATCTGATCTTGTTCCGCTCATGAGGTGGCATGAATTTATGTCAAAAAAATGGAGTATACTAAAAAACTATTTTGAACATCGAGTAACATCTGGATTAGCTGAAGGAATGAACCATGTGATTAAAACTTTGAAGCGAAAAGGCTTTGGATATCGAAATATGCATTATTTCAAGCTTAAAATCCTCCAAACTTGTGGATATTTAAACTCAAGGTACATTACAGACCCTTATATGCTTTAGTTTTGAGATGAAACTAAAATGAAATAGAAACATTTTGTTGTCTAACTTTTAGGCGATCTGAATAGATAATTTTCTTTTTTTCACAAACATTCAAATTTTATAAGCAGGCATCTGAATAATGTTTTTATATGTTAATATTGACAAAACACTAGCATGTAACAAATAAAAGGATGCGCTAAATGAAACATATTAAGTTTTTAATTATATTTTTAGCTCTATGGAATACTAGCTTTGCTGATGATAAATCCGTTGAATCACAAATTTGTACGGATGATCAAATTGCTGTAGAAGAAAACTGTGTGTCCTACAAAGACTTTTTTCGACCTAAAATTAAAGCTGTAATAAAAAACTTAAAACAACAACAAGATTATACCACGGAGAAACAGCAAACAGACATCGTTTTTGCCAAAAGTGGCGCACAATGGGGATCCGTAATCACTGAGTTACCTCAGATATACAAATTGTCTAAAGAACGAGATAATTTTCATAAGATGGATCTAACTAAAAAGCTTGATTTAAGAGAGCGAACTACTGTGTACGCAAGGACAATTAACTTATTTTTTAATCGTTTTGTTAGTTGCAAGGTTTATTCTTATGGCAATGGTACCTGGGGCCAAGAAGATAGTTTACAAAAAGAAGAAAAGTTAGGTGAGTACTGTGTATATTTAAGAAAAGGATTACAGTACGACTTGAGTGAATGGAGAGTAGCAAAAGATTACTTAAATGAAGAACAAGCAATGCCAATGGGAGTTAAAACCCTCTTAACAGATATACTAAAGAGTTTTTCTTATGAAGGCGAATTTTATCACCACATTGTAAATGCAAGAATCTGGCTAACTAATGATAAAAACTTTGATGCTCTTTATCACACTTTAACCACTGAAGATAAACAAAAACACAGATTTATGAGATCCCAAGCTCCAGATCAAACTATGAATATAATCTTACAAGTAATGGAAAGGCTTCGAAGTTATACAGCCATCCCTCCTAAGCCTGAAAAATTAAACTAACTCAGGTATCTTCATTTTATGATGTGTTCGGAGTAAAATGTAGTTAAGTGAGGAGATCCATCTCCTCACGGAGAGTAAAAATGGCTCCGGCGGAGAGACTTGAACTCCTTATCAACATAGAAACGTTATAGGTTGTCCGTCCTGACACATAGTTTAAAGATTTTGCATGAAATTTGAAGCGTAAGATTACATTATACGTGTGAAAGAACTCACCCCTATTATGTGCCATCAGCTTCTCAAGTATTTTTGCTGGTGAGACAGAGAATAGCAGTATTATGTTAGGCTCAGAATCAATAAACTGCTCAAATATACAGAGCCCATGCACAGCCTACAAAGAACACATAGAGAGTTTAACCAAAAGTGACCTAACACTAGAGGTCGGCAGCCAGTTTGGGAGTGTTGTTGGTAATTGCACTAAAGGTTGGACAATTGCCGGAGCAAGCTTAGTATGGTCAGGTTTAACAAATAGTACTGCAAATTTTGATGACGTAAAAAAATGCTTAAATAGCGTAGGAAAATATACACATTCAACAAATTTCTTATTTCATGGGACTTTTGATGTTTACTTAAAATATTCAAAGGACTAGGTAGCAGTTGAACCCCTAATCAGAAATTAGAAATCACCTAAAAATCTAAGAATCCTAGAACTAAGATATTTAGTTAGAATTACGGGTAAAAAACCTTGCCCACTCTATCAATATGTTCTTTAAAATTTGGGTTGTCGATTTTATCATAAACTGAAATATCAAAAGTATAAGGTAGATTTAGTGCTTCTAATTTTTCATCTAATTGAAAGACAGTATTTGTAGAAAGATTATTTCCTTTTAAACAAAGATCAATATCTGAACCATTTTTATAATTTCCTTTGGCCCTAGATCCATAAATAATTACCTGGCTGATAACTGAAATTTTGGAAATGCAGAGCCTGATATTACTAACATCAGTATCTTTCAACCCAGTTTCGCTTATTATAATATTTTTTTGCATAACCTGGTTCACTCTCTAGATGTTAAATCTTCAATGAGCTGGGAAAATAAATGTACATAACTCGAAACTATTTTATCAACAATATGATCTGCCGTTTCTTGATTATATGTATGGGAGGTTAAGTTACGACTTTGAATCATATCCATCCAGCCATCTCCTTCTGTAATCAACTCATTTTTAAAAGCTTCTCTGGTGGCATCTTTTGAACCAGTAATCCTGGTATTGCCCTGGGCAACAAAGAAATCTTTCAAAGTACTCCAAGATAACTCATGAGTGTTTTCAAAGCCCTGTATAAGACCTTGTTTTTCGAGTCTTGAGAGTTCTCGGGTTTTACTTAGATTTACAGCCTCATTTAGTTCGGAAAAAGCTTTTTTAAGGTTTTCAAGGCGTTGCTTCCATCTTAAATCCATATGGGTCATTAGAAGCTCCCTACAAAATGAAAAATTGGCTCGGGTGGAGAGACTTGAACTCCCGACAAGGTGATTAACAGTCACCTGCTCTACCAACTGAGCTACACCCGAACATTAAAGAAGATCTAGATTAATTAAACCCGTAAATTTTGTCAACGAGATGTTCTTGATCCTAATAACTTTTAAATTGTCAAAAATGGTGCGCCCGGAAGGATTCGAACCTCCGACCACCTGATTCGTAGTCAGGTACTCTATCCAGCTGAGCCACGGGCGCCCACAAGGACTGTGTTTTAAAATCATTATTCCCTGAAATCAACAAAAAACCCGCTAATATGGCAAAAAGACAAAGTTTAATGGATTTTTTAAATCCATCCTTATATGATGGAGTAAATTTAACACAACAAGGACCCCCTATGAGCCAATCCACCACCTGGAAAAACTCCTTCGAAGAAGCCCAGCAAGTGCTTAATAACTTCACTTCAAATCAAGATCTTATGGGCAAATGCCTCAGCTTTTCCGATAAACTCACGGAAACCTTTAAAAATGACGGCAAAGTCTTTTCTTGTGGCAATGGTGGTAGTCATTGCGATGCCATGCACTTTGCAGAAGAGCTCACAGGCCGATACCGCAAAGATCGCCGCCCCTTAGGCGCTTTGGCTTTGGGTGATTCCTCTCATGTTACCTGTGTTTCTAATGACTATGGCTTTGAGTATATATTTTCCCGCCAAATTGAAGGTTTAGGCAGAAAAGGAGACCTACTTATTGGACTCTCTACCAGTGGTAACTCTAAAAATGTAATCAACGCCATGATTTCTGCCAAAAAAGCAGGCATTTATACCGTAGCCCTTTTAGGTAAATCGGGGGGCGAGCTAAAAGACCTGGCAGATTTAGCCATTGTGGTACCCGCAGAAACCTCCGACCGCATTCAGGAAATACATATAAAAATTATTCATACCGCCATCGAAAGTGTAGAACGCGATATCTTCCCAGAAAATTATTAAATCTCATTCACTTTTCTACACACTCATTCCACTAAGGCCTACGTTTTAGGCCTCATACGTATCTAAGCTTGATTTGAAAAGTCCAATATGGCACATTGTTCTTTCAGCAAATTTAGATCGCATGCGGAGAAGTGGGTGAGCGGCTGAAACCAGGGGATTGCTAATCCTCCGTACATTATCTGATGTACCGCGAGTTCGAATCTCGCCTTCTCCGCCATTTATCTCACTGTCATTCTGAGCAAAGCGAAGAACCTTCGACTAACCCTTTTAACTTTCAAAACGAATGATTCTACGGCGTTAGACTCTTAGCAGTTACGTGACATTACATGAACTCACATGGAACATCAGACTTCTTCCTGGGTTTTACCTGACCTCACCCTGACTTTTTGGTTCAGCATGAGTTAGTTTGGTTCGGTAATTAAAAATACCCTGAGTTTGACCTGAGTAAGTGAAGCAAGCAGCGTTTGGAAAAATAGACTTGAGAAATTTACCGTTTACCCCGATACTACATATATCAATACCTAACCGGAGAGTTCCGATGAAAATTACATCTATAAATCACATATGGGGGAACAAGAGTTAGGTCCAATTAACAAATTTCATATTTGTCATAAAGAAACCTAGGCTCTGTCCTGGGTTTTTTAGTTTTTAGCCACATAAACAATAGCAAGGAGAATGCCATGAACAATCCAATCTCAATCCTATTCGGTTTTAGAAAACCAGAAACAACTTTTAAAAGGAGATTGAATATATGTTGTTGGTCAAAGGCAATAAAATTACATTCAAATACGAATCACAGACTCGGGATTTACTTTTAAGGATTTCGTTTAGAATTGACAGCCGATCACGCATCGGTATTGTTGGCAAAAATGGCAGCGGTAAATCAACTCTTCTCAAACTCCTTCTGGGAGAGTTACGCCCAAATTCAGGGCATCTACAGTCATCACCTGAGGTAAGAATAGGCTACCTTAAACAGGTTCAATCAAATAATGATACTCTCTCAGTATCTGACTATGTGTGGAATGCAAATCCCAGTCTTTATAAAATAAAAAAGCGGTTGTCGCTTATTGAAAATACACCAGACAACCAAGATTGGACTGTATTTACGGAATATGAAGAGGCTGGAGGATATGACTTTGAGGTTGCTATAGAGAAAAATCTGAAAGAGGTTGGACTTGATACTTCATTTCTTGAACGTCCACTTCAAACACTAAGCGGTGGTGAAAAGACCAAGGTTGGTTTGCTAAGAATCTTGGTTACAGAGCCGGATATTCTTTTACTCGACGAACCAACAAATAACTTAGACGTCTCTGCAATCCAGTGGCTAAAGGCATTTCTTGGCTCAAGTAAGTTACCCTTGATTGTTGTTAGTCACGATCGATCACTTCTTGATGATAGTGTGAACGAAATTTGGGACCTAGAATATGGTAGTCTCAAAGTCTTCTCAGGGAACTATAGCTTTCTTCAAAAAACTAAAGATCAGAATTTCCAAGCTGACCTTGAAGAGTTTGAGTTGCAACAAAAGAAAGTGGAGCAACTCAGTTCGGCTGCCTCTACCAGGAGGGTTGATGCCAATCGAATGGAGAACTTCAAAAAGACACGGTCAGTAAAAAATAATGGCGGTCTTTGTAAACGAGATGAAGGCTCTGGTTCTGGATCGGCAGATCCTACAAAGAAAATGCGGACGGCAAAAGCTGTAGAGAAAAGAGTTCAGTTAATGATAGAGCGAGAGGAGGCTAAGAAACCTTGGATCGAGAAAAAGAGAAAAATCATTTTACCCGTGTCTTCACCTTGCAATAGTAAGACTGTTCTATCTGCAAAAGACCTTTGCCTTAACTATGGCGACAGAATGATTTTTTCAGATTTGGACTTTTATGTTGATAGGGGGCAGCGGCTAGCTATTGTCGGTGAAAATGGGTGCGGTAAGACATCTTTGATAAAACTTCTTCACAGCGAACTTAGTTTGGACCATGGTGAAATTAAGTGGGCTGCCTCTGCAGCAGTAAATACCTTTTATCAAGAGACCGTTGATCTTTCAGATAAAAGTACAATTATACAATCTGTTTGGCAGCCCGAAGTAGTAGAAGAACACATTGCCAGGACTGTATTGGGTAGCCTTGGACTCGACGCGAGCATTATCAACCAAAAGATCGAACATTTAAGTCCAGGTGAGAAAGTCAAAACCTCACTGGCGAAGACCATTTTGTCTGGAGCCAATGTTTTGGTTCTCGATGAACCAACCAACCACTTGGAGGTACAGGCTAGAGAAATGCTTGAGCAAGCATTATGCGAATATGAAGGTACGGTGGTTTTTGTTTCACATGACACTGCCTTCATCGAGAGGGTGGGCACTCAAATTTTTGATCTTTCAAAAAACCAAATGTTTAGGTCATTTACGGAATGGGAGAATAATATAAAAGGTGAACTACGTTGATAATCAAAAATATTTATTCAGACAAAGTATAAGTTTAAAAGTGAATTTAAAATACCTAGACGTAATAGCGTCCCCACCCAAGTAGTTAAAATGCTGGATTGCAGTATCAAAACCTTAGCTCTACTAGACTCTAATTTGAATTTGAGGAAATTTAAGGCAATTTATTTACTGCTCTATTTTTCTAGAATATGCACTATACAACATTTATATTTTCCCATAGCATTATTATATAATAACTAATCTAAGGAGAGAGAAATGAAAATATTTATTTTAGCAGCATCACTAATACTATCAGTTAACTTTGCATATGCAGGCCCTGCCGCAATAAAAACTTTAAAAGATGAAGCCGATAAAAAGGTAAATGCAGCCGTTACAATAATTAAAAAAGACTGTGGTAATAAAGAACTAAACGTCAAAATTGATTGGAACAGATGGGAAAAAAGTAAAATTAAAGAAGAAAACACAAAAAACATGGGTCACGTTGGTGGTTTAGCAGCAAAAATTCTTGAAAACATGAGTGAGTCCTGTTCAGATAAAAATAAAAAAACTGAAATTGCCAAGATAGTAAAAGTAAATTTTTCTGGTAAAAAGAAAAAAATTGATTATGACCAAGCTGCATTTGAAGTAAAAGGAAAAACTTTACACGTGAAACTCAATGTTGATGCTGTGGGCACTTGGAAAAACAAAGAAACCTTAGATAAAGTTTGGTAATCTACTAACAATAAAGGTTGAATCATGTTTAAAATTTCTATCACATTATTAATAATTTTTGCTTTGCAAACAGCTATGGCTGAAAAAAAATACAGTCTAACTGACCTTGAAGCTTTACAAAAATCAAATAGTTGGAAAGAGCTTTTAGAGCATATCGAAGATGTTGTTCCAGCTAAACGTGATAAAAAGTGGAATGAAATTCTAAATACCGCCCTAGAGAAGGGACTTGATGATTTTATTAAGAAAGATCACTCATATGAACTACAGTTTTTTACTCGTAGATTTATGGACCGGTACCCTCAAGCTCAAAAAAATTCCCAACTTTCATTTAGAGTTGCTAAGGCTGTGAGAAAAAAAGTATCAGATACAAAAGCTATTAAGTACTTTCTCTGGGGTTTAAGCAAGAATCCTACAAAACAACAGTGTTCAGATGAAGACCTAAAACTATCTGTAATAAGTTCAATGAACCTTTCCCAAAAAAGTGATAGCGCAAAATTTGCTAAGAAAGTAGCATTTGGACCTTGCTTTTCAGAGCTAAAGTCCACAATTAAAGATGCCATAAATACCAGTAAAAATGGCATGAGCAATGGATGCCAAGGAATGATTCAGCATAAGGCTCTTAAAGGTGCCACTGCCGGAAAATGTAAAGACTATTTAAAAAAATAAGAACTAAAAGGATTTTCAAATGAAAGATTTTTTACTTTTACTTATCACAGCGTTTACTTTTTCAAATGTAAACGCTGCAACTAAAAACACTCAACCAGAAATTGGCAAATATCCTCAGCAATATACTTCCGGAGATTATGTGGTCACAATTTTAAGACTCGGGGATGAAAGTAAAAACACAGCCCTTATTAAAGTTGATGGAATTGACAATAAACATGATGGGCAAATTTATAAACATACAAAAAAATGCCAAAACAAACAGTGCACTAGCTATATCTACGAAACCACTGAAATTCCAAATAAAAAAACGTGGTGGACGATTAATGCTTCTATTTCATATGCTCATACAAATTTAAACTTTTTTCCTCCTACTATTGATAAAAAACATAGCCTAAACAAATCAAAAAGACCTAAAGGTTTTAATTCTCAAAAATTTTATAAAGAGTATTTGGGACAATTGGCTTTAAGAAATAAAAAATAAGAAGCCATGAAGTACCCTAAGGTGACTGTCACCCTAGGTAATAACCTAAGTATAGATTGGTCACCATATATTGAACATTGGGACACTCATCCAGATACAATCTCTAAGATCCTAAACTTGATCTCAAAAAAAAATATAATTAGCTGGCGCCCTTATTAGGTCTTACAATTGTATTTTGCTCGTTTTTGGTTTCTATATTTGAAATTGCTGTGTTTATCACATCAACTATTGCTCGGTCTTTGGTTTCTCTCAGCCCCTTTTTGCACTTATTGAGAGCCTTAATAAATTCTGATTCATTCTTTAAGTTTCCCACTGGAACATTTCTAGAAATACGATCAGCTCTTAGTCGCTTATGATTCAGGAAGACTCGAGGGACATCTTTGATTCTTATTATAAGATCTTTAGCAAAGAGGCTTTCTGTTTCAGAAGTGAGTGCTTCACCCGGTGTAATTTCATCATAGACTTTGCCATCAACTGGCTTCCAGTTTATTCCAATATTGATATTTCCATATTCAGACCCATCAGAATTGATAAAATCTGGGTAGTTTACATATATGTTATTCTTGAGACCCGGAATGTTTATTTTATAACGCCGGTCTAATACTTTCCCATCTGGATCAGGGTTTGACTCAAAGCTTTGCCAATAAATTCCATCATTAAAAAAAACATAGAAGCCCCTATTATTTGACTTTGGCGGTGATTTCCCAGGAAGAATAACAATGTATCCAGGGTTCCTTTTAAATATGGCTGCTGTGTAATCAACCCCTATTTGAGGTATTCTATTAAATTTGTAAAACTCAGAACTAGACTCAAAACCGTATTCCTTAAGATAGCTATAGCAAGCAAGGCGTTCACGAAACTGATTCAAAGCGCCCATTGCGGGAGAGAACGATACTGCTAAAAAAATTAAAAGAGAAAAATATATTAAGCGGTCTTTCATTGAAATTATATCGGCGAAACAGAAATAACTCTGTTAATTTTGAGCTTATTCCAGTCTATAGTCTTAGTATTTTTAATGGCTATCTGAAGTCCGATCAGCTCCCATCATCTATTAATTCTACCTTGCGTGACTGTGTCACCCTATGTCGCAAAATTGACATTTTGAGCAAACCTCGCTGATTGTATTTTCCATGCGGTAAGATAATAGATACATTTAATATGAGTTAAATCGATCGAAATTAGCAACTATCTCTCAGTCTTAGGGCTAGGGTTCCTGCACAAGCAAAGAATTTATTAAAAACCCTTCTTATTTTTTGGCTTATTTCCGACACATTACTAATGTCTACAAAGTCTAAATTTCACCCTTATCATTTCATAGTCATAAGCCTTGGCGTTTTATCAGCTGCCTTTGGACTAAAGGGATTTTTATTACCTAATCGCTTTATCGATGGTGGGGTTACGGGTATTTCATTGATCATTACCGAACTTACACATTGGCCATTTTCATTGCTTCTGATTATTGTGAATCTGCCCTTTTTATTATTGGGCCTCAAGCATCTTGGAAAAGAATTTGTGGTAAAAAGTATTCTTGCCATTGCCGGCTTAGCCATTTGTGTTCACTATATTACTTTTCCTCTAATCACATCAGATAAATTACTTATTGCAGTTTTTGGGGGGTTCTTCCTAGGCGCCGGTATTGGATTGGCAATTCGAGGGGGTGCCGTAATAGACGGTACAGAGGTTTTAGCTATTCACCTAAGTAAGAAAACTGGATTATCCATTGGGGATGTAATGCTAATTTTCAACCTTCTTATTTTTTCTATTGGTGCTTATTACTTTTCCATTGAAACAGCGATGTATGCTATTTTAACTTATTTATCAGCTTCCAAAACTGTTGATTTTGTTATTCGAGGGATTGAAGAATACACAGGTGTTACCATTATTTCTCAAAAAAGTCATTTAATCCGAAAAATGATTACCCATGAACTTAAGCGCGGGGCGACTTCATATGCCGGTCAAGGTGGTTATGCACAAGATGGCGAAGGTCTTATAAATTATAATATTATTTTTACCGTACTCACTCGGTTAGAGGTTGCAAAACTACAATTTGAAGTTTACGAAATCGATCCTAATGCTTTTGTTATTATGAATAGTATAAAAGACACTCGCGGTGGTATGGTAAAGCGAGTCGGTGTTGTTTAGTTATTTTATTTGAAAACTTACTATTCAGATCGTCTGCCTATACCCTATAATCTACTGAACTCACCATAAATCAGAGTATGAAAACAAATACTGATATACTTATCTAGTCTTGTTGTAATAAGAAATATTTGGCAATATGTTAACACACATTTTGTGCAAACTTATTTGTGACAAAGGATCATATTTTTGGATAAATTTAAACTTTTATGTCTAATCTTTATAATAACAATTATTAACCCTAAGGAGGGACATGTGAGTGGTAGCGCTTCAGGTGCCGTAGGCACAAAATGGTACAGTTTGCTAGTTACAAGTAAACTACGTATGTCACCTATGGGCGGTGATTATTCCAATATTAATAAAGAAGGAGATGGCTACGAGGAAAAACTAAAACCCTTACGAATTAATATCGAAAAAATAGTTTTAGAAGCCAAAAATAAATTTAATGCCCCCATTATCTTTAGTGATGCCAGTAAAATAGGAGATTCAATTTATGGTATAATTATTGAAGATGAAATGGAGTTTGATCCAGATACTGACCTATCTTACAAACAAATGTCGTTGGAAGAAAAAATTAAATCAGAAAAAAAAGCATTCAAAGAAAGACAAAATGATGAAGTTGGAAATGCAGCTCATTGTGAAAAAAACTTTAAAAAAGGCAGCATTCAGAGCGTCACTTTTTCTGGTACAGACTTGAACTTACACCAAGAGTATCATGTCACCTTATGGGTGAATGCAAGAGTAAAAAGAAGTACTTTAAATTGGATCAAAAAACAAATTCACCCACTACTCATGGAAGTGTTTCCTAAGAATTAAGTTTAAAGGTAGCAATCTCACAACTAAAACGAAAGGCTGAAAACTGTGGACATTCATGGAAAAAATTTTACATCTGAAAGCTTAGAGGAATTAAGGGATCTTGATATCTCTGAGTTAGAAGAGTGTACTTTTACCAGGCTTGATTTTTCAGATCTCTCTTTTCGGTCATGGCGATTCATTGAATGCCAGTTTATTAAATGTAGCTTCAGCGAAGTGGATTTAGTTAACACCACTTTTCGTGAAGTTGCTTTTCAAGAATGTCGATTGATGGGAGTTAACTGGACAGCATGCAGAAGTATTTCTGATCCAAATTTTGAACATTGCAAGATGGACTATTCCGTTTTTCAAGGTCTGGATTTACGAAAAATTTCTTTTCTAAACTGCTCTGCCAAAGAAGTTGATTTTTCTAATTGCAATTTATCTGGAGCAATTTTTTCAGGCACTATGTTACAAAATGCATCCTTTAACCAATCTGATTTAAGAAATGCTGACTTGAGGGATGCCATTCGTTATTTTATTGACCCGCAATATACAAAGTTAAAAGGAGCAAAAGTGGATTTCCCCGAAGCCTCCTCTATACTTACCGCCATTGGCTTGGAAGTGAGTTTTCATTAATTGCTAGGGGATAAATACCTCTTAAGTATTTTAAATTACTCTCCGCAAACCCTAAAAAAGCACCGCTCTAGCACCAATCCCAAATTTTTACACAAAATACCAATTATTTTAATCAGAAAGTAAAATTAAAAAAAACAACTGACAATAATATAGAAAAGTTCCAATATACCAATTATCAATGATGTGGAGCTTATGAATAAGAAGAAAAAAATAATTATTATTACTCTTTGGATTGTGCTGAGTTTACGCCTTGGTTACCTTTTTTTTGAGGATATTTGTCAAAATGATCCCGAATGTGCATGTAAAGATGTTGCTCCTGGCGACCCCACTTGCATGTCTGTTGAAGGTTTAGATAAGTGGTGTGATGAGCAACCAAATCAAGAGTCTCTTCCTCAGTGTAATTTATAATACAAAACTACACACCAAATACTCGGCAGACTCTCAATTCAATGTCTTAGTCCTTTCCTTCAGGACATTTTTTTAACGCATAATGGACACCAAAGTGTGTCCGTACATTTGTACATTTGTATTTGCTGTACTAACTAAGACTCCCTCTTAAGTCAGAATACAAAATGAAATCTAACTTAAGAGGAACAAAATCATATCACATACTACTCATCGTCTTCAGGAAGGTCGATGATAGTGTTCAGAGCCTCTCTCATTTCAGCAATCACTCTTTGTAACACTGCCACCAGCTTAGCTTTATTTTTATGCGGGATTAAAGCAATTGGTATTGCATCCATATCCTTAAACCACCTCGTCATCTCAGAGGACGGGCCGCCTGTGCCTAGAGATACATACTCAGAAAAGGCAACTTCAGTTTTACTTCCGAAATTTTTTGCACGTAAATCCATACAATAATGTGCCAGCTCGGCAATTTGTATTTTTTGAACTGAAAAGATTAAACCCTGTTCGTAGGGCAGTATTGAAGCCAATTTCTCAGGGGTAGCACCATAATGTGTAAAATTCCCTGCACCCAAAGTAAAAGAACTTGTATTTGCAATACCTTTAATTGTACTACATATTCCTTGCTCATATGCGGTCTGAGGATCTAAACTTGGGTCAATTAATTTCTCTAAGTCAACCAATCGATTCTGGCTTTGATGAATAGCTTCCTCATAGATTTTTGTATATTTAATTTTTCTATTTTTTTGATTTTCAATTGCCTGTTCGAGATCATTAAGTAATTTCGTATATATTTTTACTAACTTTTGGTTATTTTTAATTTCATCTTGCTGAAGGCTTGCTTTTACATCCACAATAGATTTTTCCGTTTTGTTCATTTCTTTATCAACACCCAGCATTGATTCATCTCGATTTAATTTAAAACTTTCTATGTCCTTTTGAATATTATTATATAATATATTCACTTCTTTACTTGGAGCTTCAAGCACTTCCAACAAGACTTCAAGATTACGAATTTTATTATTGGTGCTTTGCTTAAAATTAAACATTTCAACTGACGACACTGGCCCAGAAGCATGCTGAGTCATTGCCTCAAGAAACTGGGCCTCAAACTCTTCATTGGATTCTTTAGGATAGGATGCATGAACTATTTCATGAACAACCATACCTTGGGTGGTCCCATACACATTATTTATATATACCTTTTGTGATAAACTTTCTGAGTTAATACAAAGTTGTTTTTTCTCTTTTAAAAAGTGAATACTCCCATCCCTTACATTTCCATCTTCATCCTTGCATGGGCCATCATCCTGAATATCTAAGTCATTCAAAAACTTATAAAACTTCGCTCGGTTGTCTTTAGCAAAAAAAGTATTTATTAATTTATCTACACGTGCTTTAAATTTCTTTCTTCCCATTTTCTTATACTCAATAGCCAATGGACTTTTACCATTAGATAAAGCATGCATATAGCCTTGATCACCTGAACTAGGTATTTCTTTGCTAGATAAACTGTCGCCAGACTTACTTGTTGGTTCTTTGGCTATATCAGAAAATAGAACCAGTATAGTTTCTATGTAGTTAAATACATATGGAAGATTATTTTCAATAAGTTCAAGTTGTTGACTCACTTGTTTTGGAGTTGGGTGAATAAGAAGAGCGTCACCGCCTCCTGGGTCAGCCCCACCTAAATAGTTGTGATCAGTACCAGAAGTGCTTGTGGATCTCACTGGTTTATCCACTTTTGGCGTAACTTGTTGGGCACCCTTGTTATTATTACAATGAACAAGGCTCATGCTAAGAGCTAACATACTGATAATACGCATATATTTATTATTTAAAAACTTCATTTTAGTCTCCTGTGTTTAGTTGAGCAAATATTATTCCGCTATTTTATATTTTATGGGTTTATGATTGGGGCACACATTATAAACGAGACATTCTCGCTGTAGATCACAATGTCTTTCACAGACCCCTTAGCCATTTTTCGAATGCGCTCGTCTCTATAGTTATTTTCTTCAATATAAATACTCAGAAAAAATGAAGATTCCGTTCCGGCCTGGTCTAGTCCTATCCACACCTTTAGGTCTTCAGTAAGTAAAACAGGCACCTTCACCTCACTACTTCTATCTAGACTTATTTTTTGTGGCACAACCTGTTTATACTTACCAAGTCCTTGGCATAGAAACTCCGAAGCTCTTGCTTGCTGACCTAAGCTCATCATCATCAGTATCACAATAATTTTTTTCATCTTTTACTCCAATTCTTTTGTTTGTTTCTTGAGCCCATTATCTTCACTTTGGTTCTAATTCATAGATTAAGTTTGCTAATTTAATGCAATATTGATAGCATAAATGCTATTTAACTATCTTAATAGTCTGTAATTACAAAGTATTTCTGGAAAACTATTCATAAGGATTTGTATGCAAAAAAGCGTTTTTGAGTATAATGATTATAAAACTTATATTAAAAATCGGTTTCTTGAGATGCCTAAAAAAGGGCGTGGACAGTTTCGAAAGTTAGCTCTGCACCTAGATATAAACTCGGTAATCATTTCTCAGGTGCTTAATGGAGACCGAGAATTCAATTTAGAACAAGGAATAGAGATCACCGATTATTTTGGTTTTAGCGATTCAGAGAAAGAGTATTTTTTATTACTTATTCAATTTGCCAGAGCTGGATCCCATAGATTAAAAGAAAACTTTAAAAATCAAATACAAAGACTTAAACAAAAATCCTATGACATCAAAAACAGGATCCCAAAAAATAAGTCCCTAGCCATTGATGTTCAAGCAGAGTTTTATTCATCTTGGATGTATTCAGGAATTCGACTCCTCAGTGACTTGCCAACAATTGAAAATGAATTTCAAATGAGTGAGTATTTCAATCTAGATTTAAAAAAAACCAGAGAGATTCTTCAATTTTTACTTAAATATGATTTAGTGACCCAAGGGTCAAAGGGCTATGAACTGGGAGAACAGTTTGTACATATAAGAAAAAATTCTCCTTTAATTACCAAACATCATTCTAATTGGCGTAATCTAGCACTCAATAGTATGGGCAACCCAAAAACAACAGACTTATACTTCACAAGCCCTATGGTCCTCTCTAGAAAAACCCATCACGAAGTTAGGCAAAAAATATTGAGCTTAATCGAATCAGTGATGAAGGACATCAAGCCCTCCCCATCTGAAACTTTATCATGTTTAAATATTGATTGGTTTGCTGTTTAAAACCAACCCAAACCGCTAGATACAGTAATAGATTAAAAAGCTGAATAACTCACACTGTACAAAAAGTTCATAGTTAAAGACTATGAGGCAATAGCTAATAAGTATTAGATTATTATAGGTAAAAATGAGATATATATAGCTCAAAACGGCCAAGAGCCATAAACACATTAAAATGGAGAGTTTTTATGAAAAATCTTATTAATAAACAATTACCTGAGTTCAGCCAGATGGCCTATTTGAACGGGGACTTTAAAACAGTGACCCACGACGACCTTCTTGGAAAATGGTCCGTACTCTTCTTTTACCCTGCTGATTTCACCTTTGTATGCCCCACAGAATTAGAAGATATGGCGCAAAAATATGCTGCGTTTCAAGAGCTTGGTGTGGAGATTTACTCAGTAAGCACAGATACTCATTTTTCCCATAAGGCATGGCATGACACCTCGGACTCTATTAACAAAATTAAGTATCCCATGCTTGCTGACCCTACTGGAGCTCTAGCAAAATCCTTTGGAGTGTATCTAGAAGAAGATGGAATTAGCTACAGAGGCACATTTGTAATTAACCCAGAAGGTAAAGTTAAAGTGGCCGAAATTCATGACAATGGTATTGGTAGAAATGCAGATGAACTTTTTAGAAAAGTACAAGCGGCACAATATGTTGAAAAAAATCCTTATGAAGTTTGTCCTGCAAAATGGCAACCAGGAGCGGATACAATAAAACCAGGTATTGATTTAGTTGGGAGAATTTAAGACGCCTAGTCTAAATTTTGGAAACAAAAAACTCTTGATATAAAATTAGAGATTAATGAGGAGACTCGTAAGAGTTTCTCCTCTTAATCTTTTTAACAGAAATTACCTCTAAGTTTTCGTTAAGACGAATCTTATACCCAGATGCTCTGGCTTTTTCTAGAAACTCTACAACATAGGCGTTCTCATAGCCTTCATCATAGTTTTCTTCCCATTTTTTAAATGACAGCCGACTTTGAATTTTATCTCCAGGAGAGATATCAGAAAAGCTTTCTTCATCTTCTTTTAAGTCTTTGTAGACTCCACCAGCTTTATCTTCGCCACTAACTGTGACTCCATAATCTAAGTTTGTATTATTTAACTTAATTTTGTCGTTCATCTCTGAAACTTCAAAATTATCCACATCAACTCGACCTGATCTAATTTTTTTTGCCCCGTGAGTACTGTTAAGATTCTCGTTAATAAGATCTAACTTCTTCTTCTCTCTTTCGGGTACGTTGTATTGATTGCTTTTTACGGCCTCGTTAACTTGCTTTTGCTTCCCAGGAACAACACTAGATTTAGCATCACCCTGGGACTCTGGAGTTTTCACCAACAAATACAATCCGACCATAAACATCAGAATTGCTAAAAAATAGATTTCTTTTTTGGCTGAACCCATATTAGGCTTATCGGAACCTGTTAACTAATGATTAAATTCTTTTGGCAAAATTATGGTAAATATTGAACCTTTTCCTTCTTCAGACTCAATTTTAATTTCCCCACCGTGCTTTTGAATAATTCCAAAGCTTATACTCATGCCTAAACCAGTACCTTGGCCTATGTCTTTAGTGGTATAAAACGGTTCGAAAACATGAGCTTTTTGATCATCTGTCATACCAACTCCGTTATCCTGAATACGAATATGGAAATAATCATCCTTAGAAAAAGTTTTAATACCCACTTCACCCTGGCCATCCACTGCTTGAATGGCATTTGAAATAACGTTCATAATAACTTGGTTAATTTGACTGGGGTAACACTCTGCCATCATCTGATCTTCAAAATCTTTTTTTATACTCATCTTATCTTTTATTTCTGAAGTTAACAAAACCAAAGTGCTTTCAATGCATTGATTTAAATCCACCAAATTTAAATCTGACGAATCTAACCTTGAAAAACTTCTTAAACCTAAAACAATTTCTTTAGTTCTCTGTGCCCCATCTTCACATGATTTAATTAACTTGGGTATATCCTTAGATAAATAAGAAATCTCTTCTTTATCCACCTGTTGTGAAAACTCTTTGCAATCATGTATTGCTAGATTTATTTGTTTTATTAAAACTTCCGAATACTCTCTTAAGTGTTGCATATTACTATATATAAAACTAATGGGGTTATTTAACTCATGGGCCACTCCCGCAACCAACTGCCCCAATGAAGCCATTTTTTCGGATTGAACTAATTGTAATTGAGCATTATATATTCGATTAGCCATCTCATTAAAACTTTCAGCTAACAATCCTATTTCTGTCTGATTTTTACTATGTATCACAGATACTTCTTTACCGAGCTCCATGCCCTGAATGGCGTCCACCAGATCGCTCAAAGGTTTTAATACTAATCGCGATAAAGCCAGTGACATAAATACAATAATTATAAAAACAAATACCAGTGCCGTACCAATGGCCATAGCCATGTTTTTTAGAATAGCATCACTTTTAGGAGATAGCCCTAGGGCAACCTGAATATTCTGATTCCCCCATGGGACATTAAAGCTATTAAGCAAATAGGATCTCTTCTCACTTGAAATTTCAAAATAATTTTTAGATTTAGAGAACACGTCTTTCAACATACTGTTCATAAAGTATGTTGAAAGCTTATGTGAGGATAAAATAAACTTGTTAAGAGGATCATTTACATAAATATTCACTCCAAGCTTCTTAGATACCTGAGAAATAAATTTTTTATCCAAAGATATGGACTCTTCTAGATATCCCAGGAGGTCTCCATTTTTTGATTTTATTTTAGAAAATAAAATTAAATCTACACCATTTTTCTTCACATAATCCACAAGCATACTGGTGTTCGCAGCCCCTATCATCTCTAAAAACTTAGCATTCATCTGCTTAGATGGATTTTTTCTAAAACCAGTTTTTTTAAGTTCCACTATCTGCTGACCAGAACGATTAAAAATAGATACTGTGGACAGATACTTAAGACCTGTCCATGCACTCACTGCTGATTCTATCTTTTTTTCATCATCACTCAGTAAAAAGTAGGATAATGCCTTATCCCTAAGGTGAATCTTATGAATTTCACCTAGCCTAGAGGTTCTGACTTCCACTTGCCGACTGACCTCTACACTATTCTGCTTTAAGCGTTCAATAATTTCTTCATTGAAGATTTCTTGAAATTTAAAATGAATATATAAGGAAACAACAGCCACTGGCACAGTGGCTATTAACAAATATGAAGTAATTAAAATTGTTCTAATTGAGCGTTTTGGCTTATTTGTTTTCAATTGATTATTCTTTGTTTAGATCTTGAATCCATAAGATAAACCTCTTTTGGCCTTCAGCCATTACTCGACTGTGCTCCTTCTCATAAACCTTCACTGCACCAAATTCTTTTAAATAATTGTACAATAAAGTTTCATTATTGGAAGGCATAATAAAGTGGTAATACAAACCTTCTTTTTTTCTTAATCCAAGCTCAACACGCCCTGCTTTATTGCCATTTAATGCTCTTATTTTTTTTGTTATCTTTGGCTCCGCAGTTTCTAGATCAGGCAAAACCATATAAACCCTGTATAAGCGCCCTGTACCTGCAACTTTATTTTTATTTTTTTCAATACTGATTGAATTAGTGGTAGCCGTGGTACTCAGTACAGTCTCTGTTTTAGTATTGTTTACCGTAGGAGAAGCTTGCTTAACTTTTTTAGTTTCAATTTTTTCTTTAGATTTACTTTTAACAATTGCTTTCTGTACATCAGGTATATTTTTTGCCACTTTCTCTGGTGCTAGCTTTATTTTTTCCATACTGCTTACTGGCTTATTAGTTTCGCTCCCTTGCTTAACAATTTCACCTACCGGCCGGCTTAATTTAGCTAAAACAACAGTATTTGCATCTGTAAATTGAAAAACTTTTTTATTTAACCATGGTATTTGCACAGCAATAAATGCCACTATGCTGGAAACTGCTAAAGCTTGAACACCCCACCTTAACATATCATTCCATCTATACCAATTTAAGTAATTAACTAACTCATGAACACTTAATTCTTTGGAAGTGAGTTGAGCCTCTACCGGTTTAGATATCTCCGTCTTAGAAAGTTGGTTTAAGTACTTTAATGCAAATTCAATATTTTCTTTTTCTAAATGACAATCTTCATTATTATCTAAAAAATTTTTAACATCCTCTTTACGGTCATTATCTAAAGAATCCGTTACATAATCATATAGCAGCTCCTGGCACATATAAGAGCTCAGCTTTCTCTCTTTTTTTAATTGAGGCTTCCTCTCTTTTTTCACAGTCTTAATGCCCCTAGTTTTCTTAATGCATAGCTTGTTCTCATTCTTACTGTACCCACCGTAACTCCAAGTCCTTTGGAAATATCAGCATCCGAAAAGAATAGTATTTGAGATAATATAGCAGCATGTAACTCAGGTTCAGATGCGTCTTTTAAAAACTGCCTCCACAAACCGAGGTTTATATCTTCAGGGACAATCCACCCTGCTTCTAAATTAAAATTAGTAAAAGACAAACTATTCGAATCTTTCATAGACTTCCATATTTTAAAAATAATATGAATTATTAAGGAGGGTTCTAAGTCAGGTGCATTTCCTGTTCCTTCTGATAAAGAGACTTTTTTATTTAAAACATCTATAGCTTTTTTTGAAGCAACAATGGCCTGCCTCTCATCTAAAAAAGCATAAAAGAAAAATAAACTAATTTTCTGAATTATAGACTCACTCATATCAAGCGGCCCCCTAACTTATTATCAATTAGTCTACTGTAAGTTGTTTTAATAAATCTAGCTCATCCAATACCTTACCAGAACCTAACACAACACAAGATAGTGGGTCTTCAGAAATAGAAACCGGTAAGCCAGTTCTTTCTCTAAGAAGAACATCTAAATTTGAAAGTAATGCTCCGCCGCCAGTTAAGACAATGCCATTATCCACAATATCAGAAGCCAACTCAGGAGGAGTTTTCTCTAATGCTGTTCTTACAGCATCAACCACTTCGCTTAATGGATCCATTAAAGCATCGTTAACCTGTGAACTTGTGATTTCGATAGTTTTTGGAGCACCAGCAACAAGATCTCTACCCTTAATTTCTAAAGAACGTTCTTCGTCAAAAGGGTAAGCATTACCGATTTGCATTTTAATGTCTTCGGCTGTTCTTTCTCCAATTAATAAATTAAACTGCCGACGAATATAGTTTACAAGAGCTTCATCAAATTTATCGCCAGCAACTTTAATAGATTTACAATAAACAATACCACCTAAAGATATCACAGCAACACCAGTGGTACCTCCGCCCATATCCACAATCATATTTCCTGTGGGTTCTGTAATTGGTAAGCCCGCACCAATAGCTGCAGCCATAGGTTCTTCGATCAGATAAACTTCTCTTGCTCCAGCGGAATGTGCAGATTCTTTAACCGCTCTTTTTTCCACCTGTGTGATCCCATAAGGCACACAAATAATAATTCTTGGTCTAACAAACCCACGCTTATGTTGTGTGGATTTTGAAATAAAATATTTAAGCATGGATTGTGTCACTTCAAAATCCGCTATCACACCATCTTTTATGGGGCGAATAGCCACAATGCTTCCTGGTGTTCGACCAAGCATATCCTTAGCTTCTTTACCAACAGCTAAAACTTTATTCTGCATTCCAGAATAATTTTTTTGAACAGCAACCACAGATGGTTCATCCAAAATAATGCCTCTGCCCTTTGCAAAAACCAATGTGTTAGCTGTTCCTAAATCAATAGCAATATCATTTGAAAAATACTCTGAAAGCTTTTGTATAAAACTCATTTTTTTAAATCTTTCTCCGTATGTGGGGTTTTGCCCAATCCACGAAATTTAAGTTACATAAAAATTGTATGATAGAGGCAATTCCCAAGTCAATACAGTAAGTTATTTCCGCCAACCCATCTCTTTTTGTAAATGCTGACGCAAAGCGTTTTGTTGCGCTGCCTGTTCTTCCTTCGACCATCCTAATTTTTCAGCAAAAACATTTGTGATGCTTTCCAAAAACTCAAAGCCATGATCTTTTTTAGATAAAAACAATGGTGTTCTGCGAATGTAAAAATCAACCAATCCCATGCACATTGTATTCTCGATGGCAAAATCCGCTTCTGTGGCCCAAATACTACTTTTATCCAAATTCAAATACTTTTGATTTATAACCAGCAAGTCCCTGGCCTCAAAACCATACCTGAATACAAAGTGTTCCACACTCTTTAAATCCACATTAAATTCTTTGCACCAACTCCGTTTTTGTAGCTCACAGATTAACTGTGAATCCACCGTGACCTTAGGGTTTAATGGCTGCCTGGTTTGAGAATTTTTAAACTCCACTCTATCTTTACTAGAATATGATTCCAAGGCCTGCTCAACAACATCTAGAGCCATTTTACGATAAGTAGTGTACTTGCCACCAGACACAAAGGTGATAAATGGTTCTGGCTGAAAAACAGTATGCTCTCTTGAGGTTTTGCCCTCTGATTCGGAACCATCATGCACCAAGGGTCTTACCCCTGAATAACTAGATACAATATCAGATTCTTGTAGGCCTAATCCTGGAAAATAATCGTTAATGACCCCTAATACATACTGCACATCTCCCTCATCTGAATGAACTGAATCTGGATTTTGCTTATAATCAGTGTCTGTTGTACCAACAACAACCATGTCATTTCTGGGAATGGCAAAAACAATACGCTCTTCAGCACCCATAACAATAGCTTTTTCTAAAGGAACTCTATCTGTGGTAAATGTTAAATGTATACCTTTAGAAGGGCGCATCACTTTTTTCCACTTGGATTTTAACAAATGCTCTCCAAACACATCTGTCCAAGGCCCTACAGCAGACACCACATGTTTTGCTTTAATTTCCAAGCTACCAGGCTGAGCCTGGTCTTCACATTTAAGGACACAAAGTCCCTCTGAATGCTCTAGTTTTGTGGCTTTCACGTGGTTGACACATATGGCCCCTAAATCATTGGCCGACCTTAAGGTTTCAATTGTTAAACGATCATCGTCCATAGCAGCATCCGAATAAATAAAACCACCATCTAGCCCTTTACGCTGCAAATAGGGGAATTGATCAAGAACATCTTCAGTGTTTAAATATTCGTGCATCTTAGGTGCCTGAAACAATGCTAAAATATCATAAAGCCACATACCCATAGCCATTTGCCAAATAGGCACTCTGCCACCTTTATAAACTGGTAGTAAAAAACGTAATGGATGCACTAAGTGTGGAGCTATTTCAAACAGTAGATTTCTCTCACTTAAGGCTTCAAAAACTAAATGTAACTCCAAATTTTCTAAATAGCGTATGCCACCATGAATCAACTTCGAAGATCGCGAACTTGTACCTTCTGCAAAATCTTGAGCCTCCACAAGCGCCACTTTCATGCCTCTACTTGCAGCATCTCTGGCAACACCAGCACCAGTTATACCTCCGCCAACAATAACAATGTCGAATGTTTCGTCAGATAACTGCTTAATATTACTTGATCTTTTTTGAACAGAAAAATTTTTCATTTGGTGAATCCCATTTACATTTAAAAATCTAATATTAATTTTAATGTAGCCAAAAACTCGCTTTTTATCTTTGTTTTTGATATAAATTTTCAAACTCTATTACATACTTATTTAGTATATATAATTATTGTTGGGCTTTGACAATTCAACTGCATCTTAAGAAACCACTTTTATCTAGAATCTACAAAGCTCATCTATTTTCTAAATATACACATTAGCTTAGGAAAAAATATGCCTTTTAAAAATAGCGAAGATACTGTCTCAAAAATTTTAAAGCAAATCGATACAGCCCTAGATCAGGGTGCCAATAAATTTGCTGCATTTGATGCCGATGGTACTCTTTGGTCCGCGGATGCTGGCGATATTTTCTACGAATATATTATTAAAAATAAACTTGTGAGCTTACCTGAATCCCCTTGGGAATCTTTTTTAAAAATGAAAAAAGAAAGCCCGGTTATAGCATATCTATGGCTGGCTCAAATTTTTAATGGCTTACCTCTGACCCAAGTTCAAGACTGGGCACAAAAAGCCTTTGAAGAAGCTTCGCCCTATCCTACTTTTTCACAGCAAAAACAAATCATTGATCATTTACACAAAAACAACGTTCAAGTGTTTATTGTCACCGCATCCATAAAATGGGCTGTGGAACCTTGCGCAAATCTTTATAATATCCCAAAAGCAAACGTAATAGGCGTAGAAACCTTGGTCACTGATGGCATTGTTACTAACGAGCAATATGGACCAGTGACTTTTAGAGAAGGAAAAGTAGATGGCCTACAATTTAAAACCCAACAAAAACCTTTTTTTGTATCAGGAAACACTTTTGGTGACTTAGAGCTTTTAAAACATTCGTCCCATATCCGCTTAGCCATGCACTCTGCCACACGAGATGAAAGGGTATTCCCTTCTGAAATAGAGTTACTAGAATATGCTAAAAAAGAAGGTTGGTTCTATTTATCAAAATAAATCTCAGTATATTAAGAGATCTCGCAACTTTTACCTAAACTGTGAATATGATCAGGGGTCCAAATTCAAAATTACCAACCCCAAACTAACTAATTCATCATATTTGGCGTTAAACATGGCATATTCACCATATATGGAGAATCAAATGAGGCTTCAGTAATTACTAGAGGTTTTTTACGACCTCTCTAGCTCTTCAATAGATTTTGGACAATCCGCCGTTAGGTTTATGTTTCCATTTTCAGTGACAAGAATATTATCTTCTATGCGTATGCCAAGGCCTCTTAGTGCCTTTGGGGCTACTTCATCATCGGCTGGAATATAAATACCTGGTTCTATGGTTAATGCCATACCTGCTGCCAGTGGACGAGGCTCGCCCTTCAACATAGTCAGTCCAGCATCATGAACATCCATTCCTAAAAAATGTCCCACACCATGGGGAATATATTTTGTGAAACTTTGTTGATCTATAAGTTCATCCACTTCGCCTTGCAGAACCCCTTCTTTTACTAAAAGCTCCGTTACTCCTCTGGTCATTTGAGAATTTAATTCCTTAAAGGTAACTCCGGGCTTAACTGCGGCTACTAAACTTTTTTGTAACTCAAGCATGGTTCCGTAAATTCTTTTTTGAGTATCTGAGAACTTTCCGTTTACAGGGAAAGTTCTAGTAATATCTCCGGTAAAAAATTCATGTTCCGCACCCGCATCCACAAGAATCAATTCCCCATCTTTCATCTCTTCATCATTAAAGACGTAATGTAAAGTTGTAGCATTGCTTCCGGTTGCAAAAATCCCACCGTAACCTTCTCTTGGGGAACCTTGTTTCATAATCTCGTTAAGAAAAACTCCATGCAGCGCTCTTTCGTTCATACCTACTTTGGCTTCTTTCATCACTGCAATATGCCCCTGAGTAGTGATCTCACAAGCTTTCTTTAGTAATGCAACCTCATCTGAGGATTTGAATAATCTCTGCTCCCCAATAACTTCTTTGGAGCTAAATACAGGCAGTGTTCCTCGACCAGATCTATGGTTTAAATTTTTAATTTTTTCAAAAATAGTTTTCATTGTAGCATCATTCTGTGGATCTGAAAATAAATCAAAATAAACTCGAGAGCAGTCTTTTAACAGGCTTGCCGCTTTAGTGCTAAACTCTTCCAGATAAAAAGCATCATCCATAAAGAACTCTTTTCTTGCCCCTTCTGTACCATAGCGAAAGCCTTCCCAGGTTTCTTTTAGGGCATCTTTTTTACGTACAAACATAATGTTTTCTTCTTTATGTCCTGGTCTAAAAATATATACAGAGTCTGGCTCTTCAAATCCCGTTAAATAAAAAAAGTTAGTATCTTGTCTAAAGCTATAAGGCACATCATTATTTCTAATAAGTTCTCGATTGGCAAAAATAACAATGGCTGCATCTTTCACTTTTTGTTCGCTTAAGCTCTCACGTAAACGAATGCGTCGTTCTTCAAAAAGTGTCATATTATAATTTGGTTTTCTCATATTAGCCCCTAAAATCCGAATTGTTCAATAATGGCTGCCACAACTGGGCGAGCCGCTCTTTGCCCCTTCAAAGCCATGGTTTTTCTTTTAGAAAAATCATAAATTTGACCTTTAATACTAGATGAGTGTACCACAAATACATCTTTATAGCCTAAAGCTTTTAGATTTTCTGGCTGAAGAAATTCATTGTAAGTGTTTCGAACCTGGTTCCACATTACTGCGGCACTCACATTTTCCTTAACCACACTTCTATCTAAAATATCTGAATTTCCAAGTACATTTGAAATTATAATAATTTGAGCCCCTCTTGATCTTAAATAATCTATGGACTGTTTTAATGAAAAGGGCTGTGCCACCCATCCCCCCTCAGATTCCAAGGCCGGAGGAAAAGCCATACACCTTTTAGTGTTATCATAGAGGCTATGGCCCTTTTGCCACTTTAATGATCCCGAATATATCAGTTGTGAAGGACAAGAAAATTGAACATTAGCTTTAATATTTTTAAAACTAAATTTCTTTAAAACCTGATGAACTTTCTGTGCCGTGAGCTTTTTTGAAAACATACTTTTTTGTGGTAGATCAGAATCCTTCAGCTTATAAATCTCCCACTGAGCTTTATGGATCTGTCCAGTACTTGCATAAAGGGCCCCAACAAGTGCTCCCCATTCAATACCCACAATCATATCAATAGGCACTTTGCTCTCACTGAGTTCTTTAATAACACCAAGGTGGGCAAATGTATTAATCCCTCCCGGCCCTAGAATTAAGCCTACTTTTGGAGGAGGCAATGGTTCCTTGGCCTCTAGCTCTTCAGCAGGTAGCTCCTCCCCTTGGTTGCTTTGATCAAAAGTCACTCCTTGCTGAGAATCTATAACCCCTCTTACCCCTTTAGATGATCTTCTTCTCTCCAGCTGACTGCAGGAGGTTAAAAACATAACTGCTAGTACTGTAAACAAACTCACTCTTGTTTTTTTACACATTCCGACTCCCCCTGGATTTCCCATGGATAATTCACTCTCACTCAGATTCAAAACCTTTTTCTATCCAATAGAGTTATGATCAATTCTCTGAAAATTAAACTCAGCCATATCTTTTAAAGGCTGTGATGACAATTTGAGTTCGTCCAGAAAACCTAAGGACTTATGAGTGACTGACTCCAGAAGTTCTCGTGTGGAATCTAAACCCAAAATGTTTACATAATTTGTGTTTTCCGCACCTTTTTCCATATAGTCATCAACATCATCTGCTAATTGAAAAGCAAAACCTAAACTTGCAGCAAACTGTCTCAACTTATTTTGTGTTTCAACATTAGAGCCACAACAAGCAGCGGCTCCTTCTACAGATACACGAATAAGAGCTCCAGTTTTTAACTCATGAATGGCGTCTAAAAGCTCTTTAGATTTTTGACCCTCTACTTTTAAAATATCAAGAATTTGGCCACCAATCATGCCTGTAGCACCTATGGCTTCTGAAAGCAGTAATGCCAACTGACCAGCCCTTGCTCCCCCATAATGTTTTGAAAGCAGGTAAAAAGCCTCCGTAAGTAAAGCGTCGCCTGCCAGCAGAGCAATGTCCTCACCAAATTTTTTATGGTTACTTGGCTGCCCTCGCCTTAAATCATCATCATCCATACAAGGTAGATCATCATGAATTAGAGAGTAAGTATGGATAAACTCCACAGCCACCGCAAAAGGAATTACATCTGCCACATCTTTATCTAAAACCTTGGAGGTCAGTATAGAGAGCAGAGGACGAAACCTTTTTCCACCGGATTTCACTGAATACTGCATGGACTCAAATAAAGAATCAATTTTTTGAAATTCTTTATTTTTTCCATAAAACTCACTTTTACGTTCACGAAAGTGAGATTCAATAAATACTTCTATTTTAGAAAGTTCAGCAGTGTAGGCCTCTAACACCCTTAAGCTCCTTCGGTTTGGAAGTCTTTGGTCTCCGCATTTCCACTTTGATCAGCACTTAATAAAACCTTAACTTTCTGCTCAGCTTCACTCAATTGCTTGTGACAATCTCTAGAAAGTTGAACACCTTCTTCAAAAAGCTTTATGGAGTCTTCCAAAGAGGTGTCCGAGTTTTCCATATTCTCTACTATGCTTTCCATACGTGTTAATTTTTTTTCAAAGTCCATAATAATCTCCTTTAAGACTTTTTGATCTCTTTAACTTCAGAGGTCAATTGCCCCTGGTGTAAATTAATAGTTATTAAATCGCCCTTTTTTACATCTTTGTAAGAACGCACAATTTTATCTTCTAATTTTACTAAACTAAAACCACGTTCTAATACTTTTAAAGGACTTAAAGAATCCAGCATGGAAATGTTATGTTTCAATCTCTCGCCTCGCACCCTTAGTGATTGTTGTATCAGCTGACTTAAACGCAAAGCTAACTGCTGTTGCCTCTGCCAAACTAATTTTAACCTATCCAGTGGGGTTCCCATTCTTTCCACAGCTAAATGTACTTGCATTTTATTATTAGAAATTTTTTGCTGAATCACCTTTTCCATACTTGTCAGTAATTCGTCACATCTTAAAACCAAATCCTGCAATTTTCTTTGTGGGTCTACTAAGTCACGTTTTAACTGATTCAAATTTTGTCTCTTAGTAACAATTTTATTCACAATCACCGAACGCATTTGATTTTTATAAAAACCAAGACGATCTTTTAAATCCACAACGTTCTTAACCACAACCTCTGCGGCTGCAGAAGGGGTTGGCGCTCTAAGGTCAGCTACAAAATCAGAGATGGTATAGTCCACCTCATGGCCCACAGCTGAAACTACCGGAACTTCTGAGGCCACAATAGCTCGGGCCACAATTTCTTCATTAAAAGCCCAAAGGTCTTCTACAGATCCACCACCACGACCCACAATTAAAACATCAAATGGATTTTGCTGGTGAATACGATTTACTGCTTGGATGCCCTGAACAATACTGGTTTTAGCCACTGGTCCTTGAACCATAGCTGGAACTACCAAAATTTCGGCACCCTTAAAACGACGATGTAACACATGAATCATATCTCGTATGGCAGCACCTGTGGGTGAAGTTACAATGGCAATGCGTGTACATAGATCTGGAATTTGTTTTTTTATAGTCCTATCAAAAAGTCCCTCTTTAAGAAGCTTGGATTTTAATTGGTCAAAAGCGATCTGTAAGGCCCCTGCCCCAACAGGCTCCATTTTTTCACAAAAAATTTGATAATTACCACGGGGCTCATAAACAGTGACTCGTCCACGGACCATCACTTCCATACCTGATTCTGGGCGGAACTTTAATTTAGAATTCACACCCTTAAACATCACAGCACTAATCTGTGATTTTGCATCTTTTAAACTAAAGTAAAAATGGCCAGAAGTGTGAGCTTTAAAATTAGAAATTTCAGCTTTTATCCAAAACTTTGGAAAACGGCCCTCTAGCATACCTTTAATTTCTTTATTTAAATCAGATACTGAAAGGACTTTAGCTTCTTCTTGTTGGGGGGACCCCTCAACAGGAACTTCTGAACTAAGGTTTTTATTTGTTTTTTTTGTTGGTACAAATTTTTTAGCCTTCACAGCAACAGCAGAAGGAACTTCTTCTGCTTTGTCTTCTGCTACTTCTCCAAAATTAAAACCCATCTGACTCATGGTGATGGAGCCTATCTTTCACCTCTATAAGTGTCAATATGAAACACCTAAACCACCCGCTTCGCCTTAGGAATATTTATGGTTTTCAGAGGCTTCCTACCCCCTCAAATTATTTGAACGTCTAAATCAGGTTTTCCACAGGGTAATCAACACTTTTCGTGGGGCGAATTTCTCGTCAGTTTATGATTAGGGGTGAGTGCTGCCCTTGAAACCTTTCCGTCCATGAGAGATCAGGGCTGCCGCCCTGAAACCCGCAATTCCCCCACGTCGTGTGGGGGAATCTGTTGAAAGAAATGAATCAGTTTTCCATGGATTTTAGCGCTCTTATAGGAGGTTTGTTTTTTTAAGATCTAATGGCACGATGCCATTAGATTGCGGAGCTCGAGGCGGCCAGCCTCGATTATCAGGATGTTCAGCTCTCAATTGAAAATAACAAATAACTTAATTAGCCCAAATATTCTGTAAAGACCAAAAGGCCCCTACCACCAAACAAATAAGACCCAGGGTTTGGTGCGAACGAAAACGCTTTAACCAATAATCTGGAAACCGATCTTCAGCAATTTTCATCATGGTTGCGGAATGCAAAACCACTGTCATTACAAAACCGTAAAACAGGACTATAAATGGAAAAATAAAATCTAAATATTGCACATCCATAATAAACTTATCGGAACTCCGCCTCAAAATATTACAGGACAAAGGCAGTATTTTTTCACAAATTATAGCAGCTAAAAATCCTATATTTTTGTGGATAGAATTCCTAAGATATTGATATTCGTTTAGAATTTAAAAAAAATTAATGGAATTTAACAAATACCAGCTATGGCATTATTCTGAATAAAAAAATTATTAATTAAATAATTTCACATATTTATCAAACTAGATGTTTTGCCCTATTGTAAGGGGGCACAAGCTCTGATATATTATATGTATAAGGTTTTTGTAGCCATAAATATAGTAAACCCTACAAGCACAATACCGGGGACCGTCCCTGACGATGGTGAGCATGCTCTACTTGTTTGAGAAGCCTGAAGTCGTTATTATGGTTACCCACTTTGATAAACTTGGGTTTACAGTTTATGCTCCTACAAAAGCCTTTTTTTTTGCCTTTTTCTAACTACAACAATTTAAACATTTCTAACTAAAAATTATACCAGAGTGATGTGGTGTCGGATTTCTTGTATACATCACCCCCATTTTTACCGTAAAATTGGGGGTGATCAAGGCAATTCCAAGCCTTGGCCCATAGTCTCAAATAAAGATGTGCCCGCCGATTATGTTAGCCCATTTCCTCCATGAGTATATTGTAGTTGACTACAAAACACTCATGAGTATACTGTAGTCAACTACAATATACTCATGGAGACTGTTTTGAAATTAAGATACTTAAAAACAACTATTGGTGAATTTTTAAATAAAAAAATGGTCTTCATAGGTGGCCCAAGACAAGTGGGAAAAACAACATTAAGCCTTAGCTTCCTTAACAATTCTAGACTCAATAACCCCGCCTACTTAAATTGGGATGATTTACATTCAAAGAAAAAAATCAAAAATGGCGAGCTACCACACTCGAATTTAATTATTCTTGATGAAATTCATAAATATAAAAACTGGAGATCACTAGTAAAAGGATTTTATGATAAAAATAAGGATCTAAAAAAATTTATAGTTACAGGCTCAGCCCGTTTAGACCATTATCGAAGAGGCGGTGATTCACTTATGGGTCGCTACCGTTATTTACGTCTACACCCTTTCTCAGTCTCTGAACTTAAGATCAAATCACAGAATGATTTTGAACAACTTTTGAAATTTGGTGGATTCCCAGAACCATTTCTATCGGCCTCAACTAAGGATTGGAAGCTGTGGCAACGAGAGCGCCTATACCGGTTGGTTCAAGACGACATCAGAAGCCTAGAGAATTTAAGAGAATATTCAAGTATAGAGAGTCTGGCCGAGCTCCTTCCCTCTAAAGTAGGCTCTCCATTATCCGTGCAGTCATTGGCTGAAGACTTAGAATTCAATTTTAGAACCATAGATAACTGGATAAAAATTCTAGAACAAACTTATTTCTGCTTTCGCATTTCACCCTTTGGACCACCTAAAATCAGAGCCGTAAAAAAAGAACGCAAGCTATATCTTTGGGATTGGAGTAGCTGTGAAGACGAAGGGAGTCGATTTGAAAACATAGTGGCCTCACATTTACTTAAATACTGTCATTTCATTGAAGATACAGAAGGTGAAAATATGGAACTACGCTTTTTAAGAGATACAGATAAGAGAGAAATTGATTTCGTAGTCCTAAAGAATAAGAAGCCTATTTTTGCTGTGGAGTGCAAAACAGGAGAAAAAAGTGTCTCAAAAAATATCTATTATTTTAAGCAGCGCACTAGAATCCCAATGTTTTACCAGGTTCATAAACAGAAAAAAGACTATTCTCCTGAGAACGGTATTCGAGTACTCCCCTTTATTAAATTTTGTAAGGAAGTTGGCTTGGTTTAAGCTTTATTCTCAATTTGCCTTTTCAGACTCTGTCTTAACTCTCCAAACAGGGTTAGCTACTGTACCCTCATTAATACAGTAAGGATTCTCCTCAGAAAACTCCTGATACAATAATCCGGCTTTTGTAAATAAGTTTCTAGACCGATTATCATCGCACCCACACGTTCCCATTCCTGTTCTTAGAGTTTCAGTTAATGCAGCAAATTTTTGCATTGCCTTTTCTGTGGAGCCTATCTCTGTGGAATGTAAGTCTCCGTTAGGATTCATTTCCTGCATTCGTAGATCTTTAGTAGCAACCGCGGTAGTTAGGGTCTGTAATTTATCCTTATAAATATTCAAAGTATTCATAGGACCACGGCCGTCCGCATTGACGCTAGACTTAGCTAATTTATCCATTTGTAATTTTTTGATCTCTTCATGTTTAGCATTAATTTCTTCATACTTCCTATTCACCTTTTCTATATGTTGCTTTTCAATAAAGCCTCTTTTACTCCCCACTTTAGTATTATTTTCTCTTCTTTGTTGTTGCTGTGACTCAATATTTTTTTTCAAAAAAGAGATCTCCTCTTCAATGGTTTTCTTTTGGTGATTTAAACTATTTTGCAATATTTTGATGCTTAAGGCGGCATCCGTTAAACACTTTCTTTTTTGGCTATTTTTATATTTAGTAAAAACATTTCCATAATTACCTTTGCCTGTGGTTAATGCTGTTTTTAAGCGAACAGCAGCCACTGATGTCTGATGTTGCTGCTGTTTTGCAGTTTTATAAACTCTAATCTGTTCATCTAATTTTTTTTGAGCCTCTACTCGACAGGACTGTCTAAGTTCCAATATCTTATTAGTGTGATCCACAGACAACTTTTGAATTTTATTATATCCTGCAGAAATTTGTATCTGCGTCTGAGAAATAGCATTTTGAATATCTCTTTCTGCTTTCCCAAGCTCTTCTCCTAAACCAAGGAAGGCACCTTCCAACTCTGTGCTTAAAGATTTTTGATCATCATTTAATTTTTTTAAATCGAGATTAGCCTGTTTAATCAGTCCATCGTACTTTTCATTGGATTTACTTATATCATCTTTAACCTTATTAATCTTCTCTTCTAAATCATCAATCTTGCCTTTATCTTTTTTGATCTCTGCTTTTAATTCTTTAATACCGTCAGAAGATAACCGCTTGCAGGATTTTGAACTCCGCAATTCTTTTATAGTTTCATCATCATCATCATCATTATCATCGTCGTCTTCATCGTCATCTTCTTCTTCATCACCAACAACTAAGCCTATTTTCTTTCTACAACTTAAAATATCCTCAACACAAATAGATACATTGGAGGTATCCTCACAAGACGAATCAAACTTTCCTTTAGCATCTTGGTAATCCTTGATAGCGTCTTTACAGGCCTCTGGCGTTTCTTTTTTATTATTTTCCTTATTCACACATTTTCTATATTTTGTAAGTACTTCAGGCGGTATTACTTTGTCGCCTTCTAATATTTTCCCTTGATACTTCTTGTAATCAAGTTCACAAACTTTTCCATCACTTTTTAAATGCAGGCCATACCCATCAGCACAATTAGCCCTTTTCTCTGAACACACTGGCGCAGTATCCTCAGCTCCAAAAACCTCACCAACACCACCAACCACCAACAGAGCCAATAAAACACCACTGTAAAGCCACTTATATGCAACTGTCTTAGTCTTGAACATTTTAAGCTTCATAATTTCTCTCCCGCCCCTTTGTATAATAAAAGCAATTTTAGGGCCAATACCCTGTATTTGTCGGTATTTTTGGATGGTTTTGTGAGCACTATGGGCAAGCTAGACCTTGGTCCTCTATGCGACGCAATGGGTTGGTAGCCCTTGGTCTGGATTTTTTCTTTTAGCCCTTTGTTTTCTTAGTGTATGATTCTTACATTCGCAATTCATTTCAAACACATGGAGAGATCAACTTGAACTTCAAAAATATTCTATCAGGCCTAATTGCCCTTGGCTTTGCTACTGTTGCCGGCGTGGCAGTGTATGTAATTATTTTAGCTTCTAACCTGCCTCAGCTCATCACTGTGGAAGACTACTCACCGCTTTTGGTTTCAGAAGTATTTGATGTACATGAGAAAAAATTTGGTGAGTTCTTTCGTGAGAAAAGAAAAGTGATTCCTTATGAAGAAATTCCTAAAAATTTAGTGAATGCTTTTATCGCTGCGGAGGATTCTTCCTTTTTTGAGCATAATGGAATAAATCTAAAAGCCATTTTGCGTGCAGCCCTTGTGAATATAAAAGCCGGCCGTAAAGTCCAAGGAGCCTCTACCATTACACAACAGGTGGCGAGAACATTATTACTCACTTCTACAAAAACCTATACTCGTAAAATTAAAGAAGTCTTACTGGCACGACAAATGGAAAGTAATTTATCTAAAGAAGATATTTTGTTCCTTTACCTGAACCAAATTTATTTGGGCCAAGGTGCTTATGGCGTAAAGATGGCGGCGGAAATTTATTTTCGTAAAGACCTTGCTGAACTAAATAGTCAGGAGTGTGCACTTCTTGCTGGTCTACCAAAAGCACCTAGTCGTTTTTCACCTATTTATAATCCAAAAAGAGCTAAAGAACGTCAGGTCTATGTACTTGGTCGAATGGCCACTGAAAAGTTTATCACTCCAGAAGAAGCTAAATTGGCCATAGAAAGCCCCTTAAATGTTTTTGTACGTAAAGACTATAAAACTCTTGCTCCTTTTTACTTAGAAACAATTCGCCAAATGCTTGTTGAGGAACTGGGTGAGGTTACTGTTTTAGATGAGGGTATAAAAATATATTCCAGCTTAGACCTTGATAAACAACTACAAGCGCAAAAACAAGTGCGTCTAGGCTTAAGAGCTCTTGATAAAAGACAAGGTTACCGAGGCCCTCTCAAAAACATTAAAGATAAAACTCAGATCACTGAATTCTTGTTAAAGGGCCGTAATACTTTAATCGATAGAAAGTCTCAGCTTAGAGTTTTAAAACCCGATGGTAGCTTTCAAGAAAAAGGCCCCCTTAACCTTGCCGATCCCGTGGATGATCCGACTAAACGTCACTTTATGCCTGATTACTTAGAATTAGATCAAGTTGTGGAAGCTATTGTTTCTAAAGTTGATGATAAATGGGGGATAGTACATGTTCGCTATGGTGAGACCCGTGGACTAATTGATATGGAGTCCATGAAGTGGGCTCGTAAACCAAACACCAATGTTGTGTATTCGCAAGCAGAAATCAAAAACCCATCTGAAGCTTTAAAAGTGGGTGATGTTATCCAAGCCCGTATTGTGGGAAGAAAGTTTTATTCTTCAAAAATAAATAAAGAGCTTATGGATCTTAAGAAAAAATACAGAGCCAGCAAATCCAAAGAGCCCTTTGAGCGTCCTGAGGCTTTACCAAATTTTAAATTCTTCACAGAGGTAGAATTAGAACAGGAGCCTTTGGCAGAAGCCGCTCTCATATCATTTGATCAACAAAACTCGGATATTTTAGCTATGGTTGGCGGTTATGATTTTGATAGGTCTCAGTTTAACCGGACTTATCAGGCTATCCGACAAACAGGGTCTTCTTTTAAACCCATTGTTTATTTAGCGGCATTAGATAAAGGCTACACACCCTCAACAAAAATACTTGATGCTCCCCTTGTTTATGAAGAAACCTCCAAAAACGAGGACGAAAGCGATAACGAGGAAGAAACTATTACCAAGTGGAAGCCGTCCAACTATGCCAAAAAATTTAGAGGTGACGTCTTATTTAGAAATGCACTCATTCGTTCATTAAATATACCCACAGTAAAAATCATTGAAAGTATTGGCGTGGATTGGGTTTCAGATTACGCAAGACGCCTAGGTATCTTTAGTCCTTTAAATCAAGATTTCACTTTAGCTTTAGGATCCAGTAGTACAACTCTGTATGAGATGACAAAAGTTTTTGCTCAAATCGGACGCATGGGAAAAAAAATTGAACCTATAATCATCCATAAGGTTGTTGATAAAAACGGTAAAGAACTTATAGGCAAAATGCGGCTAGATCTAAAATTTGAAAAAGAACTCACAGCATTAATGCAAGAGTATGAGTTTAAACGTGATTTATATTTAAAGATGAAAAGAAGAATTGAAGCGGGTGAAAGCCCCGAGGATGTGCAGGCAGAAGTTAACGAGCAGTTGTATTTAGCTAAACATCAGCAAGAAACTAGTGATAATGATCAAGAGTCTAAAACCAAAACTGCTAAAAATGAAATCACAGCCCCTGCAGAAGAGGTCTTGCAAAAATCTAATATTAGTCGTTTTCAATATGAAAAACAGCCTCATCTTTATTATAAAAGTCCATCTCAACTGGTTGACCCAAACTCAGCTTATGTACTAACAAATATTTTGCAAGGTGTTGTAGAGGAAACCGGTGGCACAGGTGCTAGAGCACGAGCTCTTGGCCGACCAGTTGCGGGAAAAACAGGTTCTACTAGCGGCTTTTTTGATGCTTGGTTCATTGGCTTTACAGCAGATATCAGTACCGGTGTTTGGGTAGGTTACGACAATGAAAAAACTTTAGGCCGCGGTGAAGGCGGTGGACGTGCTGCTCTTCCAATATGGGTGGAATACATGAAGGATGCCCATAAAAGTAAAAGAGTCAGAAATTTTTCTACACCAGAAAATATTGTTTTTGCAAATATTGACAACGAAACAGGTACACTTGCCTCATCAAAATCAAAAAATGTCATTCGCCAAGCTTTTAAAGAAGGAACAGAACCTACTTTTGAATCTGATGACAACAATACAGAAAAAAATGACAGCGAAGATAATGATCAAGACTTTTTCAAACAGGAATTTTCTGAATGAAATATATTGAGTTATATGGCATCAGTCAAAATAACTTAAAAAATATTGATGTAAAAATTAAATTGAATGCTATCACTGTGGTCTGTGGCCCCAGTGGTTCCGGAAAAAGTTCACTAGCATTCGACACAATTTTTGCCGAAGGTCAAAGACGCTACATAGAGAGCTTATCAAACTATACCAAACAATTTTTAAATAAATCTCCTAAACCTCAGGTGGAGTCTGTTAAAAACATTCCTCCAGCGCTGGCTTTAGAACAAAAAAATTCTGTTAAAAATTCCAGATCAACAGTGGGAACAAGTACTGAAATTCTAGATTATCTAAAACTACTTTATGAAAAACTTGGACAAGTCCGTTGCCCTACTCATGATATAATACTAGAAAAAGACTCTCCTTCAAGTGGCGCTGAAAAAGTACTGACAAAATTTTCAGATCAACGAGGTTATATCCTTTGCCCCATTTACGAAAAACTACGCATTCTAAAAGGGCAGGATCTGCTAAAATACCTTAAAAAACAAAGTTACCTTAGGATTTATATTCCTAATAAAAAAAATACAATTGAACTCACCGATTTAGATGATGCTAAAATTATTAAAAACGGTCCTCCAAAAAAAGACTTCTATGTAGTGGTAGACAGAATGGGGTTTTCTGCAGAATCTAATTCGCGACTGGTGGACTCCATTAACCACTCCTACGAGTTGAGTGTTCAGGTAAACACCTTAATTCACCATCGAAGAGCTAAAGTCATCACCACAGGTGGTGATTTCATATACTTGGATGAAGCACTTTCCTGTAATCAATGTCTTCACACTTTCCCTGAAATTTCTCATCAACTTTTAAGTTTTAACAGTCCTGTTGGGGCCTGCGAAGAATGTAGTGGATTTGGAAATATATTAAGCATTGATGAAAGTAAGATTATTCCTAATCCCAAACTATCCATTAACCAAGGTGTACTCTACCCTTTCTCCTTACCTAGTGCGGCTAAGGATAGATCTAAACTCAAAAAAGCCTGTAAAGAGGACGGCATAGACTTGGATACTCCTTGGGAAAAACTCTCTAAAAAACATCAAGATATGATCTGGAATGGAACAAAAAAATTCTATGGAGTATTGGGCCTGTTTAAATATCTAGAACGTAAAAAATATAAAATGCATGTTCGAGTATTTTTATCACGTCATAAAAGCCCAACCCCCTGCGAGGCCTGCCAAGGTACACGATTAAAAAGTTTTGCCCGCCAAATCTATTTTAGAGAAAAAAATATTAGTGATCTTTGTGAAATGACTATAGGTAACGCTTATGATTTTTTTAATAATGTTAAACTCAATAAATATGAACAAACAGTGGCTAAAGATCTCTTCGAGCAAATTCAAAAAAGATTATTATTTTTAAATCAAATAGGAGTCAGTTACTTAAGCCTTGATCGCCCAACAAAAACACTTTCTGGTGGTGAATCCCAGCGGTTAAACTTAGCAAAGCAGTTGGGTACAGGATTATCACAAACATTATATGTGTTAGATGAACCCACAGTTGGGCTTCACAGTCGTGACACCAACAATCTTATTCACCTATTAAAGCAATTACGAGATCTTGGCAACACCCTTGTCATTGTAGAGCACGATGAAGAAGTTATAAAAAATGCTGATCATATTATAGAAATAGGTCCATTATCCGGACATCGTGGTGGTGAAGTCTGTGTGGATGAACCTATAAAGGCATTTAAGAATAATTCAAATTCTATGACATCAAACTATGTATATCATAAACAAAAAATAAAAAGTTTTGAAAAAAGACCAGTAAACATTAAAACTTATAAGTATTTAGTTGAGCTCACTGGCTGCACAGGAAATAATTTAAAAAATGTAAACCTTAAACTGCCACTCAATCGATTAGTGACAATTTCTGGTGTGAGTGGATCGGGCAAGTCCTCGTTAATATCAGGAACCCTTTACCCCGCCTTAGCACGCAAAATGAATTTAGAGTTTAATAAATCCCTTCCATTTAAAAAGTTGTCAGGAGATCAATTACTCAAAGATTTGATTTTAATCGACCAATCACCAGTTGGTAAAACCACACGATCCAACCCCGTCACTTATTTAAAAATATTTGATTTAATCAGAAAACTTATGTCACAAACGGCTGCTGCCAGATTGCATGGCTACACTCCTGGCCACTTTAGTTTAAATGTGGATGGGGGAAGATGTCCCACCTGCCAGGGACTAGGTGTGGAAATTGTTGATATGCATTTTCTAGACGACATAGAAGTTCCATGTGATGAATGCAATGGAACAAAGTACAGAAAAGAAGTACTTGAAGTTACATTTCAGAATAAAAATATTAATAATATATTAAGTCTTACTGTGGACGAGGCCCTAGATTTTTTTAAAATCCAAGCCAACATAAGACGCCCCCTTTTATTACTTAAAGAGGTGGGATTAGGCTATATCCAGCTAGGACAATCCGCCAGCAGCTTAAGTGGTGGCGAATCCCAACGCCTAAAGGTTGCCAAAAAAATATTTGCGTCCAAACATAAAAACACCCTGTTTATATTAGACGAACCCACCACAGGCTTACATTATAAAGAGGTAGAAATACTTTCTGAGCTTTTACATAAAATTGTGGATACTGGAAACTCTGTGATTGTGGTTGAGCATAATTTAGAAATTATTAAAAACTCAGACTACATTATCGACATTGGCCCTGAAGCAGGAGATGGCGGTGGCAAGATAATGTTTGAAGGTACACCAGAGCAAATGTTAAGAAAAAAATCTGGACACACGGCCTTGGCACTGCAGCAGTCTATGAATTAAGGAACCATTGTCTGTTACAAAGCTTTCACACTAAAATTTCTACAAAATAATCAGCATGAGTTTAAACTGATGTCTGACGTTGTTCACAGGTAAAAAGATGTTTTACAAGAAACAATGACATTATATACCCCCCAAGGACTTGACCACCTAAAGTTCTTCAAGATATGGAGGGACGTATGGCAAGTGGAAGAAAAAGACACATTAGAGGAAATATATCAATAGACAAGCACTGGCTACAGTTTACCTGTGAGGATTGAACAGATGGCTTCAAAAAGACTTATTACTGTTAAAGGAAATGCTCAAGAGCGAGGAGCCCAACTTGCTGATCAACTCTCTTTTGAAATAAATAGTCTTTTAGAACAAAAAAAAGTGAAATATGCTCCTGCAATGAATGAAGTCAAATCTGTGTTAGAATGCTTTGAAAATTCTGTTAAAACACATACACCCATTTGCTATCAGGAGATAGTAAGCCTAGCGAAACAGCTAAACCTTGACCTTTATGACTTACTCCTTCTTAGCTTTGAATATGAGGCATGGCTTGAAGGTAATAAGGAAAAATGTACAGGATTTTATTCACGAGACACTCATGGGAGGTTGATATTGGGTCAAACCAATGATGAAGATCCTGAAGATTGGTTTTCAGCAAAATACGATAAAGTCATACACCTTACAGATGAGAATAATTGCAAAAGTTTTATCTACACCCACCCAGGCATTCCTGCTTACATGGGGATGAATTGTCACAAACTTGTGGTACTTTGGCAGTATGTAGATAATGCTGAAAGAAACTTGTTAACAGGCGTACCAACTACCGCAATTATTAGAGAACTACTTACCAAGCAAACATTAAGTTCAGCTATGGAGTTCTTAAAAAATACTCCACTCGCTGTTCCCAACAATTTCATCTTAGCTCAAGAAGGCTGCGGGGGGATAAATGTCGAATGCACCCCTAGTAGGATTGTTACAAAAGAGCTTCAAATAGACAGCTTTTGTCATGCAAATCATTTTTTGACAGACTCGGAATTAATTAAGTCTGATATTGGTGTCAAACGTCCTGATTCAACAAGTTTAACAAGACAAAGTGAAATGGAGTCAAGATTTGCTGCTCAGAAGAATAAAATCAGCATAGATGAAACGAAAAATATTCTGAAAAAATATCCAATAACTTATGAACGCACCTTAGCTTCAATGGTATTCTTGCCTTCTGAAAATGCAATGCATATCCTCTTCAAAGGATCTTCATCAGAATATGAAGTTTACAAGCTTTAAAAAAAAGTGCCGTGTTTGTAAAAATAATGAGGATTACGGAAGCTCTTTGGAAACATCTTAAAGAATTATTCATATAATCATAGGATGAGTATTTTTATTTATTTACCTTATCTTCTCAAACCACATATATACAAAACTCTAAACCCTACATTCCCATCAATAAAACAATCACCAGACCAAAGACTTAATACCATAGTCCTGAATATTCAGAAAATGTCTATATTTTATCTACTTTCTTAAGTTGTCTAATTATTTGACGATAAGTTGTTTGACGATAATTTTTTATTGTTAAAAAGGAGTCTTAAATGATTAATTGGAGCGAGTTTGAGCACATACATGTAATCAAAAAACTCAAACAAATTTTAAAATCTTGGTGGAACATTGATGTTCTTTTTACTGACGAAAGAGGTCATCTTAAAGGGCAGTTTTCCGGCGATCACCTATGTAATGATATTGTAAAAGCCTTTATCAATAAGGATACTGCACGTGATAACCTCTCAGAACTTGTTGCTAAATCCATTGAAGATCTTAGGACCTCAGAAAACAAACATGTCATTAGAAAATGGGATGCATCTGGTTTTGATGTGGCAATAATTCCTATCTTAATAGATAACGATTTTATGGGCTGTGTGGTTGCCTTGGGCTTTATTAAAGATAGCAATATCGCTGATAGAGTCTCTGAAATTAAAGAGCGATTAGCTATTTTTGGCGCAACGAATACAGTCATTGAAGCGGCAGCAACACAAATTAGATACGTTGAAGATCAAGATAGAGAACACTTTATTGATCTCGTTGATTTAGTGTCACAAGAAATTGTAACTCTACACCTTGAAATATCTTCAAGAGAAAATAGAATTAAAGAATTAAATAAAGAACTTGGAAGTCGCTATAAATACGACAGCATGATTGGTAAATCTAAACCCATGCAAAATCTATATAGTTTATTAGACAAAGTAAAACATGCTGATAGTACTATTTTGATCCAAGGTGAAAACGGAACGGGTAAAGAACTCATAGCAAAAGCAGTTCACTATAATTCACACAGAAAAGACAAAGCTTTTGTTATTCAAAATTGTTCTGCTTTTAATGATAACTTATTAGAATCTGAATTATTTGGACACATTAAAGGTGCTTTTACCGGCGCTATTAAAGATAAAAAAGGTTTGTTCCATATTGCAGATAACGGAACATTTTTCTTAGATGAAATTGGTGACACTTCACCGACTATGCAAGTAAAACTTTTAAGAGTTCTACAAGAAGGAACTTTCACCCCTGTGGGATCTACAGAGATGAAAAAAGTGAATGTAAGAATAATTGCTGCTACCAACAGAAATCTAAAAGAAATGGTGGAGCAAGGTACATTTAGAGAGGATTTATACTACAGACTTAATGTTATTAATGTTGCTGTACCTGCTCTAAGAGAAAGAAAAGAAGATATCCCAATTCTTGCAGAGTTTTTCTTAAATAAAGAAAGAGATGCCACTTTACCTCCAGCAAGTTTATCAAAAAGAGCTTTAGAAAAACTTTATGATTATCAATGGCCTGGTAATGTTCGTGAACTACAAAATGAAATTGAAAGAATCAAAGTTCTTTCAGGTGGTGAGGCTAAAATCCTACCTGAAAACCTTTCTGCTAAAATACTAGAAGGAGGAGATAAGGCAAAGGTTCAAGGTACTCGTGTTCACGGAAAATTAAAAGATGCTCTAGAGGAACTTGAAAGAGAGATGATTAAACAAGGCTTACGTAGAACAGGCTGGAATAAATCAAAACTTGCAAAAGAGCTTGGAATTAGTCGTGCAGGTTTAATTATGAAAGTTGATAAATATGACCTTGATAAAAGAAAAATCATAAAAGCTAAATAAATATAACTCCATACACTAACTTGGAGTTACATTTTAAATTAAAAAACCAAATATCCATAGATATTTGGTTTTTTAATTTAATTGTATGTGCTTAATATACAAATTTAAACCACTGTGCACATTAGTTTGCCCTATTCAAATTTACGCCAATACCTCTTTTTAAAGCTAAAACTATCACTCTCATTAAATTTGAATATAACCTCTGGAAAAATTACACATTAGATGATTACCAGTGCACTCATAAGCTTACCTAGGTAAAGCTGTAGATCAATGAACGGGGGGATACAATCATGGGGCAAAGGTCACATTTTCTTTTAATTTTGGGTTTCATTTTAACTTTCAATAATGCAAAAGCTAGTTCCGATATAGTAATTACCAAGACAAAATATATTAAGAAAACTTCCATCTGCATGGGTGCTACAAACAGCAACAGAATGCTATGTACTTGTTTGGCAGAAGATTTTGAACTCAGTATTAACTCAAGCAACTCAGATCAATCGACCACTGACAGTGGTCGCGTTATGTGTGATCAAGATTATATCATTCTAAAAGACGATAAAAAAGTGAACTTCCTTAATACAAATAGTATGGAAGAAACCGATACCCAGGTGGGAGACAGCTTTGTTTGGACTAACAAAGCTAAGAAATTTACAATACCCGCTCAGTTTATGCAGTCACATCTTGCTAAACAACAGAGAATTGTAGTTAAAGAAGATAGTCTTCAGCTTGCTGGAATGGGCGATCTAATTGTAGAAAAAACAGAAATAAGAAATAGTCCTAATCAATGTCACTTTGATGAAAACAAGCTTAATTTAATTTGCGAACGCACAGAAATTTTCAGATTCCATGCACGTAAAGCTAAAAAACCAGTAGTGAATTATTCCGATGCCTATTCTGCCGGTTGCCTAGTAAAGACACCTAAAGGCTTCTTAATCTTCGAAAATGCCTCTGGCGAGTTAGAGATTCCTGGCACTCGTAGACGCACAGGAGAGAGCACTAATGAAACAGCTATGCGTGCCGCCAAGGCAGAAGTAGGAGCCAACAATATTAAAGTGGACCACTTAATAAAAAGCTATACTCCTATGTTTGCTAATGGAAAGCATTATCTGTTTATGTGCTCTTTAACTGAACCACAAGATAACTTCACACCTAAAGATACTTTTGAAGCTAAAAAAGTACTCCTATATAACCGTGAAAGTAAACCTGAGCTTGAAAGTAAAAATTGGTCCTACCCCACAGATAAAAAGATACTGGGCTCCTTAGAACTCTAATACTCCCTGAAGAGTAATAAATTAATTAAAACTCTTTTGAATAGCTTAAACTGTATAACTGTTTTTTATATGTATAGTAAGGATCCTTATCAACCTGGTTACTATCATTAACTGCCAACCGTACGTCGCCCCAAGAATTTGATTTTTTTAGGGATAGACCTGTGGATGTGTTAGTTCGGTCTCTTATTGCACCGTCAGGATTAGTCTCTAACATATACTGTCTATTTGATTGTACATGTTCTAAGTTAACTCGATATTTTTTATTAAATATGTAGATAAAATCAGATGTATATTTATTTTGAGCATAAGACCAATAGCTAGCATACGTATCGTCACGTGTAAAATATTTGTACCCAAACTTAACTCTTATTTTTTTTGCTTTAAAAGATATTTTTACTGATGATTCATCTTCAAGGTATTTACGTAAAGTCCCCGTAACTGAAGCTCCAGTGACACTGTTTGCTTTATGTGATAAATAGTTTTTGCTAATCATTTTTTTTCCAAAACCTAATTTCCATCGTTTATATATCCGATAATCAAACTTTAACTTCCAAACAGATACATCTCTGTCATAAGATCCAAAATTTGCAACTTCTTCATAATCTTTAGAGAAAAAGTTGACCTCCGCTCCCAAGTTAAACATCTTTTTTAATTTCCAATTATACTTAAAATAGTAGCCATTTTCTCCATAAACATACCTGTTCTCTTCTTCCAACTGATTTAGCCTAGTAACCCTCAGTCCACCTGTACCACGATGAATGTAATTGAACTTGTGTTGTCTTAGGTACCCACCAATTTTTAAATTATGTGTATTTTTACGTTTTTTTCTTTTTCTTATTTTTTTAAACTGATCCTTAGAACTTAATTTCCGCACTTTGATTCTTTTTCTCTTTAATGAAAATTCATAAAATAAATCAGCACGAGTGTCATAACCATTACTATTTGAAACATTTGTATCTCCACTATAGAACATTCCATCATAAGCAGCTTCAATAGAAACTTTATGCCTTTTTTTATTTAATGGTAACCACTCTATACTTAAATCTGGGTTTACAAATGTGGCTGATGTTTTTTTACTAATATTATCAAGCCCTGTCTCGGGGTCAAGGTAAGTACCTTCAGGTGTTTTAAATACATTAGAGCTATATCCCAAATCCAACTGAACATCGGCAACTATTTGTTTTCCTTTCTTCTTTTTTTTTATACGTTTTTTTTCTACAACATCTTCGTCCTCTTGGGCCTGAATTAACGAACTGTTAAACAATGTAAAAGATAAAATAACATACATTATACTCTTCAAAAGATTGTATTTCATTACCACAATTCCTTTTTTAAAAATTAACAATAAGTATCTAGAAAAATAATAAGCCTGCAATACCCACGGCCTTTATATATTCTCTGTGATTTTGTTATTCCGCAAGCGGAACATTATGATTATAATATAATTGCGTAAAAACAGGACTTTACAGCTTTTGACAAACTTGTTTCCAACGTTTTTCAAATTCTTTACGCCTTATTTTCTTAGCCCTTCTCAATGTTTTACACTCATCTTTTGTGAAATTTAGAGCTAAATTTAAAGATTTCACAACATCCATATCCCTGTTTGACTTAGAGGCAATTTGTGCAGCTAGAATATGAGCATCAACATAGTCTCCACGCATTTCAATAAGCTTTCCCACTAATAATTGAGCCTCAGTGAGTTTATTTTGCTTTACCAAACTTTTAATTTTTCTCTGGGTTACAATGGATAAAAACTTAGTATCTTCCTGGTCGGCAGTTTCTAAAGATTTATTAAAAGAGATAATGGATTGTTCATACTGTTTGGATTTTGCCTGATTCTTTCCTAATCGATTCCATACTGAACTCTTGTAAGGCCTTTTTTTAATCACAAATTTTAAATACTTTTCTGCTTCGTGGTACTTACCTAATTTACTCAATATATTTCCATAATCTAGGTTTGTTAGAATACTTTCGGGGTCGATTTTAATAGCTTGTTTTAAATATCCGCTGGCTTCTTTATAGTTTTTTTCTTTTATGTAAGTGTCAGCAACCCTTCTATAATATAAACTTGCCTGTGGTCTTATTTTAATGGATTTTTTATAATATTCTAATGCCTTGCCGTAGTTTCCACGTTTAAAATGAAGTTTACCTAATGCTGCATGTCCGCCAGCAAAGGATGGATTTAATTGAATTGAATCTAGATAATGCTCTTCTGCCTTATCTAACTCACCCAACTTCTCTTGAATTTGACCTAATTTTAACCAAGCCCATGTATAGCTCCCTCCACTTTTTTCTATAGCCATCATATAATACTTCTGAGCCAATTTAGTTTTAGCCATTTTGATATAGCAATTTGCAACTTCATAACTGGCTTTCACATCACTAGGTGATTTTTTTAATACCCATAAATACAGCTCTAATGCCTCAGGGTATTTTTTTTGTTTGAAGTACAGATCGGCTAATGTTGTCCGCGCCCCTTGATGAGATTTATTAAGCAAAATGGCTGCTTTTAAACTTTTAATAGCTCCATCATACCTAGCCCTGTCCTTAAGAAGTAAACCTAAATTGTAGTTTGCATTAAAATAATTTTTATTTTGCATCAATATTTCATTATACAGTGACTCTGCTTCATCGAATTTCTTAATTTTTTTTAGAACAACTGCTGTATTTAGCTTTGCAGGAAGAAAATCTTCATTTTCTCTGAGTGCTTGTTTATAATATTCAAGACTTTCAATGTTGAAATTGGATTTTTTTAAATAGTTTGCAAAAGTAAAATAGAATAGATGTTTTGGCATCTCACTACTCATTTTTAAACTTTGAGAAAAATAATGCTTAGCCTGAACTAAATTTTTTTTCTTAATTTCAATTAATCCTAGAGCTAATAGTTGCTGCCACTCATTTTTAACTTTTAGGGAGTATCTATATAATTTAGATGCTTTCTTATAATTTTGTCTTCTAAAGTAATATAATGCTAGATTATTAGATAAGCCTTTTTTTATTCTAATTGATGGCACCGAATCCAAAAAGGATAACAACTTACCAAATTCAAAAATAATTTTTTCAACAAAATATTTAGTTTCCTCCTTATACTTAAAATGCAAAAGCAGCGATAGGTGGTTATTCATCATTCTCATATTTTTATGATCTAGTTTTTCATTGCTAATAATCTGATTGAGTAACAATTGAAGCTGCTTGTCTGTCTGTTGAGCTATATCTAATTCACGTAAGTCCTTTTGTAGATATTGTGGACTTAACACACCTAAAGTGACTAATTTGAATTGGTCATCGTCAGTTTGATTTTTAGAATTTACAATAACAATAATATAATTACTTTCTTTAGTTTGGATTTTAAAGTGAGCCCACACTAATGCTCCACCAACTGCAGCAAATACCATAAGCAGGGGAATGAATGAATTAGAAATAAGTCGTAAATATTTCATGTTTATGATGTCTCTATCTGTTTAAATAAGCTTAACATTCCAACCTGATTGGCATTTTGTATTTCTAATCCTGGTCTTGCATTAAATTCCAATATCATTGGACCTTTGTGCTCATCAATTGTCATATCAACACCAATATATTTAAGTGGACTTTTTTTTGAAAGCTTTTTTGTTATATCTAATATCTCTTGCCAATAAGGAATTTGAATTTTAGATAAGTCCAAATCTAGTCGTGGATGTTTTATAATCTTATTTCCATGTAAATGAGCGAAATTTGAATGTCCTGTTAAAATATCGATACCAACGCCAATCCCTCCCTGATGTAAATTTGCTTTACCCTTAGACTCTAATGTTGGCAGTCGTAACATTGCTAAATATGGGACCTCATCAATTACAATTATTCTAATATCTGGAAGACCACCTTCGCTGCTTTTCTTAAGTTCTTCACATGTAATAATACGTTCTTCCACAATTACTTCATCCTGATTTCCCTGGCTATACTTTCCAAAAAGAATAGAGGCACACTCATATTTTAAGTTATCTAAAGATAAAATCTTCCCACTAATAGTTACAACATGGTCTTGCTTATTTTCAACCACCACAATGATTCCGTTACCTTGACTGCCCGAAGCTGGCTTAACTACAAAATCATTCACCAATGATAAATCTTTTTTCAAGTTATTTAACTCATATAAGTTTGAATAGGTTTTAATATTTACCGGTGCTGGCAACCCATGTTCCTTAAAGAATATTTTACTAAAAATTTTATTATCTGCCAGAGGATAATCCCTACGAGAGTTGTACTTCCTAATATATTCAACATTCCTTCTGTTCATGCCTAGAACAACTTCGTTAGCATTTGAAATGTCTTTTAAAAACTTAATCATTTTGAATTTTCCACAAACACTAGGTCTTTAAAACGCCATATTTCAAAAACTCTTAACCCAACCCAACGACCAAGCCAAACGTTCAAACCAATAATGACAAAAACTAACTCTGGAAAAGCTAAAAAGGAAGTTTGTAAAAATAAATTACTCATAAATGCAAAGCAGACCGCCGTTACGAATAGGGTTTGTAACAAAATTAAAAAAGCTTTTAAATTCCCTTTTTCTTCAATAGTTATAGACAGCCTCTCTGCTGTTAATGTTAAAATGGCAATAGGAAATAAGCTCGCTTTACTTAAGTTAATTTGTGTGAACTGTACCGACAATAAGCTAATCCCAATAACTACAATAATCACAATACTAAACATTGCTGATAACTTTGGGGTATGCATTAAATCTAGTTTTTCAAAAAAAATTCTAATAATTGCTATGAAAAGAATGACAGATGTAAAACCAAGAAGTCCCCACCATATCCCTGTTTCCATTGCAGATGCTGCAATAAGTGCTGGTAAAAACGTTCCATAGGTTTGTGTACCAATGACATTTCTAAAAAATGTAGCAATTAAGGCTCCAACAGGTAACATTAATAATAATTTAAGTATTCCCAAAGAGACTCCCGACCGTTCGAACAACTCAAAGAGATTAAGAACATTTAATTTGTTACCACTTAATCGAAACAGATCCTTAGATTGTGCTAGAAAAGGTTGAATAGAAAATTGCCATTGAAACCCAATTTCTGCTGTGTGTTTGAACAATATATGATCCCCGATATATAATTTTAAATAGTTTTCAGGTATTTTGGCAAAGTGACCATTAGTAGAATCAAAACTTACCCAAACTCCACCAATATAAGCTTCCACCCACTGATGGCTGGTTTTCTTCTTACCACTATTCATTACTAAACCGCCAATTAAGCGAGCTGGAATCCCTGCTTTTCTAAGCAAAGCAACCATCAGACGACTTTTCCCATTGCACGATGCCTTTTGCAAAGCCAACGCCGTGAGAGCACTTGTGCTGCCTTTAAATGGCAAGGTTTTAATCTTGCTAACATAATCAAATGCCAATTTCAACACTGGTAATACGTATTGCTTTTCACTACCAATTTCTTCTTCGAATAGCTTAGATATTGATGGGTGATTAAAAGGTATCATATCTGTTTCTTGCAAATATATTTGAAGCTCTTCATTTTCACTTTTTTCAATTTTCAAATCTTTTTGAATCTGCCATTTAACTGGTTTTGCTTCGGCGGTAAATTGGTATTCAACTCGAAAGACTCCTTCAGGATTAAAACTATCCCAAGCCACCTCTCTGTTTAGCCCTCTAGTTTCAATTTGCATGTTAAAATCTTTTGAACGAAACTGTTCGTCAGAAATAGTTTGTCTAAAGTCCTCAGTAGGTAAAAATGATCGCAATACAACTTTACTTTTATCAGTATTCCCAGATAATGAGATGGTAACATTATAATTATAATCAGGTAATATTAGCTCAGGGCTATAGCCAAGAAATGTAACTTTATATCCCACCAAGATTAGGCTTGCTAACACAATAATTAAAACCGTATATTTTGCCATACCTTTCAATAATATCACTTAAACATGAAACCGAAAGTCTTAGTTATAGTTCTCGACCACAGTAGCTTTCAAATAACTCATTATACTAGACCTATCTATTGGTCGTAGAATATAATAACTAGCTAGTTCCTTATATTTAATTTTTCAAAGCAAAAAATATTCATTTACCGAAGGCAATAACTCCAGATTTTTTGAATTATAGCAATAGAGTTCACTGAGCATTAGGGTATATTTAATTCCAGGTATTCACAGAACTCAATCAAAACTTGCACCATACCTCTAAGTTCATTTTAGTTTTCAGATTGCTTTAACAGACAAATTATGTCTCATAATGACAAAATACGCCTAAAAATAACACCCCCAGGCCCTCAAAGGTACTTATATTCTAGATCAGTGCTTTTTTCAAATGGTCCAAGCCTTGCTCTAACAATCTATGCGAGTGATTACTGTACGTATCTGGATCTTCTTAAAATTTAGCTGACGAAATCACAGTGGGTTTTCTCCCCCCCTTCGGAAATTCACTGTACCACTCTCATTGGCTAAGTTTTAAGAAGATATTTTTTTAACTTTCATCCAACTTGAATCAACCAGCCCATAATTAACTTCCTAATGTTTATTTATAAAAAAAGGCCTCATTACTGAGACCTTTTCACGCTATTTATGTCAAATTTTAATTACCTATTTTCTCTTTCATGATTATAAAAGTAAATACGACTTAAGGTATTTAAATTGGAAAAATTAATACCTCTATGAGATTCAGATAAACTTTGATTAAAAATCTGTGCTGTTACAGGCACATCTTTTAGATGCTTTTTATCAACCATGGAAGCAAAGGCACCAATAGATGGAATATCCTTCATCAGGTATTCCACTTGATGAACCACTCCTTCTATAGTTAACCTGGAGTCATTTGAATCAATATCCGCCCCAAGGCTCTCTTCTAAAAGCTTCCCTTGTTCAAATATACTTAGCAATATTTTACCCATAGCATCCATCTTTTTAATACCAATTTCATCTGGCATTTTTTCTAAAATGGCATCAATTTTTTCTGCAATTTCGTCTGCTGTATACTTTTTTTCTGCGGGAGGTGCCAAACCATCCTCTTGAATTTCTTCTTCAGCAACAACTTCTCCATCCTCACTCTCTATTTCTTCTATTTCAATAATTTCATCCACAACAACAGGCTCAGCCTCTTCTTCTGGATTGAACGTTAAATCTAACCACTTATTTACCAAAGGCGTGAGCTCTTCTTTTTTAGCATGTAATTGCGCTAAAGCATCATTGTTAATAATAAGCTTCTCAGCAATCACTGCCCCATCTTCAGCAGATAACTTCAAGGAGTCCTCTGATTCTAAAGTTCCACCAGGCTTAGTTACCTGCAACTTAGATTTTAGATCCTTACTACTTGATATTCTAAATAGTGATGACATGTTTCTTGTTGCTTCCAAAGCATCCACATCTAGAAATGATATGGCGCCAATAATGGCATAGGCCCTAAGCATCTCTGTAGTGTCTGTTTTAAACTGCTGTGGTAAGTTTACCGGACGACCAGTAATTGGACTCACTACAGAAGCTTTTACATTATCACTCATCATAGAGTACAATAAATCCAAGGTTGGGTACTCTAAAGGTGAGGCTCCTCCAGACTGAAGTAATAGCTTCTCTAATTCTGGGTATGAAAACCTCAAACTAGCTTGTTCATATCTCTGAAAGCCCATTTGTCTTTGAGTCAGCATAATTAAGGCTACCATTTTGTCAAACTCAACACCTCTGATACTCATCTTATCAGTTTTATCACCAAAATCACGACTTCGAAGCCATTTTCTCTCAGCAATGAATGATCCCTCAGCAGTAGATAACTTTAAAAAACGTTCATTTTTTGTTAATAAAAATGAAGCATCTGGTGTTTTAATAACTTCATGGAAAAACTGCATACCTTTAATTGCGGCATTTAAATTTCCATCGATTTCCTCACTAGATCCACCAGTAATCAATTGATAAATAGTTTCTTCTAAGAATTGACGGATTTTTATAAATCTTCCGAAAACTCCACCAATATAACCGCCATTGTTCCAGTAATCGAACTTAATTCGATCCATGGCAAAGTTTCTATAAGCATACCCTGACTTATAATTTTCAATAATATCATCCACAATTTCTGATGGTGTGGTTCCATTATCATGTCTATTACAAGTCGGATACAAGCCCACATCTTCGTCAGAACAGAACTTATATGACTTCAAAGGTAGCGCCGTTATTACCTCTTCTGTTAAATCATTCCAAGAATTCAGACCAATTATGTTTTTATAGTCTTCAATTTTCATATATTTTTGATTATATACCTTGATTCTACTACCTTCAGTATTATTAGATACAAAACTACCCTGATCATCAATGGATACATAGTCCGCAACAGACTGATCACTTAACTCTACCAACCCAGCATATGCTGCACGAATAGATGCTATATCCTGTGGCCCAAGCCCATCATATGTAATATGATCGTTAGGCTGATAATCCATCACAGATGAGTAATTTCTTGGTGTTGTATCCCCACTCTCTCCCTTAAAATACCAATTGCTCTTATCGTAGGAGGCCACAAAGTTATGTCTAAAACCAATATTATGCCCAATTTCATGAGCTAATGTTGGCTTATAAATACGCACCATCAACTCAATATCTGACATAGCTAATTCTTGATCCGACTCTGATTCAAACTTAATTAGAGCATCGGCTGCAGCCGCGATATTAACCTGAGCCGAATCATAAATGCACTCATGTGCAGCTATAGAGTTATCGTGAATCTGCTTAGCCACATCAGCTACTTTTGAATTTAGTGATAACCTCTCTAATTTATCCGGAGAAAGTTCACCCTTTAATCTTTCCGCTGCAAATTTATTAAAAAATTTCTCAAGAACATACGGCTGATTCAACTGGCCAAGACTTGCTGCCTCTTGAACGGACTCAAAAAGAGCAAGGGCTTCTCCACCTAATTCATGCTTATTGTTTTCAACAAATTTATCCCATCTTTTTCTTTTGTTTCTTTCATATCTTTGCTGCATTGAAGACTTTAGCTCTCTTGGTCTAATATTCTTAGCAAAACCTACGGCCTTATTTCTCTTATCAAACAAAACATACGGAGTGGTTTTATTTTCCACCATCCATTTGTTTGTTAACTCAGGCATTCCATCTAAAATCGAAAGTGTTTCTGAGCTAGCTTCAGGGGTTCTCTCAACACTATTTTGCGCTTGTTCTTCTTCTGGAACATCAGCAGAATCTGGATCCAAAGATTCTGCTTCTTCCGGAGAGGGAGCAACCTCAATCTGTCCCATTATTTCTTCATACTCTTTTTTAATTTTAGCATAATGTTTTATGACTCGAGCATAAGACAGCATATTTCCAGTGTATTGATACACCGATCCGTTTTCAATTTTTCCAGAAAATGGATTTGGATGAGACCCACCAGTACCAATTACGGAAGATTTTGTCGGTTTATTAACTAAATATAGGTAATTCTTGTCTAGGTCCCCAGGCAAGCCAGCTTTTACTACCTCGTGATTTTGGCTGTTCTCTACACTTACCCCTTCAATAGATAACTTAATCACGTCACCAGGTCTTTCAAGATCCGTTCCTTTAAAAGCTTTTTTAAAAGCCAAGTTCCAATCAGCTATAACTTCCACTGTAGCTTGTATTAAAGCCTTACGCTCTATATCACGCCCAGGCCCTTTAGGAAGCCCAGCTAAAACGTAATTAATCTGTTTACCATTTTTAATATCAAAGAGTGCTGGCAAATGAATTTTAGAACCGCTTAAACCCTGTAGGATATCTTCATTAGTATTATTCTTATTGTAGGTAAATAACCCAAAGCCTAATAGTTTTTGTTTTTCATAAGGAATATCCATTAATGATTTTTCTGATTTTTTTATATACTCCTTAAAAGAAATTCTTTCTTTAAATCTAAAGTTAGATTGCACCCTATCAAACCAATCCATATATTGATTTTGACAAAAATCCCTGGCGTTATAGTCTGAAACCAAGGTAAAGTTCAATATACCTTCACTATGCTCTGAATCGTTTGACAAACGATTGTCCACAGACTCAACATCTTTGCTTGTTCTCCCCGTAAAACAAACACTCAAATTACTTGTTGCTGAAGCTTTCTCTCCGTTCATTCTTAATGATGTCCAATCTACCTCAGCAATAGCCCCTTTAAAACCTTTATCTACAGTTCTATACTGTGGCTTTGATAATTTAACTCCATCATCACCCACCATCACTTTTTCCACATAACGAGCCACGGGAATGGATAGTATAGATTCCTTATCTGTATCTGTGCCAGACTGCACTTCCCTAAGAGCTTTTACGCTTGTCACTTTTATCTCATGATCCAAAAGTTCAAACTTAACAACCTCTAGTCCTCCAGATCTTCCCGGCAAGGCATGAGGAAATTCGTTTGAAACATCTTGAATTGTTGATCTGTATAGAAACTCTTTACCTATAATATCATCGGTATTAACAATGTTATCAGGATCAATGTAATCATCGGATGTTCTCATTGATCTAGGTTCAGTATTTTTGCTAATTTCAATAACACTGGTTAAGCCAGGAACCTCTTCAAAAGTTAAACTTGGGTCTAATGCTGTTTGGCTGGTGTTTTGAGGTTGTTTAAACTCACCATGCATTACATTTACTTCATAAGCCAAAACCATATAACAATTATCTTTGGAAACTTGACTTGTGGAGGTAGCGCTCTTGTCCTTAGCCAAGGCTTTATGAACAGATGACGTACATTTTTTTAAAGCATACTCCTCACCCTCATCTAGTAATTTTTGTTCAAGATCAGATAACTCATCATAATTTACCACTTGAAACAAATTCAAATGATTCTCTGTTAAATCACTGTACAAAGGTTTGTCACTTGAAACATCTAACTTAACTTTTAACTTTTCCTTAACCTCTGAGGCCAACAAGATACGTCCATTAACATCTTTTGACTTATAGTAGGGACTTTCCTCAGTCAAAAGCATATCAATTCTATCTTTTGTTAAATTAGAAACACGGATAGCTGTGGATTTTTCAAATGAAGCTGACTCCATTCTCAACCTATTTGTAGATCGTCCATCCATATCTTTAGAGGGAACTATATTGCCATGTTGTTGTACAGCATAATGGAAAATAGGAACTAAAACTGTACTCGCATCTTCTTTATTAGGTTTAAAAGTTCCTTTTTCTACATCTGTTAAATCCACTTTAGACATAACTTTAAAAGCTGTAAGGTATTCCTCATTAACTTTAAAAACCACATTGTAATTTGTAGTTTTGCTTTTCATCACCTTCAACTTAGCAAACATGGAGCCGATTCGACTAGGCCCTTCATAAGAGTCATCATCAATAAGGTAGGTTTCATTTAAACTTAACTCAGATGAAGTGTTTTGAGATTGAGGATGAACAGAGACCCGAACTTTAGCATTTGTAAAGAAGCTAATTTTATAAATGTTATCATCAGCTCCGTCAGAAAACTTGTCAGCTCGCTCTCTGGTACACGACACTGCAGTTACCAGCACCAAAAAACCAAGCGCAAAGAACTTTTTGAAGTTATTAGTATTATTGTTCATTTTATCCCCTTTAACTGTTGTCTCTTGAAAGACCCTACTGGTGCGCTTTTGGCACCAAGGCACTATTCCTATCTCAAGATGTATGCCAAATCTGCACTAATGATGAGTAGTATTTAATAGCCTGTAGAATTTATATGCCATCTTACTAATTCTTATAGTTAGGTTTAGATAAAAGGCTCTTTAGATTTCGAAAATTATATACTCACAGTGCGCCGCTAAGCTTTTATTTTAACTGGTAAATTATTTTTTCATATGTATATCCAGTGCCTTGATCTTCAAAAAAAAATGAGGTTTATAGATATTTAACGATATGTTCACTAAAAATTGAGAGGATTTTTATGAAAAAATTACTTACTATTTGTTTCTTACTTATATTGAGCGCATGTGCTCACCACAAAGATGTACGCCCAGGTAGTGGCGGAATGCACCGGGTACTTGTGCAATCTGAGACCGAAGATGCTGGGGCTAGAGATGCATTAAACCAAGCTAATCATTTCTGCGATAAGAGAAGTAAATATGCCGTAATCCTAGATGAGAAAAAACGTTTTGTTGGCGCTGGTGATGAAGAATCTTATAAACAGCAAAAGCGTATTGCCAAAGCCACTCAAGGAGTCGGCTCTGCAGCTGCAGTTTTTGGTGGAAAAAAAGAAAGCCAACTAGGGGGCCTTGCTATGATGGGCGGAGGAATATACAACTCAGCCCTTGGCAAAGGTTACTCCGTTGAAATGCGCTTTAAGTGCGAATAATCACTATTAAAAAATTAGTACGGCTCAATTTTTTAAATAAAAATTCCTAAGGATTGGGCCATATTAACCCACCGGTGGTCTTTCTCTACTAATCTGGGCTCTCCCATAAGCTCGGTAATAGGGACCTGAGTCACCTTTCCTTTTTTAAATACAGCGGCTTGTCCCCATGCATTTTCTTTTACCATTTTTCCCACAGTTACACCCATTGCCAGAGTTAAAAATCGATCTGTTGTTGTGGGTGAGTGTGAGCGTTGCAAATGTCCTAAAATTACATGACGTCCATCCCAACCTGTTTCTAGTTCTATCCACTTAGCCATACGTTGAGAAATACCACCCAGACGCTCTTCCTGTGGTGCACCCTCCACCTTAAAGGCAACTTCTGCTGACTCACCCACTGCATGAGCCCCTTCTGCCACAACCATTAAAAAACCTCTTTGAGTTTTCTTTTTTTCGTTAATATATTGGAGTAGTTTTTTTCTTTCAAAAGGCCGTTCTGGTATTAAAATAGCATCTGCATAAGAGGCTAATCCACCACCTAAGGCAATCCAGCCTGCTGTTCTCCCCATTGTCTCCACGACTATTACTCTTCTGTGAGCATGGGCCGTGGCTCTTAAGGCATCAACTGCATCAGCCACCACATGGCAGGCGGTATCGTAGCCAAAAGTCACCTCTGTTCCAGATAAATCGTTATCGATTGTTTTTGGAACGCCAATGACTTTAATTTCTTCTTTAAACTCAGAAAGGCCTCTAAATGTACCATCTCCACCAGCCACAATAATCCCATCCAGATTTAATTTCTTATATTTTTCCAGAAATTCAGACTCGCGCCCCTCAGTACCACATTTATTGGAAGTTCCCAGACACGTGCCTGCAACTTGATGAAGGCCCTTAAGTGACTCAGCAGTTAAAATTTTAGTGCGATCATCAAAAACGCCCTCAAAGCCGTCTTCAATACCTACTAATTCATGACCCATATTTAAAATTGTTTTTCCCGCGGCCTCAATTATTCCGTTAAGCCCTGGTGCATCTCCGCCGCCTGTTAAAATACCAATACGCATATTACCCCCTAAAAATTAAAAAATTTATTTCATCTGTGGCAATAATTACTATCATAGAACTTCCACAACTCATCATTAAAGTTCAAATAAAATGGGTTTTATTGACTTTTCATTGCATCTACAGCATATTAGCCCTGCAAACCCTTTCCAGAAGCTCTCTTCGCACAGTAAGGATTCTTATGACTCATTCCCAGGCTTTATTACCCAACTATCTTTACACACATAAAAATCACACTATTTTACTAAATATTTCTTCTATAATATTTGGAGTACTCTTTATTAGTGCACTTGCTCAAATAGCCATACCCGTCCCTTTTTCTCCTGTTCCCATAACAGGACAAACTTTTGGGGTGCTACTACTTGCACTGACTTGGGGAAAAAGTAGAGCAGCAATGAGCACCTTTATATATTTTAGTTTAGGAACAGCTGGTTTACCCATTTTTGCTGCCTCCAGTTCTGGATTATTAATTGGCCCTACTTTCGGTTACCTTATTGGAATGTTCTTCGCCTCTGTTGTTGTTGGGCACCTGGCTGACCATGGATATACATGCAGCTTTAAAAAAGCGTTGTTAGCGGTACTTATCGGCAATGTAGTGATCTATTTTTTTGGGCTTCTTGGCCTTTCTTTCTTTATAGAGAACTCTAAAGTTTTAGCACTAGGATTAATTCCCTTTATTCCAGGGGGCATTGCTAAAGCCATTTTAGCAGCGGGCATTGCCACAAAAGCGGCAACTTACTTCTCTCCTGCAAAATAAATTAAGAACACCTAGCAAATATAGCTTAATTAATTTAATGCTATATTTACATACTTAATATATTGTTTTTTCATGAATATCATATCAAATACACTTATAGTTATTGTTGGTTTGTTACATATTGGATTCTTTGTTTTAGAGCGATTCCTTTGGACAACACCTGTTGGCCATAAGCTTTTTAGAATGACCGCCGAACAAGCAAAATTAACTGCAAATCTTGCCGGAAACCAAGCCATATATAATCTGCTTTTAGCTCTTGGTTTATTTTGGGCCCTATCTGCCTCGAATACAGAATCAAGCAGATCCATACAAGTTTATATTTTAATCTTTATTATGATCTGCGGAATTTACGGGGCGATCACTGTTAGCAAAAGCATTTTGTTTTTACAAACTCTTCCCGCTCTGTTAGCTTTACTATCAATTATGGCCTTATTAGCTCAACCACGTATGAACGACATTACTACTCATCCAGAGCAGCCTACTGCTTTTAAAGCCTTAAATAGAAAACCCTATAATACAAAGTTTATTGCTTTACAAAAAAAATACTATCCTGAAGTTAAGCCTCTTGTTCTTAATTCATCATCAGACACTGTATACAAAAAAATTATAGATCACATCACTCACAATACTTCATGGAAAATAGTTTCAAGTGATGCTCAATTGAAATTTATTGAAGCCACAGAACAAACAAAATTTTTTAGATTTACAGACGATATTGTTATTGAAGTTCAAGATAATAATCCAAGTAGCATAGTGCAAATGCGATCACGCTCTCGAATGGGCCAATCTGATTTTGGCGTCAATGCCAAACGAATTTTAAATTTTTTTGCAGAACTAAATAATTCCACTAACTAATTTTATATTGCAAAGTCTATACTAATCACATTGCCCTAAGGTGTATTGGCACTATCTTTAAATGGTTTCCAAATGGACTTTGGAATTGCTTCAAAGCCAAGGTACTCTAAATGTGCACCTGGAGCAGTATAATCATTTGATGAAGTCTCTCCTTCAAAACGAAAATAAGGCACCCAACTGGCTTTATCACCTTCAGCCATCCAAGGTAGAGGAAGTACTTTAAAAGAGTCCGAGCCGTTAATTTTTACCATAACTGGCATTTCATTATTGTAGTTTATATTTAAATTTATAGAATTAAAATTATTTTGTGGTTCCATCTGAAAATAGATCATTCCATAAAGCTCTTTGGAGTTTGAAAAATTCTGTGTCCTCAGTATTTGTTTATCTGGTACAGGACTCACAAACACCTCTTGTTTTTTTGGTAAATAAAAATCACCATATCTTACCAGTTCAGTAGTACCTTTTAGTTGCCTTAATTCAGCGTAAGGGACAAATCGCTCACCGTCTATACTCACTTCCAGATTTGCAGAGACTTCAGGTGGCATTCCAGGGCCTGGAAAATTACTTTGATAAATAAAACGAATACAGCGTACTTTTCCAACAATTGGCAAGGTCATTGTCGGCACCTCTTCAGATTCTGTTGCCCCACCAGAAGCACAAACTCTACGTACCTGATAGGGGGGTGCTTCAGCTATATGCGTACCTGTAAAAAAGTTGGGCGAAACCAGTCGTTCTTGATCTTTCACTGGTTTCTCTGGGTCAAAATTACTTAGTAGACGATAAATAAAATTGGAGTCCATAAATATATGATGATTAGAGTTCGTTGTACCAAATATATGACCAAATTCATGAATAGCCATAGCTTTAAAAATAAAAGAGTCGTTCCATTGCCAAATTTTCTCTTTAAATAAACCATGATTTGGCTTTAATGGACCTTGCGTAGGCGCAAAATACATAAACCCCTTACCTCTCAACCGAGCTTCGTCATAATTTGTCCTCACAGTATTCGCTAGATAATCTTTTGGAATATGAATATATCTATCAGTTTGCTCCTTACTTAATACTCCTAATTGAATTTTTAAATCACTTTCATTATCACAGCTTTTTTGCTCAATAAATTTTTGAGTTGCTAAAAAGACAAATTGTTCTCCATCTTCAATCTCAATGTTCGAGGAATGGTGGTACTTGCGTGAATATTCGAACTCCTTTTGCCAGTAAGTAATTGCATAGCGCACAACTTTTTTAGACTGAGACAAACTCAACCCAAAGTTTTCCTTACTGTAAATAAAACAGTACTTAACTGATTTAGTATTTTTCACATACCATGGGTTAAACTGAGGTCCTGGTGCATAACCTCCTCCACTGATCCAGCCATCATCAGAACTTTCGTCTCCCTGCTGTGGCACCTGGTCCGAATCATTATCAAAACTTCTAACATGTGGATATACTTGACCCTTCCTGTGTGAACCTCCACTTTTCCCTAAACTCTTCGTAGCTACTCCTTTACCGCAAGATACAGTTAAAAAGAGACTGATTAAGAATAGTACAAATGGCGTTAGATTAAAAAACTTCATAATTGAATATAATGAAATAATCGTGCCAAGGAGGACTTTGGTTTAATCAAAATTGCTATTTAATTTCAGCAAGTTATGTAGTCCACAAATTTGATTCTCTATTATTTTCCATGGAATACGCGAATAGGCTACTCACTGTCTATTATGACGACACTTAACTAGGTCTTTAGCTTATTTGTGGGAGCTCTAAATTACAGCCAGCTCATTATTATGGAAGTTTGAGTTTAAATATCCGCATTTTTGCAGGATTTTAAGAGCAAAATAAGCCATATCTTTATACCCATAGGCTTGCCACTTTATT
>JABJQG010000032.1 GCA_018663505.1 Pseudobdellovibrionaceae bacterium | reverse complement strand
TTTTAGGCAATACAAACTTGGAATATTAGATGAAAGAAAGCAACGATTTATAGGTAAAATGATGTTATAGTGTAACCCATGTTGTGACCAGAAAGTGTAACCTATGTCGTGACCAGTTACACCTTTAGGCCCGATCTCCCACGGACGGAAAGACGCCTATGGGAGGGCCAAATCCCAAAAACTACCCTCTCCTAAACCCATAAGTAAAGATTAGGCCATTAGTAAAGCTCAATAAACTCGGTAGAACCAAAGCTATTATAAATGGAGTCTATCACTTCAGAAGACAGCTCAACACCATCGGGATCCATAAGTTTAAGATCCACTTCTTTTGCAATATCTTTTAAAAGGTAATTAAAAGTGACCTTTGTGGCTCCTTGGTTTTTCGCAAAGAGCTCCTTAAGTAAGCTTAGCTTTTTTTGATTTTCATTTTGATCCTTAGCATCTAATCGAACGATCACACGTTTGGATTGTCTAAACTGCTCCCTAATAAACCTCACATCATCAACCAGTATTTTTGGTTGTGTGCCATTTTTTTTGTCCACATCAATTAAACCAGAAAGCACAACAATACCTTCCATTTTTAATTTGTGTTCAATTTTTGCGTAAGTATCAGGAAATATAACTAACTCCACTTGCCCTGTAAGGTCTTCAAACTGAGCAAAGGCCATGCGTGTGCCTTTTTTGGTGATGATTTCTCTTATGGCAGAAACCATTCCCAATACTTGGGTTTTATCTTTCTTTTCTTTTTTATCTAAATTTTTAACTTCGTCTAAGTGCCAATTTTTAGCAAAATGTTCAAAACCCTTTAAGGGGTGATCACTTAAATAAAATCCCAACACTTCTTTCTCATAAGCTAACCTTGCTGATCTTGTCCATGGCTCTCGTTTCTTGATGACCACTTTTTCAGCCTGAGTAATATCCGCAGATAAAGAAAACAAACTTACCTGCCCCACCTCTTTATCTTTTTTCACTCGATCTGCATTTTCCACAAATTTAGTATAATCATCCATAAGTTCGGCTCGATTGTGGCCAAAGCCATCGAAACCACCTGACTTAATTAAACACTCAATGGTTTTTTTATTTACTCGTCTTAAATCTACGGATTCAAAAAACTCTTCTAAGGATTCAAACTTTTTATTGGGCTTAGCTTCTCTGGCTTCCAGGATAGCCTCAACAGCAGCTTGTCCAACACCTTTAATGGCCCCTAAGGAAAAGAAAATAACATCCTCTTTCACAGAAAATTTAAAGCCGGATCCATTGATGTGTGGAGACAAAACTTCTATATCGTGATTTTGAGCATCTTTAACATACTTAACCACTTTGTCCGTGTCGTTCATATCCGTAGACAATAGGGCGGCAAAAAACTCTACAGGGTAATAACGTTTTAACCAAGCGGTTTGAGCAGAGATCACACAATAGGCCGCCGCATGAGACTTATTAAAACCATATTTGGCAAACTCTGCCATGGTATCAAATAGAATGCCTGACTTTTTCTCGTCGTACCCGTTAGCTACAGCACCATCTACAAAACGCTTTTTTTGCTTAACCATTTCCTCATGAATTTTTTTACCCATGGCTCTTCGAAGCATATCCGCTTCACCCAAAGAATAACTAGCAATCTTAGCAGCAATAAGTTGTACGTGCTCCTGGTAAACCACAATACCGTAAGTTTCTTTTAAAATGGGTTCCAGTTCGGGAAAGGCATATTTAACTTTGGACTGCCCCTTTTTTCTTTTTAAATAATCAGGGATCATTTCCATGGGCCCAGGTCGGTACAGAGCCGTAATGGCCACAATATCCTCAAAACAATCGGGTCTGGATTTAATAATTAAATCGGTAATGCCTTCAGATTCAAACTGAAAAATGCCATTTGTATCACCTTCAGATAAAATTTCGTAAATACCGGGGTCACTTAATGATATATTTAATGGCGTTAGCTTTTTACCACGATTTTTTTCAATGTGCTTAAAAGCTTCATTAATATGGGTGAGTGTTTTAAGACCTAAAAAGTCAAATTTAATCAAACCCATTTTTTCAGCATGTTTCATATCATACTGAACAACATTTTCTCCATCAGAACCTCGGTATAGGGGCGCATGAGAAACAATATTTCCATCAGCAATAATTACCCCAGCCGCATGAATCCCCGCATGACGAACGAGACCTTCCACCTTACGCGCTAAATCCATGAGAGTCTGTATCCGTGGATCATTATCCATAAGCTCTTGTAAGCGGGGTTCTGTTTCAATAGCTTCCTCTAAACTAATACCTAGAACATCAGGAATTAATTTAGACACAACATCCACATCACCATAGGTCATGCCCATCACTCGGCCAACATCACGAATGGCCGCACGAGTTTGTAATTTTCCATAGGTAATAATTTGCGACACAGATTCTTGGGTATATTTTTCTGTAACGTAGTCAATCACACGACCACGACCCTCTTGACAGAAATCAATATCAAAATCCGGCATGGACACACGTTCAGGATTTAAAAATCTCTCAAAAATTAAATTATAAGGGATAGGATCTAAATCAGTAATTTTTAAAGAATAAGCTACTAAGGAACCGGCTCCAGAACCCCTACCCGGTCCCACAGGGATATCATTTTCTTTGGACCAACCAATAAAATCTTGGACAATTAAAAAATAACCATTAAAACCCATGCCATCAATAACGCCAAGTTCGTAGTCCAGTCGCTCAACATATTTTTCCTTAGCTTCATCTGTTAATGGATCTCCAACTTCCTGAAATTCTCTAAAACGCTCCTCTAAGCCCTCACGGGATACTCGTCTCATTTCGTCTTTGAGAGAGACGCCCCCAACAGTAGGATAAGTGGGCAAATGATAAATGGGGTTGCCCTTATCATCTTTAATTTTAAATTTTACATTGCATCGTTCAGTGATTTCCAAGGTGTTATCACAAGCCTCTGGCACATCACTAAAAAGATCTCGCATTTGATCTGGACTTTTTAGGTAGAACTGATCCGACCCTAAACGAAAACGAGATTCATCCTGAAGGGTTCTATTAGAACCAATACAAATCAAAACCTCTTGGGCAATTTGATCTTCCTGAACCATATAGTGAACATCATTGGTGGCCACTAACTTAATCCCTAAGTCCCCACTCACTTCTTGTAAAAATGGATTAATAGTATCCCATTGTTTGACCCCCGTTTTATTCATTTCTAAATAAAAACGGTCACCGTAAATTTTTTGAAATTGTTGAATTTTCTCTAAGGCCTCATCCTTACCTTTATTTAAATAAGTCCAAGGCACTTCACCATAGGCCCCACCAGAAAGAGCAATAATATTTTTGGAATACTTGGCCAGGGTTTCATAATCCACACGTGGTTTATAATAAAATCCCTCTTGATAGCCTATGGAACTGATGGCACATAGATTACGGTAGCCTTCAATATCCTGGGCCAGCAATACCAGTTTACGGTTGGCTAAACGCCCACCATCTGATCTTAAACCCTTGTCAAAACGAGATCCTGGAGCAATAAAAACATCCAAACCAACAATGGGTTTCACCCCAGCTGATTCACAGGCAAAATAATGTTCCACCGCCCCAAACATAATGCCATAATCTGTAATAGCCACTGCTGGCATATTCAGATCCACAGCTTTTTGAGCCAGTTTTTTAGGCACACAAGAAGCCTCAAGTAAAGAATATTGAGTATGAACATGAAGGTGTGAAAACATGGGTTATTTTTAACATATCTACCCCAAATTCTATAGTGCAATTTCCAGCAAAAACGCCACTACTGCGCCGCGGAATCAAAATTAACCACTGAGCTTAAAATAAACTAAACGGTGTTTGGTTTTGAGATTCGGTTTTCACAGAGTTGTTTTCACAAAAAAATAAATAAGAAGAGTTAATGGAAGCTTAATATAGATTCCATCAACATTAAGCTTCTATAATTTTGAATAAGAACCCGGCCAAGTGTCTTTGACAGTAAAATCTATGTAAATAAATCTTAACTATCAATCTATAATTACCCTGCTCGTTCCAATGAATTCCCGTATTACCTCATATTTTAATTTTAAGTTTTATAGCCCGACTACCGATAAATACCTAAACGTTTGTCGGGGGGGGCTATGCCCAAATTTTTTAAAAATTCTAATGGATTTTCTTTGATGGAAGTCATGGTTACCACTGGCATCATGGCTGTCATCAGTGCTGGTATGGCCAGAATGATCGTCAATATGAATATGGACAATAAAAAAAATCAAGTACGCATGATAGCCACATCATTAAAAAACGAAGTTCAATCATTGGTTCAAAATGATACTCTTTGGCTTACCACTAGAAAGGTTCTTTATGACAACAGTTGAAAGAGCCCCTTTGCAGAACCAGTTTTATGGTGTATAGCCTTTTAGCTTCGATTCAGGCACCCAGAACTGACCGAGTACTCCACAACGCTGAAGTATTTTAAGTTTAAAATAATGTATG
>JABJQG010000027.1 GCA_018663505.1 Pseudobdellovibrionaceae bacterium | reverse complement strand
GCGTTCCTCTGGTTTTGTTTGTGTCGAAACAATATTTAACCAGCTCTTGAGCGCCTTTTTTTATGTCTTTTTCTTATTTTGATGCAGATCTGAGTGAAACTGGACCCCACTTTTATGACAAAGAACCCATAGTTACAGTTAAATAATTTGATTAAGCTAAAGACCTCTTTTTATCCTGTTTGGAATATTGTATAAGAGGTTATCTAACTTATTCTGACTTGGGTCCCTATGAAATTTGAAAAATATGAAATCTCCGATGAAATTAAAAATAACCTAGAAGATATGGGGTTTTTTAGAACCACAGATATTCAATTTAAGACCATCCCAGCTATTATGAACGATGAGGATGTATTGGCCATTGCTCAGACGGGAACGGGTAAAACGGCAGCTTTTGCTATACCCATAATTGATAAAATACATAACCAAAAAACGAGCAAGCGAAGCTATGGGATAAAATGCTTGGTTTTGGTACCCACAAGGGAGTTAGCTCAACAAATTGGACAGGTGTGTGCTCAGCTGTCAAAAAACACAAGAACATCCACATATGCCATTTATGGTGGAGTAGAGCAGGATGGACAAATAGATCAGCTAATAGGAGGGGTGGATTTATTGGTTGCCACTCCAGGTAGAATGTTTGACCTGATTAGTCAGGAGTTCATTCATATAGATAAGGTAAGAACGCTTGTTTTAGATGAAGCGGATCATATGTTGGATCTTGGCTTTATTGAGGATATCAAAAGTATTAAACATAAGTTAAAACAAAGACATCAAACCTTATTTTTTTCAGCTACTATTAATCCCAAAATAAAAAAATTAGCTTATTCACAGGTGAGATCAAGTGCTCTACGCATTCAAGTATCTCCTGAAAAATTAGTATCAAAAAATATCACTCATTTTATTGCAAAAGTGGATATGGATAAAAAAAGACATCTTTTAGTTAATTTTCTTACAGCTAATCCAGATGCAAAGACACTTATTTTTGTGAGAACACAGGTGCGTGCAGAAAGAGTTTTGGCTCACTTAGAAAAAAATGATGTGAGGGCTGTGGGGATACATGGTGGCATGGAGCAATTTGAGCGCGAAGACAATTTAGAACTATTTAGAGGAGATGATTGTAAAGTGCTTGTAGCAACAGATGTAAGTGCGCGCGGTATTGATTTACCCGGAATATCTCATGTATTAGTCTATGACCTCCCAGATAACCCAGAAAATTATGTTCACCGCATCGGGCGTACAGGCAGGGGATTTGCTAAAGGTGATGCTGTTTCATTTTGTGCTCCAGAGGAACAAGAAAAACTAGCTGCCATAGAAGATTTTATACAAACAAAAATACCTGAGTTAAAAGTAGACGGACAGTTTCTGCAAAAAATTAGTGAAGTGAACCCGGATGATTTAGGCATAGAAGAGATGCTTGCCATAGAGGAATCAAACTATATAAATAAAAAAGGTAAAAAGAAGAAAAAGTAATAAAATATTAGTTAATTCAAACTACACTCTAGTTAAAACCAAGAGTGCAGTTTGAATATTTAATATTTAATTAAAACTGATAATTTGAGATTTGATAACCTGACCATTTTTATGTTGAACTTGAACAACCCAAATTTTTGATTGAGAGGCCCATGTAACATGCGTCATCTTTACTTTTACATTAATCATAAATGGATAACGATGATTGAGAGGTATAGTTTGAGAGGATCTATCGATACTCATGTTTGCTATCCTTGGAGGACCACCTGCCCAAAAACTACGGCTCAATAAATTTTGTACTTCCTGTCGAGCAGCAGCTAAAATCATTGTATCTTGTGACAGTTCTTTTTGCGCACTATCATTACAAGTTATTTCTTGAGGAGGCATGAATGAAAACATAGGAGTTGGACAATGACGCTTATTAGGGCCGTATCCATAACCAGGTTTAAAAACTAGGTTTTGAGATTTATTGAGCTGACCTTCATACTTCCCTTTAGCAATCATTTTTCCACTGATGCTATAATTAGCATTTCCAAACTTAAAACATTTTTGTGGTCCCTGACCGTCTCCAGGCATTTCATAGAATTTTCTATGATCTATGACATTTAGACTATACTTAGTGTCATCACGTTGAACATGCGCACGCTTGCTAATGACAGTTTCAACATCTTTACCATCTTCCTTGTTAATAATAATAAGCTCTGCCTTGTAGCTATTCTCACTATAGTTTATTTTGTATTGTTGACCATTATCTGTTTTGCAGCTTAAGCTCTCTGCGTTCACCATACTTGATAAAAACAATGCAAAAGGGGCAAATAATAATAAACTCTTTTTCATTCTATCCTCCGATAATATTGGCTATTTAGTTAATGACTAAAAGAATTGCATACCAGATATTGTTTAATATTTGCGGGATTAAGTAGACTATTATAAAAATTACACTTGGATAGGTCTGGTGTAACTGCTTAATATCAAAAGTGAACAGCTTTATTATTAAATAATAATATGGATGGTAAGACCTGAAGTTAGCTCTGTGAGAAGTTGGTAAAATGAGTTAACTTAGATAGTTGAAACAGTAAGGCGAGTTGATGAAAGTACTAATGGGTGAAGTAATAAGTTTAAATAGGGATGATCACTGGGTTCATTTTCCGGATGGAGCTATTTGTTGGGATAATGAGGTAATTGTAGATATAGGTCTGAGATCTGAAGTTGTGGCAAGGTATACTGACGCGACCATTATTGATAAAAGTGGATGTTTGATTTTGCCAGGTTTTATTGATTGTCATTTACATTTTCCGCAGTATGAGATTATGGGAAGCTATGGAGAGGAGCTGTTGGGGTGGTTAAATAAATACACTTTCCCAGAGGAAATTAGCTTTAATCAACAGGATAAGGCCGAGAAGGTTGCAAGAAATTTAATAAATAATATGTTATCAAATGGCACAACTTGCGGTGTTTTCTTTTCCTCTAGTAGTTATAAAGCTACTCAAGTTTTATTTAAGAACCTCGCTACTCTAGGCCTAAGAGGGGTTGTTGGTAAAGTGGCTATGGACAGGTTTTCTCCTGAAGAACTCATTGTTTTACCAGAAGATGAATATACACAGACAAAGCAATTAATTTCGGAGTTTCATAATAAAGAGGGGAGGCTGACCTATGCCTTAACCCCAAGATTTGCGCCAACGTGTACTGAGGCTCTATTAGAGGTGACACAAAAACTAAGAGCTGAGTTTCCAGATTTACTATTACAGACTCACTATGCTGAAAACAAAGCCGAAATAGAATGGGTTCAAGAGCTATTTCCTCAGCATAAAAGCTATTTAGAGGTTTATAATCATTATGACCTGCTTGGTGATAAAACACTACTGGCTCATTGTATCCATGTGGAAGATGAGGATTTAAAGTTACTGCAAAAAACAAAGAGCAAGGTCGTGCATTGTCCAACCTCTAATTTATTTCTAGGTAGTGGGTTATTTCCTTACGAAAGGTTTGATGAATACAGTATTGACGTGGGCTTTGGCTCTGATATTGGCGCTGGCACAAAACTTTCTATTTGGTCTAATTTGTTAAGCGCCTATGAAATTCAGAAAATGCGAGGCAAAAGCTTAAGCCCTAAAGAATTATTTAAGCTGGCAACATTAGATAGCGCTAAAATTTTAGGCATGCAGAACAAGATAGGTGCATTGGAAGAAGGAATGCAGGTTGACCTTCAAATTATTGATCCTAAGAAACATAAACTACTTAATGATCGATTTACTAGAGAACTTAGTGTTGAAGAGAAAGTCTTCTCGTTGATCTCTTTATGTGACGACCGTGCTACTGACTCGGTGGTGGTTGCAGGTGAGTTTGTGTGTTATTAAAAATCACGGTTTAGGTTTTTAATTTTTTTGTAATGAATTCAGTTTATAGGTTCAACTTTGAGGGACGCTAGTATAGAAACGTGTTTTTAACAGCTGTGTATTAAGTTGAAACATAGGCCGTCTAGAATACTAATTAAGAGTACAAATAATTGCAATAGCATCAAATATATATTAAATGCGCCGACAAGCCAATGGGGACATACTATTAGCACAAAGGGGTATTTATGAAATGGTTCAATAGTCTTAATTTAAAGAATAGGCTGATATTTGCATTGCTCTTTTTTGGGGTAGCACCTGCTGTGACCATATCATTGATAGCTGTTGATAACTTAAAAAGCTTATTAGTTGAAAGTACCAAAGAAAAATTAAATATTGAAAGAGAAGAAAAAGCTCAACAATTAACTTCTCTCTTTTCGGTTATGAGCAACCAAGTGTTAGCTCTATCTACAAATATTGCTACTATTCAAGCAATGAATGAGTTTAGTAAAACTTTTGATACTTACGATGAGCAGTTTGAAGAAAAACCTGATAAAAAAGATATGATGAGTTCGCTCCAAGATTATTATACTAATAAATACGGAAATAATTATGTAAAGATTAATGGTGGTAAAAGTGCTTCTCACACTAAGGGGATTTTAGAGAAATTGTCTGCCGATGAGCTTGCACTGCAATATTCTTATATTAGTAATAATGAGAACCCCATGGGATCTAAAGACGCTCTTCCTTTTGCCAATGATAATACAGATTGGTCAATGACACATAAAAAATTTCACCCTACATTTAAAAAGTTTTTAGAATCATTTGGTTTTTATGATGTGTTTTTGGTAGAGCCTGATACGGGACATATTGTATATAGTGTGTTTAAAGAATTGGACTTTGCAACCTCTCTACTTACCGGCCCCTATGCTAATAGCAATTTAGCTAAAGCCTTTAAAAAATCAAATGCATCATCAGGCCCCGATATGGTTTCAATAGTTGATTTAGAAAAATACTCACCTTCATATGATGCTCCAGCAGGTTTTATTGCTTCGCCTATTTATGATGGAGTGAAGAAAATTGGTGTTTTAATATTTCAAATACCTGTTGAAAAAATTAACAAAATTATGACCAGTGAACAAAAATGGAAAGAATCTGGTTATGGAGATTCTGGAGAAACCTATCTTGTGGGTCAGGATAAAAAAATGAGAAGTGTGTCTCGTTTTTTAATGGAAGATCCTGAGGGGTACTTTAAAGTAGCTAAAAAAATTGGTCTTACAGATGAAGATGTTAGTTTTGTTAGAAATATGAATACTACGGCCATAGTACAGACAGTAGATTCTGAAGGTATTGGTCGTTTAATTAAAGGGGAAGATGGTTTTTCTATGTTTGAAGACTACCGTGGAACGAATGTTTTTAGTTCTTACCGTTCGGTACTTCTAGGGGATGGACTCACGTGGTATATTTTAGCAGAAATTGATGAGGCAGAAGCACTACCTTTAACAAATGTTTTAGCAGCACTCTTGGGTATATTGGCACTTAGCATAATAATAATTGTGTTTTTCTCATGGTATTTATCCACGACTCTTTCAAAACGCATTCAAGAGATATCCATTCAGATTAAAGATTCTGCAAAATCAACACAAAGTAATTCGGAAGATTTACAATCCACTTCTCAAAATGTCTCTGAAGCTGCCATACAGCAAGCCTCAGCCATTCAGGAAACAGTCTCTACATTAAATGAAATATCAGCGATGGTGAATAAAAGTGTGGACTACGCAAATAAATCTGCACAAAAATCTCAAGAAAGTGAGGCCGTAACTAAGAGTGGTCAAGAAGCTGTTGTAGAAATGAATAAAGCAATGGCTGAAATAGATGAGAGTAATGTTCAGATTATGAATGCTGTTGTTGAGTCAAATGAACAAATATCTGGCGTAGTGAAAGTCATACAGGAGATTGCAGTGAAAACTAATGTAATTAATGACATTGTCTTTCAGACAAAATTACTATCCTTTAATGCTTCCGTTGAGGCAGCACGAGCAGGTGACCACGGCAAAGGATTTACTGTAGTGGCCGAAGAGGTAGGTAACCTGGCCCAAATGAGTGGAAGTGCAGCACAAGAAATCGGAGCCATGTTATCTGAGAGTATTGTAAAGGTTGAGAAGGTAGTGAGCCAATCCGGAGGAAAAATTAAAGCACTTGTGGATTCGGGAAAATCAAAGGTACAAATGGGTGTAGAAGTTTCTCGTAGGTGTGGTGAGGTTTTAGAAGAGGTGGTTTCAAATGTTTCTGAAGTGCATAAAATGATGGGAGAAGTGTCTTCAGCCTCTAGTGAACAAGCTGAAGGTGTAAATAATATCACTACAGCTATGAATGAATTAGAAAGTGCAACAAACTCTAATTCAACTTCTGCCAGTGAATCTTCTAATCTTGCAAGTAACCTAACAGATGAAGCCAGTAAATTACAAACAGCAGTGCTCCAGCTTGAAAAAGAGGTTAATGGGGTAAACACTAAAATTAAAAAAACGATACAATCTCAAAACAAACAAAACTCCAGCTCTGTAGTTTCTATAGACAGACACATCAAACCAACATTTGCTCAACATGAACAAGAAGTTAATTATAAAAATGTAGCTAATGGAGTTATGCCTAGCTATGATGACCCTGGTTTTGAAGATATATGATGTAATTGCCCCATACTATAGTTGGGTTTTATTGCGAAAACTTTATTACAGGCCGCTCACTCCGATTAGAGCACTAAGGATTAGCTGATGTTTTATTTTACTTGAGGATATATTTATGAAAGAAGTATATTACATAACATTTATAATATGTAGTTCTCTTATCATGTTAAGTTGTGGTTCTGATTCAGAATCCTCCTCAAGTGACAGCTCATTGCCAAGTACAGAAGTGACTGTTGATGACAATAGTCCATTATACGTTCTTGTGGGCACTATGTATGCGAATTCAACAGTAGAAGATCTTCAAGGCTCATGTTACTTTAGTTCTACAGATTCACAAACAAGTACAGCAAAAAGCTGTTCTATTCAAATTCCAGAAAATCAATTATATTATAGTGACCTCGTATTTACGGTGGGCACAACCGAGACATCTGTCTGTGCAACTGTGACCTTTACTCCTTATAGGTTTCAACGTTCAAATTCAGCAACATTCGAGGTAGATGACGTAGCCACTACCGTGGATTGTAGTGCCTCACCCTTGGATGTAAAGTGCCTAGGAGGAGCTATTACAATCTTAACAGATCTGTCTTATGATCCGAATGTTTACACTGGTATTTATTTTGTGCCAACAGAGAGCACTTATTCTGCTCAGTATACCTTAAAATCTTCAAATACTATGAGACAAACAGACACTGATTATTCATATAAAAATAATTCTAATGCAACCAATAACCTTGTCACACGTACAGCAAGCTTGAGCTCCTTATATAATGGTGGTGGGTCAGCGGCCAGTGTTGATTACCTGGCAAACACAATGACGGATTATACTGTTGAATGCGAAGACAAGTGGGGAAACACACTTTATAAAATTGAGATGATAATCGGTGATGATGATTCGACTACAGGAACCATAGATGATGCTACAGATAGTTTTTGGGACTGGGGCGCATAAGATATTTATTAGTTCCTTGGTTATAAGCTTAGTGGCTTTACCTGACCTGTCGACCTTCACCGTAAACGCCCTTGCAATCAAGAATGTGATCAACAATTGGGATGTGAAAATCGTTATAAGTTCCAGGAAAATAATAAGGTGGTGGCTCTATACTTAAATCATAAATAGTGGTGAGGCTCACAGATCTAGAAAAACTCTCAGGATTTGTTATGGTTAGGGTTTGTATGTCCCCCACAGTTGTATAATTGACCATGGCTGGCATAAAATAGGCGTCCACAAGGGTGCTAGTGTTTCCTTCATAACTATAGCGTTCGTATTTAAAAAAATCATCATATTGTTGAGTATTATTATTCATAGCTGCATAATAAGAGACTTGGATTTCATAGGCTTGTGAATAAAATTCACAGGAATGTATGGTTTCCAGTAGTTCATGATTTTCACTTAAAAATTTCTTTTCATGAAAAAAATAATTAATGCCTTCAAATGCAAGAACCTTATCCTCGCCAAATTTAAAGTTGAGATCCTGTAGGGAAACTTGTTTACTTAAGGCATCACATTTGTCAGTTAAATTAGTTATATGTATTGCGTGCGTGGGAAAAATATTTATATATTCTTTTACAGCTGGAATACCCTCACATGTAAATTCAGAGTCCACAGCATAATATGTAATTTTCCCTTCATATCCATCACCGTTTCCCTTGAGCTCACCGGGTGGGGTTTGACTTTGTGGGGCATCAAGGGACCTACAGTTTTGAAAACTGACAAAAATAAATACTAGGCTGGCATAGACCAGTATTTTTTTGAATTTATTATTTAACAATTTCATCACCCTTCAGTTTACCACTATTTATTATAGATTTCATTTTTATCTCATTTTGTGACATTTGCAATATCCAGATCTAAGGGGTGCAGAATTCACTGGGACAAGAGCTTCCTAGGGCTTCCCAGATATATGATGTTAAATTCACCGGCCCACCATAAAGACCGTTTCCAGTGGCGCAGAAGCCTCGAGTTACACCCATATCCGTACACATTTCTTGTTTAATACGATCTTGATGCGGCCAAGGCCATAAGGATTCATTCAATCGATCTTTGTATCCTGGCTCTCCGTAAAGCGTACCTGAAACACCAATTTTTTTTGTGATTTGTGCGCCTACTTGTCCACCGTCTTCGCCGGCGGTGGATAGTTCAGACCCAGGCTCAATACGAGGAAGATATTTTAGTCCATTCAAAAATGGATCATAAAAGGTGGCCCCAGTTCCTTGGCAGTTGGTATAGTATTGAGTGGAGGGGGTTTCATAGCAGTTATTGTAAGCTTCATTCAATGTTTGGTTGCCGTTAAAAAATGCGCTACCACTTAAATTACTCGCCACAGAGTTCTTCATATTAAGAGTATATATACCCGAATAATTGAGATAAGCCATTGCATCAGCGCCATGAACAGTTGCTCGGTTAACAGAAACACTTTTTGTGGCACCATCATCCATATTAATTAAGCTGCCTTTATTTTTATAAATACTTTGATCCGTCCAAGCTGCTGCCACATCATCCATTTGAATATTATTAACATTACCTGACCCCCCGGCAATGGAGAAAGTTCCTTCTACATTGAGCTGAATAAGCCCACGTATATTGTTATTCTGGTTATTCACTCCATTGGTAGCCATAGTCACTCCTCCATACCACCAATTACTGCCTCCGGAGTTTGGGTCAGATGAACTATCCAGTAATATAACATTTTGAAACTCCACAAAGTTAGAGTTATATATGGTGGCCACACCTTGGGGTTCCATTTTCCCCGTATCGCGCCAACCATGATCATGGCGAATGACTGCTCTTCTTAATATCACGTGGTCACCTTCATATAAACCAAAGGCTTGTCGCCCGCCTTCGCCGTAAAAGAAACAGTCTTCAAAAAGTAAATAGCTTCCACCAATAGATAAGACATACGCGTTGCCATTAGGGCCTTTTTCAAAACTTGTTCTTAAGAATTTAATGTATTGACCACTTACACTCTTAGACCCTGTTCGACTACTAAAGTGTAAACCCTCAAATTGAATATATTTAGGGGCTTCAAGGTTTTTAACTCCATAATCACTAATAGATAAGTTTAAGTTCGAGTAGTAAGAAAAATCTGAATGATCTCGGACTCCAGAAATAATTACAGTGCCATCCACCTCGGCTTTAATTAAATTATAATCACTGGCCGTACCACTTACTGGGGCAATAATGGCATCCAGTGTGTGATTATAGACACCAGGCTTAATGATGACGGTGTCCCCTCCGGAAGTGGACATAAGATCTATAGCACTTTTAATACGTTTTTTTGGACTATCTATACTCCCTGAACCATTATCGTTTGGGGCGGTTACATCTACATAGTAAGTTATACCGCTGCCAGTGTTCCCCCCACTATTGTTTGGAGGTATGCACACATTATCTACTGGGGGTAATCCAGAGTTACAGCTTTGGATGTTACACACTGTGCCCATAGTGTAGCTTTGCTCATCCTGGTTACAAGTTCGCGTTCTTGTGGCTACAGCTGCTCCTGTGACATCATTGATGCAACTTATGGAATCTGTTTCGTTAGCGTTACAGATAGGTGTTTTTATTTTTACACACAGGTTGTTGATTGTATCTAATTCATAATCTGGTTTTTCGCAGGATTTTATTATACATTCTCCCACAGTGTAACTTTGCTCATCTTGGTTACACGTGCGATCTCTTTCTGCAATTGTGGCAAAATCAACTTGGTCTACACAGCTGATTTGATCTACAGTAGTGGATTGGCAAAGAGGATCAGGATTAGTGATCATATGCACACAGCTGTTTCCGGACACTTCAAAGTTTGCAAGGCAGGATTCCAGAACACAAGCCGCAACTGGAGAATAGGCCGTCCCAGATTCATTACAAAACTTTGTTCGCGAAGCTTCTTTAGCATTTCCAATTGCAAGATGACAATCCACGGTGGCTTGCCGACCCGGTACACAGTACGGGGCAACTGGAGTTTGTGAAGTTAGATTTTTTCCTCCACTGATTTCCGGTACAGCCTCAAAGCTGCCACCACAGTTTTGATAGCCCATGAGTATAATACTTAGAGATAATATTAAAATGGCTTGGTTGATGAATTTGTTATTGAGTCTCATAGAGTTCCCTTGTCTTAATTTTTTGGGGACTAACGTTCAGCACATATATAATGATAACAGGGAGGAGTGAGATTTAAATATATATAAATTGCATGATAATTATGAATTACATATATATATCCTATAATTAGCTATATTGTTCTATAGTGAGAACCCTTACCATACCCCTGCTTAGCTATCAACTTCTCATTTTGAGCCATTTTTAAAAGATCAGCACAAGATCTTGGAGAGATCTGTAGTTTAAGTGCGGCTTCTATTTGACGGAAAGATTTGTGTTGAAACTCTTTTTTTAGTCTTTGTACTTGAGTGGTGAGGGGCTCAGGAAGAGAACTATTTTTAGTTAGGCAAATAGCATAAGGGCTGATTATTTTTAACTGCACAACCCCATAATTCACTATAATTTTCAAAGGAAGGTCATAGTTTAAAAACCAAGATCTGAGTCGACTTATTAATTGTGAAATTTTATCAGGAGAAGTTGCTGAATCATAAAATTCATCAGGGTAAATCTGTGCATGTAAATAGCCCACACGGAAGGGGCGGTAAAAATCTTGAACCAAAACCCAAAAAAGTTTATGCAGTAAGCCTCCTGGATTTAGTTTGATGTTTGAATTCAATTCTTGACCAATTTGGATATCAAAAACACGCTTATAACTTTCCTTGCAAAACATATAGTCTTTATAAATTTTAAACTTTTTTGGCATGAAGTTTTTGATTTTCATTTTATACTTTGAAAATGAAGTGCCAAAGTACAGTGTATTAAATAACTCTATGTCATTTGTAGCTTTGGCTATATAAAGATCACATTCCCTAAGTGTTTCCCAGTTTCTTCTGTTTTCTGCTTCTTTTTTTACTTCTAGTACACGGGTAACCAAGCTAGGGGTTTTGATACTTGAGTTAAGGAGTTGATTAATGGCATGCCACTTTTTAACATAAAATGATTGTAGGCCTTGAGTATTTTTTAGTTTGTTTTGAGCTTTTAAAAGAGAATCCTTAGCCTTTTCGTATTCGTTTTTATGTATGTAGAGTTGAGCACACAACTCTAAGGTGTTGCCATGCAAAAGAGGGGAGTCTTTTGTTGATTTTAACAGAGTTTCTAAAAGTTCTTTGGCTTGATCCAAAGATCCTTCGGCGATATAGCTAGCGGCTAAATTTACCTCACAGACAGTTTTTTGATACTTTGATATATTTTTTGATTTTCTATATTTTTTTAAAAAAGGAAGAGCTTTCTTATATTCCCACGCAAAAAAATAATTAAAGCTAATATAGAGTAATACTTCAGGATTGAACTTGGTATTTATTGTATTTAAAATTTTTTCAGCTTCACCATGAGCACCTATCCGGCTCAAGCATGAGGCATAACAAGCAAGCTCCTCATTGTTCACCGAAGGTGTAATGGGTGTTTTTGAGCGAACTATAGGGTTAAGCATTTTAAGAGCCATATGCGGGAGCTGGACCCTTCTGGCGATATTGGCAAAATCCACAATATGTTTTCTGGGAATTTTGTGTTTTTGCATGAATATTTTAATAGCTTTTCGTACCTTACGGCCCTGACCTTTTTTAATAAGTTGATCAAATAAAGTGAGGGTTTCCCTAATATCCATTTTATTATTAGGGCATAGGATTTAATAAGTCTCAAGAATAATGTTGACTGACGTAACCCATTGATTTTATTATATGAATATAATGGTTGGTTGAATGAAATTTGTAGTATTGGTGAGGCTCACTATTTTGCATAATAGAGAGTTTTCTGAAAAATTAAAGGAAACAGTCTATATGATATATAATATTATTTTCCTGATTTATATCAGGAAAATTTGTATATATAGATTATTATAACCATCCATGGACTAGTTTTTTTCATAGACAGGGCGATCTGTTATTAAACTGATACAATAGGTTTAATTTAAAATTATACTTAAAATAAAGGTGAGATATATATGCCCCCTGTAAAGATCAATCGTTTTAAAATTTGGTTTTATTTTTCTATTATAATTTGGATTCTGACATTGGGTAGTTGGGTTTTTTACTTTATTTCTGGATCTACCGTTAAATCAACAGATTCACGAACAGAAATCGTATTAAATACAAAGCAGCGTGACCTTATTTTATATGAAATGCGAACTTTACTTGAATCTGTAAATCATATTATTGATGGTGTTGCTGAAGAGGATTATGCCAAAGTACAGGCAAATGCAAAAAGAGCTGGAATGCAACTTTCAGAAGAGATAAACCCTGTATTTATGAATAAACTGCCACTATCATTTAAGCAATTGGGTGTTAAAGTACATAAAAATTTTGATAATCTAGCAGAATCAATTGGTGAAAAACCTGACCCCAAAATGGTCCTAAAAAAGATTGGTGCCATAACCTCTAGCTGTGTGGCCTGTCATTCTACATATAAACTTACTGTTAAGGATTGGGGAACTCATTGAGCGAAGATGAGAGCCAGCCCAAAAAGAAAAAAACAAAAATTCTGAGATTTAGAAAATCAGAAAGGCTAATTCATTGGGCCATCGCAATACCCTTTATGGTTTGTTTTTTTTCAGGGTTTATTGTTAAGTTTTTTTTAGAAATAGACCCCACCGCCCCAGAAAGTCGCGAGCTTTGGATTTGGTTACAATTACTTACGCAAGGTGCAAGTGAAGGACCTGTAACCATAAGAGAGTTGCTTGTTTGGAGCCATCAGGTCTCGGGAGCCTTTTTATTTTTTCTTCCTCCTATAGTTATTTTTGTTTATCATGGAGATATTTCATTACATTTTAATAATATTAAGCAAGCTTGGATTTGGACTTTTAAAGATATTAAATGGCTGGCACTTATTGGTCTTGCTACTATAAATAAAAATATCAAATTACCAAAACAAGGAAAATTTAATGCCGGCGAAAAAATAAATTTTATGTTTTTATTGGGTTCATATCCATTCTACATAATTACAGGTGTGATGATGATAGTCTCTGATGTAAACTTTTTTGCTTATATTGCCCATGTGGCTATGGCCTTTGTAGCAGCCCCACTCCTGTTTGGACATATTTATATGGCAGTGATTAACCCAGACAGTCGTAAGGGACTTAAGGGTATGATTTCGGGATATGTTGATAAAGAATGGGCGAGACATCATTACGAAAATTGGTTTGAGGAAAATAAAGATATTTTACCAGAAATTTGTGAACTTTCTGAAGACCTTGTTCCTAAAAATATTCCAACACAAGAGGAAAATGTTTCCCAAGTTTCACAGCCAGAAATAAAACTTACAGAGATAAAAAATTTTAAAATGAGTAAAAAAAGGACGCCAGTTGAGTTAGGCAAACTTCATTACTCATTAACGCTAGATTATGAAGATATGGGTGAACATGATATAGCGTTAAAACAATTAGAACTTTTTATTAAAAAATTTGCGGGCATTGAAGAATTAAGTAGTGAAATTGCGCAAGCATATGAACGTCACAAAAAATTAATGACCGAGAAAGGCAAAAGTAGAACTTAGAGACTTAAGAGTTGTGCTGGTGTTAAAGATTTACTCGAATCTTTTGCCGATGTTCCCGTATAGTACAAAATTTAAATCTTATAAAAAATGTATAATTGTTTAACAAGTTATAAACCTTATACATGTGAATATCTCTACTGGTATATCAGTTTGCAATGAAACTCTGATTGAACCATTATGGTGCATTATTAGGGCCTACCAATTGCAGTTATGAACTATTAAAGACTTTTGTTAAAAACAATTTTGGGGTCATATTATGTTGAGATTAAGCTTGAATTTAAAATGCATTATAGTTCTTTGTTTTACAATTAGCATTGTGGCATGTAACTCTGGAACACCAGGAAGCATTTCTGAATATCAAGCAACAAATACAACCCCATCTGATCCACAAACACCAGAACCACCAGAACCACCCACAACTCCGGAGACACCGACAAACCCCACCCCTCCAACAACTCCGGAGACACCTACAAATAATCCAAATAGTTTGGGCTACTATGGTTCTTTAATACAAAACACTTCCTGGGTGGCCATAGTTGAGCTAACAACACCAATTAGTTTTGTTGATCATCTTGATTTTAATACTCAAGTTGATAGCTACTGTACAAACCTAGGTTATGTAGGAGCAGCTAAGACACAATCAGGTGATTTTTCAGTAAATGCAAATTTTTATTTTCAAACTCAACAAGGGGTTGTAGAGGGAGATGGTCCTACAAACAAAACAACAGTGATTTCTGAGGATTATATTTTTGCAAATGTCTATACCAATAGAAGAAATACAGATTCAAAAACTGGCAATGTTGGACGCGCCTCTATTGGAAAAAATGCTTCATCAATAATTCAAAATATTAGCAGTCCAACAATTGGATCTAATCAAATGGTTTTATGTCAAACTGAGTTACCAACTACAACTTTACCCACAGCACCTGCGCTTACTAATGTAGTAAGAAGACCCAATTTGCCACTTGCATTGGGTTTTTATGGATCGAGTAGTTCAGGAACATCGTGGACAGCAATAGTTTCTCTACCTTCTCCGATCACTTTTACAGATAGAATTGATTTTAATGATCAAGTGGACAGCTACTGTTCTGGTTTGGGTTATGTTGGTGTAGCTAAAACTAAAAATAGTGATTTTTCATCAAATAGTGATAATTATATAAATTCAAATGACGGAGTTATTGCTGGTAATGGTCCAAGCAATATAACAACATCCATAACGGGAAATAGTGTTCTAGAAAATATTTATACAAATAGAAGAAACTCAAACACAACTAATGGAAATGTGGGACGCGCAACAATTGGTAAAAACAGCGCCACCCTTGTTCAAGGTGTAGCAAGTCCCACTACAGGAGCAGATCAAAAAGTATTGTGTCAGACAGACATATTATATGAAGAGCTCCCACATTTGCCCATGGACTTAGGTGCTCCTAATAAAAATGCTGTGGGATTTTATGGTGCTGATAACTTAGGGACGTCTTGGACAGCTATTGTCCCACTAAGCACACCAATTAGTTTCACTGATAGAGTAGACTTCAATAATCAAGTAGATACATATTGTAAGGATTTATATTATGTTGGAATAGCCAAAACATTCAATGGTGACTTTTCAACAAGCCCTGATTTTTATCTTAATAATAACGATGGTATTATTGGAGGCAATGGTCCTAGTAATAAAGTCACACTCATTCCAGGTGACGGTACATATAATAATATTTATACCAATAGAAGAAATTCAAATACAAGTAATGGAAATGTAGGCCGAGCTACAATTGGGCAAAATAGCTCGACGATTGTTCAAAATGTCACTAGCCCGACTACAGGTATTGATCAGATGGTACTTTGCCAGACCGGTTTTTCCATTGATGAAGTGCCTTCGCTGCAATAGTTAGAAAATCTAGAGCGGGTTCAAATTTAAACTTATAAGATGACATAACAAAAGGGCGTTCATAATACTAAGCTAATAAGACTTAAGTATGATGGTGCTGACCTTCTAATTCCTAGTGGATATTCTTAAAGTAAGTTAGATTTTCACCCTGCTTCTCTGGGCAAGTCTTTAGTCCGCAATACTTTTAGGAGCGTCAAATTTATCCTTTAAATACCGAAAAGTAGATATGGTAAAGGGACCCTTTTGTTCATTTGTAACTTTAATGATAGTTACGTTCTTATTCGAAGAACCTGTGATTGCAGCGTGTTATTGTAAGGGCTCTGTTAATGGAAAAAAAGTATATTCCGAGAAGGTTAAAAATAAGAGATCTTGTTTTAATAGAATTATGAAAAAAAATGACAAGGAGCTTTTAACTCACCAATATTGTGAGTCAAAAAATGACTTTGTAGGTTTAAAGTGGGGTTGTGGAAAGTTAGAAGATAAACCAAATCTTGTCTATAATGTAAAATGTAATGTGGCAATGTTAGAAACGGCTGAAGTCCTTATTTCAAGTATATTGAATGTCACTCCACATTTATCTAAAACTTATAATAAGTCTTGCTATGGTAATCCTAACCTTCAAGATAGTACTATAGGTTTAGGAATTGATGCAAAATTAAATGTAGAAAAGGTAAGAATCATTTTTGAAACAAAAGAAGACCTTCTAAAGGCGACAGATGGGTTTATTCCTGGGGAAGTATTTGATCGATCAAAAGATGACTTTGAAGTTAGCGCGCATCTTCCAAATGACAACAAAGGGTTAGGTTTGTTTAAGGCTATATTTGAAAAAGCTAATAATGACGATGCTGAAAATGATGAAGATGATAAAGATAAAGATGATGGAGTTAATGATGGTGATGATGAAGGGCGCACTCATGGCATGAAACTAAAAGTAAGCAAAGGGCTTAGTAATAAATACCATTTAACAATTGAATATTCATCAGACTTGTATACACAAATTCAACAAACAATGCGAAGAGGCGCACCCGATGAAAATGGGATATCCAGTATAAATTTTGTTGATAGATATGCTGATGACAATGGTGTTATAAGAGGGAATCAACATTTTTTAGAAGATAATTTGTTTAAAATTTTAATTGATAACAAAGATAAAGAAGACCTTAGTTTTTATAAGGCTGGTTTTGGTTGGCATCAAATTAACCAAAACAAACTGGGCAATGTATTATTTTCCTCAGCCAGACAACAGCAGGTATTTCATGGCTTTGTTAATGGCGCCCTTAACGGTAATACTACAGAGTATGAATATATAACTACAGATACAAAATTGGCTTGGGTTGAGAATCCAAACTTATCTCAAATTCAATCTTCTGAGGGTGACACGCCTACATATTTGGGACCTAACTATGAAGATGGTCCTGGATCAAGTAATCCAGATCGCCCCCCCGGGACTGGAGGAATAAAAAGTGCTTCAACGGAAACTAATGTAAAAACAGACACTGGACCAGAAGAAAGCGCGTTCACCGGGCAGGTGCCTCTCGTAGGATTTCCCGCTTTACCAGAGGGGTACACGGCCGGAACTCATGATTCTGATGGCAACTATACCCCACCTTCACATATCTTAGTGGGAAAGGAAATTCCTAAGAAAAATAAAGAAGGCATGTATTTAGAATTAGGTGGGGGGATTCAAAATAAAGATATGTATACTAGCAGGAATAGAAGGCTACGAATTGGCGGAGAGGGAGAGCTTGAGACCACTTTTTCAAACGCAGACCCCATGGCAAATAGGCTTACGGCAAAAGCTAAGGTGGACTTTAGTTATCAAAAAAATAGTAGCTCCTCAGCCTATAGGATGTCCTATAAAGTTCAAAGTGATAATTATTATGAGGAGAATCACACATCCTTATCGCACACAGTGGAAATCCAATTTGCCCCTAACGAAAGCTATCATTGTGGAATGAGTGTTACGAAGCGCCAAAGTCATGGACCCGGCTACGTAAATTATGATCCTGGTAATGAGGATATTCATTCAGTAAACTGCGACTACCATGTTAATTTTAATTAGGTGCCAGCTTACCTTTGGGACACGGTGAGTCCCAAAGGTAAGCTGGCACCCTTTCTCTCAGAAGCAGGGTTACGGATTTAAGAACCCCGAAAACTACAGACTTCGAGTTTTAAATGCTTGATTGAAGGGGCTTTGCCGACACTACCCACCATGAAAAGAGTAGAACCAGTATTCTAAAAAAAATTTGTTATCTGGTTAGAGTAACTTGACTATTGGTAGGGGCAGGAAGACTCGAACTTCCGGTCCTCCGGTTATGAGCCGGATGCTTTAACCAACTAAGCTATGCCCCCACATAAAAGTATATATGGACTATCCAATATAATTGTCTTTTGTGAGCTTGTCATTAGAAATTCAGAGCATAAAAAAACCAGAGCCTGGGCTCTGGTTTTTGCTTAACTTTTAGCACTGATCTGCATTTCAGTTAATTCAATGGTATGACTCTGTCTTTGGGCTCTTTTTGCCCCAAATTAGCTATCTACAAAGGTTTTTAGCTTAGTAGAACGGCTAGGGTGCCTTAATTTTCTTAAGGCCTTAGCTTCAATTTGACGAATACGCTCTCTGGTCACATTAAAATCTTGTCCCACTTCCTCAAGGGTGTGGTCCGACTCTTCACCGATACCAAAACGCATACGCAGAACCTTCTCTTCTCTTTGGGTTAAAGTGGAGAGTACTTGGCGTGTTTGTTCTGCTAAATTTAGAAACACAATGGCTTCAGCTGGGTTAATCACTTTTTTATCTTCAATAAAATCACCTAAATGAGAATCTTCTTCTTCTCCCACGGGAGTCTCTAAGCTAATTGGCTCTTTGGCTATTTTGAGAACTTTTCTTGCTTTATCCACAGGCATACTCATTTTTTCAGCAATTTCTTCAGGAGTGGGTTCACGCCCAAGTTCTTGAACTAACTGACGAGAAGTTCTTACGAGTTTATTTATAGTTTCAATCATATGTACAGGAATACGGATGGTTCTCGCTTGATCGGCAATAGCACGGGTAATAGCTTGGCGAATCCACCAAGTGGCATAAGTTGAAAATTTATATCCACGACGATATTCAAATTTATCAACAGCTTTCATTAAGCCAATATTACCTTCTTGAATAAGATCAAGGAATTGAAGACCACGATTGGTATATTTTTTGGCAATGGAAACCACAAGTCTTAAGTTGGCTTCCACAAGTTCAGATTTAGCGATGTCAGCTTCTCTTTCACCTTTCCAAATTTTTGTGTATGTTTCTTTAATCCATTCAAAGGACATCTCAGAATCATTAAGAATACTGTTTAGTCGTTTTTCAGCGTCTTTTGCTCGTAAGGCATAACCACGATAATTTTGGTAAGAAAGACCTGTTTCACGCATCATCTTATTTAATTCATTTTCATTAGATTCAATGATTTTAAATCGAGCTACTAATGCAGCAACATCAGAAGAGTATGTGTATTTGACAGCATCTTTAATTCTTTTTCTCAACTCACGCATACGATTTACTAAGTTTTTAAACTTAATAACAATACGATTAATTGTTTTTCTATTGAAATTAATAGTTTCAAAATCTTCCATTAGAGAGACGTTGGCTTCAGCGACCGCATCAGCTGCTTTTAAAGCTTTTTGAGATCCGGGTGCATTAGTTCTTAAAATTTCAAAGTGATCGCGTACCTTTTTCTTGTAAGATTTTACATGACTAATAAGCTCGTGAATTTTCTCTTTATACTCATCTTCATTATATTGAATTTCTTCGTTTTCAAGCCCTCTAAAGATGGCCTTCATTTTTATACGACCTTCTTCAAACCTTTGCCCAAGCATAATGATTTCATTAGTTCCAATAGGAGATTTTAAAATAGAGTTAACAATTTTTCTTTCACCATTTTCTATACGTGTGGCAATCTGCACTTCACCTTCACGAGTTAAAAGAGAAACGCTTCCCATTTTTCTTAAATATAAGCGAACAGGATCTGAGCTTTTGGCATCACCGGCATCTTCTGTGGTAGTTTTTGCCTTGGGGCTATCTGTATCCGAGGTGTCAGATTCGGGGTCTCCAAGTAAAAACTCATTTTCATTAAATTCAGTATCTGCTGTAGAACTTTCAGACGCTTCTGAAATATTTACACCAGCAGCCTCCAGGCCTTCCATGAAGATATCCAGTGCTTGAGGGTGTATAATTTGCGGTGCCAGCATCTCGTTTATTTCCGCAATAGTTACGGATCCATTAGCTTGTGCTAGTTCCACAAACCGTTGAATTTCCTTCTTAATTAGCTTTTTTTGCTCTTTAAAAGTAAGCTCAGCGTCAGCACTTAACGTTTCATTTTCAGCAGATTTTTTACTCATACTTATGACTCCATTTTTATTTAAAACTTGGATTTAATTTCTATCTAATTCTATCTTATGCTTTTGGATATTCATAAACTGTTCCAACTCTTTCAGCTGCTCAGAATTTGACTTACCTTTTAGGTTTAAGGCAATATTTTTGGCCTGAATTTTAAGATGGGCTTGTTTAATCTTGTTTGTGCAATCTTTAAAAAGTTTAATTCTCTCCTCAGAGTTTAGGTTTTCAAGTTCATTATCAAACTGTTTACTGAGTAGATGATTTTCTTTTACGTGGGGCATCAGCAAAGTAGTCAAGTTATCAAATTTACTAGGGAATTGTCCATGAAGATCAAGAGCTTTTTGTAAAATAAATTTTGCCCCTGGGTGACTAAAATGGCCCGAAATTTGCGTATCCAAAGCTTCTTCTAGAAAATCCTGATTCATCAAACAGAGATTTATAAAATAAAGTTCAGTGGGAGGAGTTTTTAGTAAGGAGACTAGTTTTAACTCGTTAGAATCAGGAGACTTTTCTTGATTATCGGGATTAGTTGAGTTTTGTTGAAAGCTTGGTTTTGCTTTTTGTGGGGAGCCAATTGCGTTTTTAAGCCAAATGGCTTTCACCTGCAATCTCTCTTGGAGTTCTTCAAAATATAGATTTTTTAGTCTTAAATCTTTGGCGCAGTGTATATACTGAGCCATTTCATCCACAATTTTAATTTTATCAGAGGCAGATCCTGTGTAGTTGGTGAAGGCTCTGTTAAGAATGACTTCAAATAATTCAGGGGCCGAGTGAATTGATTTTTTTAAGGCTTCGGCTCCATTGGCTTTTACAAAGTCGTCAGGGTCTTGTCCATCAGGCAAGGTTAAGGCTTTTGGATATAATTCTGCCTCAAGTAAAAAGGGTAGAGATCTCTTGGCTGCGTTTTGTCCAGCTTGATCCCCATCAAAAAGCACCACTACATTTTTAGAGTACCTTTTTAGAAGCTTAGCATGATGTTCTGTAAGAGCTGTACCTAGGGTAGCCACAATGTTTTTAATGCCCGATTGGTAAAGAGCCAGGTAATCCATATAGCCTTCAACCACTAAGACTTGGTCTTCGCTTCGAATGTATTTAGCACTTTCATTGAGCCCATAAAAAATTTGACCTTTGGAAAACAATGATGACTCTGGAGAGTTTAGATATTTGGGTTGCCCCTCGTCTATAATTCTTCCGCCAAAGCCTATGCATTCATCTTTGTGAGAGTAAATAGGGTAGATAATTCGGTCGCGTAATATGTCAAAATACTCGGGAGCGTTACCGGAGGGTTTATTTTTCTTTTTTATAAGGCCTAATTCTTCCGCCCAAGCAAGGGGGACTTTATTTTTTATAAGGTGGTTAGTTAAGCTTTGCCACTCCTTAGAAGAGTAACCGATTTTAAAGGTATTTATAGCACCCGGGTTCATCCCCCTTTTTGCTACATACATTTTTTCTCTGCTATCTGAGGGCAATTGTTTAAGATAAGAATGGTAGAATTCGGCTACAAAATGATTAAGCTTCTTTAAGTTCTTTTTTAAACGAACCTGTTGATCTTGTTTTTTAACAACATGATCTGGGATATCTTCCTTTGGCATTGGTATTGAGGCTCTATTGGCCAAGTACTCCACGGACTCTACAAAATTAAGACCCTTGATGTCCTCAAGAAAATTAAAGATGTTACCGGACTGTTTGCAACCAAAGCAGTAGTATACTTGCTTTTGGTCGGACACAGAAAAGCTAGGAGTTTTTTCTTGATGGTTCGGGTAAGGGCATAAACCAGTAAGCTGGTTACCAGCTCTTTTAAGCTCTGAGTGGGAGGAGATAATATCAACAATATTATTTGCCTCTTTTACTTTCTCAATAAAGCTATTGGAGAATCTCATCTATGCCTTTAAAGGTTGGTTTGTTATATTTAGCCACATTGAATATTAAGACATTTCTAAAGGTGTTTTAGGCTAGTATTATTTTAAAGTAACTTAATTTAATTTTGCTCGCACAGCTTCGCTAACAAGTTTATTGTCGGCGGCACCTTTTGCTTTTACTGTAACAGCCTTCATTACAGCACCCATGTCTTTCATCGAGCTTGCTTTAAGCTCAGACACGGCTTCGTTTACGAACTGTTCGATTTGTTCTTTGGAGAGCTGTTCCGGTAGGTAATTTTCAATAAATTTTAATTGTGATTTTTCTTTATCAGCAAGGTCTTGGCGTTGTGCTTTTTCAAATTGCTCAATGGAATCTTTTCTTTGCTTCGCCATTTTTTTAATAACTGTGAGAATATCTTCGTCACTAATTTCTTTAGGTCGCACTTCAATTTCTTTATTTTTAATAGCCGCATTTAAAAATCTTAAGGTCTCTAACTTTTCTGCCTCTTTTGCTTTCATGGCATTTTTGATATCGGTTAGTATTTGGGCTTTTAGACTCATAGTGGATCACCTAGTAATTGTGTATTGTTTATTTTAATTTAAAAAAGAAGGGACTGTTTAAGGTCCCTTCTTTTTCTAGTGCTTAGTAAGTACGTCGGCCTTTTTTAAGGGCTCGCTTACGGGCAGCGATTGATTTTTTCTTTTTTTGAATACTTGGTTTTTCGTAATGCTCACGTTTTTTAACTTCAGATAATATTCCTGATTTTTCACATGATTTTTTGAATCTACGAAAAGCTTGTTCAAAACTCTCTTTATCTCTCAATGCTATAAATGCCAAAGGTTCTCACCACCTCTCTAATTTTATATTTGGACAGGGATCATAGGTACCAGATGTAGAAAAAAATTGCAATACACAATTCTAAAAAGCTTAAAATATCCATGGTTTAATTGCAGGATCTGGCATATTCTAAGAAACATGGACGAGCTGAATTCACATGAACATTTTATGCAAATGGCGCTGAAGCTGTCTCAAGAAGCAGCTGAGCGGGGAGAGGTGCCCATAGGGGCCTTAATTGTTAAGGATGGGACCATCGTAGCCCAGGCCCATAACGAGAAGGAAGAGGCTCAGCAGGCTATATATCATGCTGAGATATTGGTCATAAAAAGAGCTTCAGAGGCCCTTGGATCTTGGCGACTCACGGACTGTACACTATATGTGACGTTAGAGCCTTGTGCCATGTGCGCTGGGGCAATAATTCAATCCAGGATTAAGAGGGTGGTTTTTGCCACAAGAGATCCAAAAGCCGGGGCCGGCGGGTCAGTTCTCAATGTTTTAGAAAATAAGAATTTGAATCATCAAGTAGAGATTGTGGAAGGTGTTTTAGAGCAAGAGTGCTCTCATGAACTAAAATCTTTTTTTCGCAAACTAAGGCTTTAAGCTTTAAGAAAGTTGCCGGTGAAGTATTTTGTTAAGGCAGTCACATTAATATTGAGTAATACGGGAACATCGATGACACTAGCTCGCCTTTTTATCCACCCAGTCTAGATATTGGCAGTATCGGTCCTTGTATGACTTTCTTTTAGCTTTTTTAGGCCCTGCAATCATTTCTATTCTTGCCGAGCCCATTTG
>JABJQG010000017.1 GCA_018663505.1 Pseudobdellovibrionaceae bacterium | reverse complement strand
GGCATAACTACCTCCAGTTATCCGTATAAAGTGTAACCTATGTCGTGACTAGATAATGTTACCTATGTTCCTTTAGTAACAAGGGCGGCCCGAACCTGCCAATTCCCCCACGTCGTGTGGGGGAATCTATTGAAAGAAATAGATTCAGTTTGTCTCGAATATTAATATTTTAATAGATCTAATGGCACGATGCCATTAGATTGCAGTGCTCGAGGCGGCCAGCCTCGATCTCCCACGGACGGAAAGATCATCTCTTTAGCTACCAAATCTTCAAATTCAACCCCAATAAACCCTAAAACTCATAATTCTTCCTATACAAAGCCACCTTAGAAGTGAAGAAACTAACTAAAGAACATATTACAGTAATAGCAAAGATACTTATTAAAGGTGTCTGAAATTCAAGCTCCCACAAACCTTCAAAAAATTGTGCGGAAAAAATATAAGCTACTAGCAACCCAAAAAATGCACCGAAACTTGAAGCCACTAATGAGATCATTAAAAACTCATTCATAACCATAACTTCAATTTTAGTTATACTTAAACCAAGTACTTTCAACAACATAAGGTCTTTCATGCGCTCTGAAAGTTGATGATTAACTAAGGCATAAACCACCATGATACCTACCAAAATAACAAGCAGGCTCATCACCTTTAGGGCCATGCTCATTTGCCCCAAAATAGATCTAATTTTCTCAACAAGTCGGTCCAGATCAACTGCTGAAACATTTGGAAATTCATCATATAAATCCCGCTGCACTTCAGCTTTCTGTAGCTCCGTCATTTTAGGAATAGCAGCTAAAAATGTTTTTGGAGCATTGTCTAAAACTCCTTCAGCAAAGGAAATAAAAAAATTAGGCTGAAAACTTGTCCAACGTACTCGCCTAATATTTTTTACTATGGCCTTTTGCTCTATCCCCATAATATCAAAAGTAAGCTCATCCCCAATGTTCACTCCAATACGATCTGCGTAACGTTGCTCTAAACTGATATCAGGCAAGCCTTCTCCGCTATAAATTGACAAGGAGTTTCCTTTAACGATTTTTTCATCCTGGTATGTCCCCTGTCTGTAAGTGAGATTTATACCTCTGTTTTGAAATCGCTTCTCTCGCTCCCCTTCTCTTGTAAGGGCTTTTTTATTGTCTATTATAAGTGGCTCACCGTTAATAAACGTCAGACGAGAACGAATGAGTGGCGATAAGGATAATAGCTTTTGCTTTCTATTTTTCACAAAATCTTTAAGGTCAGAAACTTGTTCTTCCTGGATATCAAACAAAAACAAGCTGGGAGCATTTCCAGACATTCCTCCATCTAACTCATTTTGTAAACTGGTCTGCAAGGATGGGATGAAATTCATCATTAGGCTACCAAAAAACAACGCTAAAAATATTGAAATTGTGCTCAAACGATACCTAGTTAAATAACGAAAACTTAAGGTATGCTCAAGTTTTTTAAATTTGAATTTCTGTTCACTCTTTGAAAGTATAAAATTTAAAATGGGGTATAAAGTGATAAAAAGAGTAAATAATATTCCCATAAAAATTAGTCCAATCTTAATAGAGTGACTAACGAAAATACTAAGAAGTAAGAAAAAGCTAAGTAAGGGAAGGTAATTAACAAAATTAATTTTAAGAAGACTAACTCCTGAATCCTGCCCCTCTTGAAACAAAACCGATGCTTTCTCCCTTAAGCTTCCCAGGATTAAGGGAATACTTACGAAATATACTCCCAAAATACCAACACCAAGTCCAAGACCAACAGACCTTAGCTGAGGTGCTAAAACTAAATCAAAAGGAAGTACCTGTTGAATCAATTGATTTGCAAAGAACAATAAAAGCGCACTTATGCCAACGGAAAAAAAGGTACCAGTAATGGTGAGAAAACCTATATGCCACAGCTGTGAACTAAAAATCATTTTATTACTCATACCTATGGATTTTAGTACGGCAAAAGTTTTTCGCTTACTAAATAGGTAGGATCGATAGAGATAAAAAATTCCAACAATAGATAAAAATAAAGCCACCAGTGAGACCAGCCCCAGGAAATCAGATAAATAATTAATCATGCGGCCCACTTGCTCTGATGCCTTTAAAGGTGTTGTCACACGCAACGCAGTATCATCAACAAGTTCAATAATTTGCTGTTCTTGTGCTTCAGAAATAGGAGCTGGAGTTTGGTAGTATGTGGTATAAAAAGCTGTAGACCCTTTTTTCATTAGATTTGCTTTTTTTATGCCAGCACTTGATATAAATAATTTTGGAGCAATGGAGCCCATCTGAAATGTTTGCGCAGGATCATCGGCCACAACATCAGATATCACAAAATGACTAGTGCCTATTTGTACACTTTCTCCAATTTCTAGTTTTAATTGAAACAGTAATTCTGGGTACACCCAGATTTCATCATCACCTAGAGTGACTTGTTTTGCCAATGTACCTGATTTTAATTGCAGACCTCCGTAAAAGGGAAACTCTGAGTCCAACTGATTCAAGTACACTAATCGGCTAGTCTCCTTTGTTCTAACCATAGAGAACATATCCACAATGGATACTTTTTTCTTAGCATTAATTATTTCATAAATTTTTTGTTTTTTTTCGTCAGATAACTTTATCCGACCACCCACCGAGAAATCTGCACCCAGTAATTTTTTTGAACGCTCCATTAAATGATCATTAAAAGTAGTTTTAAAACTATCTAATAGAATCAAGCCAGAAAGTCCTACCGAAACATTCAGCAAAAAATAGATAGCAAACTTTCTTGACCTTAATAGCTCCTTGAGGGCTAGTTTAGCTAAGAGCATTCAAGACCCCATGTTCCAATACCAGCTGACGAGAACATCTTTTCGCTAAAACTCTATCGTGAGTCACCAAAATCATTGATCTCTTTTCTTTAGATACTAAATCAAAAATGAGGTCCATAATTTGCTCGCCAGTTTCTTCATCTAAACTACCACTGGGCTCGTCAGCTAAAATAAGACCTGGTTTTGCTGCTAAGGCTCGTGCAACAGCCACTCTCTGTTTTTCTCCACCACTGAGTTGACTAGGCAGATGCGCTCCTCTTTCTGAAAGCCCTACTTTTTTTAACAACTCTAGAGACCTCTCTCTAGCATTAGACAAGCCAAGAATCTCCAAAGGTAATGCAATATTTTCTTTTGCCGTTAAGTGTGGCAAAAGATGAAAATTTTGAAAAACTATACCTAAGCTATTAGCTCTAAATTGGGTTAGGCTCTCCTCATCCATCTGAAAAATATCTTTGTCTAATAAATTTAATGCCCCTGAATCAGGAGTATCTAGTCCAGATAGAAGGCTGAGAAGGGTGCTCTTACCAGATCCTGACTTCCCTAAAATCGCTACAGTTTCTTCCTCAGCAACCAATAAATTTAATTTTTTCAAAACAGATATTTTTTTTTGCCCCTGAAGAAAGCTTTTCTCAATACTTTTAGCTTCTAGAATCATAATAATTTCCTTAAAGTGGGATAAATATTTTTAAATAACACCTTGTGCCCGGCTTCGTTTGGGTGAATACCGTCCACTTGATTATACTTTTTCACACCAGCCACCCCTTTTAGAAGCTTTGGTACAAAAGCCAATTTGTGTTTCTTTGCTAAATCATAGTATATTTTTTTAAAAGATTGAGTAAAACTCTCCCCATAATTTGGCGGCATTCGTAAACCCAGCAATAGGACCTTTAGCTTACTTTTTTTAGCTAATAAGATAGTTTTTTCAAGATTTTCAAAGGTCACTTTTGTATTTACTCCACGCAGCCCGTCATTGGCCCCTAAAGCCAAAACTAATATATCTGGCTTAGCCTTTAAAAACCATTTTAATCGTGAAACTGCGCTAGCTGAGGTGGAGCCTGAAACAGAAGCGTTGATTACTTTTACTTTTACATAACCATTTTTTTTCAGTTGTTTTTCAACAAGGGCAACATAGCCTTGTTTTTTAGCTATACCATAACCTTCGGTTAAAGAATCTCCCAAAAAAACAATGGTTTTTGCATTTACAGAAAAACAACACACCAATAACAAAAAAAATAGATAATTTTTGACTTTTAACCGCCTCACGGAAATAATTTTACCGGACTAAATATTAATAATCTACTTACAAAGGAAAATATAATGAAATTAATTTCACAAATGATTATTGCTTTTTTTGCGCTTAGCATAATCACATCATGTGCTCATATGAAAGACCACTCTAATAAGGTCACTTTTCAAGAGAAAAGTTTCAACAAAAATTTTCAGTACCGCTCCTATAAAGGTAAGGTATTTATGTCAGGCCAACCCACTGCAAGTAACCTGAAAGAACTCAAAGAAAAAGAAGGCGTAACTGTTGTTATAAATCTTAGAAATAAAACCGAGTTCAAAAAACTGAGTTATAACCCAAATAATGATGCTGAAAAATTAGGCTTAAAGTATTATAATCTTCCCTTTTTTAATAACAAGGAAATCACCCAGGAAAACATTAATGCCATTGAAGCTGTATTTATGAAACATCACAAAAAAGGAGAGAAGGTACTAGTAAATTGCTCTTCTGGTAATCGCGTTGGAGCCTGGTTTGCAGCTCATGTAAAAACAACACATAAAGACAATAATGTAAACAAGTTGATGACCCTTGCTAAGGGCGCCGGTTTAAAAAGTACAGGTCTTGAAAATAAACTTGAAGCCTATTTAAAAAAATAATGTCATAGTAAACCTCTATGTATACAAAAAAAAGTTCGTGCAATGGCTATTGCACATATTCTAAAGATAATCAATTTTGTTTGGGGTGCCTTAGAACCCCAAATGAAATTACAAATTGGTCAATAACCTCAGATATAAATAAAAAACGTATAGAACTGACCTCTCCGCAAAGAAGATTTAACCTGTCTGAAGATTCTTTTATTAAAGATCAATTGGGGAATTATATTGCTGTAGATAAACAGTTTAAGAAAGTCATTTCCTTAGTCCCCTCAATCACTCAGACATTTATTGATTTAGGCTTACAAAATTGTGTTGTTGGGCATACTAAATTCTGCCCTCAGCCTAACAAGCACTCCATAATTATAGGTGGAACTAAAAATTTAAATTTTGACAATATCTACAATCTTGACACTGATTTGATTGCGGCTTCAAAAGAAGAAAACACCCAAGAAGAAATCAGCCGGCTACAGGAGCACTACAAAGTCTTTATCACTGATGTTACTGACTTTGAGGACTCTCTCTCTATGATAGAAACTTTCGCTGAAGTTTTTAACCGAAAAACTGAAGCCTATGACCTAATTCATCAAACCTTAGAAAAACTTTCTCATCTTGAGGGGCAATTTAATGGTCAAACCTGTGCTTATTTAATATGGAAAAAACCTTATATGGTTGCAGGGAATGATACATTTATTCAGTCATGGCTAAAGCACCTAGGCTTCATTAATGTATTTAACGATGAGCCCCGCTATCCCATTATCGATTTAGACAATTTGGTTAAGCTCAATCCTGATGTCTTATTTCTCCCCACGGAGCCCTATCATTTTCAAACTGAAAACTCCCAAGAACTCATTGAGGCCATGCCTCATTCTAAAATTTGGTTTATAGATGGACGTACATTTTCTTGGTTCGGTAGTCATATGTTAAAAGCTAGCGAAAACTTATTACTATAGATTTATTATAACTACTTCTTTATAGCTAATTTTTTCTCAGCTAACCACACTAAGTATAAAACGGGAACTCCCATCAAAGCAGTAGCTGCAAAAAAACCTGAGTAACCCAAACTATCTACCATTGACCCTGAGTAGCCACCTAAAACTTTTGGCAAAAGCGTCATCAGAGATGTGAAAATAGCATATTGAACAGCAGTAAAAGATATATTCACTAAACCAGATAAAAAAGCCACAAATGCAGCACTGGCCAGCCCTGCGGCTAAGTTATCCGTAGAAATTACGAGGTAAAGCATAGGTAAGTTATTGCCCATTTCAGCAAGAGCCATAAATAATAAATTAGTAGCTGCAGATAACACTGCACCAATAAATAGTATCTTCATAACGCCAAATCGAACCGTTAATACTCCCCCTAAAAACCCACCTACAAGTGTCATGATTAAACCAAAGGTTTTTACAATTGTAGCAATTTGATTTTTTGTAAATCCAAGATCTTGATAAAAAACATTAGATATCACCCCTAAGACAATATCTGAAATTCTATATAACCCCACCAAGGACAGTAACAACAATGCTGCTGATCGCCCATATCTATCAAAAAAATCCTTAATAGGAGCCACATAAGTTTGAGTAACCATCTCTTTGTTTACAATATTTGTTTTTAAAATCAGTTTTGTAGAAACAAATGTACCTGCAAGGGCCGCGCTTAAGCGAATAACTTCACCTATAAAGTAGCCCAAACCTTTACCTAGTATGGATGCTAAAAATTCTTTTAGTTGACCAATTGGCGTTTTAAAACCAAGAAAAAAGGCTATGAAGGAGGCCGTGATCAGCAGAAATAAAATAAAAAATCGAGTGTAGTCCTCTGTAGAGTACTTAACTTCATTATTGCTCTTAACATCAGGCTCTGGCATTAAAAATGTCGTTGTAATTCCAACGAGCATAACTAGCGCCATAATTATATAAGTCCACATCCATGCCGAATAGCTATAGTTGGCCTTTGTAGATCCTAAATAACTAGCAAGAAATAATGCTCCAGCACCAGCAACAATCATTCCTATACGATATCCAGCTATATAAGTGGATGAAAGTAGCGCCTGCATATCTAATGCGTCTGACTCAATTCTATAAGCATCAATGGAGATATCTTGAGTGGCTGATGAAAAACCTAAAATCACCGCCCCTATTGCCATAATTGTAAGACCCGATGAAGACGTAGCCGGGTCAGTAAATGCCATAACTAATATTCCAAAAATAATTGCAAGTTGAGAAACCAACAACCAAGATCTTCTTCGCCCCATGGCTTTAGTTAAAATTGGAACTGGCAGCTTGTCCACTAAAGGTGCCCATACAAATTTAAAGGAGTAGCCCAACGCAGCCCAACTAAAAAAAGTCACTGCTGATCTTTCCACCCCGGCCTCTCTTAACCAAAGAGAGAGCGAAGAAAAAATTAATAATATGGGAAGACCTGCTGAGAACCCAAGAAATAACATGGTTATAACACTGGGTTTAGTAAAGGCCTTCACTGTTTGAATCATTGTCATTTTATTATTTTCATTAGTCATATAGAAATAGTACCAACTGGAATTATTAGTCACAAGCATAAACCCAGGAAAAACCAGACTCACTCAACTAATACAAAGTAATCAACCTTTCTCTGTTTCACTTTCGATATACATCAGGCTTAAACTTCCATATTCTATTTCGTATCCACATTGGCGTGAATTGCGTTATAATTTTTGAGGTTCTCCTTAACCAATTAAAACTCTTCATGCCAAAAGGGTAATGGTCCAAAAGTATTTCCACATCAAGGTATTCAAAAAAATAATCTAAAACAATAGATAAGATCACTAGATCATCCAAGATTCCAATTATTGGAATCCAATCTGGAATAAAATCTATGGGAGAAATGATTAAACCAATAAATACAAGTAGCAATTTTTTGTCACGGGCTGGTATTCTATGGTCATTGGCCACATCTTTTAAGAATTGAATAATTTGTTTTACTTTTTTCATATTTGAAGTATCTAACGAGCTAGTTACATAAACAACTGATTAGTGATTCGTTACTAGTTAAAAGTAAAAACGTCCACCAATAGCTACATCTAGGTTTAAACTTGTCTCAGATGTAATATCTAAGTATGCAGAACCCTCTGCAAAAACTTCAATGGTTTCTCTTTCAACCAGTTTCTTTAAACCAATGGATGCGCGTGGCCCTAAATACAAATCATTACCAGAACCCTTAATTTCAAGCTTTGCGCCCACCCCATAATACCAGGGAATCTTAACGCCCTCAACCTCAAGCCTTTTAGGCATTTCAATTAAATAGGTTGAGTGTAAATAAGTTCCCCCACCAAAAGATAATGCGGCATCAATGCTGACGCCTTTTTTTAGTTGGTAAACTCCCGAAATACCTGTTGGACCACCTACAATAACACCTAATCCAATTTTTCGAGTCTTACTTTTTTTAATAAGGGCGCTGAGTCCGCTTCGGAAAACAATGCTAAAGTTGATAAAATAAATACGCTAATTAAATACTTTTTCATAAGTTCTCTCGAAAATTATTGTTTAAAGCCGTAACCTTTTTTAAAGACATACTTAATAATTAAAATTCCCACTACTAAAAATGTAAAAATGACCCACAAGCTCACTTCTAAACTAACATCAGATTTTCCATAAAAACTCCAACGAAGACCACTGATTAAGTACACTACTGGGTTTAACATGGATACCTTCTGCCACAGAGGAGGCAGCATTTTTATTGAATAAAAACTACCTCCTAAAAATGCTAATGGAGTAATAATTAATAATGGAATTACCTGCAGCTGTTCAAAGCCATCTGCCCAAATTCCAATAAGAAAACCAAATAAGCTAAAAGTTATAGCTGTAAGAATTAAAAATAATACCATTATGTAAGGGTGCTGGATATCCATAGGGACAAAAAAATGTGCTGTAATTATTATAAGTGTAGCTAAAAATAAAGCTTTAAAAGTGGCAGCTCCTACATAGCCCAATAAAATTTCAATATAGGAGATTGGTGCCGATAAAACCTCATAAATTGTCCCTGTAAACCTAGGAAAATAAATACCAAAGGATGCATTAGCTATACTTTGGTTCAAAACGGACATCATCACTAGACCTGGAACAATGAAGGCTCCATAGCTAATTCCATCCACTTCAGTAATTCGAGATCCAATGGCCGAGCCAAAAACCACAAAGTAGAGTACTGTGGATATCACTGGTGATGCCACAGACTGACCAATTGTCCTTTTCATTCTACTCATTTCAAATTTAAATATAGCTAAAACTGCATATACATTCATTATTTCACCAAACTCACAAAAATTTCTTCTAAAGAACTCTGATTAGTATTTATATCTGCAAAAGGAATTTTCAAGATATTCAATACATCAAAAATTTCTGAAATCTTATTCTCCTCATTTTTTGAATTGTAAGTGTAAATGAGTCGGGTGCCCTCAAGCACAAGCTTTAAATCAAACTTATTGAGCTCCATGGGGATATTCTCCAATGATGCCCTTAAATCAATAGACATGTTCTTAGAGCCTAACTTTTGCATTAAAAGATCTTTGTTTTCCACCAATATAATTTCTCCATTATTAATGACCCCTATACGGTCAGCCATTTCTTCTGCCTCTTCAATATAGTGTGTTGTGAGAATAATGGTAACACCTGATTCTTGAAGTTTCCGGACCATGCTCCACATATCTTTACGGAGTTCCACGTCTACCCCGGCTGTGGGTTCGTCTAAAAATAAAACTCTAGGTTCATGTGATAAGGCTTTAGCAATAAGAACTCGCCTTTTCATACCGCCAGACAATGTCATTAGTTTGTTATTTTTCTTATCCCAAAGAGACAAAGATTTAAGAATTTTTTCGATGTAAGCATGATTAGGAGACAAGCCGAAAAGACCGCGGGTAAAATTAACCGTGTCCCACACTGTTTCAAAGGCGTCGGTAGTGAGTTCCTGAGGCACTAAGCCAATTAAGGAACGGGTCTTGCGATAATCTTTTATAATATTAAATCCATTAATTAAAATTTCGCCATCTGTGGCATTGTTAATCCCGCAAATAACGCTAATAAGGGTAGTTTTTCCTGCTCCATTTGGTCCCAATAAAGCAAATATTTCACCTTTTTTTATATTTAAATTAATATCCTTTAAGGCTTGAAAGCCACCAGCATAAACTTTATTTAAATTTGAGATTTTAATCATAGATAGCAGCCTACCATTAGCCTTAATCACATGTCTTTATTCCCAATTTGCAACCCAGTGCAACAAAGTTAATGCCATTCACGTAGGTCATCCACTGAATTCGCAACCCGCATATTTAAATACTTGCAAAATCTCAGACTGAGACAGGCATATGAGATATTCCTCATATTCGCTCCAATTATTTTAATTCATATTTATGGATGTTAAAGTATAACTGCAGTACGTTGGAGGCTACATGAACTATTTATTATTAATTAGTATATTAATAACTCTTATAAGCATTTATTATTTTTCCAAAAATCATCTTATGGCGGAACCACAGGACTCAGCTGATGTGGACGGGTTTACACTAAAGTTCAACCATAACCCTTACAAAGGGCTCAAGTCATGTGTACTCAACTTTGACTGGCAATCTATTAAGCTTCAAAACTTAAAGCCTAAAGGACTAGATCATACTGAGGAAAAATTAATTAGCTCCATAAAATATTCTAAAAAATTTAATAATTCAACAGCCACTTGGGATAGACAAGTTGAACTATTTTACGGGCAAAAAAAAGAAAGCATACTCTTTAATAATGATCAAGTATTTTCCGCATTAGTCCCTATCTCGTTCGATCACCCTAGTTTAGAGGAAATAAAGATCCAATATAACTTTGGTAACATCACTCTTCTAGCTCTTGATAATAAAGGAAATTACAGTGACATTCTCATAAATATTCAGGATTATAATTGGACGTCAGAATCCAGGCAGGCCGCCGCCTAAGCTATATGTTCAGATCGTAATTTGGAGAATGTTTTGGTGTTCCTATATGCTCCCATCTCCACTGCATCCTGCCTAGCTGTACCTTCATATACATATCCCGTGTTCTCAGGAACTCTAGCTGATCTAGCATTTAAATCAGAGCATCTAATTTGAATACGATTAAAGCCTAATGAAAAAATATGACTCTCCAATAACTCAACTGCGCGAGACATTAAACCCAGACCTTCATATTTACCTAGAATCCAGTATCCGAGCTCACAAGCATCATCTTGCCATCGAATGGAGTGAGCACCTATATTTCCAACATAAACACCCTCACTGTTAAAAATACCATAATCAAACAACTTTCCCTCATCCCAATTGTCATGAGTCATTTGTATATAATTGACTTCATCATTCACCGTTTTAGTGAATTCAACCCATGGTAGAAATTTCCTTAATCGTTCTCTATCCTGATCAACATACTCAAACATTGTCTGAGCTAGCTCTAAACTGTGTTTCTTCAGACTAATATGATCTCCTTTAAGCAGTTCTTTAAACATTATTTTTTCCATTGTAGACTCCCCCGGCCCTATTAACCCGCGTATATTAAATCTAGCATTTACAATATTGTAAATTTAATGGATTATATACTTTCGAACAATAATTATCTCTTAAAATCTAAAGGCAATCTATGAAGCAATCTACTTTAGTTATGGATTTTGGCACAAGTAACACTCTTGTTGGTGCGGTTATTGACGGCAAAAGCTTTTCCGCCCTTCCTTTAGATCCATTTAGCCCTGACCCTACCGTTATTCGTACGCTTCTCTTTTTTCCCGATGGGAATAAGGCATACTATGGGCATGAAGCCATTGATGCCTATGAAGATCATGATTTTGAGGGACGATTTATTAAATCCATTAAAAAATTTCTACCGGTTCAAAGTTACCTGGGCTCCTATATTGATAACCGTATGGTTAAGCTTGAGGATTTAATCCATTTTTTTATGCTAGAAATGAAAAAAAGAGCCGAGAAACATTTAAATCATCAGTTTGATAGCATATTACTGGGGCGACCAGCTAAATATTCTCAGGATTCTGCTAAAGATAATTTGGCACTCTACCGCATGACTAAGGCTGCAGAACTAGCTGGCTTTAAATATATCGCATACTTGCCCGAACCCATAGCTGCTGCTCATGACTTTAGCTCAGAGTTTCAAGAGTCAAAACTAGTCCTTGTTGTTGACCTTGGCGGTGGGACCTCTGACTTTACAGTTGTAAATATGCATAAAAATAAAATTCAACAAGAAGATGTATTAGCCATCTCAGGAGTGCCAGTAGCTGGTGATAAGTATGACGGTTCTATTATGGAGCATAAAATTGCCAAATACCTTGGAGCAAACGTTACCTACAGAGCCCCTCTTGGCAAAAATATTCTGCAAATGCCCAAAGCCCTTTTGGACCACATTTGTTCACCAGGTGACCTTACTCAATTTCACAAAAAAGAATTTTATGCTTTTTTCAAAGGATTAAAAAGTTGGAACGTATCTAGTGAAAATAGAAAGAAGCTAGAGCTATTAGAGGTCATCGTAGATGACAACTTAGGATTCAAGGTCTTTGAAGCCATAGAAAAGGCAAAAGTAACCGTGAATCTAGAAGGAAGCGCACACTTTCATTACAAATACACAGATTTAGAAATCATAGAAGATATCCATCGGGATGAGTTTGATACCTTCTCACAAAAACATACCAATAAAATTTTTGACGAACTGCACGAGTGCCTAAAGTTGGCCCAATTAAAACCAGAAGATATCGATTTTATATACTGTACTGGTGGAACATCGAAGCTCAATTCCATACAAACTCGTCTAAAAAAGATGTTCTCAGAGGAAAAAGTGCAATCTGGAAACGCCTTCAACAGCGTACTAGCAGGGTTAAACAAGTACGCCATAGAAAACTTATGTTGATCTCTAAAGATGCTTATTTAATTCCCTAAATATTTAATCATTAATAAGCACGGATTTGATTCATCCCAAAGGGTTTTAAACTCTTCCAAAGGCGCATATCCTATTCCCAAATAGAAAGCCCTTGTCTTATCGTAAAACTTATCAGGTCTACCTTCAGATAGGGTTTTGACAGTCATAAACTCAAAGCCGTTCTTTTTGGCTTCACACTCTGCATGAGTAATTAATTTTTTTCCTAAACCTTTTCGATGATACTCTTGTAAAATACCCAAAACATATAATTCACATGATTTCTGAAAATGTTTATGTAATGAAATAAAACCTATGGCTTTTTCATTTTCTTCCATTACATACATGGGCATGGTTTTGCACCCGTTAATATATGCAACTGTAGAATCTTCAATTCCAAACCAATCTGGTAGAGAACGAAGTATTTCGGATGAAATTCGTTCCTTGTTAAAAATATCTAAAACTTCATATATTTTCATATATATTCTTTCATCTAAATAGATCCCTTATACAAATTTGATTTTTTCATTATCCCACCTTACATTCAATTTATATTTTCCAGAAATCGTCACTTCTACTTCTTTTGAGCCTACCGATTTACGGGATAAATAAACTCGTTTGTTTATCAAACTTAGATCAAGTGGATTAGGCAACCTAAGATCAGCATCAGTTGGTGATTTATTAATTTTCGATTCTAATTTTCTATCCAATTGGGATATAAAAATAATGATACATTGTTTTTCTTTGGCGTAGCTTTTGAGCTTTTCAATCTGTTCCTGTAAAGGAGCATTAATTCTTTTTTCATCCAGTAGCTGTAAATAATCCACCACAATCACCGAGTTTTTGCCTACTTCATTATTTGTTTTGGATATTATATAATCTGCGCAAATATCATTGGAATAGTTCAATTCAAAAACACTGTTATCCATACCAATAAGCTCATCATAGTTAGCTATTCTGTCAGCGACACTCTTATGAGTTTCTGCTAATGAAAAGTAGTAGCTCTTAACTCTTTTTTCCTGAATGGCTTTAACAAATAGCCCTATGGCAAAGTTTGTTTTTCCATATTGTGGTCGAGCTCCTATAATTACTAAATCACCCGCATTAAAATAACTTAAAATTTCATCAAAGTTCTGTGGCAATATATTAGAACTTTTAGCCTGCAAAAGTGACCAAGAGATAAAACCCTCTTGTTGAGCAATACGATTGAGAGCTTCTGCTAATGTGATATTTTCTTCTTTTTTTATTTTTTTTGCCTGAATTTTTAGTACATGAATAGGCGCTGATAGTTTCATCTGAAACCTCCAATTAATGGCTTTTACACATTCCCCTCTTCTGTCTAAACCAAAATTAAAGGTTAGAATCAATTTATGATAATCCGTTCTACACTCAAGTGCTTTTCCAACGAAGGGGGAAAACGCGAACATACGCTTAAATTTAGTATTGGAAATTTATCTTTATTTGACAAGGCTTGATATTAAAACCAGACCCTCCCTAAAACCATCTATGTAACTAGGTTTTAAGTATATACAATCATTTCTGCACAAAAAGATAATTCTTATTATCTAAAACATATTTTAGTTGAGAGTTATTTTTCTTTAAGTACTTTCTAAAACTAATAATGTTTAGTGGTGTATCTGCAATTAAAATATATCCTGACTTTCTAAGATAAGTGACTGACTTCTCAAGCACCTGTTCTCTCTCATGTTCAGTGGCTACAATATGAAGAACTCTATCAAGTATTATAACATCAAATCTTTTTCTAGTTTTGAAATCAACTAAATCAGAGACAATTGTTTCAATTTTCAATTTTTCTTTTTTTGCTATTCTGTTTAACTGTTTAAGACCAACTGTAGATACGTCAACACCCACAACATGTGCACCCATTTTAGCAACAAGAATCGCATCTCTGCCTTGCCCGCACCCCAAATCCAAAACACTCATGGCTTCCTGAATATTCTTTTTAAAAAAGATCTCAAACTCTTTAAAAGGTTTTCCACAGGCAGCTAAATCTTCTTTATAAAACTTATCATAATCTACCGTATAGCTCATTTGATCCTCCTATTAATAAATAACTTAAAAAGTATCTTCTCTACATAATAAAAATGCAAAATAAAAAATATATTTTCACCTCAAGAAACTCACTTTTTTCCAATAAAGAGCACAACACTAACTGCACCACTTCGTCCAACAGCTGTGTTAAATACATAATTTTATTAGAAAAAACACGACTCTTAAATCTTAATCTGAGTACTGTTTAGCTCGCTTTGTTTTGATTTTTTCACTTCTTTAGTTACATTACACACATCTTAAATGCCCATTGACAGGTATACCTCTGTGTGGTATACTAATTGGGTTGGTCCATCTAAGTTAAAGGAATATTATTGGAAATAATCAGCTACGGAAACAAAGAAACTGAAAACTTTGACTTAAAAGATAAATTAACAAAAAAATGTAAATGGGCGAACATTTCAAATATAGCAAGAAGAAAATTAGATATTCTCATTTACGGGATAAAGACCGAAGACTTTAAAGTACCACCTGGAAATAAATTTGAATTGTTAAAGGGTGACTTAAAAGGATATGCATCCATCCGAATCAACGATCAATGGAGAATTATCTTTAGAATTAATAAACAAAACCAGCTTGAAGAAGTTGAAATAATTGATTATCACAAATAAGGAATGACTATGAAAAGATCAAGAAAGCCAACAACTGTAGGTGAAATGCTTAAAGAAGAGTTTTTATTACCTCTAGGCCTTACTCAACGCCAGTTTGCTGATCATATAGATGTTGAAGTTAAAACCATAAATAGAATCGTTAACAACAAGACGTCGCTAAATCCTATTATGGCCCTAAAACTATCATCTAGCCTTGGTACAAGTCCAGAGTTTTGGATGAATCTTCAAAGTGCAAATGATTTGTGGGAACTCCAAAACTCTGAGATTACATTACCAAAAAAAATTTCAGCTTAATAATCAGTATAACTCCACGTTCAATTCTAAACGCGATTAAAGTCAATTGATATTAAAAGGTTATAACCAATATGCCCGAACTACCCGAAGTCGAAGTTACACGCCAATTCATTAATGAAAGTCTAAGCAAAGGTGATAAAATCACTAAGGTAGAGCTGCGACGCAAGGACCTTCGCTATGAAATACCAACAGAACTAAAGCCTTTAATAAAAAAGTCAAAATTTATCACCGTAGAACGACGAGCTAAATACCTTCTTTGGGTTTTTGACAACTTTCAAATCATCAATCATCTAGGTATGACAGGGTCTTGGAAAGCATTAGGTAAAAATAATACTTTAAAAAAACATGACCATGTGATTTTCACTCTAAAAAATGGGGATAAACTTGTGTATAGCGACCCTAGACGCTTTGGTTATATTGATATCTCCAAAGCCCCTTATAATGAAACATTAAAAGAACATCGCTTTTTAAAGCACCTTGGTTTAGAGCCCTTTGACAAAAAATTTACAGGTCAATATTTAAAAGATCTTTCAAAAAAAACCAATACACCCGTTAAAACATTTATCATGGATCAAAAAATAGTAGTTGGTGTGGGCAATATTTATGCCTGTGAAAGCCTATTCACTGCGGGTATCTCCCCCAGTAAAAAAGCCTCCAGAGTAACCTTAGAAAAGTATAATGTATTGGTTAAAGAGATTAAAAAAACTCTAAAAAAAGCCATTAAGACTGGTGGGTCTACTATTAGTGATTTTAAAACTGGCGATAATCAATCGGGTTACTTTCAAATGCATTTTAAGGTTTATCAAAAAACAGGTAAGCCTTGCGAAAAATGTGGGAGCTTAATTAAAAAGATTGTGCTTGGAGGACGTGGTACTTTTTACTGCTCGAAGTGCCAGAGGTAAATATCATGCCCGTACTCACTAACAGGACCTGACCTCAACTTAATTGCCGATTGAAACTATACACACATACTCTGCTTCACAGCCTTACAATATTTATACATAGAGTCCTTAGAAAACCTAAAAAATAATTCAGGTTCTATGGCCTCAAATTCCATAAGCAGTAATTTAGCTTTTAATTTCACCACATCCACACGTACATAACTGAACTGACGACCAGTAGCTTTGATAATAGAGTTTACTTGGCATACTTCATCTTTGGTTGGTTCATACGGTGAAACTGTGCCCCCGTAGTCATCTTGAACACGAAACTCTCCAGACTTAGCTTTTTTTAATATGGCATGAGAAAATTGATGATCAAAATAGATAAAAGATAATTCACCATTATCTAAAATATCACTAATAAAGGGCTGAACAAGAATGTCACGACCAAATAGGACATCTGTATTTCTTAAATCTTCGTTTTTTTCAACTAAGAAGGTGTCTATGCCTCCGGCACCCACTAAGGGTTTACAGACTACTGGCCCCTCATTAAGCAAGTTTTTTTGCTCTTTTGCATTGAAATTTAAAAAGACTTTTGTTGGAATAACATCAACACCCTGTTTAGAGAGCTCCACTAAATATTTTTTATTCATATTCCATCGAATAACATCTAAAGAGTTAATACAATGACTCTGACTGCTCTCAATTTTCTGCAGCAAAGATTCAAATTTTTCTCTGTTTTGCGCATAATCCCAAGGTGTACGCATTAATACATTTACATTAAACTTTAGTTCCCATTCGTCCCAAATCTTTGCAGTGGCCTCAATGCCAACATCCTTAAAGGCTGCAATCAATCCCTTATCATCAGGGCAAAATGCGGGCATGGATTTTTGAGTTAAAATATATAACTTTGTCATATAATAATAGCTACTACTCATCTTTGTATCTGTCAGTGGGCTTTCAATAAATATCAGTCCTAACATCAGAACCCTGCTTGATCTGGCGATTTTTTTATTAAAAACTAGAAAATCACAGTAAATGTGGTAGATTTCTCTGCTATGAATAAAATAATTCTTTATATCATTCTTCTTATTTGTATATTTATCCTAGGAAACTATTTAATAGTAGAAAGGAAATCTAACCCAGTGCACACATCCGAAAACCAACAATAAATTATCCAATTTAAAATATAATGAGATCTATAAGGTAACAGTAGCTCTTCCTTTAACTAAATATTATGCGCGCAGTCGCAAAAAGTATCGGCGTACCTTTTTGCGACTTGGTGAGTCTAGGCGTTTCTGCCTGACCCTCTAATTTGAATTTTGTTTCTAAATGTTATCAATGATGGTGTTTAGTGTTTGGCTGGGGCGCATGGCCTTTGTTAGCTTTTCTTCGTCTGGGAAATAATAGCCACCAATGTCCATGGGTTTACCTTGAACCGAATTTAACTCTTCTACAATTTTTAATTCGTTTTCTTCCAGCTTTTGAGCTATGTCAGAAAAGTATGTTTTTAACTCTTGATCAGTGTCTTGCTCGGCTAGAGCTTCTGCCCAATACATGGCTAGATAAAAATGACTGCCACGGTTATCGAGCTCCCCTACTTTTCTAGAAGGAGACTTATCTTGTTTTAAAAACTTATGATTGGCTTTATCTAAAGCCGCGGCTAAAACTTGAGTTTTTACGTTCTTCGTTTTTTCACCAAGCTCTTCTAAGGATGCCGATAGGGCCAGAAACTCCCCTAATGAATCCCATCTTAAATGATTTTCCTCTAGAAACTGTTGCACATGTTTAGGCGCAGATCCTCCTGCACCTGTTTCATACAGCCCTCCACCAGCAAGTAATGGAACTATGGATAACATTTTTGCACTTGTGCCTAGCTCTAAAATTGGAAATAAATCCGTAAGATAATCTCTAAGAACATTACCTGTTACAGAAATTGTATTTTCACCTTTTTTCACCCGCTCTAAAGTATAAGCTGTGGCTTTCACAGGAGAAAGAATTTGAATTTCCAAGCCTTCAGTATCTAAATCGCTTAAATATGTGTTCACTTTTGTGATTAAGTTATTATCGTGAGCACGATCCTCATCTAACCAAAAAATAGCAGGCTGTCCCGTATTCCTGGCTCTCTTAACCCCTAGGGCTACCCAGTCTTTAACTGCTTCGTTTTTAGTTTGGCACATTCTCCAAACATCACCCTGTTCCACAGAGTGCTCCATTAAAATATTTCCCTGAGCATCTTTTACTTTTACAGTACCTGCAGATTTCATTTCAAAAGTTTTGTCGTGTGAACCGTACTCTTCTGCTTTTTTTGCCATAAGACCAACATTTGAAACATTACCCATGGTCTTCACATCAAAAGCCCCATTAGATTGGCAAAAAGCAATGGTCTCTTGATAAACACCTGCGTAACAACGATCTGGGATTAAAGCCTTCGTGTCTTGTAACTTACCATCTGTATTCCACATCTGCCCAGAGCTTCTAATTGCCGCAGGCATTGAAGCATCAATGATCACATCACTGGGAACATGTAGGTTACTTATACCCTTATCAGAATCTACCATGGCTAGTTTTGGACGGTTGTTGTAAGCGTCGTTCATTGCATTTAAAATTTCTGATTTCTGTTCTTCTGGTAAGCTTCCTACTTTAACTAAAACATCACCCAAACCATTACTTGGATTCACTCCTAACTCAGCAAACACTGTGGCGTATTTTCCAAATACATCTTTAAAATATACAGATACAGCATGACCAAAAATTATTGGGTCAGAAACCTTCATCATTGTTGCCTTTAAATGAAGAGATAACAAAACTCCATTGTCTTTGGCATCTTGAAATTGTTTTTCGTAATAGTCTCTTAAACTTTTTACACTCAAAACAGAAGCATCGATGATCTCGTCTTTTAGTAATGGCGTACTTTCTTTTAAGACAGATACCGTTCCAGAAGCATCCACATGTTCAATTTTTACATCTGTATTATTAGTAACAGCCACTGATTTTTCTGAAGAATAAAAATCTCCTTCAGACATACTAGCCACATGAGTTTTAGAAGCTGAATCCCAAGCACCCATGGAGTGAGGGTTATCCTTAGCATATTGTTTTACTGGTGCTGCCACTCGACGATCAGAATTACCTTCTCTTAGAACTGGGTTCACTGCACTTCCCAGAACCTTTGCATACTTTGCAAGTGCGGTAGTTTCCGCATCAGTTTTAGGATCTTCTGGAAAATCAGGAATTGCATAGCCCTTAGCTTGCAACTCCTTAATCACAGCTTTTAACTGAGGGATGGAGGCACTAATGTTTGGCAACTTTATGATATTTGCCTCTGGGGTTTTGGCTAAGGCTCCTAACTCTGAAAGCACATCGCTTGATTTTTGATCTTCAGTTAAATAATCAGACATATTTGCAATAATTCTTCCTGTGAGTGATATATCTTTAATTTGCATAGTTATATTTGCTTTAGAGGCAAATGCTTGAACAATGGGCAGAAATGATCCTGTGGCTAAGGCTGGAGCCTCATCTGTTTTTGTGTAAACAATCGTAGAACTATCTGTGCTCATAGCATTCCCCTAAAGTTATAGTGTTAAATCGGAGGTCAGCATAATTCAGTTTTCTCAAAATAAGTAGTTCTGACATGTCAAAAATTGACATCACCCCTAATTATTTATAAATGAGTAGCAAAACAACTACGGAGCTCCCATGTATAAATTTTTACTCATTTTAACTACTTGCTTTTTACTCCCCTCAGCCTTCGCCGAAGACAGCCTCACTGAAACTAAGAAACTAGAAATGGACAGTAAAGCTAAGATGGGTTGGAACTACAAACTCAAGTTCTCCTCAAATATAGCTCTCTCATCTAGTGATAACATCATCGGTCAAAAAAGCGGTGACACCAAAACTCTTGGTTTAAAAATAAATAGTGGAGCCAATCTCAAAACAATAAACTCAGAGTGGAGAAACTCCGCTAAAATTAATCTCGCTAGCACTAAAACCCCAGCCGTGCCTTTCTGGGTTAAATCCGAAGATGCCTTTAAATATGAAACTATCTATTTAAAACAGTTTGAAAATAAGCCCTGGCTTGGTCCCTATGTGAAAGCATCAGTAGAAGCGCCTCTACTTATTGGCGAAAACAAAAGAGATAGTAACGTGGAATATCAATATTCTGACGGGACTAGCCTTGGTACAAAATCCACACAAAGACTAACCGATGGTTTTCGACCTATGACAACCAAAGAGTCCCTGGGATTATTTGCTAAAGCCATAGATAGTAAAACAAAGAGCCTAGAATTTAGAGTAGGACTTGGGGCTATTCAAGTAGAAGCTAAGGATCAACTTTCATTAGATGATAAGGATACCACCGAAAATATTATCGAATTAAAACAACTCAATAGCTACAGCGACCTAGGAGTAGAAATGGCCATGGATTATAAGGGCCAATGGAACAAACAATCCAGCTATTCCCTATCCATGGAAACCTTAACACCACTTTCCACCAACAAAGAAGACCTTCCAGCTAACTTAAAAGAAGAATCCTCCATTCGCTTGACCAACGTTGAAATTAAATTTGATGTGACCACAAAGGTCAACGAATGGTTAGATCTATCCTATGAATACAAAGCCTCCTACCAGCCTAAACTATTAGATGAATGGCAAAGACAAATGGGTTTTGTTATGAGTTTTTCTTATGCTATGTTTTAGCAAAGCTTAGTTCTTGTAAAAACCGTAACACTTGCAAGCAGGAGGAATAATGATTAAATTACTAGCCTGCTTTTTAGTTGTTGGAAGTAGTGCATTTGCTTTTTCTGAAAATCTCTGTAGCTCTTCATTTGATGATGAGATTGGTACCATCTCAAAAACAATGCATAAAAGAACCGACCCTTTGCGATGGGATAAATATGGAAAATTTTTGAAGAAATTTGGTAATTGCCTGGATGGGTCTTATGCTGAAACCATACAAGGAGTTTCTGAAGAAGCTCTGGCAGAAGACTGGACAGCTTTTACTGCCTATGTATCTAAGAAAAAGCCAGAAAGCACTATTCTCCGAGGTGTCCAAACGGGCTTTGCTTTAGAAATGAGTTTAACCGCAAACCTTAAAAAAATTCAAAATAATGCGAAAAAGTATTGTCCTTCCGTGATTAGCAGTTTTTGTACTGAAATTCTTAAAGCTAAGTTTAAGATAAAAGATACAATAAAAGCGTATTCGTTTGGCATATGGATTGCTGCCTTAAGTGATAGATTCTTTGTGCAGTCCACTGAATGGAGCTCAGACTGATCCTGAGCAGACAACAATTGTCACTGTTTAGCTTCTGTACACTGTAATTTTAAACTTTATGGAGGTAGATAGTATGAATTTAATTTTAACATTTGGTAACTATTTAGTATGGAAACCAATGAACTATGTTTTTTCAATACTGATATTAACACTTTTGCTATCTAACAATGTTTTTGGTAGTACAAACACAAGCAAAAAATATGAAACTTGCGAAAAATATGTAGCAACTTGTTTATCATTAACAGATTCTTTTGGTTACTTAGTAGTTACCAATGATCAATACATTGAGTCCACAACCCTTAGTGGGCTAAAGCAAAGCTGCATTGAAATAAATGGAAATAGTTTAGTACAAGATTTTAATACATATGTTTCCAAAGGAATGAACTGGAATTATTCTGTAGACTCTCCACCTCAGCCACCAAAGCCAATGCCTGGAAGCAAAATTTTAATTACAGAAAGTGTTGAACTTGCAACAGCCGCTAACTCCTGCAGAACACATGACAATGCTCCATTATTAAGAGGGTATTAGTTTAAAAAATTTATAATTTCGATGTAAGGAATTCGACAATGAAATTTAATTTTATATTAGTGTTAACGCTAGTGACTTTATTCAATTCTGCATATGCAGAATTGAATGATAAAGAAATACGAGTTACCATTAATGAAAGGCTATTTGGCCACGATATTTTCGATTTAAGAAGAGCTGTTTTCAAGTTGATAACAAACCCAGTGGAGAGAAAAGAATTAGATGATTCTAAAATTAACGTTGAGTTTGTTCTTAGTTATAAACAAGATTTTAACAAGAAAGCTTCCGGTCTTCAAAAGGCATTTCCACTACGAGCGTGGGTTACGCCTCAAGCTGACAGTATGGATCAACCTACCGATACCGGAGCCATAGGTGGTTATTCTGTTTACCCATCAGTTCCTATCATTGATGTGAAGGGAACTACTGCTACTAAGAGAATTTTCTTTGATGCTGTTCCATTGAAGGGTGTAAAGTATATTTTTGAATCTAAAAAAGTAGAAAATTTAATAGAAGTTATCGTAAGTATTGAATCATCAATGAGCAAATCAAAAAATAGGATCCGAGTATCAGAGGCCCGTTCACTCTTAAGTTCTTATTGGAAACACCAAATTGACTATTCAAATAATAATCAGCAAAACTTTGATATCGATATCTCCATAAAAGATTTTCTTAAAAGCTCTATGCATTTAAATTACAGAGCTATGACTAGGAGTGAAGTTGAAAATTACTGCACAGACTTCAATATTTCATTAAAGACATTTCACACTTGTATAATAGGCAATGATGATAGTAATAAAAACCCAGATATTTGGTCTATAAATAGCAATAAAGAAATCGTACACAGATATCTAGATTAAATTTAAACTGCACATACCTAATAACTTAGATTAAATTAGAGGTTATGTTTTCATTAGCTGGCACTATCTTAGCCTTCATTTTCCATTTATGATAGATTTATTGAATCTAGCTTAAACAAACCAAATCCTATTATTCAAAGTTATTTTTTAAAGGTAGATAAAACTAATTAACTTTATCGCAAACAACCCTGTACATTGTGGCGCCATTAATTGACTGAACTCCGATTGTTTTTGATTCGGGAGATGTGTATGAAGCTACAGGGCTCATAATGGGATTTGTATTATATTTTAGACTTTCAGGAGTGTTTAACCTTAAAATAAGCGTGCTATCTTCAGAGGTAATCTGATTAAGTCGAACAAGCCAAGTCTCGCCCTTATGATCAACCACATTAACTGGAGTTGCTATACTTAAATCAAAATCTACAATGGTATTTTTTATTGGGTCTGCCAAAACAAAAGTACAATTATATTTTGGTGTGGTACCAGCAAAAACAGATGATGTAATTATGGAAACAACAAATCCAATAAATAGTTTAATCATAAAATATTCCCCTTTTTAGTTATGAACTTTATTTAAGACTAGCCTGGTAAACATACCCACTTCAATGAGAATGCAGTGCGTGAATCCTTATTTCATTTTTTTAAAAATAATACCTAACTCTGGTGAAAATAGTCTTCGGCAGACTGCCAAATTCGGTTTTATTAATTTCATTTTTATTATCTTGTTTTAAATTTAGATAAGAGCCTACGTTTACATAAGTATTTTCTAATACGTTCCACTCCCAGCCTAATATTACTAGGTCAGAACTATCATCCAAATTATTTTTAAGAGACAAAAACACCCCATGCAAAGCTGCTAGTTGATGAGCGAGTGTTAAGTGTAAATAATTTTGACCAAATACAAACACACCGCCTTCAGTGTGTGCAAAATCGGTAAGTAAATTTGCATACTCTTGCTTTTTGGTTCTTCCCGCCCCATTAAAATAATATTCTGCAGTTAAAGTCAGGTCTGTGCTTAACTGCCGGGTGAAGCCCAATACTGATCTAAAATATTCCTTTTCCTCGCTTGTTTTAACCCAAGCACTTTCAAGCCAAACTGAGGCCCCCAAAATACCTGTGGTTATATCCAGCCCTACAAGCATAGCTGTTTTAAAATAGGCTAACATAGGCTGCACTTCAAAATCAGCAAAAGGAAGTTTTACCAACCCGTAGAAAGCTGATTTTTCAGAATTAAAGCTCTTGCCAAACAAGATTCCCATGTCTAATTGTCCCATATTATCCAACTCATAACGAAGTCGAACAGCGTCCACACCATTTCGTTCTTCAGTATCAATAGTGGTATAACTAAAGGGGGTAAAAACATCTGTGGGATTGACTCCAGACCCACTGCCAAAAGCAATGGGCTGTCGTCCAAAAGTAATCAAGAGTTGCTCTTTTTCGTAAGTGGCAAATAAACGATCTAAGTTTTGATTGAGATAATAATAATTTTCACGCAAGTCAAAATACTGCTCGATGTCGTCAATGCGGTAGTCTTTATCTGCCGCTGAATAACTTTTTTTAAGTAGCGGTGATTCTATATCTGTGTATATTTGTGAAAACTCATAAGAGCTTTCAAAAGAAAATTGTTCTGACAACTGAGTAACAAAAGATAGTCTATTTATCTGAAATAACTCTGAATTATTTAAATTATCATTGGGCGAATCATAGTTTAAATAATTTAATTTAGAAAAACCTCGAACCTCAGAGGCTTTGGCATAAAAGGCGGCTCCAAACAAACTCGCAGCTAATGCCATTGCTAAAACTAAATTCTTAAATATATTAGCGAACTTCATCCTGAACTACTTTTCCATCTTTTAAAGTAACCAAACGCTTAGCTTTCTCCATAATCATAGGATCATGAGTGGAAAACACAAAGGTTGTGCCATACTTATTATTTAACTCCAACATCATATCCACAAGCTCAGTTCCTGTTTTTGAATCTAAATTGGCTGTGGGTTCATCAGCTATAACTATATCTGGTCTTGATACCATTGCCCTGGCCACTGCAACTCGCTGTTGTTGACCACCACTTAATTGCGAGGGGTAACGATCCTCTTTACCTTCAAGCCCCACAATTGATAAAAATTCTTTCACTCTTTTGCTTCGCTCTTCTTCTCCAATACCCTGAAGAATCATGACGTACTCGATGTTTTCCTTGGCCGTAAGAACAGGAATTAAATTATAGGATTGAAAAATAATTCCGATATGGTCTCTTCTAAAATTGGCCAATTCACTTTCACCCATTAGATCTATTTTTTTTCCTGACAATAAAACATGTCCGCTTGTGGGCACATCAAAACCATTCATAACATTGATTAAGGTCGATTTGCCGGAACCAGAAGGGCCAACAAATGCTGTGAACTCGCCTTGCTTTATTTCTAATTGAACATCTGACAAGGCGTGTACCTGTGTATCTGAAGTTGTGCCAAAAACTTTTCCAATGTCATTTAACTTAAAAATTACTTCATTATTATTTTCCATTTTAAACCTCTACTTGCCATAAATTACTTTAGATTCTTGCCTACTCAAAGGGTCTTCTTAATAGCCTGAGCCATGGTCACCTTTGCAGCATGATATGCAGGATATATACTTATTAAAACTGTAAACATAAATGTGGCCACTGGAAAACTTGTTATTTGAGACCAATGAAACTCATAAAAAATAGGCTCTCTTATAGTCACATCCGCAAACTCCATGCCACCATAGTCTATACCAGATAACCCAAGAGGTAAGGCCAAAATCACTGTAATGATTAGCCCTAGTACAACACTCATTACAGCCATAGCCCCTGCCTCAGACATAACCATAATTATAATTTCTCGACTTTTAGTGCCTAAGGCTCTTAACACAGCAAACTCAAACATGCGTTCATAGATGGACATAAACAAAGTATTCACAATGCCCACACCCACCAATAGCATTAGAATAAATGCCATTATACCTTTGGACTGATCCACCATTCCCATTATTTCAGTAAAACTGGCTACAATACCTTTCCAACTCTCGCCCTTGTTACCAGTATGGTTAAGTTGAGCCCACAAAGGGTAAGTTTCTTGCTCCCCCACACTACGATCTCTAAACTTTATTGCAATTTCATGATAGTTCTGACCAATATTAAATATGGATTGCGCTTTTTTAATATGAATAAATGCTGCGTTCTCATCCATCTCTTTGGATCCAGCTGTGAGTACACCACTAATTCTTAATAGAACCTGAGATAACTCTCCAGAGTGCGCCTCAGCCACTGTCAACACCACCTTATCCCCTAGTTCTACTTCTAACCTTTCTAACAACAGTGAACCCACCAGTAGTGACTGTTCATCTTCTACATACTTTCCCTCACTCACATATTTATAAGTTGTGGTGACTTGTTTTTCTTTTTCAGGGTCTACACCGTAAACGGTTATATTCCTCATATTTCTGGCCGAGGACAGCATTGCAAAACTAATTACTCTTTTAGCATAATTCTCTACTTGAGCATCATTAGACAAAATCTTTTCAACCTTGTCTTTTTCCATAATCACATCTTTAGCATCAAAAGAGTCGCTAAACAGAGGGTTATGAACCTGACCCTCTGTAACCATCCCTGTTGTAATTGTTTTTACCATATTTTCTGACATACCATCCATAAAACCATCTGTAATAATCATAGATGCTAAGCCCAAACCAATGACAATACTTGTGAGCACAGACCTTCGTTTGTTTCTGAATAAATTTTTATAACCAATTTTAATAAAAATAAACATCAGTGCTCCCCTAGGGCGGTGCTTACCCCAATCTTGGAAGCTTTTATAGCTGGATATAAACTTGCAATAATCGCAGTAAAAACAATCATTAATCCTGGATAAAAAATACTGCCCACAGACAACTCACTATTAAATTCTGAGATCATCATTCCACCAATACTCATGGGTTCATCAAATTTAAATCCATAAATACTCGAGTAGTAATTGAGCCCAAAAGATATAAAAGCGCCCACAAATACACTCATTAAGGACAAGATAATGGCCTCAGAAACGATCATACTAAATAAATGCCTTGGCTGTGTTCCCAGAGCTTTCAATACACCAAACTCTCGAGTTCTTTCCAAAGTAGACATCAAAACTGTGTTCAAAACGCTGACCCCCACCATTAAAATTAAAATAAACAGAGTCACCATATTCCCCTGTTTATCCATTTCCATAGCTTTATAAAACTCGGCCTCAACAATTTGCCAAGGACGAGCAATTAATGGCTTTTTTAATTGTAACTCATCTGTAAAATCAACGGCACCTTTAATACTGCCAAGCACAATGGATATTTCATGTACCTGATTATATAGAGAGTAAAACTCTGTAGCAGTATTTAAAGGTAAGTAAACTCTATAATCGTCCTTACCACCATCCTTAGTTCCCACAATAGCCTTAACTTTAAATAAATCATTCGCTATGGAACCATCAGCTCCTTGAGAGATAAGCACTAGTTCGTCACCTAATTCTAATTTTAAAATTTTAGCTACTTTTTTTCCGATCAGAGCTTCATATTCTGAATTTAACTCAAAGTAATTTCCCTTTAATATTCTTTTTTGAATGCCCGTGGCTTGGTCCTCAAGCTTAGGATGAATTCCAACCACCTCAAGGCCTAAAGTTTTGGTCTTATGAAAACCAAGTGCTCCACCAAATATTCGAGGGGCAACAGCCTTCACCTGCTTATCAGACGTTATTTTATTTAATACATCTTTGTAGTTAGTAATGGTTTTATAAATAGATCGATTTTTAATATATTCTTTATGCACAACCTGTACATGGCCTGTATGTTGTGTAGTAAAAATATCAATAATTCCATTATAAGTACCGTCTGTTAAAGCTAAACTATAAGAAACAATCACCATTCCAAAAAGCATCATTATACCTGTAAGTAAACTTCTTCGACGATTCCTTAAAATATTTCTTAATGACATTTTTAAAAGCATGGGCCTATTGTCTCTTTTGTAAATTTGTTCTACTAAAAATTCTATCAGATATTTTAATATCAAATTTTAGTTTTAAATACTTCACCACTGTTTTATAACCCACTTTATCTTTGGTTAATGGTATTAGCTCCATGGTTACAGGTAGATTTTTACCATCAATTTTTTGTACATCTTTAAAAAGGAGCTCCCTGACCTTTACGCCTTTTTCATCATAATATGATTGTTTAGAGGGCAATAAAGATTTTTTATTTACATCAAATACAATTTTACCCCACAAAGATACCGTATTTTTTTTCGGCGTCAGAGTAATATAATAAAAACCAGCGGTTTCCTTTGATATTAAATAATCGTAATCTTTTTCAAAGGAAGAATTTTTAATAAGATCATCATTAGTAAAATCAGATCCCATCCAAGACCCCATCATCATAGATGGAGGAACTTTAATCACCTTATTAATTTTGGGGAAAAAGTTCCACATTTCATTTTTTCGTTTTAAAGAACTTACCCCACGGTCCTTGCGTGGCTCCAAAATTCTCACAAAGGTATAGTCCAGCCCCTTAGTCCAAATATCCATCTTGATAGTTCTTGTCCAATTTGGGGTAATCACCTGCATTTGCATCAAGGCTTTGCTGCCTTGGCTTCTGTATAACTCATCAATTTTTTTTAAGAGTTGAAGAGCATCTGCCTTAGCAAAAACAGATGTCGATAGACAAATTAAAACTGAAAATACACAAAACCTGATCAAGTTGATCCCCCTATTTTATCAATTCTTTCGAATACCTTCTTTACCCTTGATATTAAATAGTAATTCTTATGAAAAAGCTAGGAGTTCTTACATGTCTTTCATCAGTTATTGATAACTACAAAAAGTGGTTTAAGACGCTTGCTTAAGTGGGAGCAAGAAGTCACTATTCTTCACAAATACTGAGCTACATATAAAAAAACCTGATTAAGAATCTTAATCAGGTTTTTTTTGAAAATTAAAATTTAATTCTTAATTAACGACGGTTACTTGTGTTGCACAAGGTCCCTTACGGCCTTCACCAACTTCATATTCTACTTTATCCCCATCTTTAGGCTCTGGGCCCTGGATCTCAGAAATGTGAAAAAATAAGTCATCTCCTTCATCTTGAGTGATAAAACCGAATCCTTTGCCGCCATTAAAAAATTTTACTGTACCTTTACTCATATTAATTCCTTGTTATGTTTTGTTTTCATCTTTTATTCACTGCTTACAACAGTAATTCAAGCATGGCAAATAATAACTATTTCATCAAGATTCTTAGTCTTTTTAACTTGCGGATCCTGACCTTTTACCTGTTTTTCGACCTGATCCACCTGAGCTTCGACCAGTTGACGATCCTCCACCACCGGATCGGCCGCCTCCTCCGCCAGAGCCAGAACGTCCGCCGCCACCGCTTCTATTGGCTCTTCCTCCGCCTCCAGCACTCCTGTTAGATCGGCCGCCACCACCACGTCGATCTCTAGAGCGTGAACGGCCGCCTCGGCCACTTCCTTTGTTTCCACGTCCAGATTCATCAGCATCTGACTCGATGTCAGCTAATCTATCATAATTTCGTAACATACTATTAAACTTCCAGGTAAAAATCATTTTGAGCAGTTCCTCTTTAGATAAATCTCCCACACTATCGGTAAATAATTTAAATGATTTATCCACTCTAAAATCTTCGCCTCGCTCTTGAATGGATTCTGCAATTCTTTTAGCCTCAATAATTTCGTTCTCAACTATTTTTGATTTTAAGTCCTCAACAGTGGGCAGTTTTGCTAGCTCAATTTTCTGATTAACGTGACGTTCAATTTTTCTCATCACATAGACACCTTTTGGACTCACTAGTGTGTAAGCTAACCCCTTTGAGCCAGCTCTTCCAGTTCGTCCGATACGATGAACATAACTTTCATTATCCTGTGGCAAACCGTAATTAAACACATGTGTTAAATTATTAACATCAATCCCACGTGCAGCCACATCTGTACAAACCATGAGTTTAACCTTTTTATTTTTGAAATTTCTCATGGCATGCTCTCGCTCTGCTTGCCCCATGTCCCCATTTAAAATTTCAACAGCGTGCCCACGAGCTCTTAATTCATCACAAACTTCTTTCGTTTCTAGTCGAGTTCTGCAAAAAACCAAACCATAAACATCATTAGCACTATCAATAATACGAGCTAAAGCTTCAGAAAAATGTTTCTCCTTAACAATAAAGTACTTTTGCTCAATATCTTCATTACTTAGAGCTTTTTTCTTTACCTTAACCATTTCGTATTCATTAAAAGATTTTTTGATTAATGACAAAATTGTAGTGGGCATTGTTGCCGAGAACATAATCATCTGTCTTTCTTTTTTAAAAATATCCAAAATCAACTGAACATCTTCAAAGAACCCCATATTTAACATTTCATCCGCTTCATCAAGTACACAAAAAGTAGCCTTATCTAAGACCAAGGCTCGTCTTTTAATAAGGTCTATCACACGACCCGGAGTACCTACCACAACCTGTGGTCTGTCTTTTTTCAAGGCTCTTAATTGTCTTTCGTACGATGCCCCACCGTAAACACAAGTGGATTTAAATTTCGTATATTTGCTTAGTTTTACAAATTCGGCCTCAACCTGCATAGCAAGCTCTCTGGTTGGAGCTAAAATAAGTGCTTGTACAGAATCATGAGTATCAACCAGCTTACTTAAAAGTGGAACAACAAAAGCGGCTGTTTTACCCGTTCCAGTTTGTGCTTGGCCAATAAAATCTTTTGCAGTATTCATCAAAAGAGGTATAGCTGATTGTTGAATATCAGTGGGTTGGGTAAAGCCCATTTCAAGTATTGCCTTTAATACTTCAGGCTTAATATTTAGGTCTGTAAATTTCATGTTATCCAAAGGGATTCTCCAGTGTTAGTTTGTGTGTGGTCTGTTAAATTGAATTTTCCTATCACGTACAAGACCAACCAAAAACATAGATCCTACTCCTGATAATATCCAAAAATAAATAGCGTTACTAAAATCGTATACCTTAATACCGCCAACTTCCGTAATATGAATAAGCACACTACTAATGTACTCTTGCGCCGATGCTCCAGCGTAAGCAAAGAGCCCAATAAAGCCCTTTACTGCACCCACCGCGTTTTTAGGCATAATATCTGCCGCCATTAAGCCAGCTAGAAAAACAACCAGTCCACCAATTCCAAAGCCAAATAAAGTCAATGCAACAGCGTCGAGTACCTTACTTTGACCTCCCCAGAAAAGTAATGCCATACCACCCACATTAAATAATCCGTATATTGTTGCTGGCATTTTTCGTCTACTGTTGAAAAATTTATCCGAAATAAGTCCAGACATAACAGCTCCAATTAATCCAGCAATGGGATAGGCAGCCATAACCGTACCTGCCTCAATTAATGAATACAGCTTAGCTTCTTGCAAAAATAATATGCCCCATGAGTTTATCGCATATCTAGACACATACATCCCTGCACATGAGGCAGCTATAACCCAAACTACTGGACTCTTTAAAACATACCATTGAGAGCTTAAGGTGCTTCCCTTGGTATTTAAATCGCAGGGCTCCTCAAAAGCTACTGCTGGTGTTGGAAGACCTAAAGTCTGAGGCCGATCTTTCAAAAAATAAAAGATCAATATGGCAACCATAAGACTGAGCACCCCTGGGGAAATAAAGCCGTAACGCCAACCCAATTGAGACACAACTACTGATGTTAAAACAAAAGTAATTCCTTCTCCAATATTATGAGATCCTGCCCACAATGAATAGCGACTTCCCCTTATAGAAGGCTGAAACCATTGGAAAATCGAAACACAGGAGGGCGCAGATCCCATGGACTGAAACCAACCGTTGAGTCCCCATAAAATAATAAATACATACGCGGCATCACTAAACCCTAGAACAATATTTATAAGGGCAGAAAAAAACAAACCCATAGACATAAATCTTTTAATATTTGCGTGGTCAGATAAAAATCCATTTGTGAATTTACCAAAGGCATAGACAAAGAAAAGAGCCGATCCCATCATACCCAACTGCTCTTTTGTTAATAAACCATTGTCAATCAATGGCTTCTTAACCACCGATAGACTTAATCGAGTGGTATAAAAAAAAGAGTACCCCAGCACTAAACTAATAAATACACTCCATTGATATTTTTTATATCTTGATTGCATCTCTTCTGCATTGCCTTCAGCAACTTCAATGTCTGAACCTGTTTTAAACCACTTAACCATGAGTCACCTTACTCGCCACCTTGTGAGCAATCAAAGCTGTAAACAAGGGATCTCACACTATCTGTCAAATATTTGTATTCATCAACAAATCGACCCATTTTGGTTTTTTTATCAAAATCAATTCTCACAAAACTCAAAGCATTTTTCTTTTCATCCTCTGCATTAACACTAAATTTCATAAATGAAGGTTCGAACAAACATGACTTAGGCGCTTCAGATAAATATACATATTGATCATCATTAATATTATTATCTTTTGGACGTTTAATATCTTTAAGATAACAAAATAATGGAACACCACTATGTGCATGATTTAATTCTATGCGCTGCTGGTCACCCTCATTAATAACAAGTTCAACTTCCATGGATCGCATAAGGTCATCAATACTTTCATCATCGCCGTCTTGAGGTAAATCAACTCCTTGCAAACTAGCATTAGTAATTACACAAGAGTACTTTTTCACTGGGTTGGCTGTCGCCTCAGACTTACCCAGCTCATCTGCATAAGAGGGACTAATGACAAAGAAAGTGAATAAGATAAAAACTAAATTTTTCATAATGAGCACCTTTCCTTAAACAATGAAGTGGCCCACTTATTTGAAATATATTTACTGAGACCAATGAGCTCTAATATAACAGATAAGAATCTACACCAGTAAGAGAAAGCTAATGATTGAAAAAAAGACAGTATCGTCAAATAGATAGGCGGCACGAGCTCCCCCCTCAGTCCATCTGAGTTTAGATAACAGTAACGGCTAATTTTCCAATATACAGTACCTATGAATTTTTGAGTTTTTAGTGCAGAGCTGATAGCCTTCCATCCATGGGAGATCAGGGGCTTGCCGCCCCTGAAACCCGCAATTCTCCCACGTCGTGTGGGAGAATCTATAAGTAATTAAAAAAGCACAGATCACGATGAGTTTCTTTTATAGATTCCCCCACATGACGTGGGGGAATTGGTGGGTTCGGGCCGCCTTTGTTACTAAAGGAACATAGGTAACATTATCTAGTCACGACATAGGTTACACTTTATACGGATAACTG
>JABJQG010000037.1 GCA_018663505.1 Pseudobdellovibrionaceae bacterium | reverse complement strand
TTGGTGGAGGCGCCGAGAATCGAACTCGGGTCCGCAAATAATCCAACACAAGCTACTACATGTTTATTTTGTGTTTAATCAGACTTTAACTCTTCCACAAGCAAACGGGTTAAAGACGTTCTTCTTGTTAATTTAAGTTGTTCACCCAACAAGAACCAGTGAAGTACCGAGATAACTTAAGTGACATCTTACCAAAACCGTTATCGCGTTAAGGGTCGATGGCTGTCTAATTAATTAGGCAGCAAGTGCGTAATTGTTGTCAATTACAATAGTGCTCGTTTTTAAGGGAGACCTCGAGCGCTCCCACATGCAACTTATGACTTCCTATCCACGTCGAAGCCATGTCGCCCCCATAATTTAAAAGAACAATAACTGCCCCCACCATAGCAGAAAAGCATAATGTTGTCCCAATAAAACTGCTTATCTTTCTATGATTTTACTACATTCCCCTTCTTTTAGGGGCTTTTGGATGATAATAAAATTTATTTTTACCCTTATCTGTGATACTAGAGTCTAAAGTTAAAAAGCTGGGGATAACTTTTTAAACTAAAAAACAAGGGGAAAACAATTATGGCCATCGAAATAGATCTTATAAATTCCAAAGTATCCAAAAAAGGACAGTATAAAAAACTACCTAAAACTGGATTAAGCGTTAACTGGGGTGGTAAAATTATTTGTGTTACTGTGGATAACCGCAGTATTTCCTTAGGCTATGATAAAGCTCCTAAATCTAAGCTCAATAGAATCTCTTCCTTACCAAGAATAAGTGGTGAGTTAGATTACGCTGGTAAACGCCTTACACTTAAAACAGCTTCCTTGATAGAGGCCTTAAGTAATCTTAAAACTAAAAAAGTGAAGTCTTTTTCAAAAGCTGTGGAAACTCAGTTAAACGAAATTGCCTTACCGCAAACTCAGATGGACCGCTTAGGTAAAAAAGCTCCTGTTAAAGAAGAAACCCTAGAAGCTCAGGCTTAACCGTTTATGAAGTCTGTTTTATTTGTATGTTTAGGTAATATTTGTCGCTCCCCCACAGCCGAGGGAATTTTTCTCCAAAAAGTGAAAGAGCTTGGCCTAGAAGATCAATTTAAAATTGATAGTGCCGGTACTTCTGCCCACCATGTTGGCGAAGAGGCCGATGGCCGCATGCAGTTTCATGCAGGCAAACGAGGCTATAATTTACCAAGCCTGGCCAGACAGTTTAACCCAAAAACTGATTTCTTAAATTTTGATTACATTATCACTATGGACGATTCTAATTATCGAAATGTTGTTGCAGATGCCCACTCCGAAGATGATAGAAACAAAGTTCAAAAAATGACATCTTTTTGTAAAGTTCATAACATAACTGAAGTCCCAGACCCCTACTACAGAGGCGAAGCCGGATTTGAACATGTCATGGATATTCTGGAAGATGCCTGTACGGAGCTACTAGCAAAGCTTACAGAATAGAGTAAATCTTAGGCTCTTAATTCAACCTCCATTTTATCAGACAAAGGTCCTTAATTCTATCCTTTAGGTGGTAAACCTTAGGTATGCATTTACATGGGCTTATAGCGATTTCTCCAAAAATCCACTACCCTATATACAAAGGAATTTTTATTGGGAGGCTATATAGTGCGCATATTAATAATTTTTTGTATTTTTTTTATTTCACAAAATCTTTTAGCAAAAAAACTGACTCAACTTATTAGAACCAAAGATGGTGTATATAAGATTTGTGGACGAAATAACCCCGCCATTTGCTTTCCTGAAAGTCAGTTTAGAAAAGGCATAGACGACTACTCTCGTGATTACTTTGGCAGTGCATTCCTTAACAAAAGGGATCGAGAGGAAGCTAAAGATCACCATATGCGTGTAGATGAGCTTTATAAAGATGCCATTGAAATCGCAAAAAGTGAGAATACATTATATGATCAACTAGCTGGAATTAAAAAAAATATCTATAAGGAAAATCAAGCGCTCAAAAAAGAAGAAAAAAAACTAGCACGTATAAATAGAAACATTACCGATCAAGAAAATCAGGACCTCTACGGCGACAACTCTTTTGATTTCGCTTTTTACTCTAATTCCTCTAGTACCTTACCTAAAGAAGCTCAAGAATCAGAAGAAAGGGTAAATAAAATTAAAGAAAAAATCAAAAAACTTGAAAGAACCCGTATTAATGAGGAGGTCAACACTCCTGATGAGCTTTTAGATATGGCCTTAAGTACATCTCTAAATACTACTATTGCAAATAAGAAGAATAATAAAAACGAAAATCGCGAAAAATTACTTCGTAAACTTTTTGCCAAAGCCTTAGTCAAAGCCGATGTTAAAACTAAAATTTATAACATTAAATCAGACATCGATAATTACGAAGATCGTGTAGATAATCTAGAGAAGGCTTACCAAGGCTCCCTGCTTGCCGCCTATATGCAAAGAAAGCTTAAAAAACTAGAGGACAAATTAGAGACCGGCTTCTGCAAAGCTCAGAAGCTTTGTGCAGAAGGAGATGTAAACACTGTAGTAGATACTTTATTAACCACCGACAAAGATTTTAAACTTGACGAAGTTAAAAATAAAACCTACAAACGTCGAACTAATTCTGGATCAAATTAACCCACCATAGGATCAACAATGCCCTCTCAAACTCCGCTAGTTAAAAAGATTAAAGTTATTATGCGGTTTGGAGAGGCACTGCACCAGTATGGGGCTTCCTCCATGAGGTTAGAGCAAGCTCTAGAGAGCCTGTCTCTTTCCCTCGATATTAAACGGGCACAATTTTTTTCCACCCCCACAGCACTCATGGCCTCTTTTAAATCCTATGATGAAGAAGAAATTTCAAGAATAGCCCGCGTGCAGCCAGGTGGTATTAACTTAGGGAAGCTCTCCTTAGTAGATGAGCTGGCTGATGACATTTCAGAAAATAAATTCACTATAGATGAAGGTTATGAAAAGCTAGAAGAGATCATAGCACGCCCAGTATATTTCACCACCCCTATCCTAGCTCTAGGTTATGGCGTAACCTCCCTGTGTTTTACGGTTTTACTGCAAGCTACCCCAATTAACTACCCCGCTGGATTTTTTGTAGGACTACTCATGGGGACCATATCGGGTCTTACTTATCAATCGGTTCGATTTAACCGACTGTATGAACCCCTAGCTGCATTTATAGCAACTATCGCAGCCTACCTTATTGCCATGTTTTTTCCTGGAGTGTCTGTAGAAACTGTAATTTTAGCGGGCCTTATCCCTCTGGTGCCAGGGCTTGCCCTCACCCTTGGACTTTCCGAGCTGGCCACAAATGACCTTGCTTCTGGAACCACCAGAATCATGGGAGCCATTACTGTGTTTGTTAAAATATTTTTTGGTATAATCATCGGTAAAGGCCTCATGTCCCATTACCTGGCTGTTCCTTTAATTAGTACTAACTACGACCCAGGCATATGGCTAACCTTAGCAGCCCCTCTTTTTGCATCTTTAGGCTTTAGCGTTATGTTTAGAGCCCAAGGTCGTGATCGTTTTTGGATTGTTTTAGCAGCGCTTATCAGTTTTACAGTATTTAAAGTTTGTCGAATATCCTTACAAATGGATGTGGAGTTTGCAGCCGCAATAGCTGGTCTTATTTTAGGCGCCGGAAGCAACCTATTTGCTAGAACTTTTAAACGACCAGCAAGTATTACCTTGCTACCAGGTTTACTATTACTTGTGCCCGGATCATTTGGTTTTATCGCTTTGGACCTAATGGGGAAACAGAATCTATTTGAAGGCATAAGCACATTTTTTGAAATGTTTGTTATTGCCATGGGTTTAGTGTCAGGCCTTCTGCTTGGTAATATAGTAATCACTCCACGCCGAAGTTTATAAAAATCCATTCCCTAGCTCTCATACAAAGAATCTCTCTCTCCGTCTAAGTTTTTCCTAAACCGAGACCAAGGACTATTGAGCCTATGACCAGATTACCTTAGACTGTTCATAGGTTAAATATTAAGAAGGGATTCCAAAATGTCTGAACGTAGAAAATCTGGAGAACGAGATCTTACCGACCGCCGAATCATCGAGCGATTTTCTAATGTAAAAATCAGGGATGCCTTTGTTCAAATTAGAACATGGGTAAAAATACTTTTCGTACTATGTATTTTGGCTGCTGTTTACCAAATTGGTTACGGTTTTTATGCTGGAGGACAGCAGATGGGCATTGGCTTTCTATACGGCACATTTTTTATATTTATCACAACCTACCTATATCGCTACCAAGATGTACTCAGCTTATTTTTAGAAAATGATTCTGTAACCAATTTAGAAAACACCATCGAGAAAGAACTCAGTATATGGGTTTTAGTAGGACTCATATCTATCTTGGTGGTGATTATTTCTCTATTAAGTCTATTATAAGTTAAATAGTGGCCATTTATTTTTGGTCTCTTAAATAGGGTATACCTTTATAAAACATGTAAATGCCAATCATCTGTATAATATGGTAAAGATCATTATGGTTAAAGTGTGTGTGTAAGCCAATTTTAGCCTGCTGAATGCCTGCGCCAAAAAATGAAATTAAAACACCATAAATAAAATACTTCTCGCTTCCTGTTTTGTATTTTTTTAAAGAATAAATTTGTAGAAATAAAACAGCTAACATAGATGGTGCGTAATCAAAAATAACGTACATAAATTTATCATGAGAGAACATCCAGTAGTAATAAATAATCAGCTTAGCAAGTGCCACAGCAAACAAGGGTTTGTGCCAAGACTTTGCACAAGAGGACTTCATGGTTCCATAAAATATCAAAAAAGAAACCATACCAATACTATAGGTGGTCATTTTCCATAGAGCATGATTTACATTTTTATCTAAAATTAAATCCAATCCATGGTGAGTGCCGCCAAATAAAGAAGCAAACCCAATAAATACCAATGCCACAATCCAAATATTTTGAGACCTCGTAACTTGGCGGTTATTGGCAAAATATAAAGATTTTGCCAACCACAGGCTTTGTAGAAAAATTAAATAATCTGTAAACATGGTCATTGGCTCAGCTATTTGCATTTCATCTCCTTCATTTTTCTAGATGATAGTCTGTGTTCTAGATATTTCTCCTTAATAAAACGTAATTTTGTCCAAAAGTCCCGTTTCAAAAATAGACATGACGCCCGATAACATAATTACATCTAATGAGTCATAAGCATCAAGGATACGAGCCACATGAGCAAAACCAGCACTACAGTTAAAACCATTTTAAGTTTATCCGTCATTTTAATAAGCTTAAACTCTCAAGCATTTTTTATAGAATCAAATATCCTTTACTATGATAATACTCTAAAATCCTCATCCACCACTCAGGCTACAGACATTGCTGTGGATTTGACATTAGGTCTCAGCCTAACAAAGGGTGGTCGATCTACAATAGGTTGGTCTTACCTATCCTTAGCCCCAACTAGCGTTTCTGGCTCCACAACAATAACCACCACAGCAACAGGCATGGGCCCTAAGTTTAAGTACTATATGAATAAAGGAAAAAATTGGAGTATAGCACTTACATATATTTTAAATGCCACAGTTAATTATGCTGTAACAAGTGCCACAGCCCAAGAATGGCGAGGCACTATAATGAAACTAGAAACTGGCTACACTCAAGAGGTCAGCGAAACCGTCACCGCAGGAGTAAACCTCAACTACTACTCTTCCTCCTTATCGGAGTCCATTGTGAGCACTGCTTACTCTACTATTGCTTACTCCCAAACTTGGATCTACCCCTCTTTTTTCATATCCTACCGACTATAAATACAAAAAGCTTCACATTGTTTTAAAGTTTCATTAAATCTCAATTCCTTCTTCTTAACAGGGGCAAGCACGAGCGGGTGCAAAGCGTCTTCGGATGGCGTCATCTAAAAAGATGCCGCAACCCGGATACGCATCGCTCGACGTGAGCCCCTGTTAAGAAGAAGGAATTGAGATTTAATGAAACTTTAAAACAATATGAAGCTTTTTGTATTTAACCCTGGGTAGAAAACTCAAAATCAAAATCAAAGTCAAAACCAGAGGGTCTTGCACGCTCTTCTTTTTCAAAGCCCAGATCTTGTTTATGAAAACAAGCCTGCCAGTTTTCAATTATCATATAAGAGGCCACAGTCTTACGAACCTTAGAAGTATATAAAATCTTCGTAGCTGCATTTTCCACAGTAATATAAAAATGTATATTTTCCTGATGACTCAACCACGCCTTAGTTTTAAAAATTCCATTTTCATCGGACTCTAACACTATTTTATCTTTTTTGTTGGCTTCTGTGACCACATGGAAAAAAGCCTTTTCTCCAGGATGTAACAGCAAGTCTTCAACTTCTACCTGAGTGGTCACACTATCATGTCTCACTTTAGTGGAATCCATAAACAAGGGGTTTGATTTCATGACCAAACCTCGTTTGACAGCAGTCGATAGGCCTTTGCCCCAGAACTTTTTGGAGCGTACTCGGTGACAGGTAAGTGTTTATGGTGTGCCTCCTCCACCGAAATGTTATCTGGAATATAGTTTTTAAAAACACGTAGGCCAAACTCAACCTTAACTGATTTGATTACATTATTAACTACTCGACGATTGCGATAACGAGTAATCACAATACCGCTAATATCTATTTTATGACCCAGGCCAGTTTTTAGATTTTTTAGAGTTTCTAAAATTAAACCAATACCTTTTAAAGAGAAGTATTCTGGACAAATTGGAATAATGATATCTTTGGAGGCCAATAAAGCATTTACAGTTAATAAGCCAAGAGAAGGAGAGCAATCTATTAAGATCTTATCGTATTTTCTCTTTACCCCTTCAAGGGCCTTTTTCAAAATACGTTCTCTACCAAAATGTGCCGCTAACTGAATATCTACACCCGATAACATAATTTCTGATGGGATCACATCAAAACCAAACTCTTCAGAATGGATCACGGCTTTATCTGCCGTGGTATTGTTTAACAAAATATCATAAATAGTAGTTTCAAAATCTGCTGAGCCAAAAATTGCATGAGTGGCAGAAGCTTGTGGATCTAAATCAATCAGTAATATTTTTTTGCCTTGTTTTGCCCATGAGGAAGCCAAATTTATTGTAGTTGTGGTTTTTGCCACGCCACCCTTCTGATTAATAATCGAGGTGATCGCCATATGAGCACATCCTTGCGTCTAGAGATTCCGTCATTGGAAAATACACTTAAAATTCTAAAACTCTGAGCTCAGAAATGCAATTTTTTTATATATTTTTTATATTAGGAGCTTCATCTCTAAATTATTAATATTTCAGCGAAATTTTAAATTCTAATCCAGGAATTTCAAAGTCCATACTGGATCTAATTTAACAAATAGAACCTTGTAGCTACGCTAAACTGAATGTAGCTGTTTTTCACATATTTGTAGTTCACAATAAATCTTAACAGTTAAGTTGCACCATAACTGAGCATAGTTTCAGGTTGTATTTTAAACTAGGATTTTAATTAATTCACAAATAAGGTCTCAATTTGAGAAAACTGCAGTCTCCTTTTAATTGGTTCTTTATGACAACAGTTGAAAGAGCCCCTTTGCAGAACCAGTTTTATGGTGTATAGCCTTTTAGCTTCGATTCAGGCACCCAGAACTGACCGAGTACTCCACAACGCTGAAGTATTTTAAGTTTAAAATAATGTATG
>JABJQG010000049.1 GCA_018663505.1 Pseudobdellovibrionaceae bacterium | reverse complement strand
ACTTATAGTTACAAGTGGTGGAGTGACCACAAGTTCTGGTGATAGTGCGGATATGACATTTAATCAAGTCATAGGAACTTTAGCTTCTTATACTTTAACTTTAGATGAAGCCACAAAAGCTGCAGGAACATCTACTACTGCAAGCCTAACAGCTAAAGATGCCGCTGCAAATACTTTAACCGGTATTGATGGCACACTGGATACCAATAGTTTTACATTTTCCACTAATGCTAATGTGGATGCTCCTAACTCCACGCAAACTGGAAATGGTAATGACCCAGCTAATGGAACTTTAACATTTACTTCTGGTGTAGCTACTTTAACTTATACATTCTTTAACGATGACAATAACGTGGCCATCAGTGATTTAACTGTCACCGATACCACAAATACCATTGTAACAAATAACTCAGACACTATGGCGGTAACACCAGCTGTTTCTGATCATTTTGAAATCACAAATTCAGGGTTTGCAGTGGATGCGGATGGAGCAGCTAAAGGTACTACCTCAGCAACCATCACTTTATATGATGAATATGATAACGATAAAGTGGATGCTGGTATTACTGCAGCTACAGTGGCTTTACAAAGAGTGAGTGGTTACACAAATACAGGAACTTTAAATGCAGCCACCTCTGATTCTGGTGGACAAGCTGATGTGACCTCTTACACTTTAGATTTCTCAGGAAGTTCTGTTCAAAGTTTATATGATTTTGCTTACGATGTGGGTCATGTAGCAGAACTTATAGTTACAAGTGGTGGAGTGACCACAAGTTCTGGTGATAGTGCGGATATGACATTTAATCAAGTCATAGGAACTTTAGCTTCTTATACTTTAACTTTAGATGAAGCCACAAAAGTTGCAGGAACATCCACTACGGCTTCATTAACAGCTAAAGATGCCGCTGCAAATACTTTAACCGGTATTGATGGCACACTGGATACCAATAGTTTTACATTTTCTACTAATGCTAATGTGGATGCTCCTAACTCCACGCAAACTGGAAATGGTAATGACCCAGCTAATGGAACTTTAACATTTACTTCTGGTGTAGCTACTTTAACTTATACATTCTTTAACGATGATAACAATGTTTCAGTGAGTGATTTAACGGTTACAGATACTACAAATACCATTGTGACAAATAATTCGGATACTATGGCTGTCACCCCGGCAGCATCAGATCATTTTGAAATTACCAACGCTGGTTTTGCAGTGGATGCTGACGCATCTGTTCAAGGAGCTACTTCCGCAACAGTCACTTTATATGACCAATATGATAACGATAAAGTGGATGCTGGAATGACTGCGGCAACAGTGTCCGTTCAAAGAGTGAGTGGTTATACAAATATAGGAACACTCAATGGCGCTACTACAAATGCTGGAGGACAGGCCGATGTCACTGGTTACACTCTAGATTTTTCTGGAGCCTCCGCTCAAAGTCTTTATGATTTTGCTTATGATGTGGGTCATGTAGCAGAACTTATTGTCACAAGTGGTGGTGTGACCACAAGTTCTGGTGATAGTGCGGATATGACTTTTAATACAGCTACTGGAACGGTACAATCTTACACCTTAACCTTAGATGATGCTTCAAAAACTGCGGGTGTAACTACTGCGGCAACACTCACGGCTTTAGACGGTGGTAGTAATATTATCAACGCTGATGATGCCATACTGAATACAATTAACTTTAGTTTTACCACAAGTGCAAATGTAGATGCTCCCGATGCCTCAGAAACAGGAGCGGCTAATGATCCAGCCACAGGCACTTTAACATTTACCTCAGGGGCAGCATCGCTGAATTACATATTCTTTAATGCTGCAAATAATGTTTCTGTGAGTGACTTAACTGTCAATGACACCACAAATACTCTTGCTGTAAATAACTCCGATACTCTAACAGTTGATCCTACCACTGAAGATCGATTGGTTTACAGTCAAGGGGATGGGCAAAGTGCCACCGTGGATACTGCTGTAGCTACAGCCCCAAGAGTTCAAATCTTAGATGATTACGGAAACCCAGTGTCTGGTGTAACAGTCAACTTTGCTATTACGGATGCATTACCACTTTCAGGATCCCTAGGAGCAGCTTCTGATATAACAGACGCAAGCGGGTATGCTTCTGTGACCTATACCTTAGGGCAAACTGTGGGTACAAATACAATGCGAGCCTCTGCGGGTGGGTTAACAGGCGCGCCTACGCTTTATGATTTTTCTGAAACAGGAACTGTGGACGCTGCTGATCATTTAACTTTCACCACAGAGCCCACAGCCAACGAAACTCAAAATAATACTTTTGGTACTCAACCTGTTGTTGAAATTCGGGATCAATTTGAAAATGTACGAACAGGGGATAACGCATCTGTAGTCACTTTAACAGCCTATCTTGGAGCAGGATGTAGTGCTGGTGCTGTGGGATCACTTACAAATAATACAGATACGGTGAGCGCAGGTATTGCCACCTTTACTACTCTCCAACATTCAGGAGCAGAAACCATTTCTGTTGAGGCCACTTTGGGTGGTAGCACTGCAGATTGTTCCACAACCACCCAAGTTTATACAACCATGAGCATTGATAATGACCCTGCTGGTAATTTAAATACAGGCGATGCCCATAGGTTTGAAGTTACAGGTGGTGTTCCTCCATTAACTTTTTCTGTATTAACCAATAATTCGGGATCAAGCATTGGCGGAGCCTACACTGGTGGTCTATGTACTGGTGGAAAAATTTGTGGCGACTACACAGCTGGAATGACTGGTGGTGCTGTGGTAGACACGATCCAAGTTACAGATAGTTCGGCCGGCACCAACGGGGACACTTCAACCGCTACAGTAGATGGAGCTGCATTTACAAACACAGGGGACTCTGTAGCCTACGGCTCAAACGCAGGGGATTTATCTAGAACATTTACTGTTAACAATGGCGGCAACGCCACTTCAGGGGCTATTACAGTGACCTTTACGCCTGATAACGGCAGTTATTGGACCAAGACCTCGGACCTTTGTGACACTGTAGATTTGGGTACTTCTTCAACTTGTAACATTAGTGTGACCTATTTAGGTACAGCGGCTTCAGCAGGAGCTCATACGGCCACATTAACTGTAACAGGGGCTAGTGGTGGAACAATTACCTTAAACTTAACGGCTTCTACGCCGTAAAGAGGATATGATGAAAACGTTGTTAAGAAATTATAAGCTGATAAATACACCTAGTATAAGATGTATATTTGTGGCACTTCTATTTACTGTAGGTTTACCCTCTTGGGCCGAAGAAGCTCAACCCGTAACTAAGCCCTGGTATCTAATGGTTTCAGCAAATCAATACGTACCTCCCATAGAGACATGTATTGCAGGAACAAAAAAAGACAAAGAACAAAATGAAATTCCTCAATCTTGCTTTTGGACCATAGATGCTTATGCTTTAAAAAATGCCAAGGCTGTGAGTGATAATTACTACGCCGTAGGTTACAAAAATATTTTATATATTAAACAAAAAGTTTTAAAAGAGAATGGCGTTGAGGAAATTAAGTTAAGGAGTATATCAGGGGAGTATTCAAAACTAACAGAAATACAATCCATAAGTTTCGATAAGGAGTTCACAAAGATTGCGGTATTAAACAACTCCTTAGAAAAACAAAAAATTCTAGTTTATGGCATCAACTTAAATGGTAACGTAAGCCCTAGTCAGGTACTGTACCCTAATTCACTTCAGGGCAGTACCCAGATTCATTTTCATCCACAAAAAGAAGAACTCATTTTATTTAATCCTGAAAAATTAAAAATTACAGCCATTTCTGACAAAGGCGATTCCAGAACAACGCGCCCTAAAGATGCCATTGTGGAAACAGCAGAGCTATCAGGTGCAAATACACAGTTTGACGAAATGACAGAAATGAAAGTGACAAATCAACAAATTGAAGTTTTTGATAAAAAGCATAACAAAACTTTAAAATTTGATCTGATGAATGAATGGGGGAATCGTAGTCCTGCTGCGGAATAATACAGGTTGAGATTTTTAATTGAGAAACCAATGCTAAATAAAAGAAGTGGCTTGAGAAGATAAAGCCAATGATAAAAATACTCAACTTGTGTTGTTCTGAATAATCTATAGCACCTTTGTGAGAAAATAAAGATTTCCTAATATTTGATCACGAATACTAGTTTTAAGATACCGAAAATATTGTATATCAGTATTTCTGAGCCTAAAAATTATACTTTGCTTCTATAACATTGGGTTTTAATCAAACCGATTAAACCATATATTTATTACTATTTTTTCTTTTTTTATCTCCAGATTGATAGAATATGTTATCATCTGAATTTTCATGGGAGATAGAGTGAAAATAAAGTTTAAATTAATAGTATTATGGATATCTTTATTTCTTTCTGGATGTGCCTCTGTGCAGTCCACCTCCGTTTCAAATATTATAACTTCGGGTAAGTCAAAAATTATACAAGCCTATGTTGATGGTATCGGCATCTTACATTTAACTACGCCTGAATTATTGATCCTTCCGGAACTTTCATCACAATGTAAGGGTGGCACCGTACATGGGATACAGACGAAACTTATATTAAGAGATCTACTTTTAATTCAACAATATGAAATGCATGCTACAGCGCTTTGTAAGTAAACCCACTTCAAAAGTGGGGAAAGTTTTTTAAATCCCTACTGTAATAATTGGATTTGGAACCATAAGCTTAGGAAAATGATCAGACTGTAATGTACAGACCACGAAAAAAATCGTGGACATTGTCCTAGGTCTATTCCGCACATGTAACAGAAACTAGTCGGAAAGAATTAGTATCTTCTGAGCAGACTATTTTATTCTCGCCAAATATACTTGCTGTAGATCCTGAAATAGTAGTGAAGTAATTTAATTTCTCACCGATCTCACAATTTTCAGCTTTAAAATCAACTAGCCGTGCCCAACCTAATGCTCTACAAATAGATGCAGCAGCCTTAACTTTTAATTTTTTAGAATTTCCACGCCCAAAGTGTGGCTAATTTGATTTACCCAAAATACTTTATAAAAAAGTGAATCTTGTATTTATGAAACAAAATGCAAGCTACGATGATGTCCACGGCAAAGCAGCCTTAGGTTTTCCAGACTATGTTGTCCTCCTTGACTAACAGGAACTATATGATGGTAATCAAGCCATCTTCTTTCATCACACTTTTCTCCATTAGGACTTTGAAACTGGCAGCAGCCTTGGTCACGTAAATACACTTTGTTTCGTAATTTTGCCGGTATTGCTGTTCGATTATTATTTGGAATTAAGTGAACTTCATTTCTATTGGAATTTTTTTGTAAAGAAGGTAAATTCAAGTTCTGATCAGTGTATCTAGAGAGGGTTTCATCATTGGTTTTAACAAAATTTAACTGTCCCCGGGAACAAATAGGCTGTTCAAATGTTTTAATATTAGGTTCTAATACATGAGTGGAAGAGATGGTTGAAGTTAAATTCCTAGTGATGATTGTTTTTTGATCATTGTTTGTGTGTTCTTTTTTTTGGGAATAATTTATTTTAACTATATTTTTAACCAGTATACCATTCTGAGTGTCACCCGCCATTTTTGTGCTCTTGATAGGCTTTGAGTTCGTACGGTCACCTATCTTCTTTGTTCTATGAGCTACCTTCTTTAAACTGTTATTATTCTTATAAGTTAAATTTTTCAATTTCTTTTCTTCTCGCATTTGTGCTCGTTCTGCTTTTTTCAGAGGGTCGTGTTTTTCAATATACAAATCACAAAGTTGCTCAATAACATCTTGCATTTTTATGACTTTATTCGTTTTTTGACATAGGAGTTCATTCACACGTTGGAATTTCTTAAAACGGGATTCGCTTATTGGCATTTGTAAGTGAATTAAATTCTCGGCTACCATACGAGCCTGTTCAGGAATACGAATGTGTGGATTGGATTTAGCCACAAGGTTTTCAAGTTCACGTTTACTCATGGTTTTAACTCGATCAATCCACTCTATTTGATTTGAAGGAGTGATTTGAGCAATCACTTGTTTTAATTTCGAAACCGAAACGTCTTTCTTTTTTAAAGCTTCATCAAGCGCGGGGCATTGTTGAGACTTTCGAGCAACGCTGATGTAGCTATAGGCCTGGGATTCAGTGAGGTGAAGTGCGGAAAGAGTATATTGAAATAAACTACGAAAACCATAATAGGCATAAACTTTATTCTCATCCACTTTTTGCAAAATTTTAACTAAGTCATATTCGGCATTCTTTAAATATTTAACGGCATTTAGGGCCTGTTGGTTGATATGAGCAAAATCTTTATTTGTCATTTGTTTTTTAGCGGTAGAAAGGTAGTGGTACATAGTCGATCCTTATCTATTTTGTAATTGGCCATATTAATATTTTAAAGTTCAAGATGGTTTGGCATGAGTTAAAATTCATTAAAATACTTATACCATAGGTTTTGAAAATGATGTTTTGCATCCTAGGATCTCTCTGCTGTAGAAGGAAAGACTTTACTGTCCCCGGGAACAGATGGATTAAAAAAAATGCCATAAAGAGCCATTTCACTAACAATTAGTGCACTTAAAGGAGGGGGGGCAGCTCGTGTTGTTAAAACAGGATTCCTAGTGAAACGCTGTCAAATCAATAATGATTGATGCATTGTGAAATTGAGTTTTATTATGTAGTCTCTTGCTATCAAATGTTTTTTTTAGAATTTTATGAATTTTATGAATTTTATGTGTTTGGATGAAATCTTATCTATAAATAATTCCATAAATTCTTCAGAAGTATTAAGTGAGAATTTAGATTGAACTTTTTAATATGCGAAACGCCTATGAGTATTTCTATCAAGATATATTATGCGCATAAAGCCAAAGAACTAATGGCTAGAATGAAACTCATTATTTCAACCAAGAAAAGATGTTGTTTGATATTCTTCGAGATTTTTCGGATAATTGACTCTATCTCTAATTTATGTTTCATTGTTCAATGAAAAATTAGTTAAAACGAATGCGACAAATTAATATTTTTAATTAATCAAAAATTTATCCAGCCTTCTTTTCTCACAGATTACTAATTAATTTATACAGATCAGTAAGAGTTTACTCGTTAATTATTTATATTGTTTAAAACGTGACAAGTTTAGAAAGAATAAGGTCAGAAACCCGAGTTTTATATAATTAGAGCCAGAGAGGTTAAATTTTTCTCTATTAAATTTAAAAACCAGTTGCGCATATAGTATCCACAAAAACTGAATACCTAACGAAGAGAAACAAGCAGACTTCTGTAGCAAATAAAACAACCTGTTTATTTATTTCCAAGGTACTCAGAATCATTTCAAAATTTGAAAAATAACTAAGGAATTGTTATTGCATATTTATCACTGAGGTAGCTTTCTACTTGAGAGACTTGTGCCGTAGAAAGATTAGTTTCATAAATTATAACCTCTGCAATATCACCATTAAACCTTTCCGCATTTCTACGAGCAATGTACAATATAGAACTTGCTCCCAAGCTGAGGTCACCAGTAACTACTGAAGCCCCATCAATAGAAATAGTACTATCTGTGCCAGTGGGGTAAGCATTTGCTGCATAGATTTGATAGCTAGATGGCAGGGCGTTGGTCACACTAATATTGTCTATAGTACTAAAATAATATACTGATCCACCAGCGTAACCAATAAACGCGTTATTGGTGTCATTGCCCATATAGGGCATAGTGGTAGAGGCGTTGTATCGCCCCACAATAAATACAGTTGCTGGTGTCATAGTTATTGCCGTTGTTAGTTGAAGGAAATCATCTGTACCATCAAAGCTCACAGCGGGTTGAGAGTTAAGCTGACCGGTTAAAAAAGTTGGCTGGCTTCCAGCAGTTGCTTGTTCACTGTGATTATCCTTGCCGCTAAGGTCTGTCCAACTGCTTACAGAATCATTGTTACTTAGATTGAGTTGAGAAGCATCCAGCCATAAAGCAACCCCAGAAATAGCAAGAGGGGTGAACTCCACAGTTAACTGGGGAGCTGTGCTTGTAATACTTTGATCGTTGATACTACAACTGACCTTAGAGGCAGTGCCGCTTGTGGAACTTGTTAGAGTTAAACTATAGGTGCCGTCTTGATTATCTGTGACCGAGCTAAAGCTGCCGTCACTTACGCCTCCAGATATTGAGCAAGCTATTGTTAAACTATTTTTTGTATAAATATTATTGAGTGTATCCCTTATAGTTACTGTTACTGAAGTGGCTGCACCAGATAACAATAAACTATCTGAAATACTTATTGTTGAGAGAGATAAAGAAATTTGAGTATCGTCACCAAAATCCTTAGGCAAACTGAGTTTATCCAGTTTAACGGGCTGACACCCTTGCAGAGGCAATAGTAATAAAAATATAATAATTTTTAAACATTGTGAGTTCATAAAAGTCTACCTGTATAGGGTTAATTATCGGTTGTTTTTACAAAATTCATAAATATTGCCCACATAATATTAAGCTTGACTTAAGGAGGGTAAAAAGAAGGACTTAGGGCCTTGGTAATTTACAATAAACCAAAGTAAATTACTAATTATGCATATTTGTCCGATACAAAATCTATGATTAACTATATGGTTATTTTTAACATACTTTTGTTTTCTTGTTTGTCTTATGCAAATGAAAACAACTCTAATGTTGATGCCGAAAATAAAACTATAGCTACTGCCGTTACCAAAACAGATTCCAAAAATAAACAAGATCCTGCTGCTGGCCCAAAGACTCCTTTAAATACAGAGCTTATAGTAAAAAAAGACAATGCTGAGAAAAACAAAAAATCTTTTGAAGATGAAAAGAACAGCATAAACAAAATGGAATTAGATATTGAAAAAAATAAGTTAAAACTTCTAAAAACCTATGATGAATTTTTAAAAAATAAATGTTTAAGCGAATATGGCAAACCTAATGGTGCAGAAGAACAAAAGTATGTCCAATTAGCCTGTTCTCAAAATCATTATATTAGATTTTTTTACGGTATCAACTATCTCACATTTGAGCAAACAGGTGACTTTGGCGGACTTAGCAGTAGCGCTATATCGGCAAAAAAATTCCTTTTTCAAAATGAACATGGATTTAACAACATATTTAATTTCGAAACAGAACTCGGGGCACGTTCTTTAGGACTAAGCCGTCAAAGTGAAGTTTCTGATGAAATCACGTTTTATCACTTAGGTTTTGCTATGACATATAGAAATATACTTTTTGGTTTTAATCTTTCAGAAGAAGCTTTGTTGCGGTTTAAAGATGTGAGTGAAATTGAATGGAGTAAATATGTGAATTTACAGTTACGCCTAGGCTATATTTATAATTTTAATCCAATATTTACATTAGGAAGTCATGTATTTTCAAAGATTAAGACTCAGCTGTTACTTCCTGTGGCTCATAATTCAAACGACTCAGCTCAAGTTTCAAAAAGCTCAGGACTGGGGTTAAAGGTGGAATATGATTTATTATACAAATCTAAGTTTGAACAATTTGACTTCGGTTTAACTACAGGCTTGCTTTACAATAAATATTCCACAGAAGCTATTTGGAGCGGCAACTCTGGAGAAGTAGAGAACTCTACCACAGGGCTTAATCTCAATTTATATGTGCAGTATCGTTTTTAACAATATTTTGTATAAATTAAAAAATTCTAGTTTATGGTATACATCTAAATGGTAATGTGAGCCCCAGCCAGGTGCTGTATCCTAATTCACTTCAGGGCAGTTAACAGATTCATTTTCACCCACAATGTCCGTACCTGTTTCCTGTTTTCACGGCGCAAGGAAGTAAAAAAGTGCCTACCGTCAAATTTCCAATAACCAACGGGACAATACTTCAAGGACTGCTGCCAGCCCTGTGTAACTCTTCCGCCTTAAGAAAACTCTCAAGTTATGCGACTTCTTATGGGTGGAAAACACAACGAAACCCGATGCTGTCGTGCGAGAATGACGGAGCGACGTCCAAGTTCGCAGCGAACACGCCCGAGCTAGTGTTCCTGCTCCAGAGGCCCCCACGGAGAATGGTCCCCGCATTATCATCGAAAAGATAGCCAAAACCACATTGATTATTTAAACTAGGGTTCGTGCAAATAGCAGGCGTTAAATCAAGTGGACCAAGCAAATCCTGAGTTACTGAGTAGCTATCACTAATGCCATCGCTGTTACCATCTGTCAAACCAGTCCAAAATTCTCCGGTAAATGAACCTGTGTACACCGTGGTGGTATTGTTGTCTTTGACCCACTCCCAAACATTTCCTGCTAAATCCCAAATGACGTCACTGTTTGAAAGGTTGTGAGTTCTCTTTTCTGCAAAGTCAGCTTCCCCACCAGTATCTGCACAATCAGTATCCACAGACTCATTAGAAGCATCACAACTTTGGCTTGGAGAATTATCGGCATGACCATGATTAAGTATTGTGTGCCCATTAGAATCTGTCCCCCAATTATTTGTGGCCCCCGATTGTTGGGCGACAATGTCCCTGGCAATGGTTTGCCACTCACCATTGGATATAATGTCATATTTGCTAGTGACTCCTTCTTGAGTGTTCAAGCGGCCACAGGCCTCTATAGCTCCCTGGCCCGTAGCAGAACCATTTTCACCTCGCTTTAACCTTACCCATGGGCGACCATTTACCTCACTAACAGCTTTGTACTTAGCTAACTCCGAGGGGGTTTCGTAGTCAGTATCATAGTCGTAGGTGTTTGAAAAATTGCCATCAGAAACAAGAGCTGCATTACTAAAATCCCCATCTCCGTCTGCATCATACAAAAGTTTAGCTTCATACTTCATTACACAAAAATCACTGGTGCCATAAGTAGCATTACCTGTAACTGATATATAACCTGTAGGACAGGATATACTATTAGAAACAGTCACAGTGGTCGAGGCACTTGAGGCCAAGTTTTGATTGCCTGCTAAATCAGAAGAGGTATTGGCGTTTATAGTAATACCGATAGTTCCGTTACCAGTACAGTTACTTAACCTCACAGATGGTGTTGTGGTGTTCCCACCACTCACAATGGGCGTGTCACAAGTGCCGCCACCACCATCATTTACTGTGATGTCACTGGCACTCAAAGCCATAGTATCAGCCCCCAAAAAGGTCACTGGAAAATCAAAGTTGGCTGTGCTATCTCCACTTGAGGGTGTAGGACTGCCCGCCGATACCGTGGGCACTGTATTATCCACTGTAGCCTCAAGGCTCACCGCTCCTGAGTCCCCAGTGCCGTCAGTAGCCGTGCCTGTTCCGGGACTTAAAACAACTTTTAGAGTTCCGTCACCTGTACAGTTAGAAATATTTAAACTGGGAGTAAGGGATTGGGCATTATTAATGCTTGGTGAATTGCAGTTGGCCGTACCAGTATGACTTAACACTATATAACTATTTTGTAGATTTACAGAATCCACATTTTCATAAGTCAGTTAAAAATTAAATGTTGTGGAAGAATTGCCTACGGAGGTCGAAGGGGAAAGGGCTGCAAAACTCACCCCTGGCCCGTTAGTGCTGTTAAAGCTGCCGTGTATTTGGTTATCATTAAGGCGACAACCAGCAGTGAGTAACAGCGAAATTAAGAGCATGTAGAAAGGCTTTAAAATTAAAACTTCTAAGAATTTAAGCCTGTGGCTTAAGTCAAAGCTTAGAGAAAATCTCCATTTTTTATTTACTTTTAGTTTATCTCTACCTTGCTGCTTTTTGATCACTTGACCCCCTTATGTCACGTACAATAAAATCGGAGCACAATTACCATATAAATATCTAGTAAGTGTTACTGTTTAATATTCTACCCCAATACCAACCCCTTATCTCGACTCAAGTTGAGAATAGGCCTCTCCACACTATAAATTTGATTTGAGACTTATTTTTTTATTGGTTTTTATCATTTTCATACGGAAGATTCCGTGAGGTGAAGCGCAGAAAGAGCATATTGAAATAAACTACGAAAACCATAATAGGCATATACTTTATTCTCATCTATTGTTTGTAAAACCTTAACTAAATCATACTCAGCATTTTTTAAAGTTTTAACAGCGTTAATTGCATATAAAATTATGAAATTCATAAAAAAAATAGTGCCCTAAAAGGTGAGTGCAGGAACACGAGTTTTTTATGATGGCATTATACTGTCATTGTTTGAAAAGAAAGTGCACTTTAGAAGAGTGATTTATTTGCACCAACCCCCTTGACTTGAACCTGTTATGTATGGGGTAATTTTATTAAGTTTTACACAAGGAGGTGGGGATGAGGAATATCTATATAATAATAGTATTGTTTTCTGGCATAGTTATTACAAATACACAGGCACAAGCCGTAGAAATTACTGGGAAGATTGATTGTTTTTATGAGATTTATTCAAAAAAAACATGGCCTAAAAGCATTAAAACCAACACATTTTCTTTCAATATTGAAACAGGGGCTGATGTAAGTACACCTAGCAGTGTTTTAGATAATGTTCTTCGAATGAGATATCAACCAGGGTATCGAAATAATAAATTATCATATTTTATTTATAGCTTAACATACGCTGATATTCATGCTGGGGCTGACATTCCTGTTACCGAATCTTTAAGTTCTGTTTATTTTTCAAGAGATGGTAGTGATCTTATTGGAGGGTTTTTAAATTGCAAAGCCAAGTTAGATTAAAATGTTATTTTATTATTTTATTATTGTTCACAGGAATAAATTTAAGAGCCGAAATTACAGTTAGCGGGCTATTGGAGAGAGGTAATGAACAATTTGTTAAGCGCGATTATTCTGAAAAAGGCATTAAGCATGCTGAAAGTGCTCGTTATAATTATAGAAGAGTTGCTGAAAAATCAGATTCTGATATGGAGGGAATTTATGCTAGAGCACGTTGCGCACAGACCTATGATTTTTTAGCAGCAGCATATACTTCCAAACAAGAAATCATAACAGCTCATTTTCGCGGGTTTGAAATTGCGTTTGGAGGTTTTATATATTTAGAAAGAATATATGGGACACATTATAAAAATATGCCACCAAAAGATGAGAAATTGCTTGCTGATCTCACTTACTATTGGGCTCTTAATTTAAGTAAATGGATTAAACTTAATGGTGGTGGCTATAAAGGCCAGTGGTCTCAAATTAATAAGAGGTTTAATCTAACTTTTAGAATGGGTCATGATTATATGGCAGATTATGGGGCCTATCGAATTTTAGGTGAACATTCTAACAACGGAAATCAGCTAAAACTAGCTTATGAAAAAACTAAATTAGCTGGTCCTGACTCTCCAAGTGCTAATGGGTGGAATAATATTGCCTATGCCAAATACCTTAAAGAAAAAGGAGATGTAGATAGAGCCAAAAGTATACTTGATGGTTTTGTTTCTTATGGGCCAGAAGAGCTTTCCATGGATTTAATTCCTGAGAATAGAAAACTACAACAAATAGCCATGGAGATCATAAGAAAATGGTAAAATCTATATTAATTGCCTTGTTTTTTTTAAGCACTCATTTCGTTTTAGCGGAACAATTAGCAGAGCCCGGGGAATATGTAGTTCAGTTGAAAAAACCTTTTTTAAGTATTCCAAGCTTAGAAGTAATATTAAATTCTGAAATAAAAACAACCGTGTCTGAAGATATTGTTGTTATAAAAAGATCTATTTTAGAAACTCAGGACTTTGTGCTTTCCAGTCTTAAAGAAAACAAATATGTAAAAATAGCTGAACCCAATTTTATTTACACTATAGATCAAAAACCAAATGATTTTGATTTTGATAAAAGTTGGGGGATGAAAAACTTTGGTCAAAAAGATTCAAAGGATAATTTTGGTGTAAAAGGCGTTGATATTTCAGCTATTAAAGCTTGGCAAATTAATACCAACGCAAAAAATGTTTTAGTGGCCATTATTGACACGGGTATAGATTATAATCATCCAGACTTAAAAGAAAATATGTGGACAAATACTCTTGAGCTTAATGGCAAGCCCGGTTTAGATGATGATGGAAATGGTTATGTTGATGATATTTACGGCTACGATTTTTTTAGTGATAAGTCTGACCCTATGGATGATCATGACCATGGAACTCATTGTGCTGGTGTTATAGGTGCTGTTGCTAATAATAGTACGGGAGTTGCAGGTATTGCCTGGAATGTAAAACTTATGGCATTAAAATTCATAGGTTCACATGGCGGTGGAAATTTAGAATCTGCAGTTAAGGCCATTAAATATGCCAGTCTCATGGGGGCTCATATAAGTAATAATTCTTGGGGTGGAAGTGGACGTTCTCAAATTTTATTAGAAACCATAAAAGAAGCTAATGCGGCAGGAACTTTGTTTGTGGCTGCAGCAGGAAATTCAGGTAGAAATGCTGATGAAAAACCAAGTTTTCCAGCAGCTTATGAGGTTCCAAATATCATTTCGGTGGCTGCGGTTGATAACAGGGGAGGGCTAGCAAATTTTTCCAACTACGGAGTTCATAGTGTTGATATCGGAGCCCCTGGGGTTAATGTATACAGCACAATAACCGGAGGCTATGAAGCCATGTCAGGAACATCTATGGCTTCTCCACATGTTGCAGGAGTTGCTGCTCTTTTATTGGGGCATGAAAGTAAATTAAATACCATTGAATTGAAAAAAAGAATTTTAGATTCAGCAGCTCCTCTGGCTGCATTACGTGGTTTTGTTAAATCGGAGGGGATGGTTAATGCATATTATGCTCTTACGGGAACGAAGGCTCCAATCGATCCAAATGATCCACTACATTGGGATAAACATTCGTATTCAATCTCTACGTCTCATGATTACTCTAAAAATTTTGATAAAACATATAAAGTTTATGTAGAAGGTGCAAAAAATTTATCTGTTCACTTTAAAAAATTTGAAATTGAAGCTCTTTATGATCGAGTTTTCTTTTTTGATGGAAAAGGGAAAAGATTAGCCGTATGGAGTGGTGAACAACACGATCGATATTCGCCCATAGCTAATGGTGATACTTTGATTATACGTTTTGTGTCTGATGAGACTTTTGAAGCATATGGCTTTGATGTAGACTTGGTTTCTTATAGGAAATAGATTGGGAATTTCAGAGTGGGTAGCCGTCTGCATCTTTAGCTGATTTAGGATTATACCTATCAATAGCCCACATTTTTTCAACATAGTCCACAGGAGATTTTGCTGTTAGCATTATATTCATCATTGGTATAAAGTGATTCGAAAAAGAGTCTCTCAACTTACGAGTCATAGTGCTAACGTAGATTTGACGAAAGCTTTGTGGGATAGCCAATATGAACTCAGCTTCCATTAACATACCACTGGCTTCTCTTAATAGCCCGAAAGAGGTAGGCCCCTCATCTTTTTCATACGCAATTCCAGTTTTTTGAGATTCAATTTTTGCATCACTAGCTCCTTCCAACTCAACTAGTTTATGGGCGATGACATGTTCTACTTCATGAACCTGAGTGCTATATATATGAAGGCTATCTTTAAGGCCAGGTGCATGCTCGATATTTACTGCATGTAAATATTTATACTTAGTTTGACCAGAGACTAAGTTACCTCGTTCGAGAAGTTTCCAATCTTCTTTTACAGCAATTCCAGGGTAATCAAACCAATGCTCTATGTCTCTTCGGACTAATGTAGATATTCTTGCTAGTCGTTTTTGCAAATATAGTTGAAAAGCCTTATTCATAGCTTGTTTAGCAGGTAAATCACTAAATAAACTTCGTATTTGGTTTATGGAGTTTGAGTCAAGAATTGGCCTACTGGCTAAGTCATCTAAGTACTCAAGCATATATTTTGAGACTCTGAAGTGAGCGCTTAACTTTGGTAAAATTTTTTCATTGGTATTGATCTTTGAAAAAAGTTGAAAGCATTGCTTGGCAGCTTGAGCGTGCTCTACCGTCATCACTAATAAAAAAGGCAATAATTTTTTTATGAATGATATCTGCAAAAGAAAAATCCTTTGAGTAGTTAAATTGTCTAATATAATTCATCTATACTACAACTATGGGGCCAAAATAAACTATGTGTTTCTAATGACTTATGCGAGAGTCACCTACTGTGGGGGTATAGAGTGACAATAATTAATGATCAAGTGCCTAATGATGTTACAGTTTGATGTCTCTTCTGCATTTAAGTTTATACTGAAAGCTATAGCATTTGAGGATCTGTAATATACTTTGAGTTTAGATAACCGCACATTTGGAGTATTTTAAGCTTGAAATAATGCATATTTCGATATCCATACCCACTTCTTTTT
>JABJQG010000022.1 GCA_018663505.1 Pseudobdellovibrionaceae bacterium | reverse complement strand
TGGTTTTGTTTGTGTCGAAACAATATTTAACCAGCTCTTGAGCGCCTTTTTTTATGTCTTTTTCTTATTTTGATGCAGATCTGAGTGAAACTGGACCCCACTTTTATGACAAAGAACCCACTCATGTTAATATTACATGTACCCTAAGTTTTTCTTAATAGACAAGATTATTGTGCTAAAATCCGAATGTAGTGAATTTAAACCAAAAAGGAGAAAAAATATGAAAGCTTTGATATTTATGTTTGTTTTAGCCATAGCACAAGCTGCTTATGCAGGAAATATTGTATGCTCAGAGAAAGGCAACCCACAAAATGTTTTCTTTACAGTTGATAAGGACTCTAATGCAATTGAAACAAAAGAGCTTTTTTTAGAACTTGCATTTCTAAATGAAAGGACTCAATTTGAGGAAGCCCTTCTCTCTATAGATGGTAAGAAAGTATTACAGTGGACCTACCTCAATGGAGTTTTAAACGAGACTGGTCTTAGTCAACAAATATTACAGGTCTGGATAGATGCTCAAGGTAAGCCAACTAAAAGTGTGTACAATAGTTATAATGACCTAAAACCAAGTTATTCAATAGAATTTGATTGTAAATAGTAGTTTAGCCACATCGTTTTAATCAGAAAATATAAGGTGACTTGAATTATGCCGAGCAATCAGTACTCTTCAAATCACCTGACATTTTCTGATTAAAAGGCAGGGCTTAAAATACAAATACTCCAACTAATTACATTAGAAGAGCTTTAGTTAGCTACATATCAGAAAGTTTAAACTAAGCTGCCCTAGTTATTTAATATTTAGAATAATATTACTTGTGGCTATTTCCTCTCATCAATTAAAACTGACAGATCAGGACGCGCCTGCAAAGATTTGATTATTAGGTAAAACTAAATATTCACATATGACTAAAACCCAATAATAGAAAAATAGATTTGTACAGAAAGCCTTTGCCTTAAGGATGAGTTTAATAATTTGTACTATTTTTATAATGCTTGATCATGAACATTTGTTTTTAAATTCCTGAGAACCTAAAATATCAATAACTCAGAGCCTAAAGATCATATTTTGGGATTTTGACACTTGTCATTGCTCAGCCAACTTGACAAGAGGGGTCCATCTTACAACACTTATAAGTGCAAATTAAGATAGTCAGTAAATGTCTGTCTGAAAATAAAAAGGAGGGTGTAAATGTACTTAAAAACATCAATATTATTAGTTTTAAGTGTATTTTTTAATTTTGGACTTGCAGAGTCTGTGACATTTGAGCAAGTTCAAAGCCGAACAATATATGAAATTGGTGATTCTTCAGTGGGAATAAATGGTCCAATTTATATTGTTAGTAACAGAAATGTAGAATCAATAGAGTTTCCAAATTTGGAATTTGTAAATGGCCCAATATATATTGTGAATAATCAAAGGCTGAGGTCGGTGAGCTTTCCAAAACTTAAATTTGTAAATGGACCCATCTATATAACATATAACTCATCTCTTGAAACAACAGACTTTTATCATGATATGTACATTAATGGACCCATCTATTATTTTATGAATTTTTACGAATAGGTTTTTAAAGAGCTTGATCATGTTCACAAAGCATTAATCTCATTAAGTGTTCAGTTAAGTAGTACATTCATTAAAAGAGCTTGTCTGATCTTAATATTTTTTCATGGTCTAAACGGTCTCGGTGGGGGACATATTCGCCATCAATGGTGTGTACAGTATTTGGGTTGTGTAGATCACGAGCCAGGGTTTGTTCTACGTTCCCATTTTTATCTATTATGTGTAGTACCATTATTGAATCTGGGTCAGACGCGCCGATACCCATGACTTCTTTCTGTCTAGGGTACTGATAAGAGAATTTTTCATTAATTTGTTTTAAACGAGATAGGTTTAAATCTTTATAGGAACTATATGCGGCCACATTGACCCTCATAAAAATTTGTTCCTGATATTTGAGCTGTGTATGTTCACCGTACTCGGCCACAACCATAGCTCCCATAGCAAATGCTTTTCCCACAATTTGTTTATAAGATGTGGAAAAACCATAGCTATCATAGTATAATTTTCCAGCCATGTGGTGGTCCATAGCCATTTGAACATAATTACCAGAAATCACATCTGCATTATAGGTGCGGAAGTCTTTTAAAGTTTCATTCATAAGTTGTTTTGCTGTATTGGCTCCAGTTTGTAAAATGCGGTTGGAGACCATATGTGGGTTTATGTTTTTAAAGTAATTAAGTAGATCGCTATGGGATTCAACGTAATCTAGGTTAGCTAAACCACGCCAAATGAGATCCTTTGAATACCATTGCTTCATTTTATTTTGCCAAGCCTCTTTGTTTTTAGCCACTGGTGTTTGAAAAGCTTTTTTAAAGTCATCAGAAATAAGGTTTACTTCCAAATTTTCCAAACCATTTTCTGTTTTATATTTAATATGGTGGTTTTTGTAGAATTCTTTAAACTCTACAAAAAGGGTTCTAAAAGTAGGTACAGGGTCATGAAGAATAGAATTATAAAAGGCTTTTGATTTTTTGATTTTTTGTTTGAGATAAGCTAGAAATTGTCCTTTGCGTAATTCGGCACTCACTTTCTTTGAATCAAAATTTCTTTTTCCCTTAATTTTTTTAGGAAGAGAAATTTTATCTTCTAAGTATAGATGTGGGAACAAGCTTGAGACAGTTAAATCAGATCCATTGTCTAAACGATTGATGAGATCAACATGAAGTTTATGGGTAGCGTGAACTCCTTTCCAAACCTCCTCTTGCCATTGCTTTTTAGTGCCTTGAATGTCTAAGTCGAAATCCATGATTCTTGCAGGAAAAATACCTTCTGAAACTAAAAGGCTGTTCATAAAGAAACGACTTGTTCTGCCGTTGCCATCTACAAAGGGGTGGATGGAAATAATGTCTCTTTGTAAAGAGGCGACCATATAGATATAATTTTTGATTTTATTGTGATTGTTTAAAGGCCCAAGCTTTTCTTTTTCCTGAGTAAATAGCTTTAAGCGTTCCTCTAAAAGGTGCTCAACGAGTTGTTTCTGAATTTGAGCAGCTTCCTTGATATTTAATGTGATATCATTAGCTAATACATTTTTAAGAGTATTTTTTAATTTGGTTTTTTTAATGAGGTTTAATACTTTTGGATTTAAATTATTAATATTTAAGTAGGACACCTCCCCGTATGCTGATCCATCATTGTTTTTTCCTGTGTTTACCCATTTTAAATATGGATTTTTTGTTATATTAATAACCTGTTGCTGAGGAAGAGCCCAGATTTTATCAACATATCCAATAATATCATAATTTCTAAATTTTCCCAGTTGGCTTTTAGGCATGCCATCAATATTTTTTGCCATAAGTGATTTGTGTGATTGAATTAGGTTTTGTTTTGTAGCCATAAATTTTTTCTTATTTGTGATCTCAATAGCTAGGAGGTATTGTTCAAATGGGTTGGCTCGGCCTCGTTCTTTAAATAGGTCGTAAGCTTTGTCTATAAGTCCCTTTTTACCAGTTAGCGCTTTCTTTATTAAAATAGGAGTTAAAAAATGGTAATCAAAATAGATAACACCTTGTAGGAAAACACTTAGGTTTTTAGTCTCTTTTTCGGATAAATTTTGGCTATGTTCATTAATTCTAGAGCTTAATTCTCTATATGAAGTAATGTCAGACTGCTTAAGCTGCTCTTGTTTTTTAGCTTTTTCACTTTTAGTTTTTGAAAATATTGCAATGCATGTATTTTCAGCATAAGTATTTACTGATATTGTGAGCACTAAAAGTAAAATATAAATATTTTTGAAATAAAACATAACCCCTCCAATTTGTTACACTTTTCTATAGCCACCTTCCCCAAAGTAGCGTTCCATAAGGGCTTTACGTCTTATGGAAAAAAGATGTGCTTAAATTCTGAATAGGACTATTTTAAGTAAATTACAATTTTTACATGGATATTGTAAAAAATTCATGTAACTTTTTCAAAGTGTGGTAAAAGCTTATGTCTAAGATAAAAGCAAAATAGAGGTGAAACTTTTGGTTTAAGAAGCTCTTCCGTTTTGTTTTTGCATATGAGAAAAAATAGAATGTTTTTTGTTGATCCTGTGGATGGCCTGTCGTAGCCTACTTCTTTCATAGCTTTAGGGGGGCAATAAATGAAACAAATACTTATAATATCTATACTTTTATCGGCAATCTCGGCTTTTGCAGCGAAACCAAATCTTGCAAGAGAATTTTTTACCGAACGTTGTAATTCTTGTCATGGCGCTGTTTCTACAGACTTGGATTCACCAGTTCTTTATGGGCAGAAAAAAGAATATATTGTTAAGCAATTACAAGACTTCCAGTCCGGAGAGCGTAATGACCATATTATGCTAGGCGAGATGAATGAAATTGCTAAAACTTTAACAGATAAAGAAGTGGACTTGGTGTCTACATACTTGTCTAATTTATCGCCATGTGACTATCCACCTAAAGATTCCGGTTTTGCTGGGGATGTAAAGGCTGGAGAGAGAATTTCTCAATCTTGTAAAAAGTGTCACCATGCATGGATTCCTGGATTAGAAGTGCCAACACTTTATGGTCAAAAGCCCAACTATATTTACAAGACTTTAAATGCATTCAAGTTGAACAAACGTAAAAACTCAGATGAGATGGGTCATCAGGTAAAAACTATTTCAGAAACTGATGTGAGAAATGTAAGTGCCTTTTATGGTGTTAATATGAGATGTACAATTGATGATTTCTAGTTTTTAGTCGTATATGGGATAGAGTGTTTTAATGGATACTCTATCCATTCCATTCAAGGTCTATTATTTTTTTGTGAGAGACATGGGTAGTTTAGAGTTAAGTATTTCAAGCAAACAGTGAGCCTTCCTGGCTCTCATTATTTAAAACTCGGGCTCCTGCCCTCGCTCCTTCAGAGCGCTTAGCGTTTTAAACAATATTATAAAAAATAAAAGATTTTAGTGTTTCAGTAATAATTTTTTCTTAAAAATAAAGCTAAATCCATGTGTGCTTATCTGTACTGATGACTCGGTCTGGTTCGGTATATTTTCAAAATATATTTTTTTAAAAACCTTAGCTTATCTAAGGGTGTTCCATGTTGAAACAACAATTTCTTTAGATGTGCTTAGATTGAGTTTCAAAATAATACATGACTTATTTCTAGATAAATTTGAAAAAAAGTCACAAAATAGTACTAAAGTGCAGATAAGTAGATCGTAAGAGGTACGTAATGAGAAGGCAAAATGCTTTAATTATTTTAATGGGAATTTTAATGGGCGTTTTATTAACGTTCCAAAATTGCTCTGATGTTCAGTTTAGTGAAGCTGATGACTTAGCTGCAGTTAAGCTAGGTGCTGCCGAGCTGGTAGTTTATAAATTCGATCCAAATAGGTCTGAGTTTAGACCAAAGATTAACTTAACTACAATTATCGATAACTCTCAAAGTATGCAATTAATTCAAAATCAAATGGGCGCTGCTTTTACTGGTGTTGCTGATAAATTAAAAGGCTTTAGTGGGCAAGTAAAAATTTTTACAACCACTCAAGATGACTTAGGAGAGAAATCCTCTGTGGTTTCTAAAGCATTTTTAAATTATAAAGATGCTGAAGGTGTTGATCAGAAAATTGAATATGTTAATGAAGCACAGATTATGGAACTTGTGCCCCTGGGCGGAGCGTACAGTATTTCCCAAGAGCATATACTGGCACAACCCTTTACTACCTCAGGTAGCCATCTTGATTTTAGCTCTAGCATGTCTGATAGTAATTTTTCTCAGTTTAAAAATAGTTTCAATGCCTCTGTTGTGGCCATAGGTGTGAATGGGTCTAATAAAGAGCAACCCTTTTGTACTTTATTGAGATCCTTAAAAGACAATGTAAAAGAAGGAGAGTATCAAGCTTTTATCATTGCTTCTAACGAGGATGATCAGACCACAGTGGATAGTTGTTTAGGATCTGAAATTCGTAACTATGATAAAGTTTTAAATATTGAAACCATAGGTAATCAGAGTGAGGATGCCTTATGTACAAGTGGAGCGAATTGTAAATTTAATTATCACGCAAATTTTAAACCAAGGCTTAAAAAGAAAATTCAGTTTAAAACGCGATACTACCGTGAAAATGCTCGATTTAAATTTAATAATGAAGGCTATAATTATAAGTTTAAAGGCTCTTGGAATAGCTATAGTCAATCAGCTTCCTATCGCTTAAAAAAACATGATCAATCTATAAGTTTTTCTAAAAAAGTTGTTACTTATGTGGATGGAATCCCCTCGGAATCTGTAGTGCCAATAAGTATTACTTATGTGCAAAATGCCTCTGGTGATTGCCAAAACTCTTCACCACCCACGGACATTAGCAAGCGGGTGTGTAGTACTGTAGATATTAATTTTGCCAACACTAGCCCAGGTATGGATGGTGGCACTCTTGTGCCAGATAGTTGTGAAGTTATTTGTACGAATAAACCATCAAATGTGATTTCAGAATCAGTGTCACCTTCTATACTGGGGCAATGTAGTGATCAATCCATGGTTTCCGGTGAGGAATATGATTGTGGTGATAACTTAGCTTTAGATGCTGAATTATCAGAAATGGTTCCAGGCAGCTGTCATTATAGTTGTGAGCAAGAATATGAAAATAGAAGCAGAACTGTTACTTATGAATCTTGTGATAATATTGCTATGGGTGATGTGTGTACAAGTGATGACATTGATTATTTAGATAACCATGAGCAGTTAATTACAGCCACAAATAAAATTAATGTTCAATGTGAAGTGGTTTCTTGTACCGCAAAAAATGATAGCTCTTATAGTACCTTTAATGTTGCGTATCCTGTATTTGATAGTGAGAACAACTTAGTCACACGTTGGCCAGAATTTGAGGCCAAGGGTTTAGATCCTAGCGTTAACCGTCCTTGTACAGAAGCAGATAAACTTAAAATCATTTCAAATAATAGATGGAAATCTAGGGGCCTTGATGAATTTGCTTCTTGCGAAGTGAGAGCTTACGAAAGTAGTTTGAGAACTCGTACAGATTGGGCATCCAGTGACAAGAATAAAAACTTTCATTATATTTTACCCGAAGATACTTTGGAAGTTGGCCCTGACTCTACAGCAGCAAATGCAAATGGCTCTTGGCAAGCTTGTACACAGGTAGAGCTAGATCGAGTGAGAGATAGGCATTTAACTTATTATAAAGAAATGGTTGATGGTACCTGTGAGTACCGCATAGAAAAAGTCACTCCAAGCGCTTGTGACCAGGCATCTGTGTCTGGCGAGCAAGCTTGTGATACAGGGTCGTCTTTTTTAAATACCTGCAATGCCAGTTACTCAAACTACAGTGTGGAAACCACAAGTTGTAAGCATGATGATCAAGGTGTCATGACAGTGGCTACACCAGATATTATTAATGAACATGCTGATCTTGTTTATTCAAATACTGAGGTAGTAAACCATATTAGAGATGTGGAGAACTCTCCGGTAATTTCATCTGTGCAATCTGCTTTTAATGATTTGAATACTGGATATTTCTTAGCTTCCTTTGTTAACATCCCTGGTGATGAGAGTTGTTTGCCAGGAGGAATAAATCCTTATGGAGTTAAGCACAAAACACTGATTGATTCTCTAGGGAGTAATGGCCAATTATTTTCTAACTGCGCAGAGGACTACTCACCAGCTTTAGAATTTGTTTTTGATCTTATTGTTCGTGACGTGGGAAGAAGTTATGTTGTGGATTATATTCCGGGAACAGATCGAATATACACTGTAATTTTTAATTACTATGATGGCACATCCAGAGAAGTGGCAGAAGGGGATTTTGAATTTTCCAGTAACTCCATTGTTTCATTTAAAAGTGTAGATTTATTTGAAAACGTAAAAAGCATTGAAGTTCAGGTTATTAAGCCTTTGGCGAGATAAGACAGAGCTTGGTGTGTCTTCTGCTAAAACGAGACTGAATACTAAAGTCTTATTTAGTTAACTTAATTTTGTAAAAAAAATCTTCAGGGTTTTTAATAAAGGAGATGTAGTTATCCCTTGTTATAAATATAGGTATTGCTTTTAGGTAAAGTTTGCTAAACTGGGTTTTGGCTAAATTCGGTTTTTTATGGCATTTTTGAGTTCTAGTTTTAATTGTTTTAAGCGCTGGTCTCTGAGCTCAGACTCTGTGGGTTCACCAATATTTGCAATCAGTTGGTAAGCACGCACAAAGTCGATAATAAAGCCTCCGGGAATAGGCACGATGGGGGGCACATAATGATTCCAAGCTTCATGCACCACTTGGTTCACGCGATTGTCCACAAACTCTTCTCTGTGAAAAGATAAAATATTTTTTAGATGAAAGCCTTTAGGCCGTACAAATTTCTCAGGATCGCTAAATGTTTTAAATCGAAAAGAAAGCATAACAGTGAGGCTTTTTCTCGATTTTAGCCAAAAGGATTTTGGTAGAGGGTCTTTTAAATTATGAATAAGTAGGGCTGCTACATAAGTTTTTAATAAATTATCATCACCACCAATTTCAATGAAATCCCCTGAAAACACACCTTTTTCATCCAACTCTAAATGGATGTTAACTATTCCAGAGATACGTTTATTTTTAAAATCTTTAGGGTAGTCCACCTTTTCATTTATTTTTTTCCAAAGAGCAGCAAAATAAGGGATAGCAGGGGCATACTCCTCCACACCCATGGACTGCATGACACCAAAGACTCCATGAGATCCATATTTATCATTTCTAATAGCACTGGTCCGCCAAGATTGATCTTTAGAAATAACTTGTTCCTGTTGAGGTACATCCACTGGTGTGGACAGATTGGGCAAGAGATCTTTGATTGGGATTGCAGGTGCAGATGTATCTGTAGATAAAGAGGAGTTGGTGGTTTGTTTGGGTTGTATGTGAGAAATTTTATGGTCTCTAATTTTAGTGTCACTTTTTTTAGGGGAGCTGGGTGGATTCAGCGAGTTAGCTTTTTCCATAACATCAAAACTAATTTCTTCTGAAGCAAGAGAGGATAGCTCGGGCTGTATAGGTTTCTTATTAGCTAGCCACAAAGTCACTACAATATGTAATAATAGAGATCCTAGTAAGGCAGATTTGAGTTGTTTATTAATGGCTCCTCCTTAGAAACAGCCAAAAGACTATCTCATTCTCAGTCTGCGTGCCAGGTTCCTTTTCCGGGCCGCACCGCAACCCGGAAACGGAGCCTTGCACCAAGCAAAGAGGACACTTGAGTGAAAGGGACAGAAATTACAGCAACACACGCCTCTGGTCTAAAGAACGGCCCTAATCTCAATAAGTTACGATTTCTTACGAAAATGTCTCAAAATGACTAAAGTTCGTCTCACATAGATCCGATAGAGCTATATAAACAGGGGGATAAGTATGTTCAATTTTAGAACTTATTTTTTAAGTGTGTTAGTGATCGGTTATTTTGGTGGGGCTTTTGGTGGTGAATTTAAGGTCAACCAGGTTAGGTTTGATACTTGTAAAAAACAATTTACAATTTTAAATGAAAACAACATTTGTTTTCAGGCTAAAAAAAATGCAGCAAATGATTTATTACTCAATATGGGGTTTAGCGAAAACTCTAAAGTTTCACAAAATGAGTTGAATGATGCTTTAAAGAAAAATGAAGAGCTTTCAGGGAAATTTACAAACTCAAGTGAGGCAATTGCAAGGGATTGTTCAGATATGCACACACAATGCGTAAATGACTGTGCTGAGGTACTAACTTTTTTGGAAGATGCTACTTACACCCAAATGAAGGTTGATAATAACAGATTTGAGAAGCCAAAGATACAACCATTTGCAGATAAGTGTGAGTCATATGCTAAAGATGCATCAAATGCTGCTTTGGACTACATTGTTGGTAAGGATAGCTATTTTAAGACTTTAATTGCAGAGGCAGGCCTAATAGATTCTGGAGGGAAGTCGAATGGCAAAAATGAAAAATGGAGCACTGGGAAGAAAATAGGTGCGTTCGCTATTGGTGCGATGGCTATTAAAGCTCTACATGATTATCGTAAAAAAAATGATACAGATAAGGCAGCTTCCACTTGTGATAAAGATCGTAACCTTGAATCCACTGTGACTAAACCAGGGTGTACGGATATGTATATTGATACCTGTAATATTGATCCCTCCCTTGGTGGTTGTGCTTCTTTTGCCACTTCTTATTGTGGGTTTAATACAACTGTGGCCACTGTTGGATCGGGTTCTTCTTTTTGTGAACTTATGGAAAGTCATAAGTACTGTAGTCAGCCGGGAACTGCTAAGTCACCTTCATGTGCAGATAATAGTTATGCGGGTACATCAGGTAGTGGTGTGTATTCGGGAGCTTGTGCCTTGGCAGAATCTGAATCTTGTTTGGCACTGCAGGCATCTTGTGTTCAATTTCCCACAGATCCAAAATGTAAGGAATTAGAAAAGCTTGACGTGGTTTCGGGAACTTTTGACATCGCAGCAACTGAGGTTCAGAACACGACCATAAATACAGGGGGTATTCCTCCTATAACAACATCCTCAGCAACTGTAAATAGAGCCGTAACCTCATCCGGTATTGCGCCTGATGGGGGCATTGCTTGTGCACTTTGTACTTCCAATTTTTCTAATGGGTCCTCAACATACAGCGCTCTTTGTGCTGCAGGGCGAATGAGCGGATGTGTGGGCGAGTGAAATTGAGTTAAAGAGCTTCCCTGTGTTTGCATAAGGAAGTTCTAGTCTAAATACATTTGACGAAGATCGCACTCGGAAAAAAGAGAACCTGGTGATTATGAAACAAAATGTAAGCTACGATGATGGCCCCGACAAAGAAGGCTTAAGTTTTCTAAGGTGTGTTGACCCCCTTGGCTAACAGGCACTTTATGATGGTAATCAAGCCATCGCCTCTCCTTACACTTTTCACCATTAGAATCTAGAAACTGGCAGCAACCTTGATCCCGCAGATACACTTGATTTCGTATCCTTGCAGGTATTGCAGTTCGATTTTTGTTTGGAGTTAAGTGAACTTTTTTTATATTGGATTTTTTGAACAGGCAGTGTGAAGAAAGGTTTCCCTCAGAGAGTTTAGAAACATTTAAAATGCTAAGTGATTCTAAAGTGGACTCTCCCCGGGGACAGTTTGGGAACAACGATGCTGGATATATTTTATTTGCAGTAGAATTCGTAATATTCATTTTATTCTGAATGTTGCGTTCTATCTCAATATTTTGAGCAAGTTCTGTGTTTTCAGTATTTTCTATCTTGTCTGTACTTTGTGTAAGGTCTGCATTCTCAGAGTTGTCCATTGTCGCTGTATATTTTGAAAACTCTGTTTTTGTAGTGTTACCAACCACCTTAGTACTTTCAGTATTTGGAATAATTAAGCTTTTCAATTTTTTATCTTCTCGCATTTGTGCCCGTTCCGCATTTTTCAAAGGGTCGTTCTTTTCAATATAAAAATCACAAAGTTGCTCTATAACATCTTGCATTTTAATAACTTTATTTGTTTTTTGACAAAGGAGTTCGTTAACACGCTGAAACCTTTTAAAACGAGTTTCACTAATAGGCATTTGTAAATGAATTAGGTTTTCAGCCACCATACGAGCCTGCTCGGGGATGCGAATATGTGGATTGGATTTGGCCACAATATTTTCAAGCTCACGTTTGCTCATTGTTTTCACCCGGTCTATCCATTCTGTTTGATTAGATGGGGTGATTTGAGCAATCACCTGTTTTAGTTTTGAAACCGATACTTCTTTATTTTTTAAAGCTTCATCAAGAGCCGGGCATTGTTGAGATTTTCGCGCCACACTAATATAACTATAGGCCTGTGCTTCTGTGAGGTGTAGGGCCGAAAGAGCATATTGAAATAAGCTGCGAAAGCCATAATAAGCATAAACTTTTTTCTCATCCACTTTTTGTAAAATCTTAACTAAATCATACTCAGCATTTTTTAAAGTTTTAACAGCATTAAGGGCCTGTTGGTTAATATGAGCAAAGTCTTTATTAGTCATTTGTTTTTTAGCGGCCTGAAGGTTGTGGTACATGGGGCGATCCTTTTTTTTGTAATTGGCCATATTAATAATTGGAAGTTCAAGGTGATTTGGCATAGGTTGATGTTCATTAAAATCTTTATATCATGGGTTTTAGAATTGATATTTTACACACAAGGATCGTGCAGGTGCTGCGTTGAATGGTTTACTGTCCCCGGGAACATATTTAGTAAATTAATTGCCGGAAAGAGCAGCTTAAGGAAAAATTGATACATTAAATAGATGGGTTGGAGCTAGGTGTTGAGCAAGGGAATTGCTAGTAATACGCTGTCAAATTAATAATGGTTGACGCGATGAAAAACTAAGTTTTGCTATGTTGGGTTCTATTTTGTGTTTGCTCTTCATATTATGCTAGTATGAGTATAATTATATCCACTATCCACTATCCACTATCCATAAATTATATTCATACTAGTATAATTTATGGAGGTAATGTTTTTGCAAATTGAGTATCTTGAGATCCAAGTGCTAAAAAAGAGTTACTCAAGGTCTAAAAGAATGGCTTATAATTTTGATTTTATTTTAAAATGGATTCTAACTCTAGGACAGTTAATTTTTAAAACAAAGGCGCAGTAAAAACTTATAAAGCCTGTGCCGTTTTTAAATTAAAAGAAATAAATGGATCACTTTTTGATTTCTCTAAGTTTGTTAAGATCATATCAATTTTTTGGTCACCTATTGTTTTCTTAATTGTTCCTAAAATATTTAGCTTGTCTTCGAGCCCTAGAGTTTCACTAAGGACTATAAGATCAATGTCGCCACCTGATTTTTTATTATCAGTTCTCGAGCCAAATAAATAAATCAGTGCATTTTTATCTTTTTCATGGATGACTTGAGTTATTAATTGCACTTCATTTCTAGAGAGTCTCATATTTTTCTTTACAATATTTAAAAGTATTTTCTATGGATAAAAGGACCTTAGGTGTGTATCGAATACAAATTTTAAAAATCTCATTAAGACCTTCTTCTTTATATTCATGAGAAATGGTATTTCTAAGTTCTCGAATATTTATGAAATCATCAGTAGAAGAAATTAGTTTTCGTTTGGCGGCTCTATTGATAGAATCAATAATTGATCCTTCAGCAACAAGCTCAATTTGATCTATAGCTCGAAAGACTTTTTGAATGAGTATGTCGCTCACTCGTGAGTACCTGGAGGTAAGAGCTTCAAGTTTATCTAAATCTTCTATACTGTAGTGACTTTTATCTAGTAAGGGTTCACATTGTTTTAGGGAATGTTGCAAGGTGTTGGAGCTGTCTTTGAGTGTGTCTAAATAGCTAATTAAAATTTTAATTTTATCTGTTTGAGTCGTCATTTTTTTATCCTTAATGGCATAGTAAATATTAGATACATTTTGTTCAGGATAGTCAATTAGTCTGTGACTAAACCTTGTTTACGGAAGCTCTAGCTTAATTTTTTCAGAGGATTAGACTAATGTTTTAGATTTTTTTCGTTCAGGTTTGGTTGAGGAGGAGGAGGGAGTGAACTAGGTATAATTTTAGAACATTTTTCATGATAGAAACCAGTGCTTTGTAACGTTAAAATGTCCGAGGATTTTTTGAAGTTACCGAAATTTGATATTCTGAATTGTAAACAAATGTATAATCTCCTTCGGGAGTTTCTTATATGGCCCCGGCAAGTTCTTCTTTAAAATAAACATTGGCCTCTTTTATTTTCATTGTTGGGAGACCCTGGGTACAAGTTTCATGCCTAGGAAACTAAGGACTTCTTGTGCTTTGTCTAGCATAAAATTATTTTTACCTTGCTCCAGGTTTCTAAGGAAACTCAGGCTTCCCCCTACTCTTAAGGCAAATTCTTCCTTGGTGTAGCCAAGCTCTTTCCTTCTTTATGCTATGGTCATTGCTAAATTGCTTTTATTCTTCATATTATACTAGCATGAGTATAATTAACAGATTTGTCTACAATTTATATCTATACTAGTATAGTTAGTGGAAGTATAATGGATTTGTACAGTGGAAAGAGCGTATAGAATTTTATTGTTTGAGTATGTCCCAATTTTGCACGCCATTATTAGGGTATACTCAGAGAACGGCAAAAACCAACTTATCGTAGAGTTAAGTAATTTAAAGTAAACAGCTGGTGGTCAAGGTAGGCCTATAGGAAGTGAACTTGTAAAATAGCAGCTTTATGAGGGGGTCTTGTATTTTGATAAATTCTGAAAAAGTAGCTTTAGCTAAAGAATTATACTCGCATCACAAAAAGTGGGTACCTGCAGCATCTTTTATTGTTGGGTTTGTTTTTGACCTTTTTACCTTAGGTCGCATCGACTCCATGGCCAACCTTGCTGTTCAATTTTTGTATATTATCCTAATATTTGTATTATTAAGTTATAGCCTTTTTGCTGAACACACAGAATACCAAATCCCCGAAAAGTGGATGAAGGCGTATAGCTATAAGGATGAGGCTGTTCATTTTTTAATGGGGAGTCTTTTTAGTTCTTATTTGATTTTTTATTTTAAAAGCTCATCTTTTTGGGCTTCATTTTTTATTTTAGCTTTGTTGGTGCTGGCTCTTTTAGCGAACGAAACAAAACAATTGCGCAAAAGTTCTATAGTTTTAAAATTTATATTATTTTACTTTTGCGCCCTTTCTTTTTTGCTTTATTTTGTTCCAATAATTTTAAAAAACATAGGAATAATTAGTTTTATTTTAACAGTTATGCTGTTTACAGGTTTGTTGTTCGCCCACAGGTGGTCCTATAAAAAATGGATTCCACAATTTGAGTTTAAAAGTAATGTTTTAAAACCAAACCTAATATTTTTAGTGGTCTTTGTTTTATTGTATGTGGCTCATTTTATTCCACCTGTGCCCTTATATGTAAATAAAATTGGTATTTATCATAAGTTAGAGCAGAAAAAAGATTCTTATTATTTTTCCTACCAGCGTGATTGGTGGAAGTTCTGGCAAGACGGTGCACAGGACTTTGTTTTTGCAAAAGATGGTAGTTTGTATTGCTTTGCCAGTGTTTTTTCTCCGTCAAACTTTGATGATCATGTGGTATTTCATTGGCGATATAAAACTGCAAATAATGGTTGGATGACAGCAGATCGTATTCAAATTAAAATTAATGGTGGTCGAGATCAGGGCTTTAGGGCCTACTCCAAAAAATCTAAAGCAACAGAAGGGGAGTGGCAAGTACTTATAGAAACTCTGCGTGGCCGAGAAATTGGCAGAATCTCATTTGAAGTGAGTCGTGGAGAACTAGATGGAGAATGGAAGACTGATATATTTTAAACAGTTTTAAATGTCTACTCCATCTCTATTTTTATTTCATGAATTCTATGTCGCTTAACAAGATTACCAGATACCTTGTGATTGCCTGCGCCGTATTTGGATTTGACTCTATAAGTGACTTCTCCAGAATTTTTATTAAATTGAATCACCGTAACTTTGCTTTCTGGGTATACATCTTCTAAGATGTATTGGATAAAACTTTTTCCCTTTAATTTGCGCTTCATATATTTACTACCGCCAGGGTCTTCACCGTACATAGACACATATTGTATGTACTGAATAGAAGCTTGAGCAAAGTAAGTTTTAGCCTGTGCTGTTTGTGCTAAGCCAACATAGCGTTTTTGTGTACTTAAGCTATCGATACTTGATTTTGCTTGCTGCACTCGTATAGGGTGAGATGGATTATTTTCAATAATGTACTTATAAAGTTCTTTTATTTTATAAATTTGCGCTTTATAATCAGGGGCCTGTACATTTCCGGATGCTATGGTGAGAAGGTATTGCGCCTCAAAATTAGGTAAGTCAAAAAAGAGTTCCTGATGTACGGCGATTTCCCAATCCTTATTTTTCTTTACTTTTGCGTAGAGTTTTTTAAGCTCAGTTTTACTTTTTGAAAATTCATAGTTTTCTTTTAGTTTTTGAGCATTCTTAAAGGACATAACCCAGGGGTGTAAATTACTAGTTACTAGTTTTTTTGAACTAGTAATTATACCAGAAGGAACAGCTGTTTTTGAGTGTGCCGCATAATGAATTGAAATAAGCTTGCGTGCTTTTTTTCCTGCGGATCGGCCAACATTTTCAAACTCTTTAAAAATTCCTTGGAACTTTTTGTCTTTTATGGATCCCGAAGCGGTGGCCACCACCTCTGGTTTTTTAGGGCTAGATATGCGTACAGTCACTTTTACGGAGGAAGCAGCCTCAACAAGAGAGATTTCAATGGAAACAATACTTTTTGTTTTTTGGATCACTTTATTTTTGACGTTGAGCTTAAATACTCCGGCTTTTGCAATTTCAGCTAGAGCTGTATCGACAGATGCTTTTTCCATTTCTTGTAAGGTTAAGGGGTACCAGTTTTGGTTATTAAACTTTACGGATAGATTTGATCGAACTACTTGTGCAAAGGCAGGTGTAGTAACAAAGAGTTTTAAAAAAAATATGGCAATTATTAATTTTGACAACCGGAACCCCAACTACCTTAGTTTGTTATTATGATTATCTAAAATTTTGATGAAAAGAGAAAGTACTTAATTGCTCAGTTTATTTTAAACTAGCTTTGTGACTAGAGATCATGGGTACTAAGAGAGATTTGATGGTGCGATTTTATTAAGTCAGATTGACTCTAAAATATGTTGTGCTTGTCCAGTTTAGGTGAGTGTTTTGTGTGCCTGAGAATAAGACACAGTACTTTGGTCAAGTTCCAATGGTCAAAATTATTCGGTGCGGTTCTAACTAACACCCACTGTTATGAGTTAACTCCTTTATTTACAGGGTTTTTTTAAAAATATTTTTTTAAACATGTTTAATTAAATTAATTTAAAAAGCCCTCGTTGACTCTTTATCCAAGATTTCTTATCGTTTAAGTATGCCGCTATATATAGTGTTTACGAAAACAGCAATCACTATATGCAGGGGCTATTTTTCATTAAATTATCTAAAATTTATGCAAATCAAGGATGATTTATAATATAGGCAATGACAATATAGGCCAGAAGATGGTCGGAGATACAGCGAAGGAGACGTCATGGAGACAGAAACAACTATCATTGATGATAAAAGAATAAACACAAGCCCAGAGTTTTTGGCACCAAAAGTTGGTGGGAATGAAAGCAGCATCTCGGATATGGGAAAGAGCGAATTGAAAAAAGTGCGTGATAATGTGGCGACGCTAGAGGAGTTAGCTAAGCCTAACACTCAATTTACTGATGATTTTTCTAAAGAAGTTTTCGATATGACTTATAAATACGAAAACGAAAATGATATAAACGACAGACATTTAGCTATAGCTAAGGACATCGCTTCTGTGGAAAAAGAAGAGGTTCGAGCTTATTGGGCTAAGAGATTTCTACATATACTGGAAGATTTTAAATTTGTGCCAGGAGGAAGAATAACCTCAAATGCGGGTACTAATTTAAAGGGAACCACTTATATTAATTGTTTTGTTAGTGGCTTTAGAGGCGAAAATCAAGACTCCATGGAAAGCATTATGGACGAGCTTCGTCGCCAGGCTCTTATATTAAAATCTGAAGGCGGCTATGGCTTCTGTGCAGACGTCATGCGACCACGTGGTGCTTTTGTTCAAGGTATTGGTGGTGACTCACCAGGTGCAGTAAAGCTTTTGGAGATGTGGGACACTCAGAGTGCTGTGATTACTGCTGGTAGTGGGTTTAAGAAAAAAGATAATAAAGGAAAAAAGAAAATTAGAAAAGGGGCTCAGATGGTCACCATGTCTGTTTTTCACCCGGATATAGAAGAGTTTATTACAGCCAAGCAAACTCCTGGACGATTAACAAAATTTAATATGTCGGTTTTAGTTTCAGATGCATTTATGACTGCTGTTGAAAATAAAGAGCCGTGGAACTTAGAATTTCCTGACTTTGAATTAGTTAAAGAGGAATATCAAAAATACTGGGATGGTAGCATAAAGAAGTGGAAAGCTAATGGCTACCCTGTCAAAGTGTACAAAGCCTACAACTCCGCAGTGGAGCTTTGGGATCTGATTATGAAGTCTACTTATAATCGTAATGAGCCAGGTATTTTGTTTGATGACACCATAAATAAACTGAATAATCTCTATTACGCCGAGCACATTAATGCCACGAACCCTTGTGGCGAGCAGGTGTTACCCGTGGGTGGTAGTTGTTTATTGGGCTCTATTAACTTAACTCAGTTTGTGGATACTAAAAATCAAACTTGGGATTTTGATAAGCTTAAAGATGTCATTGTATCTGCAGTTCGATTTATGGATAATGTTAACGATAGAACTCAAGTTCCATTGGTGGAGCAAAAGGAAAACTTAATAGCAAAGCGTCGTATTGGCCTGGGAGTTCTTGGTTACGGTTCGGCTTTAATGATGATGAAACAAAGGTATGGGTCAGAAAGTGCATTAAAGCTTACAGAAAAACTATGCCAATTTATTATGAATCAGGCGTACAGAACATCTTCGGAATTAGCGAAAGAAAAAGGTGTGTTTGAGATTTTTGATAAAGAAGCTTATTTGGGCGGAGAATTTGTTAAGAATTTAGACGAAGAAGTTCGTGAAATGATCAAAGAAAATGGAATTAGAAATAGCCATTTGTTATCTATTCAACCCACAGGCAACAGTTCTGTTTTATCTAACAATGTTTCTGGTGGCCTAGAGCCTTTATTTATGTCTGACTATATTAGAACATCTATGCAGCCTTACCCGCCAGAAGGTTTAGGTGTACCCACTGATATTAACTGGGAAGCTAAGAGCTGTTCGGTAAAAGGTCCTGAGACTCATTGGGAATGGGGCAAAGAGGGTGATGAAAGTGTTTTAGTCACAAAGTTTAATAATGAAACTTGGAAGTTTGATGCATCAAGGGGTTTGTTAAAAGAATCCAGAGTGCGCGATTATGCAGTACGGTACCATGAAGAAAATAATTCCTGGGAGCCAGATGCAGAATGGGCAGCCACCACTTATGGTTTAAATATTGATGATCATATTAAAACCATGGGTGTGTTTTCAAAATATGTAGACGCAGCGATGTCGAAAACCGTAAATATTCCTGAGGACTATCCTTATGAAGATTTTAAAAGATTATATTTGGAAGCCTATAAAACAGGTACAATTAAAGGTTGCACCTCATATAGAGAGGGTACCATGTTGGCTGTCCTGTCTGGTGAGAATAATACTGAATTAGCTAAGGGAATTCCTCGAACCAAGGCCGCAAAGCGTCCCCAAACAATGCCATGTGATATTCATCATATAACTTCAGGCGGAGAAAAATGGATTGTGATTGTTGGCCTTTTAGATGAGGACCCTTATGAGGTATTTGCATTAAGACAATCAAAGTTACATCTCCCCACAAAGTTAAAAAGTGGATCCATGGTTAAGGCTAAGTCTGGATATAACTTAGAAACAGAGGACGGTTGGGTATTAACAGATATTCAGTCCTTATTCGAGTCTGATGAGCAAGAGGCATTAACACGGCTGATTTCCACATCTTTAAGGCATGGAGCTGATATTGAGTTTATTGTTTCTCAGCTGGTGAAAAGCGAAGGCAACATTACATCTTTTTCTAAAGCTATCGCACGAACATTAAAGAAGTATGTTTCGGAAGTGATTTCAATGAAGTGTACTGAATGTACAAGTAAGAATGTTAAGCTTCAAGAGGGCTGCTTTGTGTGTTTAGATTGCGGAAGCAGCAAATGTGAGTAGATTTATTTTTTAGATTACAATTGTTCATAGTAAAATGAGAGATGAATCATCTCTCATTTTTTATTTAATGCCAGGTTCAGAAAGGTATATATATGAAAATTTGGATAGACGCTGATGCATGTCCCAAAATCATTAAAGAGGTGGTTTTTAAAGCTTCTAAGCGGCTCTCTGTACCTGTTTGTTTGGTGGCCAATGGTTATATGTCAGTGCCACAGGACCCTTTAATTACTTCGGTACAGGTAGAAAAAGGAGCTGATGTGGCAGATCAATATATTGTGGAACACGTTTCTAAAACAGACTTAGTCATTACCGCGGATATCCCTTTGGCAGCTCTAATAGTAGAAAAGGGAGCTTTGGCCATAAACCCCAGAGGTGAGCTTTATACGGAAGATAATGTGGGGGAGCGTTTATCAACCCGAGATTTTATGCAGGGGTTACGCGATACCGGTGTGGTTACAGGAGGCCCAGCCCCATTAGGCCCTAAGGATAAAGCTCGTTTTGCAAACTCCTTTGATCGAATAATCACTAAGATGCATAGAGAAAATTCTGTTTAAGTATGTGCTTGAAGTACTACAAAGTATCTATTCTTGTGTGATTTTAAGAAATTATTTCATTTTAATCTTAATTTCATAATAATTTTTGCTCTCATTGATATCAGCCTGTAAGTCTAATGAAAACTAACAACCTTAAGGGGAGAACTTTTATGAAAAAAATTATTGGCCTATTGATTTCATGTTACGCTTTCAGCATATTTGCCGCTGATTCACCGAACACAGCTTACCTTAATTCCAAAACTCAGGTAGCTATTATACAAGCGTTCATCAATTCATCTGTGGCCCATAAGCAATCAGTGAATGGTGAAGTGACCCTAAGTGAAATCCTTGAGGAGGAGTACGCTGCAAGTCTTAGATCTAATTCATCACACTTAATTACATTATCTTGTTTAAAAAATGGAAATGATGGTAAGACCCTTAAATGTACTTTTGGCTCTTTAACATATGATGACGGTACTGAAAGCGCTCATATTTTACAAGGAGAAGTGTACTTTCCAGAGTACTCCACTGACTTCACAATATTTGATATTCAATATATAATGGCTGGTTAATTAGGTTTATATAGTGGCTCATTGAGTTCTTAATGGTAAGTAGTTTTCAAGGCGAATGGTACAAGGGTAATACACAGCTTAGAAAATACACATTATTTGTTATAAAAAAAGGGAACATCAGGTTCCCTTTTATGATTCATTATGCAAAAGAGAGATTACGTTTACATGAGCTGGAGTTATCCACAGCCACTACAAATGTACGTTCGCAGAGCCTCCCTCTAAAATTTAATTTTCTCAAAATAGACACGCTCAAGAATGTAGAACAACTAGATGACGGAATGATAGATCATATTCTTTGGCGTCTTGTTCTTTAAATAAGATTTTTTAGCCAAAACAAGAGTGATTTAGGGAATAATTGGTAATGATCAAAAGAATGAGCTGCGATATTATTATTTCTGGACTTTTGCTAAATATAAATAAACATTAGGATTATTAAAGAAGAATATTTTGTAAAGGGTGTTTTATGTTTGATTTAATCGTAATTGGTGCCGGACCAGCCGGAATTAGCATGGCTGCTGAAGCTATTAGCTCTGGAGTTGCTTCTAATAAAGTTTTAGTTTTAGAGAAAGCTAAAGAGCATAGTTTTACTATTCGAAAGTTTTACCCTGAGTCCAAAGAAGTCACGGCAAACTATAAAGGGGCAGCGGCTGTTTGTTATGGGGTGATGTGCATAGATGATACCTCCAAGATAGATGCGCTGAGCTACTTGGATAAGGCTATTTCTGACCACAACATTACGGTTAATTACGGTTGTGGTGTGACTCAAATAAAAAAAGAAGATGATACCTTTTTAATCGAAACTTCATGTGGTGTTTTAAAAGCTAAAGTGTGCGTGATAGCCATTGGTATTTTTGGTAGACCAAATAAACCAGACTATAAAATTCCCAGTTCCATTAAAAAGAAGATTCATTATGACGTAAATAGTGATGAATTAAGAAACAGCTCTATTCTTGTAGTTGGTGGTGGTGATAGTGCTTCTGAGTATGCACAGTATCTTGTACAAGAAAATGCAAAAGTTTTCTTTTCTTATCGTCAGCCAGAATTTAAAAGAATGAATCCGATTAATAATAAAAGCTTATTGGAGCTTGGAAATCAAAATAAAGTACAACTTATATTAAGTAGTAATGTTGATGAGCTGGCCCTTGATGAAAGTAAGGTAAAGATCACTTTCAAAGAAGATAATATTGAAGCTGTAAGTGTTGATCACATCGTCTATGCTTTAGGTGGCACTACTCCAGCAAACTTTTTAAAATATATAGGCATAGAGTATATAGGCGACCAACCCCAACTCACTGAAGACCACGAAACATCCATTAAGGGCCTCTTTTTGGTTGGAGACCTGGCTTCGGGAAAAAAAGGGGGGTCTATAATATCGGCATTTAATAGTTCAAGAGAAGCTCTTCATAAAATTTGTACTGATTATTTAAATTGTAAAATTTGAGGTGGGAGTATGTATGTTGGTAGCAAATATTATATTCTATAGTTTTAAAAGGCTTAGATATTTTTAATGGAAAAGCTCACCATTAACTTCACATAAAAATATTATAGCCATAGTATTGAAATAAGGAGAACTCAGCTTTACAGAGTACTGCTTATCATTAATATCTTTAAAAGTCAGCAGCTCCTCATTACTGGTTTCATCACTAAGAAGGTAAACACTTCCCACTTCGTTGCCCTTGGATACTAAAATATAATCTGGAATATTATAGTATGCCGTGGACTCAGATCCTGGTCGTATTGAAACCTTATTGCGAGAACCCATAAAAATATCATCGCCATCAGAGTTGTAGCTAGTATGACTGAGAACCCCTTGGTGAAACTCAATGCGCCCCCCATGTTCTGCTGCTTTGCTATAATGACAAACCATTGAGTCATTTGTGTCAGCTGTGATCTCGGGCATGATGAAACCGTCTATAATCTCAACCTTGTCAGTTTTAAAGGTTTTCACCTCTGAATATGTATTTACTGTAATTAGAAAGCAAAAGGATATTGTAATAATTTTGATAAGCATTGTCTGTCCTATTTTTAGGGTCTTTGTTAGTGTATGAAAAATATCTTGGTAAAACAATTTAACAAAAAATATATGTAACATATACATGTAAAGATTGATTTTTGAGATATCACTTAACTATTAAAATTCAACTTTATATTGTTGGTGATGAAAGGAAACAATTAAGTACCTATCTTTCACAAAGCTTACGGTCTTTAATGTCCTCTTGTTGCTTTAACTCTTCTTCACTAATGATGTCACCATCAGGCAATTTAGCTTTTGTTATTTTGTTAGCTAGTAACTGCTTTTCTGAACATATTGGTAATGAGACTGGCTGCTTCATTTCCGTAAGGTCTATATTAGAATACCAATCAGTAAACGTTGAGTTAGTTGTGCCGCTCCAAGTGTCATCTTGTTTTGTAATATTAATATTAAAACTTGCTCGTAGTTCTTCAACAAAGTCCATCTCAGGGCTCAGTCTAAACTCCTTGTCTACAGAAAACCTAATGCCGAATTTTATAGACCTAGGGTAATTAGTGTTGATGTTTTCACTTTGAAAGCCGGTGACTCCCTTTAGAGTAATGAATCGCTCATAATTACTAAAGCTTTCTTTTGGTTTAATGCAAATAGGGATGGCTGTAGTACTTAGTTTTTCTGTATCTGATAAATATTCATAGAGAAAAATTTTTGGTAAAGCACGACTCCATTTAGTTTGAATTCTGTCAGAATTGGCTTTTGTCACTTCATTATCAAAGTCTATGCAGTCTGACATACTCAGAGATTCTGCGTATTTACACTTTTTCTGGTTAAATGATTTATTAACAGGGTCGGCAACACAGGATAGGCTAGTGAAAACCATGTGTGGTATAATTTGATCAGGAAGTTGTAGTTTATAATCTTGAAACACTTGTTCAAGTAGGTCTTTGTACTCCTTTGCCGCTTTACCTTGTAATATGCCTAGAACCTCGTTGTCACTATTAAGTACAGGTGAACCAGAATTTCCATTTTCACTAAAGCATCCAAGCCCTACGGCGGTTTTAGACCAAGAATTTGTACTTTTTAAATTGAGAAGAGTACTGAGCCCTATTTTACAATTTTCCATATCCAAAATTCCCCCTTTAGAATAATCAAGGGGGGTGACTTTAGCAATGGTTATGCTCTGATTATCTTTAAGTCCATTTTTATATATTTTTAGAGGTTTAAGATCTGTTTTTTTACTTAATCGAAAAAATGAATAATCTGGATCGAAAAAGACTACTGGGCTATAATCAAGAATTTTGCTACAGCTATAAATATTCTTTTCTCCAGTACTCATATTATCGATAAAGCGAATTGCGATTTGCGAAGAACAATCAGCACCTTTAGATTTTAAGCGATCAGGAATACAATGGCTATTAGTTGCTACAATATCTTTAGCTACTAGAAAACCTGTGCATTGACTTATTCGTGGGTAATATTCATCCCCATCAATATTTGAAAAAATGAGTCCCACGTTGTTTGGACAATTAGAATTGTATGCACAGTAAAAATCAGCATCGCTCAATTCTTTTTCAATACCTGAATAATCCTCCGCTGTGAAATAGGGTATGTAGCTAGGAACATCAGAATCCTTTTTGCTACAGTTAATCAGAGAAATGGATAAGGTGATGGTCAATAATGTTAAAATAGAAGTGTTCATACCTTAAGTCCTTTACAAATTTTAGGCCAAGTTCATGATGGCGTTGGTTTGAAGTGGCAAAGTTCAGTACGAATTATTTTCATGAAGTGATCATAAAATGATTATTGATGAGCTTGAGTTGAATTAAAGGTTCTATTGGGACAAGGTAAAAATACTAATAATAAAGCTCTTCAGCTATAAGGCCTCTAAAAAAATATCAGGTATAATTTATTCCTAAGAGTATATTGAATATTTTACAGTCTTTTGTATTTCCTGTGTCCAGCAAATTATTAATGCTAGTTATTGTTTTAAATAAATTAAGTTAACAATAGGGGAAATTCAAATGAGAAAAATTATTACTATTTTAGCAACCTTAGGTTTTTGTACATATGCACAGGCTTCATGTCCTGATATTTCGGGGAAATATATGTGTGTGGAGGGCTTAGAAAGTATAGAAGAAGTTGAGGAAATAGAATCAGATGACTATGAAGATGGCATTGAGGTTAAACAAAGAAAAGATGGGAATAAAGAGTATATCCAATTAAGTGAAATTGACGAAGAAGTAGATGATTATACTGATTTAGAAGTGGGAGTCAAAAAAGAGATAAGAGGCGATATCGAAGACAGTATTTCTATGCATATTTCATCACTTGCCACCTGTTCTGAAGATCAAGTGCATGTTGAGTTATTAATGACCTCCGTAGATAAAGAAACAGGTGAGGGCGAATCAGAAAAGGCTGAAATGCACTACAGTAATTATAAAGATGGGTTGTTGGTCAAAATGAAGTCTTGGGAAAAAGAGTGGTCCTCAGAGAACAATGAAGAATCTACTCCTTGGGAAGATGCTGATGAAGATGATTTAATATTCTGCAAAAAAATCTTGTAAATATTTAAATAAACTTACAGGTAAGATTTGTGGAATTTAAAGAAATTGAGTGAGGAAGGGAGCTAATTGGCTCCCTTTCTTTTTGTTAATTGAGTTTCACTTAATTTTTTCTATAAAATCAGTGGGTTATGTGCCTTAAAAGCACTCATAATCTGTATTTTGATTTGACTTAAATTGTAGATTTTACTAAATCTTGTTGTTCACAATAGGGGTGTTAATGTCTAAGTCAAAAAGCACTTTGCCTTTAGAGAAGGCCAAGTTACTTGAAATTCATGACCTTATGGTTAAGGCGCGGGTATTAGAAGAGCGTTTAATTACCATATATAAATCTGGAGATGCCTTTTTTTGGATCGGTGGGCCTGGTGAAGAAGCTTTGGGTGTTCCTTTAGGCTTGTTAGCCAAGCGAGGTCAGGGGCATAATTATGATTATCTGCACCTTCACTACAGGTGTTCACATATTCTTACTTCCTACGGACTAGAAGCTAAAAATGTTTTTCGTCAAATGATGAATAAAAAAACAGATCCATTTACTGGGGGACGTAACTTTTCTAATCACTATGCTATTCCTGAATGGAATGTTGTTCCCGTGACATCGACTATTGAAACTCAGTATTTGACGGCCATAGGAACGGCTCACGCGCAAAAACGTGAGAAAGCTAAGGGCATTACTATTGTTACAGGTGGGGACGCAGGTACGGCAGAGGGCGATTTTGCCAGCAGTTTGGTTTGGGCTTCACGTAAAGGTGCTGAACTGCCACTATTGATTATTGTACAAAATAATAAATGGGGTATTTCCACAAACTACGAAGGGCAACATGGTGAAGTAAATATTGCTGATCGTGGTAAGGGTTTTAATATGAAAACCATGGTTGTAAATGGTAATGACCCTGTGGAATCTTATATAGCTTTAGAAAAAGCTATGGCTTATGTGCGGAAGCATCAAAAACCATTAATTTTAGAGGCACATGTATCTCGGTTGTATGGTCACTCCTCTGCCGATGGTGCGAATTTAAGAAAAGATGAAGAAGATTGTTTAGTAACATTTGAGGATCAACTTCAGCAGTGGGGACTTATTTCTGAAGACGAATGTAAAGAACTGCGACTAAATTACGAAAAAGAAACTCGAATGGCTATGGAAGAAGTACGTGGTGAAGATGGACCAGAAGCGAATACAATTTGGGACCATGTTTATGCAGATAATGAAAATGCAGATTGGAGAAACTTCTAATGGCAAGTATGGCTCAAGCAATACGAATGGCGCTACATTATGGTGAAAAGCATTTAGATGTGAAAGATATTTTTGGTGAAGATGTAGGTGCGCCTTTGGGTGGAGTATTTACTTGTACCCAAGGCTTAGAAACAACATGGAATACACCGTTAGATGAAAGAGGTATTATTGGCTGTGCCATGGGAGTGGCACTCACTGGTGATCGTTGTGTGGCTGAAATTCAGTTCTGTGATTATATTTTTAATACTATAGATTTATTAAAACTTGTGGGAAATACCTATTGGTCTACCAATGGCTTATTTAATTTACCCTTGGTTATTATGACCCCTGTGGGAGCAGGAATTCATGGGTCCATTTATCACAGCCATAGTTTTGATGCCATTGCCACAAGGCTACCAGGCTTTAAAGTTGTGATGCCTTCAAATGCAAAAGATGCTTATGGATTATTATTAGCTGCTATTAAGGACCCAAATCCTGTGCTTTATCTAAAACCAAAAGCACTAATGCGGGTTAAAGGTAAAGAACTATTGGCTGGTGAACCAGAGTCTGATCGTGAGCTAAAAGCCATGATCGATGCCCCGGTGGGAGATCGATCAAAGTGGAAAGCCAATTGGCCAGAATTAGAAGATGAGAGTGTAGAGCTTGGGAAAGCTAAAACCGTCATTGAAGGAGATCAAGTCACTGTTGTAACCTACGGCCGTCATGTTTTGGAGTGTGAAGTGGCGATTAAGGAAGTTCAGTCTCAAGGGGTTAGTGTTGAGCTCATTGACCTAAGAACTTTGTATCCCTATGATTGGCCTTGTATTCAGAAATCCATAGAAAAAACTGGCAGAGTGATTTTTGTTAATGAAGATACTGAAGTTACAAACTTCGCTGAACATTTAGTTTATAGAACCACACAGGAGCTATTTTACCATTTATTGGCACGCCCAAGAGTTCTTGCTGGAAAAAATCTTCCAGGCATAGGACTAAGTCCGGCTTTAGAATATGCTAGCGTTCCCATGAAAGCAGATATTGTAAATGAAATTTTGGATGTTGTTAAAGAACTTCCATAATCACCCATAGGAAAATGTTGATATGAGCAAGAAAAAAAATAAAGCTAAAATTAAGAATAAAGCTAAGAAATCTTTAAAAGAATTTGATAAGTATTACTACTATGAGAAGTCTGTTCAATCCGCAGAAAATGACGTTCAATTTTTAAAGAAAACTTACAAAGAAATTAAGGGTAAAGAAGCTAAGTCTTTAAGAGAAGACTTTTGCGGAACTTTTAAAATTAGTTGTGAATGGGTGAAAATGGATAAAAAACATACCGCCGTGGGTGTGGATTTAGATCCCGAACCCATAGAGTATGGAAAAAAGAATTACTACCCTGAGCTTAACGAAGAACAACAAAGCCGTGTGGAGATCCTCACAGAAAATGTGATGGCTACAGGACTGCCAAAAGCAGATATTGTTGATGCACAGAATTTCTCGTATTTTCTATTTAAGAAAAGAGAAGATCTAAGAGCATATTTTAAAAATGCTTTAAAAGGTTTAAATAAAGACGGTTTATTTATAGTAGATTGCTTTGGTGGTTCTCAGTGCTACGAGCCTAATGAAGAAGAAACCGAGCACGATGAGTTTAGTTACTTTTGGGATCAAGATAAACATGACCCTGTAACTAATGAAGCTCTGTTTTACATTCACTTTAAGAGAAAAGGTGAGAAAAAAAGAGAACAAGTATTTACTTATGACTGGCGTCTGTGGTCTATTCCCGAAATTAGAGAGATAATGGAAGAGGCCGGCTTTAAAAAAACCCATGTATATTGGGAAGGTACAGAAAAAGATGGCACAGGCGATGGCGTGTTTTCTAAAGTCACCAACGGTGAAGAGTGTGAGGGCTGGGTGGCTTACGTTGCTGCTGAAAAGTAACAGGGTCTTTAGGTAACTTTTCACTCATTTTTTCTCATTATGAGACGTAAAATTTTTATTCAATTATTCCAACTTATTCAGTATTTATAGCTCTATCGCTGTTTAATTACAGTAGAGTTGGTATGTCCTTTGCTCATTAGATCATTGAAAAGCGGGGAGCTCTATGAGTAAATTTAAACTAGTTTTGTTAATATCTCAAATCACAGTGGCAATGGTTTTCTTTCAAAATTGTTCGGAAGTTCAATTTGAAGACATATCACAACAGAATGGTACCAGTGGTGTGAACGGAGCAGACTCTGATGTTTCAGATTTATCTAACCAGTATCCATTCCAAGGTGAACCAATAGTTGTTGGTAATAATGACCTTATGGATGAATTAGCAAAGTCTCAATTAGAGGAGTGTCTTATTGATGATATTGATGTAGCAGACCTACCAGGTAAGTCGTCACTTAAAAAAATTAGAAACTGCAAAGTGACTATTTGTCATATTCCAGATGGTAACATTAATAACTCACACACAATTTCTATTAGCATAGCCGCTGTAAAGGCACATGTGGATGATGAGGGGTTAGATTACCTAGGACGTTGCGAAGACGATGGTTCGCAACAAATAGTGGACGATGGTGGTTTGTTAGTGGATGACGACATGGTTGTCGCTCTTGAAGATAGCTAATTTTAATTAATATTATTCAGAATTCTATCATGAAAAAATGCTTCTATATTTAGAAGCATTTTTTTTATTTACTAAGTGCATGATTTCATACGGTGAGTGTGAATTAAGAGCATAATTTTTGTAAAAAATTCCTGACCATTTTTTAGACGACCATGAAGTGGTGTATTACATCTTTTCATTTGTCCACATATTTAATCTCAAAGATGCCTTTAAGTGGTATATTTCCTATTCACTTTTAACTGGTGTCTATAGGTAAAACTATTTGGCAACTGTGTATGTTTAATTTCATACAAGGGAGAGGATCAAATGATCAATAAACTTATTCGTCTATTTACTATATCTTTACTGGCATTTTCTATGGTTTCTTGCGGACCAACTAATGAAGAAAAAGCACAAGATGATGCTAACGTGTTGTTAAAGCGTCAAAAGAGCTTAGTCTCTGATTTAAACACCTCAGGACATCCTACAAGCAGTTGGAGTGAAGAAGATGTTGATACTTACGAAAGTAAGCTCAATGAATTAGAGTCTGTGGAGAAAAAGTTAAAGGCTGCCAATGGTAAAAATAAAGTGAGAATTGGCAGGTTAGGTGTAAATGAAGACTTTATTTACACAGGTAGGGTCATGATTATTTTGGCACGCTACGATATTAAAAATAGCAAGAGACCAAGTTTAGAAAAACTCACGGACACGCAAAAATATGAAAGATTAGATCAGGATATTTACAATCTAGAGTCAGCAGCTATTCTTATGAGTGTTAATGAAGATTTAAGTCTAAATGAATTAATACTGTATTTTGTGACATTGGAAAAAATTATTAAAAAACAGCAGGAAATATTATTTCTTTTTAGTAAGAATAGTGTTTTAGTATCAAATCAAGAAGAAATAAAAAGTGCCATTGAAAATGCTAAGCAGATAAATCTAAATGATCGTGGTGGGGTACTAAACAGAATAGCAAAGAAGAAACTGGCGGCTTCTTAATTATAGGGAAGAAAGTTATCTCTTTTTAGCTTTTGAGTTGCGTTTTTTTAGACTAAGATTCACTTTCTTTTGGGATTTTCGTTTCCACTTATCTTTTGTTGAATGTCGACTGTATGTATCTTCGTCGTTTCTACGGTCTTTGCTTGATTTTTTTCGTGCCATCCAACTGTTGTCATATTTTACATTTTTTCCCTGTAGTCCAAGATGAATTTGGTCCCACTGATTTTTAGTGTTTGGTGTAACGAAATTAATCGCCTCACCATGAGCTCCGGCACGACCTGTACGTCCCACACGGTGAATATAATCATCGGAGCATTGAGGGGGATCATAGTTGACTACGTGTTCTATTTCTGGGATATCGATACCTCTTGCGGCCACATCTGTGGCTACGAGTACATCTATGGGCCCAGCCTGAAATTCTTTAATGGCTGTCATACGTTGTTTTTGTGTACGGTCACCATGGATACGAATCACTAAAAAACCATGGGCCTCTAAATCCAGAAAAAGCTTTTCCACACTGATTTTGGTTTTTGAAAAAATAAGGCATCGGCCTTTTTTTGCATTGAGTTCATCCATTAATTGGTCAAACTTTTCACTCACAGTAGTATTAAGGGTACGTTGCTTTATTCTATCAATGGGTTTGGAGATGTTGCCTACGCTGACTCTTTGGGGTTGATCTAGGTATTTATTTGCCAGCGCTTGTGTTTCATTTTGAAAGGTAGCTGAGAAAAACAAAGTTTGTCGTTTTTTTGGAAGGTGATTCAGCACTTGGTTGAGTTGGCTGGTAAAACCCATATCTAACATACGGTCTGCTTCATCCAGAACCAGATAGTCCATATTTTTAAGACGTAAAGTTTTTTGCAATAGGTGATCAATAAGACGTCCTGGAGTGGCAATGATGATATCTGCTTTTTTATTGAGGATTTTCACTTGTTGGTGAAAAGAAACTCCGCCGATGAGCAAAACAATATTTAAATCCATTTGGCCAACAATCAGTTTTTTTAAAAAATCTGTAATTTGTATGCCAATTTCCCGAGTGGGAACAAGAATAAGAGCTCCTTGAATTTCTTCTTTAGAAAGGAGTTCAATCATTGGGAAGCAGAAAGCTGCTGTTTTTCCAGTTCCTGTTTGTGCAGTGGCTAAAATATCTTTTCTTTTTAAAACAAAAGGAATAGAAGACTTCTGTATATCTGTGGGCGTTTTAAATTCAATAGCGTCTACGGCCTTAGTTAAAGCTTCAGAAAATTCAAATTGTTCGAACCCAGGTTGGTTATTAGTCATATACCCCTTATACACTGAGGATTTGCAAATGCCTAGATTTACCTAAGACTAGGGAATCATTACAAATGTCTAGTTTTACTGTACTAACATGAGAATTCTTAAAATGAGACCGATATAAGTACTAAGAATAACAATATTAAAGGTGGGAAATCTATGGACGGGTGGCTCAAAAATATAAAGAGACTATTGGTATCTTTTATCATTGTAGGATTTGCACAAAGTGTAATGGCTGCAGAACTTCACGAAATGTATAATGGAGTTCGCGGACTCGGCATGGGTGGCGCATCAATAGCTGTGGTGAATGATGAAACGGCCTTAGTTTTAAATCCTGCGGCATTGGGGAAGCTGAGAGACTACTTTGTTACAGTAGTCGATCCAGAGCTATCCATGAGTGGGATTAATGAAAGAATTTATTCCACAGACATTTTAGCGCCACTAACACCACAAACAACAATGGCCACATTAGCGGCAAATGAGGGCGTGCACACACATGCATCCGGTAAAATTTTCCCCTCTTTGGTGTTACCAAATTTTGGTATTGGATTTTTAGGTTCCTTTCGCGCCGATGCTGAGGTGCTTACGGGTGGTACTGAATTTTTATATGAGTATAGAAATGACTACGCTTTTGTTATGGGCTTCAACTTTAGACTATTTGATGGAAAAGTTAAATTTGGTTTTAATGGGAAAATCATCAACCGTGTGGATGTGAACGAAAGTGCTATTGACACCACAACTACAGGTAACACGATCTCTTCATTATCTAGTGAGGGCATGGGTATAGGTGCTGATGTTGGATTACTTATGACAGGTCCATGGAAAATGTTGCCAACCCTATCTATTGTTGCACGCGATGTAGGGAACACTCGGTTTGATTTAAGAGATGGTCTTTTTAATACCACAACACTAAAACCTGCAAACGAGCCACAGAAAGTCGATGTGGCTATGGCGATATTTCCTATTGTGGGAAAAAAAACACGAACATCTGTAACATTAGAAGTGCGTGACGTGACCACTCTGTCTGCGGAATTAGATAAAAACCGTAGGTATCATTTTGGTTTTGAGTTTAACTTTTATGACGCTCTATTTCTTAGAGGCGGATACAATCAAAGATATTGGACTGCAGGTTTTGAGCTGGCTGTAAACAATTATCAGTTACAGTTAGCAACATATGGTGAAGAAATAGGTACAGCAACAACGCCTAGGGAAGATCGTCGATATATGGCGAAATTTGCTTACAGGCTATAATTAAAGGTAAAGAGCGTATGAAAAAAACAATGCAATTTATTTTTTACATTCTTATATCAGTGACTATGAATTCTTGTGGTGGAAATATTTTAACAGGTATGTCTGATACAACATCTGACGCCGCTCTTTTATATGAAATTAGTTTACTCAATAACGCTGGCGATTTCGCTACTGCCCTGACAAAATACGGTCAACTCACAGTGATTGAAAAAGCAAAGCGAGAAACTAAATTTTTACTGGCTACTGTATATGGTGGGTTGTGTGGGTTTGATTTTTTTACTTTTGTAGAGGCGCTATCAGCAGGTTCGGCAAACAATCTATTTAAGATTCTTATGGATGCTTTTCCTGCAAGCACAAAGGCATCCATTGACAATTGTATCTTAGCAGAAACAGCTATTCTAGCTATTGATACTAATGTAGCGAACCGCACCAGTGACGAAAATTTATTTCTCTTTTTTATCGAGATGGCTAAAATGGGAAATATTTTAAATAAGCACTTTGATACCGATGATGATGGCACTGTGGATGTGGGACTAGATGCGTGTTCTACAACCGACTTACCAAACGTCACAGACCTATATGCCCAGCATATGGTTACTGGCTTTGCTCAAATGTCCATAAATTCGGCAGCCGCATCGGATTCGGCATTATCAGGAGCCACAGCAGGTTTAGAAGGAGCATGCACTTTAGCCAGGGATACCCTGGGTCAAGATATTTGTGCAGCTTCAGATGTAGCAACTGTAACAATTAATGAGCAAAAGGTTTTACGTTCACTAATTAAAGAAAACGACTCCATTGGCATCGGAGTAAATTGTACAGGAGATACTTCAGCATGCAACTGTCCATAATAGTAATAATAGCTAGTTTATTTTCTTATCATGCAAAAGCTCAAAGTGTGTTTGATGTAAATACATCTGTTCGAGCTTTGGGGATGGGTGGTGCGTACGCGGCAGTTGTGGATGATGCTGATTCACTTTTTTATAATCCAGCTTCATTAGCTCGGGTCAGCGGTATGATTTGGACTATAGTTGACCCAAGAATAGGTCTTGGGAATGTTGATGCATTAGCCTCACTACAAAGTTTACAAGACCCAAATGGTATGACGGCAGCCCTTCAGGGATTATATGGTGAGCCCATTTGGATAGGAGGAGGAGCAAAAACAGCGATGGCTTTTCCTTATTTTGGTATGAGTTATTACGATCGGTTAAATGTAAATATAAATATAAAAGACCCCGCTTTTCCTACAGTTGAAGCGAATTATTTAAATGACCTTGGTTGGAACTTGGGGTTTGCATTTCCAATCGTTCCTACTATTCTTTCCGCAGGTATAGTGATTAAGAGAGCGGCTAGAACAGGCTATGCTGTGTCTATTCCTGCCGGATCTTTGGTCACCCCAGATCCGGCTGTTTTTACGGGATCTGAAACCAGTGGATCAGGTTTTGGAATAGATTTTGGTATGAATTTAACTTTTCCATTACCAGTAGTGACTCCAATGTTCTCATTAGTTTGGAAAGATGTGGGAGACACTATTTATAAAGCAGATGTTGCAGGCACGGAAAATCCGCCAGGAGATTTAAGTGATATGATTTTTGCTGCAGCTCTAGAGGTAGATGTTCCTTTGTTCACTATTACTCCTACAATTGAGTTAAGGAAATTAAATATTACTGGAATGCAATTGGGTAAAAAGTTACATTTAGGATTGGAGCTATCCATGCCGTTCATTGATGTGAGAGGTGGATTTTACCAAGGTTACTATACAATGGGAGCTGGAATGAGTCTGGGTCCCCTTCGTATTGATGTGGCCACATATGGGGCCGAGTTGGGTGAGTATCCAGGGCAAAAAGAAGATAGACGTTATTTACTACAAATTACTGGAGAACTTGAAATAGGCTTTGGCTTTCTGAACTCATTATCAGGAGAAGGCAGTGAGTCTGGTAAAGGGCCGGGATCTGGACGCCGTCGTCGTCTTAAGCAACGGAGATAGTTCCTCAAAGCTCATTCCTAAATTCAGTCCTTAATTTTGAAGCTTATCCCCTTTAGAGGTACTCACGTCGAGCGATGCGTCTTCGGATTACGTCAAACAAATCACTTCAAGCTCATTCCCAAAAAGTGGAGTCAATTCCCCCTTGAAGAGGCACGAGCACGAGCGGGTGCGAAGCGTCTTCGGATGGCGTCATCAAAGATGACGCAACCCGGATACGCATCGCTCGACGTGAGTACCTCTTCAAGGGGGAATTGACTC
>JABJQG010000025.1 GCA_018663505.1 Pseudobdellovibrionaceae bacterium | reverse complement strand
TAGAGTAAAAACTCATTTTAATATTTGTATGGTTAAATCTCAACTTCCACACTTTTATTATATAAAGTTCATACAATGACGCAAAGCTAAACCAAAAAGTACGGCGTACTTATTTTCTAAGGGCTCTGAAGTTAGCACCAGACTTTTTCGTAAGTACACCAAGAGGTCTGTGTTGTGAGATGTGTAAATATGATCAGTTGCCAGATAGAGCAAAAACTCATTTTAATATTTGTTTGGTTAAATCTCAACTTCCACACTTTTATTATATAAAGTTCATACAATGACGCAAAGCTAAACCAAAAAGTACGGCGTACTTATTTTCCATTTTGAGATATGGTCTATTTTTTACTTGAAACTGAAACGAGAGAATATGGACCATACATTTGATACAATTATTGAGCCCTTTAGAATTAAAAGCGTTGAGCCTATTCGTATGACCACTGTGGCTGAACGTGAAGCCTTTCTTAAAGAGGCTCATTACAATTTGTTTTTAATTAAGGCTGAGAATATTTTAATCGACCTGCTCACCGATAGTGGCACAGGTGCTATGAGTGCTGCTCAATGGGGTAAGATGATGGAAGGCGATGAGTCCTATGCCGGTTGTCGATCCTATTATGATATGTATGATTCTGTTCATGATCTTACTAAATTCAAACACATTTTCCCCACTCATCAAGGACGTGCGGCAGAACGCATTTTATTTGGCCTTGTGGGCAGTGAAGGTAAAATTATTCCTAATAACACTCATTTTGACACCACACGAGCTAACATTGAGTTTACTAAAACAGAGGCCTTAGACTTGGTGATAGAGGAAGGTAAAGACCCAGCCAGTTTGCACCCTTTTAAAGGTAATATGGATTTGGAAAAGCTGGAACAGCTTATGGAGAGCCAACATAAAAATATTCCTCTTTGCATGCTTACTGTGACCAATAATTCTGGTGGTGGGCAGCCCGTTTCTATGGAAAATATTCGTGAGACTCATAAAATATGTAAAAAATATGATATCCCTCTATTTTTAGATGCTTGTCGTTTTGCAGAAAATGCTTACTTTATTAAACTCAGAGAGCCCGGTTACGAGAACACTTCTGTTAAAAAAATTGTTCAAGAAATGTTCTCCTATGTTGATGGCGCTACTATGAGTTCTAAAAAAGATGCTCTAGTTAATATTGGTGGCTTTTTAGCTTTTAATGACGATGAACTAGCAGTGAATGTGCAAAACATGGGTATACTCACTGAGGGCTATCCCACTTATGGTGGTCTTGCTGGCAGAGATTTAGCAGCAATGGCTCAAGGCTTAAAGGAAGTTGTTGAAGAGGATTATTTAGAGTACCGCATTAAATCTACCCAGTATTTTGGTGAAGCCTTAGACAAAGCAGGAATTCCTGTGATGAAACCCATTGGTGGCCATGCTGTATATATTGATGCAAAAGCTATGTTACCTCATATTCCAGTCAGTCAGTTGCCAGCACAGGCTCTTGCATGTGAGCTGTATAGAGTTGGTGGTATTCGTGGAGTAGAAATAGGCAGTTTAATGTTTGGTAAGCGAGATCCTGAAACCGGAGAAGAAATTCCTGGTACAATGGAACTGCTCCGCCTCGCAATACCCAGGCGCGTGTATACTCAAAGTCATATAGACTACTGTATAGAGGTTCTGGACCTGGTGAATCAGAACAAAGAGAATATTAAGGGCTTGAAAATCACTAAACAGCCTCCATTTCTAAGGCACTTTTCTGCGGAACTTGCTCCTGCCTGATTTGCTCTAACATTATTCTCCTTAAACTGATGGACAATATGGCTGAAGTTCATCTGCCCCATTGTTTATTAAAAGTTAGAATTAATGACTAACAAATAGCCAGTAAAGTTCACTTTTTTGTTTAACTTTTTATCCACTGAAAATTAATTGTTTATTTTATTAAAAAAAATACTCTTTAATTTTAATAACTTATACTGTCTCATAATAGGACAGTTAATAATCTCAATAAATTACATAGATTTAGCGTAAATATGTAAATTCATTTTTTCTAAAGTTTACTGGACCTTTGTCGATAAGGATTGTGTCGTTGTATGTAAGCTCTCAACCAAGATCACCCACCTGTAGGTCACGTTATTCTGTTTAAACAGGGAGCTTATAAATGAAACACATTGGATTTATTATCCTACTTACATTATTAGTTGGTTGCGAAGGACGAACTCCCTCCTTCTCTCTTTTACCCACAGCAAATACTTTTTTGCAGTCAGGTGATGATTTTAATAATAAAATCGATATCCTTTGGGTCATAGACAATTCGGGCTCCATGCATAGTTCCCAGGTGAATGTGGCAGATAACTTTAACTTTTTTATTCAAGACTTTATTACAAAAAACTACGATTATAATATAGCTGTAATTACCTCCGAAGCTTATTTAGCAACAATAGATGACGAACCAGAAATGTCTAAGTTTAGAGATGGTACTGATGCCACCTCGCACACAGGATACTTTGTCATAGATAACCAGACCCCTGAAATTGAGAACAATTTTTTAATCAATATTATGCAGGGAATAGCTGGGGATGGAGACGAGCGTGCATTTAGTAGCTTCAAAGATGCTCTAAATAACTCTTTAAATGCTGGTTTTTTAAGAGAGGATAGCTTTTTAGCAATTATTAATGTTAGTGATGAAGATGACTTCTCTCATGATGGCTCAGAATTTAAAGGAAAGCAGTATGATTATGAAGGGCTACACACCATTCAATCTTATGTTGATTACTTAGATGAACTTACAGCCTCTTCTGGAGCTACTCGCAGATACTCTTTTAATTCCATTCATGTGGTTACACAGGAGTGTGATGATGAGCTTCCTTTTCCATATAAAGGAATTAGGTATAGTGAGCTAGTGGCTGCCACTGGTGGTGTTGAAGGCGATATTTGCGGTAATTTCGCAACGACCTTGGAAGATATATCTAAAAATATTATTCAATTGAGTACTCAATTTTTCCTAGACCGAGAGCCAATATTAGATACAATTGTTGTTCTTATAAACGGAGAAACTGTACCTCAGTCAGAATTGAATGGCTGGAGCTATAACGAGGCAGCAAATAGCATTCTCTTTCATGGCTCATATGTACCTCAGCAAGGGGCTACTATTAGTATTAACTTTGATCCAGCCACTTTTAACGAAGGTTAAATTCACATAGCCCATTGAATAATTAATCACTATACTAATTATTCATGGGTAAAAACTATTTGAAACCACTTATTTTTCTTATAACATTCTCCTTTATTATAGGCGTTGCCTGGAGTTTAAAAAGACAAGAAATTTTAGAAACCACAGAGCCTGATCTGTTTGATGATGAAGTATCTATTCTGGCACTTCGCTCGCAAATTCCTCAGACTTTACTCCAAGAATTCCAAAGACTTTACAAAATCAAAGTAAATATCACATATGCTAAAAATGATTTTGAATTATATAAAAAGTCCATTAACTCAGCAAACAAATACGACCTCATTCAGTTAAGATTAGCCACAATAAATGACTTGGAACTTCACCATCTATTTACTCCTTTTCCAAAAGAAAAATTAGAACACCTTTCAAAGATATCTCCTGACTTTGTGCAAATTAAGAATTTGCAGAAATTAAAATTCATCCCTATCTCTTGGGAAATTTTAGGTTGGGCCCACAATCAAAAAGAAAGTCCCTTTAAAAATTTAGCACAACGTGATTTTCTAACAACTGCTAAGGATAAAAATACCAATTTCTTTCTACCAAAAGATCCTCTGGAACTCTTTCGTCTACTTGAAAAATCTGATTTTGTCTCACCTGAATGGATCCGCCAACAACATGAAATGAAGCTCTCTCAAGCACTGGCAAATGCTCTTAATAAAAACAAAATTACCCCCTGGGATTACGAGAACTCTATAAAAATATCTGTACTTGAAAATATGAACAAGAAAAGAAAAAAAGAAAAAATTCTTATTTTCCCTTTATCTAGCTCTCAGTTTTATTCAAACAACCTTGCTGATAAAAAATTTCAGTTTAGCCTCTGGCCTTATTCTTCAAACACACTGAAGGTTAATTTATTTGGACTAAGCAAGAAGGCAAGCCATATAAAGCCCGCTATTAAGTTCATTAATTTTATACTGGAACCTCAGGTAAATAGCCAGTTGACTCAACTTATATTTAAAAACTCAGTTATGGATTCAAACAATCATAGAAAAATACCTGAGTACCTAAAAGTGAAAACCCTGAGAGACTACAAGCTCTCCGAGCTTAAACTTGTTACTGAAGCATCTGGGTATTCCTATATTTGGGAAAAAGTATATAACAGCTTACTTGAGAAACACACAGCACCATAGTTGAGTCAAAATAAAATTTATACTTAACTTGTATGCCACATACTTTTATTAAAGTTCATGTTTCAAGGTGGCATACCTACGTAGAACGTTTCCACATCATGGATAATATCCAGTGCACCTAAACCTGTGGCTTTAATGTATTTCCCGTCCTGAAGGTGATACATAGAAACTTCTAAGTCATAATTGGCTGCCACACCGTTTGCCGTCAGGCCATCTACATAGCCTCCGCTGGTACTTTGAGCATATAAGGAATGAGTCTGCCTATCTAAGGTGGAACAGAACACAAAGGGTATGATTAATCGAAAAATTCCCTTTTCACAACGAGTGGAAAAGTCTCTAGGAGTTGCACATGCACTAGCGTCATTTAAAATTGTAGAGTTCGTCCAACGATTAGTGCTGTTCCCATTTCCATCTACACTTTGATCTCTTAACTCCCAAGCGATTTTATGATCCGTAACACCAGCATCATTGCATACACCACCAATTTCTAATTGGTAAACTATATTTTCTGGAGTCAACCCAGCACCTGAATCATTCACCATTTGAGCAACCACTCGGTTACCAGCGGCAAATTGAACACTCATTTGTATGGAATCACAATCTTCAAATTCAGGATCACATTGTGTCCCAAGATAGCGGTCTCCTGTGGGTAAGCCTTGGTCCAACGGAGCCCCACAGTTTACAAATTGACTGAGAATCACAAGCGTTCCAACCATTATCAATAATGAAATTTTATTAATACTCTTAATCTTAGCCATTGTCTTATTATCGGACATTTCAACATGAGACTTTAGTAACATTTTAGGTGCCAGGCATCTTTTGCGGATGCAGTGCATCCGCAAAAGATGCCTGGCACCTAAAGTGTTTCAGAATGAGACGGTATGTAGTTATTGAATTGGAATATCTGAATCTAAGTCTTTAAATTGAACTTCCATCAGGTCGGCTACATAGACGGCAAGGGACAGTGTGCTCTTTATGAATTCGCCCTTTCTTCCTTTAAGAGTGTTGTAAATTTGGCTGGCCAATGGAGCGGATGATGGGAAAAGTTCTGAATTCTTAAATAGTTTAGTTTTAGTCACAAGCTGATTATAAGATCGAACTTGGCCCAAAGCTGTAATACGTCCTAGGTCATCCGCTAATTCTAACATGAGCCTAAGCTGATCTTTTCTATTTTTCTTACTACTGACATTAATATCTTTAGAAGATAAGCCTTTTTTATAAGGGCTAACTTCATTTACTGTAAAATAGGATAATGGCTCTAGGGAATCATTATGTTCCCTGGCTGTTGATGGTAAATGAATCCAACCTGAATGCTCATTCATACCCTTGGACATGCCCTCTTGGCCTTCAAGGACACGTAAAGCATGGTTTATTTTCCCAGTAGTTGGGTCGGAATATTTTGCCAAATAGACATCCACTGCTTTTTTATCAACGAGTTTAATATTTGCGGGAAAACCCTGCGCCTTAACATCCAAGATTACCATTCTCTTTTTATAACCCTTCACCAATATGTAAATGCGTTGTTTCCCAGCAGATCCAATCCCAGCACCTAAGCGTAATGCCACATCTATAATTTGAAAATGTGATTCTCGAAATTTTTGTTTTCCAAATTGTCGATGAACATAGTCAATAATTGCCCGTTCAATTTCTTTATATATAGGAGAAGTATTGTTAACTCTCACAATAGATTGGTCTAATTCTGGCTTTTGCGAGTCATCTCTAAAACTAACTGCCCCATTGCTCACTTCCACCCATTTCTTAAGAGCCGTGTTTGGTGAAAGCTTAGATATTTTTTTGATAAGGTCTTTAAGTAATCCTGTAACCGTTTTATCTGTCACAGTGAGCTTATTTACAAAGTTTTTATTATACCCACCTGTGGAATTTTCATTTTTTGCAATCATTTGAATGGTTTTAAAAAAACTTTTAATTATTTTATTGGTGAACTGGTTCACTTCCGAAGCATTATAGCCTGCCTCTCTTGCCATAAGTACCGAACTAGCTGCTAGTCTATAAATATCATGCGACCAGTGATCAACAGTCACTTCATCAAAGTCTCCCCTGCTGTAAACGGCACTCATGGATTTTTTTTGCGCATTTTTTTTAGACACCATCCATGAAAAATTTTGATTATGATTATCTGCAGATATTATTGAAAACAAAGGCATATTATCATCTGGGTGGGTTGAAAATTCCATTAATTGCTGATTTAAAAACTGATTATATTTAAAAATGTAAAAATGCATTTTTGCCGTAGCTCTTAAAAAAGGAAATGCTGAAGTGATTTTTCGCTTTTTTCTAGCTTTATCTGCATTTGAAATGCCTTTATACAAGATTTCATTGGTCAAAACTTTTAATGTCTCACGGTTATCACTATAGAACTGTTGTGGGGAACATGTGCTTTGTTCAACACCAATCTGGCAGGCCTGTGCCTTAACTTCGGAAAACTGGAAAACCACCGTCAATAACATTAAAAAAACGAATAATTGTACTCTAATTTTATCTTGATTTATCATCTAGGTGAAATAGCACAATAATAAAGCTGACGCAAGGTGCCAGTGCTATTTGCTCAGGGATTAGGTAAAAATTATTATTATGAAATTATTATTTAAATATATCGCCTTATTGATTTTATTGTTATCTGCCCCAATTTTTGCAGCAAAAAAAAATGAATTCAAATTCTATCTTATGGGGGCCTCCAATCAAATTCAAGTGACCAGAGCTAAGGGATTATTACGAAAATACATTTTCCATAATACCCATCGAGGGCTTTTTAGCTACCATGGTGAAAAAGGTTTAGTCCCAGAAGGTGCTAATAACTGCCAATGGATAAATTCTAAAAAAATAAAATGCCAACTTAATAAAGATAAAATGTTTTCCAATGGTAAAAAAGTTAAAGCTCATCACTATGTAAGTCGTTTTCAGGAAGTTATAGATCCCACAAGCAAATCCTTTGCTTCTCAGTTTCTTTTAAATCTAAAAAATGCGCAGCTCATTTTAAAAGGTGAAAAATCGCCCTCTTATCTCGGAGTGAGAGCAACAGATGATCATACCATAATTTTTAACTTCAAAACAAACGACCCTGAATTTTTGTTTAAAATTGCTCGGCCTCAATTTTCTCCAAGCTACTCTGATGCAATAAACAAAATCAATAATGCCGAAATCTGGGTCACTAATGGACCTTATAAGTTTTCTCAGTGGAATCCTGAAAAAAGTATTTCTCTAGTTGAAAATCCTTTTTATTCAAAAAAACTTAAAAGCAAAAGGCCCCCCGTTATAGCCCTTATGCTTGAGGACGACCAAACAGCACTTACCCTCTATGACACCAATCACTTGTCTTTTTTAAACCGTCTCTCCACCACCAATATCCCCTATTATAAAAAACAAAAAGATTTCTTACAGGTCCCTATGGCTAAGTTTGATTATATCGGTTTTGGTCCTTCACTCTTAAAATACCCAAACCTAAGAAAGGCTATGAGTCTATCTTTAAACTATCCCGAACTGCAAAAAATCTATCATGCTCTTGGAAGACCCGGTTGCGCCAGTTTACCAAAGTCCTACCTAAATCAAGTCCCCTGTTATTCGTTTGACCTAATGAAAGCTCTGGAAATCTTAAAACAAGTACCAAAAGCTGCAAGAGTAAAAGTCTGGAAATTGGTTTATAGTAAAATGGGCGGAGACGATCACAACAAAGGTATGCAGTGGGTGGCCAATCAGTGGAAGAAACACTTAAATTTAAAAATAGAACTTACGCCCATCGAATCGGGTATGTTTATTAGTCGTATAAAGAATAAAACCCCAGATCTATTTAGAAAGGGAGTTCCACTAAACCGCCCTACTTGCCTTGCAGCATTAGAGAATTTTTCTAAAAACAACCCCGAAAATTATATACAACTGAAATCACAAGCTTATGACAATATGCTAAGACGCCTCTCTTTGTCCTCTATACAGCACAAAAGAGATCTATGTTCTCAGCTTGTAGGCTATCTACTGAATGCCTACAAGCTCATCCCCATGGGCAGAATACATTACTCAATGCGCATAAATGCTCACTTTAAAGGTTGGCATATTAACGAGCTGAATCAGTTGGATTTGACAAATTTAACTTATAAGAAATAAGCTGTTTTTACAAAATACATTTGAGGATAAAGATTCTCAATGTCACTAAGGGGATGCAATGTACGACGAAACTATTCAGCTAAAAGACAATTGGTCAAAGCGAGCTCATATTCAAAAAGAAGAATATGAAAAGATGTACAATGAGTCCATCTCTGACCCCGAAAAGTTTTGGGGAGAGCAAGCACAAAGCCTAAAATGGATAGAACCCTATTCAAAAGTTAAAAACACTTCTTTTGAAGCTCCAGTGAATATTGAATGGTTTAAAGATGGTAAACTTAATATTTCTGAAAATTGCATTGACCGACATCTTGATACTCGAGGGGATCAAGTAGCTATAATTTGGGAACCTGAAGATCCAAAAGGTGAGGCTCTAAATATTACTTACAAAGAGCTTCACACCAAAGTTTGCCAGTTTGCAAATATTCTAAAAGACCACGGTGTAAAAAAAGGCGATCCTGTGACCATTTATTTACCAATGATCCCAGAGGCTGCTTACACAATGCTTGCCTGTGCCCGAATAGGTGCCGTTCATTCTGTAGTTTTTGCAGGATTCTCTCCAGATGCCCTCTCGGGACGAATTGAGGACTGTTCTTCTGAGTTTATTGTGACAGCGGATTATGGGCGACGTGGTGGCAAACTCATTCCTTTAAAAGACAATGTGGATGCTGCCCTTAAAATGTGCCCTCATGTTAAAAAATCGTTTGTAGTGAAACACACCGGTGATGAAACTCAGTGGAACAATACCGTTGATGTTTGTGTAAACACTCTTTTAAAAACAGCTTCCAGCGAAGCAAAAATAGAAGTTTTAGACGCTGAAGATCCTTTGTTTATTCTTTACACCTCGGGTTCAACAAGCAAACCTAAAGGAGTGTTGCATACCACAGGTGGTTATTTACTTTTCGCAGCAATTACCCATAAATATGTTTTTGATTACCACGATGGCGATATGTACTGGTGTGCCGCTGATGTGGGTTGGGTTACTGGTCATAGCTATATTGTCTATGGACCACTTGCAAATGGTGCCACAACTCTAATGTTTGAAGGTGTTCCCACCTATCCAACCGCTTCTCGAATATGGGAAATTATTGATAAACATCAAGTGAACATTCTGTATACTGCGCCAACTTTAATTCGTGCTCTTATGGGTGCCGGCACAGAGTATCTAAGTAACACTTCCAGAAAAAGTCTTCGCTTACTAGGCTCTGTGGGTGAACCCATTAACCCAGAAGCTTGGCATTGGTATTACGAAAATGCTGGTAACAGCAACTGTCCAATTGTGGATACTTGGTGGCAAACAGAAACAGGTGGCATATTAATCACTCCGTTACCAGGTGTTACAAACCTTAAACCTGGATCTGCAACCAAACCCTTCTTTGGTATTCAACCTGAAATATTAAACGAACAAGGGGAAGTGTTAGAAGGAGAATGCGAAGGACTTCTTGCCATAAAGGATTCTTGGCCAGGACAAATGCGTGGACTTTATAAAAACCCAGATCGGTTTTTTGATGTGTATTTTTCAAAATTTAAAGGCAAATATTTTGCTGGAGATGGCTGTCGAAGAGACAAAGATGGCGATTACTGGATCACAGGTCGCGTTGATGATGTGATCAATGTGTCTGGACATCGCATGGGTACTGCGGAAGTAGAGTCAGCTCTGGTGGGACATCACGACGTGTCTGAAGCAGCTGTAGTTGGAATGCCCCATAAGATTAAGGGACAGGGTATATACGCTTATGTCACACTCATGTCTGGCAGCAAGCCTTCTGAAGAACTCAGAAAAGAACTGGTACAGTGGGTTCGAAAAGAAATTGGCCCCATAGCTACTCCAGACAAACTTCAATGGGCTCCAGCATTACCAAAAACGCGTAGTGGTAAAATTATGCGTAGGATATTAAGAAAAATAGCTGAAAATGATACTGAACATTTTGGCGATATCTCTACCTTAGCTGATCCCGCAGTTGTTCAAAATTTAGTGGATGGTCGACTTTAATGTAGAATAGATTTTAATCTATAAAAACTCTATGCCACATTTAATATTCACAAAAAAAAGGTACCCAGCCCATGGATACCTTTTTTGTTCTTTTTAATGTTTTGTGATTTCAGTTATGTTTGATAAATCTGCAAACTTTTAATTAAAATCATCGTAAATTTATAAATTATTAAGCCGCTTTACGACGTTGCATAGCCTGAAACTTTTTATCAAAGTCTTTTGGTTTTTCACCTTTACGGTTAACTAAACCCATTTTAAACCATTGAAAATGCTCAGCGCAAAAACCTGCTTTATGAGCTTTGCCTTTACACACCGGACAGCGTGCTGCAATCTCTAAAACATTTTGATTTTTTTGCCCTTTGTTTTTATCTTTATTATCCATAGACCTTCTCCTATCAAGCTGTATCAAAATGAAACACTGAATATGTCTCATTTTGATGATCTATTAAGTCATCGGCACTTTGGTCTTAGGACTTTAGGGCGGCACACGAGCTTGTCTCATTATAGAAGATTATATGGGTAACCACTTTAATTTCCATTTGATGCTATCTTTATTGGGATTGCAGGAAAATGTGAATTACAAATATGATCAATAGAAAACGATAAGAAAGAATCCTAGGCTAATTAGGAATACTTTAAAACCAAATAGTGATAAATTTTTCATGTGCTTCATATCGACACAGTTTCCATTGACCTAAAGTTTATTTATATTAGAGTACCTAGCTATGACCAAAGACCTTAAAACCGTTATTGTAACAGGAGCCAGCCAAGGTATTGGACGTGCTATTTGCATGAGTTTTCTCTCTGAAGGCTATGAAGTCATTGGCATAGCCAGAAAGAAAGAAGCACTTTTGGCTATAAAGGCGGAATCTGATAATTTTGTCCCATACTGTATGGACCTGGCTAACCTTGAAGAAATTCAAGGTTTTGCGGAGGTATTAGCACAGTCCTCTCATAAGAAACTAAATAAAAACAACAAAATTAATGAGGTGCAACCTTCTGACAGTTTCTCTACTTTGAAGCTAAAAGGTCAGCTGACTACCCTGGTAAACAACGCGGCTCAATTTGTGTCTAAAGACTTTTTAAGCACAAAATCTGAAGATTGGGACAAGCAGTTTCAAGTCAACTTAAAGGCTCCTGCTTTACTAATGCAACTCCTCTTTCCCCTATTAAAAAAGAGTAAAGACAATGGGTTTGATTGTAATGTTATTAATATATCTTCTTCTGCCGGAACTCGGCCAGTACCTAATATGGCAGCTTACGGATCTTTAAAATCCGCATTCACACACCTCTCACAAATTGTGGCACTTGAATGGGCGGAACATGGAATTAGGGTCAACTGCATTGCTCCAGGTATTGTGGATACACCCATCCATAATGTGAGAGATCAAGATAAAAGCACTGTGGATTTTTTAAATCAGCTGCAACCCTTAAAACGAATTGGCCAACCTGAAGAAATTGCTGAAGCAGTCAACTACCTTAATCAATCCTCTTGGACCACCGGCTCTACTCTGTGTATTGATGGTGGGATTAGTTTGGTTTAAACTCTATGGTATATGCCCTTTCTCGAAAAACTCATTTCAATTGTGGTTACGCTGAATATAGTGATAATGAAATTGTTAAGCATATTGGCAAAAATTTTATGCTCAAGGTTTTTTTACAAGGTGAGCTTATTGAGAAAAGTTCTATGATAGTTAATCTTATTGATTTTAAGCAAGTATTACATAAAAGTCTGCAAAAATTTGACCATGAGTTTTTAAATGAGAGTATCACAGAGTTTAAAAACACAAATATTGATTTACAACATATTGCTCGATACCTATTTGTAGATATTAATCAACAAATGGAGCAACTTCATTTTGAGAATAAATTTGTTTTACACAAAGTGGAACTCTACGAAAACACCAACTCCTGGGTAGAAATATATGAGTGAAGAAAACTTACGCCTTTCCAAGTTATTATCTCAACGAGGCATTTGCTCACGCAGAAAAGCCGATGAATGGATTGAAAAAGGCTACATTAAAGTTGATGGAGAAGTAATTCGCACCCTTGGCGTTAGGGTTGCCCCTGACTGTGAAATCGAGCTTTCCGTAAAGGCCAAAAATGAACAGGCTCAGCAATTTACCTTTATTTTAAACAAACCACTCCGTTATGTATCAGGAACACCTGAAGACAATCACCCCACTGCAATGAAGTTGCTCTCTAGCGACAATCGCGATCCTCAATTTAAATCTAACTATGAACCTCCTGTTAACTTAAAGGGTCTGGCCCCTGCTGGTCGCTTGGACATTAACTCCACTGGATTAATTATTTATACACAAAACGGAGTACTAGCAAAAAAGCTGATTCAGCAAAACTCGGAAGTTGAGAAAGAATACTTAGTAAGAGTCAGAGGACGACTTCCTGATAAAAACTTAAAGTTACTAAACCATGGACTTGAGCTCGATGGGAAAGAATTAAAACCAGCTAAAGTAAAATGGATTAACGATGATCAACTGCAGTTTGTTTTAGTTGAGGGCAAAAAAAGACAAATTCGCCGCATGTGTGAGCTTGTTGATCTAGATGTACTCGCCCTAAAACGAGTTCGTATTGGCCCCATAAAATTAGGACGTCTTCAAGAAGGTATGTGGCGTGCCATCTCCAAAACAGAAATGAGCGAACTCTAAGACTTGCATGCCGTTTGATGTTTTTTTCTGAAAGAAACCATAATATTTAATATAAAATTTTAGTTATATGCTGTGCATGCGTTCAGCATGGTTTTATGCAAGTGGTCACAAAAAGTATCGGCGTACCTTTTTGCCACAGTATGTGTAAGTTTTGCCCTGAGTTCCAATGGGATCGCGAGCTTTTGATTTTATTTTTGGCGGTCAGTCATTTCTTTTAGAGTAGAGAATGGGCGCGACATACGGCCTTGGTGATGCTTACGTAGGTCACCAATGCTATCTATTCGTTCTTGTGCTAGGTGCATAGCTGCCCGCTCTGTGGGTATGTTTTCTTGTTTTGCAATACGAAATACATTCATCATATTGTCATAAACCTGAGTGGTTTTATCTATGGCTCTTTCTGAAGAGTAACCCTCTAGCTCAACAAAAACATTCATTAGCCCACCAGCATTGATCACAAAGTCTGGTGCATATAAAATATCTAATTCTTTAAGAGCATCACCATGACGGGTTTCTGCTAATTGATTGTTGGCTCCTCCAGCTACAATTTTGCACTGTAATTTAGGTAAACTTTCATCATTAATAGCTGCACCCAGAGCACAGGGTGCAAATACATCACATTCTGATGTGACTATTTCATCTGGAGAAAATGACTTTAAGTTATACTTATCTTCAAACTTTTTAACTTTTACTTTATCTATATCTGCAATAGTGATAATTGCTTTTTCTGCAACTAAGTAATCCACAAGATTAGATCCTACGTTGCCTAAACCTTGAACCGCAACACGAACACCTTCCAAGCTATCTGTAGCTAATTTTTCTTTTACAGAGGCCTTAATTCCCATCAATACACCATGTGCTGTATATGGGCTAGGATCCCCTGACCCACCAAATGCCTTTGGAATACCAGTAACATAGGGGGTTTCCATAAAGATATACTCCATGTCTTTAACTGTTGTGCCCACATCTTCTGCAGTAATATACATGCCATGTAGTGAATTAACATATGCACCAAAAGCTCTAAACATGGCTTCTGATTTTTGAGTTTTAGGGTCTCCAATTATCACGGCTTTCCCACCGCCAAGATTTAAACCAGCAGCTGAGGCTTTATAAGTCATACCTCTGGACAATCTAAGTACATCCACTAAAGCTTCGTCTTCATTTTTATAGTTCCACATTCTTGTGCCACCTAAAGCTGGGCCCAGCGTGGTGTTATGGATAGCAATAATAGCTCTTAAACCTACTTTAGAATTATTTAAAAATAAGACTTCTTCGTGATCCCCGTGATGTTTTATCAATTCAAATGACATTTAGCCCCCTAAGCAATTCGGATTAAAAACCGAATCATAGAGTAAAATCAATAATTTGACAATAAACAAAGACGCTTAGGCCTATGCAGTATAGGCTTGCGTCAATTTTTGAAAGAGAAGCGGTTGAGCTTATTTAAGGGCAAAAAAGATTAATTTATAGCAACTAAGTATAGTTACGAGCTGCCTAAGGAAACTGCAAAGCCCACCAAGCTCTTAAATCACTACAAAACGAAGTGTCTCCACAGAAGGAGCCTCCAGCATGACCCATGCCCCCAGTCATTCTGAGGTAAAGTGCATTATTTGTGGCCGTCCCCCCTATAAAAGGAGAAGGCGTTGACAAGGGAATAAAAAATTGATCAACAGAAACTTGTCCGGCATGACAGCCCGAAACGTTGCACCCTTTACCTCCCATATTTGTAGGGTTATTGAAATATGGGGAAATATCAGAAGTAAAATAATCTTGAAAGTCTTGAGTCATAGCAAAAGCAGCATAAGTTTTTGGTGTACTTGGCAATAAGCCGGCTGCATCTTCTGTTCCTGCATAAGCATAAATACTATGCTGATTATTATCTATATACTGCGCTGGAATTCTAAAAGAAAAATAATGTCCAATATATTTGCTGCCTCCTATGCCAAAACCTGTGGCTACCGTAACCCCAATTTTTACACCCTGGCCCACTGGGCCGTCTAAATAAAATGCTACAGCTACCTTCCTATCTGTATCAGCAGGGTCAAGAGCCCACCCTGAAACTAGTCCAGAAGTGTTAACACCAGACACTGAAGCATCCAAACCGTTGCCGACAGTAGAGGACATTCCTGCATCACCCTCTTCCAGGGCATCCATGGGCTTTCCACAATTGTTAAATGGGATCATTAAAAAAATTAAGGCAAAAGCATATAAAACTGGTTTCGTTTTTCTCAAAAAGAACCTCACTAGAAAAAACTCATTAATACACTCTTTTATCGACAGACTTTGGTGTAGGCATAAATATGTTAGCGATTTATTTGCAAATCTGTGATTTTGCTTAAAAATTGAAAAAAAGTTTTACGATTCTAAAGCCCCACAGACAAAAATAATCTCAATGTGAAACAAAGAGAATAATTTAATTGATTTTGTAAGCTAAATTTCATTTATCATCAGGCGATTTTTTAAATTCGCCCCATCAAAGGTTCAAACCCATTTTTAATTCAAAATAAAATATTTTAAATTTCAAAAATTAATCAACAATAACATCCAAGGTCTCTTTCTTAATTCCAAGAGTTGAATTTTAAACAGAGCGCATGTAGCATATTGTTATGCGCAACACCTGGGTTATAAACTTCCTCTCTCTTTTCACTTTGTTCTTTTTAAGCTGCACTGTCCTTGCGCAAACAAATAAATCGACCCATACAGAGCTAGGCCTAGTGGTAGGCCCTTGGCTTCCCTCCAATTACACGAAACTTACAGAAATAGTTTCTCTAACGGGTGTTCGCATAGCCCCTGCCTTTGGTGCGTTTCGCCATGAAATCACCCTACTGGGGGGGAAAGGTAAAGGACTTGAGGTCAATATGCTTACCTGGGCTATTAGAAACAAGGTTGGTGTGGTGGATGATCTTGACTTGTTTTGGCTCTTTGGCATTCACTATATGAGGTATAAACCTAAGTATGCCTATACAGACATCGTTCTTCCTGAAGAGTCAGCCAATGGCTGGTTTTTTGGTTTCGGAAATTTTGTTGGTGGAAAAAAACTAAAAGCCCGCACTGAGTTTACCCTTGCTATGCGGCCCGGCCGCCACCTTTATGTGGGGGTAGGTTTTATTTTTGCCTTCGGTGGTGATGACAAAGGTGCCGAGGATACAGCCAAACCATAAATAATTGATCTTAGTAACATTTCTTTGACGTATTTTGTTTATAGTTTGTAATTTTTTTCAAGAAGCAGCCGTATCTCATCTTATTTACCTAAATAAGTGGCTCTTTATGGTATACTCCCTGTTTATACCAAGGGGCTACAAACTGAGACCAGACTGTGGATAATAGAAAAACTACCATTGTATTTTTATTTTTAATTGTTTTTAGCAGTTTGAATGTTTTTGCTTATGAGGCCGAACCATACCTTGATACATTCTCTACGGATGGTTGCAGTAATTATCCTGATGGGAAGCTTCATACCCTTAAAAAGGAATGGCTACACTGTTGTGTTGTACACGACCGTGCATATTGGCTTGGTGGCATGAAGTCAGAACGAAAAAAAGCCGATAAGGCATTAAAACAATGTATTTTTAATATAAACAAGTCTCCGCTTAATAAGTTAAGAGCTAAAGCTATGTACACGGCGGTAAGATTATTTGGTGGGCCAAAATTTAACATGAGCTATAGCTGGGGCTATGGGTGGAGTCAGAATTTAGACTATATGGATTTCCCTGAACAAGTTCGAGATGCCGCCGAAAGTCATTGGATGCAGTTCGTTTTAGACCACATGGAAGACTCTGATTTAAAACAATTAGACCTTCCATTTATATTCCAACCCTTACAAAATGTCGTTTTTTCTTTTGATCAACTAGAGGCAGATGATGATTTATAAAATGTGCCAGGTCCTGTTTCTTCTCACACCTAGTCACAAAACTCCTACTGATTGAATGATGAAAAAACATGGCTAGATCTAATAAAATTAGCTATTCGCTCCTTGTGACCTCTTCACTTAACTAATATAATGACTCCGTGTGAGAAGAAACAGGACCTGGCACCTTTTAGTGGAGCAAATATGATTGAAGTTGTTGATAGTCACCACAAAGTTCTTTTAGCATGGTCTGCTTATAGAAAGACTTTAAATGCAGCCCCACAACTTATTACCTTTGATCATCATACAGACACATCACGTCCCTTTCGAAACTATATCCATCAAGAAATGAGGTCTCAAAATAAAGAGCTCAGTGAAGATCAATTTTTAGCATTGCAACAAGATCTCCTTGCAAAAGTGAATTTTAATGAACCCGCTACTATCATCTCTGCTATTAAAAACTTAAGTAATGATGAGCATATTGTTACTGCCATTGAGTCCCAAATCATTTCATCGGCTTTTGTTATTGCCCATAATTGTGAAAATACAGATTTGAATATTTATAAACAACATAAAATAATTTGTCGTGAGATTGGATTTAAACAAACTCAATTCGGATTAAATCAAGATCATGATTCTGTGCTCAATTCGACTTTGATTGACTCTTCTCTCTCTGGATTTAACAAAATTTTAAGACTAAATAATGATCCAAAAATATTGGATAATAATTATATTCTAGATGTTGACCTTGATTATTTTAATACTTTTAAGTCCATTGAACCGCAAGATTCAGCTAGTTTTTTAAATTTAGTTAAAAATGCTGGTCTAATAACTATTGCTACAGAGCCTGATTACGTTGAAAGCTGCTCCATTGATAAAATGCTAAACAGCGAATATTTGTTAAAAAAGCTCCTTTCCTTAATAAATACCTCATATTTGACGCAGTGATTATAATTAAGCTTATATTTTTCCACACTTTTGCAAGAATAATTGAATTTTTAAGATTATCAGGCTAGCATTTTTTACATGATTCTAAGGAGGGATTTATGAAAAAAATCATTGTATCATTTGTGGCGCTAATCACCTTAGGAAATGGGCCCTTGCCCACAGCTATTAACGACATTGTTTCTATTATTCGCTTATCCAATGGAAATTATGATGTGTTATGTAAAGACCACACAAGAGAGATTGTCAATCAGCAGGATATTCTAAACAATAATTTATGCCCTCATATTTCTCAAAAATTAGATATATTAATTGTAGTAGATAACTCTGGTACAATGGCTGAGGCACAAGAGATTTTAAACAATTATGCAGGAGAAATCATCGAAAACCTAAAAAACAAAAATAGTGAATTTCAAATTGCTGTAACTACCACAGAAGCATATAAATCATATTTTGACCAAGAAACTGCCTGGTCAAAATTGCGCTCTCATAGTGGTCACAGTATCTTAACAAAGGGAACTCCCAACTTAGTTTCAGTTTTTAAAAAGCTAGTCTTACAAGGAACAAATGGAAGTGGGGATGAACGTGCCTTTCAAAGCATTAAAGCAACATTGGAGAATTCTCACAACAGCAACTTCTTAAGGGAAGATGCCCAACTGCAAATACTTATACTTAGTGATGAAGATGATTTTTCTCATGAGTCGCCCAAGTATCGAGGTGGTCAATATAACTATGATGGGTTACTCAGCATTAAAGAAACCATGGCGTTTTTAGATACTTTAACAAATAGTGATGCCACAAATCGCAGCTATTCAGTCACTAGTATTGCTGTCTTTGACAAAGAGTGCCAAGACCAGTTATATGGCAACCCACTTTATAGTCCTAGAATTGGCCTCCGTTACAGTGAGCTTAGTGAAAAAACAAAGGGTGAAAAAATCAGCCTTTGTGACCCCACTGTCCCACAAATTATGTAATTGTAAATTACCAATCCAAAATCTTCTCATAATTCTATTGAGGAACCTTTATAAGAAGGGCACCCAAATGAAGTCAGCAATAGTAGAAATAGAAAAGTGTATGTGATGCTTTTTTAATGCTCATGAAGATCCTCATTGTTTACATTAGTTATGTTGAGAACTTACCTTAATTTAATAAATCTCAATACCACTAAAACCCATTATGAAAAAATTAAGAGTTCACCTCTTAAAAAAAATCAATTCTATTGGTAATCAAATAACGGTGGGCCCAACTGGTTTTTATTTTACATATATAAATTGTGATTATTTTCAATAACTACTTTTTTATTAAGATCTTGTTATACTAAGCCACATGAAGCTCAGTAAAAACAATGCTCTTTGCTAAATACTCACCCTGCTCTCTAAGGCAGCACCACAGCGTTTATAACTATTTCCCCATAGGCATGGAGTGGGAACTCTCCTGATCCATCAACCCCAGAAAGAACACTTGTACGTAAGCTATAGGAACGAAAATCACCGCTACTGTATATTTCCCACCTTGTCACATCCGCTTCCAACTTGGCCTCACTCATGGCAGCAGCAATCTCCACAGCAAAATCACTGAGTGACAAATAGTAGGGCGACCACGCACTTCTACACATATCCATCCCTTCTACACCTTTGCCTCTACAGGAGTACCTGCCAACCACCTGGGGAAATAGCAAAACCTGTTGTCTAGACTCGCTAAACCCATCATCACTGGGCAATAATACCTCCCCCCGACTAATAAAATTACTTAAATCATTAATCGTTACACTGCTTGTGTTAACTGAAACAGAGTCTATTTGAATTTTATCCATATCCAAGTTAAACAAGCTCTCGGCTGGCAATGGAGCCGCATCATTAAATGTGACCGCATTATAAAGCTCATGTACGTTTATTCCTGTTGTTACAGGATTAAAAACCCTAGGTGGAATATGAGTTCCCCCTATAGCATCCGCTCTAAGCACTTTAAACTCTGTACTAAACTGGTGATCCCAAATATAATCTGCGGCATGGGTTACCGTGTTATCAAAGTCAATGGTTCTAGAGAAATTCATTGTGGTTAAACTGACATTCATTCCGTTAATAACATAAGCTATGGTTTTTCTAGTATGACCTTGAAAATTATTTGCACTCACATGGTCGTATTCATATTTAGAGTCAAAATATAAATAGGGTTTACCAACATCATATTCTGTAATTACATAATTAAAGCCCAGTAATAAATTATCCAGATGCCCGGACATATCTCCCTGAGTAAGGATGAGTGCATATTCTCTATTGGCATCTAAATTAACTACTTGTTTAGCACTGTCTGCAGTAAATATGGCTATAGGCTCAATATCTTTGACTACTGTTACCAAATCAACATTCATAGGGTAAAGTTCGGCATAAAAAGTAGTACTAGGAGTTCCAAACTCTAGTAGTTCCGCCCTAACCTCAATTTGCACAGTGCGATCAGCATCTGAACGAAGAGTTGCCGAGTGCCCGCCAATAACATCCTCACTCACTATACCTGTATAAGGCAGTGACCCACTAGTTATCAATGGCGTTTCCAGCAGGAATGCAAAGTCAAATATGGGCAGTGCTCCCATTTCTGGAAGGATATCCTCCACTTGGTAATTGTACATAAAAACAAAGTGGGCAAAAGCCTCTTTAATGGCTTGTAATCCATCATGAACACTCTCATCAAGTAACCTCTCAATGGGTTTAAAATAACTCACCTTTTCATCAAAGGTGCTTAGAAACAAGTAGTGGGGCTCTGCTGGGTTTTGATACTCTGGGCTTTTTATGAAGGCGCATATATTCAAATCCCCGCCTCTTTGTTTTTTAATATATTGTAAAAATAAATTCATTTGATATTTACTGTGAGATGCCCCTGGAAAAGAAGAGGCCAGCCCATCATCCACCATAGTGGTGAGTCCTGTCCTGACCAACTCGTCACCCCAATATAAATTAAAACCATAGTTAATCCCAAAATAAGCTTGATCTGGAAATACCTCTTCTGCAGCAAAATCTGCAGTACTTTCTACTAACCATTCTCTTGGATCTTTTGCAAAGAGATGTGCTAGTCGAGAGTTCGCCTGTTGTTGTATATGAAAAAACTCATGAGCCACTGTTTGCTTCCAAACAGAAACGCCTTCATAGGTGTCATCGAAAACTTCATTAGAAGCATCTAAATTTTTAGCCATTGGGTAGTCACAAGAACTACGACTTGGTCCCCAGTTGCGACAATCTGAAAGACTAATATACGGCACAGTGAACCTGTCTATGTTTTTATATTTATGTGAAAATGCGCCTAAATTTGGGCTAATAAATACTTTGGTAACAAAAGGTTGAGCACAACCTTTATCAACAAAGTGCTGTTTGGACTGCTGTAAATAACTTAAAGTATTTTTTATAAATAGCTCAGCATAAGATTTTTTTACTTTTGTCACTTTCGCCTCTTCATCCTGAAATAGCCAAAAAACTTCGATATCAAGATCATCTGATACAAGTTTTAAAGAAGATGTACGCACTAACTGAGCCATAAATAAGTTTTGTTTGTTAAAAGACTTATGCTTTTGAGAAAATGTATGGGTGAAAAATGTCAACAATGTGTCATTCATGAAATTCAAAGGTATCATTTCTATTTCATCTGTACCTGGTGCAGAATGGGCATCAAGTGTGGACATACCCATAACTACTAAAAAGTATTGCTCATTTTCTTTTGGAGCAGGAGGCATAAATGGATTTGCCAAAGTTTTAGTTTTGATCTCAACTTCTATGTCGATACTCTTGCCAGTGATGTCGTTGTACTCACCAATACTATTGTAGCCTTCTTTAAACTCTAAAATTAATGCCTGGCTCTCTAGGCCATGGGAGAAGGCTCCTTTCGTAAGATCCACATCAGCCATACCCATGGACAACTTTACTCCTGACATCTCAGCAGTAGGAGGTATGGTTAAAGAATAGCCTTCTACAAAACTATTGTCTGTAAAGCTAATGCCATTTTCTACACTATCTAGGTTTCCCAAAGGTAACTTCATAGGTTGTGCCACTTCAACAGTCCAACTAAAATGCAAAGTTTTATTACCGGAGACCACTTGGATAGAAAGCTCTTGGGAGCCAATATCTGCTAGCTCAGGCGTCCAGTTGATCATCTTTCCATCAATAGATCCCCCTTTAACACCTGTAAACTCAGTAATAGAATAATCTTTATTGTCGTCTTCTTTGCTAAGAGTGGGGAGGTATACATAGTTCACTCCCACCACAGCATAATTTCTAGGTTGTGTGGCAAAAACTGCGTTTTGGACTTTAACGTTGTCGTCACCTGAGGAACCTTTATTCGATGGACATCCAATGGAGGTAAGTAATAGTAGAAACAGAAAAACATATGTGATGTTTTTTTTAATGCTCATAAAGATCCTCATTTGTAACATTAGTTGTATTGAGAACTTACCTTAATTTAATAAATCTCAACACCAGGAAAACCAATAGTGAAAAAAAGTAAGAGGTCACATCCCCTAAATGTAGAATTTATATCTAATTATTGGAAATCAAGGCTTAGTTATTTGTGCTGTGTTCAGAGCTGCAACATAAGCTGTGCTCCAGCTATTTTGTAGATTAAATCCACCAGTAATTCCATCAATGTCTAAAAGCTCTCCAGAAAAATAGAGGTTGGGACATATCTTGCTTTGCATGGTTTTAAAATCCACTTGTTTGCTGGCTACGCCGCCACATTCAACAAACTCTTCTTTGAATCTGTTTTTTCCCCGTATAGTTAGTTCGCAACGATACAAAGTTTGAGCAATGCGATTCACACTTTTTTTCTTTAACTCTCCCCATTTAGTGTCGGGGGCAATTTGCAGGCTTACTAATACGGATCGCCAAAAGTTCTTAGTCAGTGTGCTAGGTACTTGGTTGACCAATGATTTTTTGAAATAATCTTGTTTAAAACTATTCAATTCTTTTAGTATCTCCTCTAGTGAGTTATCCCCCATCCAGTTCACATATAGTTTTGCTTGGTAACCTGAGGTTTTTAATTCCCGCGCAGCCCATGCAGAAATCTTGAGGACCGCTGGTCCACTGAGCCCCCAGTGCGTTATTAACAACGGCCCCTTGCCCTTAAGTTTAAAACCATTTTCTGTCCTTAGTTCTAATGTGGCATTTTTAAAGCTCACACCAGATTGGTCAGCGAGAAGGTCATGTTGAATTTTAAAACTAAATAATGAAGGTGCTAAATCGGTGACTTTATGCCCTAGCATTTCTGCTATAACATAACCTTGCCTAGCACTGCCTGTAGCAAGCATTACTGTTTGTGCAGTAAAGCTTTGTGATTTTGTTTGTATTTTAAACTGACCATTATTATTAACAACAGACTCTACACGCTGATTTGATAATAACTGAATATTGAATTCTTTGGCAGAATCTATAAATAAATCCACTAAAGTTTGAGAGTCATCCGAAGCTGGGAACATGCGCCCATCAGATTCTATTTTTGTTTCAACCCCACGGTCTTCTAACCACTTTACCATGTCTTGAGCCTGGAACTGGTGAAAAACAGATCGTAGTTCTTTTTGTCCACGAGGGTAGTGTTTAATAAACTCTTTAATATCAAATTGATTATGAGTGAAATTACATCTACCTCCCCCTGATATTTTAAGTTTTTTTAAAAAATCATTGGAAGCTTCAAGAATAGTTATCTCAACGCTTAACTTCTTAGAATTTGCCCATTGAGCCAGGTTAATTGCATAAAAAAAACCGGCAGGACCACCGCCTATCACAACAACCTTTTTAATAAGTCCTCTCAATCATTCTCTACCAACAAACCATCTGCTAAATTCACTTTTATAGCTTCCACAGAAGAAATCTTAAAGCTGTTCATCACACTATATACTAAAACTAAATTAGAAACTTGCAGTGGAGCATAGTCGCCGCCAATATTCTTATCTGTAAGCCCCCATTTTTTTTGCAGGACCTGTGCAATATCCTTGGAGGTGTACTTGGCCTTTTTCACTTGACCTTTTATGGAATAATAATGGAGACCACCGATGCCGTAAAATTTTTTGTTTTTATAATTGTCATAACTTAAAAAACTTTTTTTCATATTTAAGGCCACTTTTTTACCCACCACTAAGGCTTTAGAATCCAGAGGATTTGGGGTACTATGGGCTCTAATATCTAAACCTTTTGACTGAATTAATATTTTTTTAAAACTTTCTGATGCTATTTTATAGCCCTTAACCTGCACTTTTCCTTGCCTTATGCTTTTTGAGTTATGTATTGCCAGATCTTGTTTGTTTTTTTGTGCACCTTTCTTGTTAATAAATGAAAACTGCATACTGCCACCACCAATATCCCAAACCACAATATCTTCTATATTATCTTTAACCCTGGCAGCAGCTCCATAAAATCCCAGACGCCCCTCTCTTTCTTGGGAAATCACATGAATATCAATTCTTAACTGCTCACGAAAATTATTAATTATGACCCGGGAATTTTTAGCTGTACGAAACACAGAGGTGGCAGCTGCTCGGAACTTTATAGGCTTATATTTTTTAGCATTCTGCTTTAAAGCTTTTAAAACCATCAGTCCTTTTTGAGCGAATTCTTGACTAATGGATTTATTTACTGAGGTTAACAAGTGAGCTTTATATGCTACAGCTTTTTCTTCTTGGTATAAATATTTAATTATTTTTTGTTTACAAACATCCACTTGGGCCACTTTTAATTTCGTAGTGCCCGATCCAATATCTATGGCTGCTCTGTTTTCCACACAACGATCCGCCCAAGATGATGAGCTGAGTATTAATATTATGAGAAAAAACATGATTTTTAATATATCTTTATTCATAGGACTATTTAACATAGCTCCCTAAATATTCAACAGCTTCCTTGTGGTTTGCAAAATGTCCCTCTAACTGAAGATAATACATATTCTTCTGTAAAGCCCCTAACTGAGGTCCTTTTTCTACTCCACTTTTTAGGAGCTCTTTGCCTGTTATATACGGCTCAGGAAGCAGGAAATCTTGGGCAATTCTCTCGTAGTGATAGACAACGTCCTTAATGTTTTCAGTATAGTTTTCTGAGTTTTCGTGAAAGCCCTTCTGTGAATTTACAAAGAAATGGGAGAATTCTTTTTTTGCTTCATAGTTATGCTCAAAACTTTGCAGAACTTGACCCAGCCTTTGTTTTTTTAGCCCAAACTGTAATGCCAACAATATATCCAAAATATAGGAACGTTCTTTTTTCGAAAACTTTATTGTGGACTTTGTTTTAACAGCTAAATCACTCTCAAGCAAAAAGTCTTCAAAGTTTTTAAACTGGCCTAAAAATAAGGCTGATAACTTCATAAGAATAAATTCTATACTCGTGAATTTACTGTTTTGTTGTAAAATACCGAGTTTTAAAATTAAATACTTTATTTGAGTTTTCCATGTGGCTTCTATATTTTTATGCCAACTTAAAAACAAATCTATATGACCTGTACAGTCCATAACACAGATAAACAAAGATGCCGTTTTAAAACCAAAAGCTTTTTTTACTTCCTGTAAGATTCTCTCTGAAGACACTTGCTTTAGGTCATAATTATATAATGCATTGTTTGTTGCCCTATGAACTTCCAACTCGTAACATGCGCTAAACCTTAAAGCTCTGAGTACCCTTAACTGATCCTCAGCAAATCTTTGTTTTGGGTCACCCACTGTCTTCAGCAAACGTCGTGCAATGTCTTTTTTACCTTGAACAAAATCTAGAGTTTTTTCACTCTTAAAATCCCAATACAAAGCATTAATTGTGAAATCTCTTCTCAAAACATCTTCTTGAGCACTTTTTGCAAACTCTATATCTGTGGGGTGACGTCCGTCGGTGTAATCTAAATCCTTTCTAAAAGTGGCTATTTCAAAGCCTTCCCCTTCTTGCACAACTACACTCACGCCAAATACCACCCCCACATCAACAGTCTTAGGGAACATTTTTGAAATTTGTTCAGGCGTGGCATTAGTCACCAAATCGAAGTCTTTGGGCTCTAAACCCATAAGAGCATCACGGACACAGCCTCCCACTAATAGAATTTCAAAGCCATTATCGAGAAAAACTCTAGAAAGCGCTTTGACTTTGGACCAATGATGGTGTTTTTCAAATATAATCATGAATAAAAGTATACAAAATAAAGTTATAGAAATCATAGACCAGGAGCATAAAGAACTCTACGGCTTCAGTTCGTTACAACAGCTGAAATCTATAGATCGTTACAAAACATGGATAGAAAATGGTTATCATGGCAATATGAGCTTTCTTAAGACTCATATTGCTTACAAAGAAGATCCAAAAAAATTGATGTCCCAAGTGAATTCAGCCATTGTTTTTAGCTTTCCCTACTTTCCAAACCCAAAAGCAAATACTCCCTTTCCTCAGCTGCGTACCAGTTTATACGCACAACTTGATGACTATCATTTTTGGTTGAAAAACAAATTAAAAGACATCTGTGCAAAACTTGCCAGTGAATTTCCAGAAGATCATTTTCTACCTATGACTGATTCATCCCCTGTTTTGGAACGTGATATTGCTCTGCAAGCAGGACTAGGGTGGATTGGCAAGAATTCCTGCTTGATACACCCCTCTGGTGGCAGCTTATTTTTTATTGGAGAAATATATACTTCTTTAGATCTTAAAAGCCTGGGCGAAAGAATTCATAATTTTTGTGGCAATTGCACTCGATGTGTGGATATTTGTCCTACCCAAGCCATTATGGAAGACAACCAGATAGATGCTCGAAAATGTATTTCCTATTTAAACATTGAACTTAAAGGTATCCCTTCACGAGACCTTCGTCCTAAAATGAAAGACTGGTTTTTTGGCTGCGACTTGTGCCAAACAGTTTGCCCTTGGAACGAACACACCTTTGGCAAGCAGGAAATGCAACTGCTAAGCAAAGATGTTCAAAGCTCCCCCCAGTCACCAGCTCTGGAAGCAGAACTTCGTGAAATATTCACTAGTTCTAATAAGTCACTGGAAAAAAGGTGCTACGGAAGTCCTCTAGCACGCGCCCGCGGCTTTGGTTTAAAAAGAAATGCAATTTTAATTGCCACAAATTTAGGCTTAATAAATCTGCTTCCACATATTCAAATGCTGGGTTCTCAAGAAAAACTGAAGGAACTCGTTCTTTGGTCTGAAGCTGAGCTTAAAGGAGATGTTAAATCTTCTATATGATGGACTTGACAGAAGAATTTTAAAATCTGAAAATATATTGTATGAAGAGACTCGTCCTAATTTTATGTAGCTTAAGCCTTTTTTCCATTGCTATCGCTGAAGACACAACTAGTAGTGCTAAAGTCAAATCTGCCGCCACTAGTACTGAGGATAAATCAGCATCCGCAACTTCTGAGGATAAAGTTAAGGAAACCAGCAGCAAGGCGAAACAGATAAAAAAGAAAAAAACAATTCGCAAAACCGTAACCGTTGAGTGGTATCAACCCGAAACCGGAGTAACCAAAGCAAAAAAACGAACTCGAGTTATTATATCAGGAAAAACCTTCCCAAACTCTAAGGTTTATATTCCTAAAAAAGTAATCCCCATCATTACTAAAAAGAAAAAAATCAGATATTTTAAGCGTTCAAAAGCATTAGTGAGCAAAAAAATTAGCAAATCAAATGCTGATGGATATTTTGAAATTCACTTAAATTTACCATATGCACAAGTACAACTTCCCATTAAAATTGTACCTCCAAAAAACAAAGGTAAAAGAGTAGGCAAATCTAAAAAGTTTACCCTAAATCTTAAAATTAAAAAGGGAGAGGAAGTTAAAGTGGCTTCTAAAGGGCCTCTTAAAACCTCACCTGCCTTTGAAAAAAAACATGCCGTTTGGCTGGGATCTGGATTTAACTTTCTTCAGTTTTCACAAAAAAGAACTGTTACCAATGATACTTCTGATTCTGATTTAAGCTTTCAGACCTTCAAAGCGCCATCTATCTTCTTAAAAGGCTGGTGGAAATTCAATCAACAGTGGGACGCCATTTTTGCATACAAGTCATCCCCTGGTAGCGCCACCTCTGCTGATGGCATTATCGTAAGTAACGGTAGTTACACTTGGGACATCATTGCTCTAGAAAGTACTTATTTTCCAAAATCTTGGTATGGCAATTTTCTAAACATGAGCTCTAAAGCTGGCTTGAGATTTGGTGTGCAATCTCACGCTGTACCATTTATTACTTATGTTTCTACAGTAGCAAATGTGAGCCGAACTTATGAAATTAAAAAAAATAACGTAACAATGCTGACTCTTGGGGGCTACTGGTTACTAGAGTCTCGAAAGTGGGGTTATGAAGTTTTTATGCGTTATCAACAAGCTTTATCTGTGGGATCATTGTTTGAAATCGTACCCAGTATTGCTTTTGACGGATCCCTAGGTGCTTTTTACAAGTTTAAAAATAACTGGCGTGTAGGTTCTTTCTGGTATGGCCAATATCATAAATACGACTACACCTCTACTCGTATAGACAGCGAAGATGTTAATGGTGAAATGAGCTTGTTTTTCTCCAATCTAGAGCTTCGCGTTGGCTACACATTCTAGGTGCCAGGTCCTGTTTCTTCTCACACCAAGTCAAATAATTCTTAGCCACTTAATAATTTAGATCAATATTAAAAATTGAACAATGAGGTCTCTGTGCGCTTCGCTTTTGACTTTACTACACTCCCCTGTCCCTGACTCTGCGTGAGAAGAAATAGGACCTGGCACCTAGAGACCCAGTTGGGAAAGTAAATCATCGATTTCATTTTGCGAAGTTTTACTTTTATTTTTCTTATTCAAATCTAGTGAGGACCGGACCTCTTCGCCGAACTGTTCTGAAACCCATTGGAGCCGGCCTAAAAATGCATCTGAAACAAACGCTTTAACATCTTTTTTGTCTTCTTTATCGAGACTCTGGACCATCTCGTCTAGCATTTCTGTGGCGTCCAGCAACAGCCCTACCACAATATTATAAAAGTTCTCATTATCTTTAATTTGCGAGCCTTTATAGCCTACGATTTTACATAAGGCGGCGTAACTACCAATCATTTCTAAGGGGGCGGGATCATCAACGGCCATAGCTAAACTTTTTGCGCCACCCATCATTCTATCCACCACCTGACCATATTGGTCCAGCATTTCTTTTTGGCTAAAGTCACCTTCAATATCTTCTAAGATATCAATTAGTTCTTTAGTAAGTTTTTCTGACTCTTGTTTGAATTCTACAATTAACTCATCCATAATAATGACTACCTTTTATAAAATGTTAGCAAAGTTGAGGTTATGGAAGCAACCAATAATTATGTCCCTATTAGAGTTAGTACCCTACGTGGTGAATTAAAGATCCCCTTTAACGCCTATGTCCGCATAGCTAATAAACACATTCTCTATTGCCGGATGGGAGATAGTTTTGCCGGTGATCGTTTAGCAAAGTTAAAGAAAAAAAAGCTTAAAAAAATGTTTATTCTGGATGACCAGGAAACCCAATATAGGGATTACCTATCTCAAAGTATTGATATGGCTTACGACAAAAACTCTGGAAGCAGTATTGAAAGCCGAGCAGACGTGATTCAAGGCTCACAACAGGCTTCAGCAGAAGAGGTTATGGAGAACCCTGAGGACCAGGCTGCATACAAAATTGCCAAAGATGGTACTGCAAAATATGTGGATTTTATTATGAGCGAAGACGCAGCATTAAAAAGCGTTATTAACATTGAGAACACAGACCAAAGCTTAGCTCATCATGGAGTCACTGTGGCTACCCTTGCTTTAGGCATGGCGCAAAAATTAAACCTGGATAAATCTCACCCCTTAAACCTCTTAACCCTTGGTGCTCTTTTGCATGATTTTGAACTCACCCATTTAGATCTGGATATGTCCAAACCTCGTAGTCAATTTACAGAAGAGGAGCTCGCCGCTTACAAAAATCATCCCAAGGACGGGGTAAAAAGAGTGGGCACTCTGAATCACTTTGATCAAGCTGTGACAGATATTATTTTTAACCATGAGGAGTTTATTAATGGTTCAGGGTTTCCTAGAGGTTTAAAAGAAAAGGATTTAGATCTATTTTCCTTAATCACAAGCACAGCAAATGCCTATGACCGCTTAGTGGCCTTTGAGTGCATTCCTAAAACCGAAGCTCTCAAAAGGTTTATGGTGGAGAGTATGGGCCTCCATAAACTAGAACATATGCAAGCTCTTAAGGCAGTGCTTAAAGATAATGATATTTTGTAAGTTTCTGTTAACGCGGTGGGGACAACTGCTTCCAGGTAATAGCCAGTAATTACCCATGGTTGCGCATTCTTCTTCAATAGTTTGTTCTGTTTTTAGCAGCCTTTACATTTAGTTTATATTATATATAATTTTTCCATATGAAGAGACTTATCCCAGTTTTTATAATTATCATTTTTAGCACGCTTACAAGCACTTACTTGCTTGCGGCTACAGTTCTTGGCGAAGTTAAAATAACAGAAGATGGAACCTGTATAAACATTGCCGGGCACCCTAAGCCCTACAAAGTGATTTCAAACTCCGCAGAAGTATCAAACGCACTGTCCAAACTTAGAAATGGTGACTTTATTAGTGGCCAAGGACGTCACCACTTGGGATCACAAAGTATTGTACTTAACTCAATAGACTATGTGGGACTTAAAAAAATTCTTGGTCATTGGGTGTCTAAAGATCAAATTACTTATTATTTTAAAGACTATGAGAACCTTCATTTATCTGCCCCCATATTAAATGCACCTAATAAATGGACCTACCGTATAAGCCCAGGACTCAATGACAATTGGTCTGTGATTTTTTTGGATGAAAACTCTGTGAAAATTGGTGAATTAGATTTTAAAACACCTGTGGAAAACGCCCCCCTTCAATTACAAATTATTTTATATGATCAAGAGGGCGAAGCCCGCTTTAATCAAACAATTCAATTAATGAAGAAACCCTCCACTTTAGCTACGTCCATTTAACTTTTAACAAAAGTAAGCATATGGCTCCACCAACTACTCCCACCGATTCTAAACTATTCTTCACCAAAGACGATGCCACAGACCCTCGCTTTGGGGAATTTGTTAAAAATATTAAGACCCCTGAACAAATCAGTATTCTTAGTTACCCCGATGATCAGGGAGTTATAAATAATGGTGGGCGACCAGGAGCTAAAGATGGCCCAGATAGGGTAAAGAAATTCTTTTACAAAATGACTCCACCTTTAAAATCTCAAAACGAACTTAGTTTTTATGACTACGGAAACTTAGTGATCACAAAAAATGTGTTAGAAAACCACCAACAAGCGTTTAAATTATGTAGCAACAGCCTTAAAGACTCCGTAAAAACCATAAGCCTAGGTGGGGGACATGACTATGGCTACCCTGATGCCAAAGCATTCTTGCAGCACTTTAAAAACTGCAAAACCAAACCTGTGATCATCAATTTTGATGCTCATTTAGATGTACGTGAAGTCACAGAAAATATCTCTAGTGGAACGCCTTTTTACCGCACCTTAGAAGACAATTATGATTTTCATTTTTTCCAGATAGGTATTCAAAACTTTTGTAATTCTAAGAAACATTTTAACTACTGTTTAGAGAAAGGTGTAAAGGTTATCACTCAAGATGAGATATCAATGTCCAACAAGGGGCTTTGTGATTATCTTTGGCCTCAGTTGGAACACCTACAAGGCTCCCCGCTATTTATCAGTATCGACATTGATGGTTTTAGCTCAAGCTTTGCCCCAGGATGTAGTCAATCTTGGCCCACCGGCATTACCCCCCATGAATTTCTAACTCTTTTTACACGCTTGAATAAAAACTTCAAAACAAAACTATTGGGTATATATGAGGTAGCTCCAAACCTGGACAACAATGACATTACATCAAAACTTGCTGCACAGATAATGTATAGCTTTGTAAGCTCGAATTAGAAAGTGCCAATTTCTAAGGATATGGCAGGTTCACCTATTGGTCGCACGTAACAAAGGGCTTGAGACGTCGCCCCGCCCTCAATCACTTGGATTTTTTATTCCAATACTATAAAAAAACCATAAATCAGATATTTTATTGCCAAAGCATTAGTCATACTCCATATGTTAACCATGGGAAATCTTGATAAAATATTGCTGCGATTTAGCTCAGAACTATCTTTAAAAGGGCCTAGTGCAAAACGCCACTTTATCTCTAAATTAAAAGCTAACATTCAGATGCAATTTGAGCTCAATAATATTTCAGTTGAATTTAGTGATTTTTTTGGTGGCTTGTTACTTACTGTTCCAAAAGAAAAAACACAGGTGAGCCTCTCTTATCTTAAAAATATTTTTGGTATTGGTAGCTTCTCTTTAATTCTTGCCACTGGCAGTAATGATTTTGAAGAAATAAAATCCTTAGGTAAAGATGTGTTCCTCCCATTTATTAAAGACAAAAGTTTTGCCACACGAGTAAAGAAGTTAGGCACACAGACATTCAAGGGTATGGATCTTGAACGCCAACTAGGTGGTATTTTAAACCAAAATTCACCGAGCTCTAGTGTCAATCTATCTCACCCAGATATCACGGTACATATAATGGTTCAAAATACTGTGAGTTACTTCTTCACCCAACGTGTTGTTGGAGCTGGTGGTTACCCTATCGGGGTGGAAGACAGGGCGCTATGTCTTATGTCCGGGGGTTTTGACTCTGCAGTGGCTGCTTGGCGTATTTTGAAACGTGGCGTGCCCATAGATTTTTTATTTTGTAATATGGCTGGCTCAGCTTATGAACGCATGGTTTTACAAGTTACAAAAGTATTGTGCGACCTATGGGCTCTCCCTGCTCAAGCCCAATTTTATACGGTGGATTTTAGTGGGGCCATTGAAGCCTTAAAAGAAAATGTGGACAACACATATAGACAGGTCATTTTAAAACGCCTGTTTTACCGAGTGGCCAACAAAGTGGCTTATCAAAATAGACATTTTGCCATTATTACCGGTGAAGCCCTGGGGCAGGTTTCCTCTCAAACTCTTATGAACTTAAATCTTATTCAAGATGTATCCTACCTACAGGTGCTCAGACCACTCATTGGTTATGATAAACTAGAGATCATCAATGAGGCCCGCCACATTGGCACAGCGGCCCTTTCTGAACGTATCAAGGAATATTGCTCTATCTCCACAGGCCATCCCGTAACACGTGGCAAAAAAGCACGTGCCATGAGTGAAGAAGAAAAATTACCCCATGACCTTGTGGAACAAATATTAGAAAGCATAACTAAAATAGATATTAACTCTCTGGATATGAGCCAACTTCAATTGAGTCACCTTTTCAAAGAGAGCATACCAAGAGGCGCTCAAGTCATAGATTGCCAACCCAGTTTTATGTACAAACACTGGCATTTAGAGGGTGCAACTCATAACGAGCTTACTGATGTGATTAAAAATTATAAATCATGGGATAAAAAGCAAACCTACTTTCTATACTGTACCCACGGCACTCAAACACCACATGCCGCAGAAATCATGCAACAAGGTGGATATGATGCTTATTGCTTTAAGGGTGATGTGGAGATGCTAAAGAAATTGGTCTAAAAGGTACGCCGTACCTTTTGGTTTAGCTAAGCGTCATAGATACTGCTAAAGCATAAATATCAAATGTTTTTTCTGTTCTAGCAAATTAATTTCTTTTTTACAGAAGGTCAAATATTGACTAAAAACGATCATTCATTTTTCTAAATTTAACATTTGGTGACTAAATAAAGAAAACTTAAAACATTCAATGGGAAATTAACAGGATTTCGGAAAAGTTCCCAATCACTAGAAGACGGGGTGGTTGGAACAGGTAATATCGCTTTTTAGCATGATGGAGTTCTAGCTTTCGAATTTATTTCTAAACAGTTTTACCTACTTTAACTAAATTTATGACGCTTAGCTAAACCAAAAGGTACGGCGTACCTAATTGCGGCGTACCTAATTGGACAATGCTTCAAAAATTAACTCTTCAGTAAAGGGTTTGCTGATATAACCATGGATCAGGTTTTCTACACTTTTCATTTTATCGCCAGAAACACCACCTGTGATAACTAAGTATTTTGTGTTACCGTTTGGGAGCTTAAGAGCTTCTCTTATAAATTCATCACCACTCATATGCACCATCTTCATGTCAGTACAGATAAAATCATATTTGTAGCTTCTGACCTTTTCTAAAGCCGTGATGCCATCATCGGCTTCATCCACTTGCAAGCCCAAATCTTCTAGGTGCTCCACCAGAAGCTCTCTTATACCTTCTTCGTCATCTACAACTAAAGCTTTACCTGTGAGTGCAAAAACCTGTGGCGGCGGGTCTGAACGTTGCTGTTCTGTACATGTGGAATTAGAATCTGCAAAATCTTTTTTTCCATCCATGCTCTCTAAGGGAAATATTACAGAAAAAGTACTACCTACATCTTCTTCAGACTCAATAATGAGCTCCCCATTCATTTCTCTAATAAGCACATTCACTAAACCTAACCCCATGCCCGTTCCAACACCAGCCTTCTTGGTTGTAAAAAACGGCTCTAAAATCTTATCCTTAATTTTCTCAGAAATGCCTATGCCATTATCTTTCACACTAAGGGTCAACTGTTTATCGTTTCGTTTAGAAACACAAATGCAAATCTCTGAGTCAATGCGTCCTTTTACAGCGTGTTTTGCATTGCTAATAAAGCTCATCATTATTTGTTGAACCTTCCCGTTGGATCCACGAATGTATAAATCTTCATTTGGATATTTTTTTGTTATTTTAATCCCTTCTTGTTGATATATTTCTGAAATTAAATTTACCGATTGATCAATTGCACTGCTCATTAGTACTCGTTCATTATTATCTAAATCCACTCTGGCATAAGTCCTTAGACCATCTACAATTTTCCGAATTCTTTCATTGGCAACTTCTACATTTTCAATGGCTTTCATTACTGTTGGGATATTTAGCTTGTCCTTGGTTAATATTTTTTTAATACGCAGCAAATTACCCGTTCCCAAAGCCAAGGGATTATTGATTTCGTGTCCAACACCTGCTGCCATCTCCCCAATGGATGCTAATTTTGCCTGGTGCTGTAGTTTACCTTCTGTTTCTTTTTGCCTAGAGATATCGACCCTTATGGATGTATATGCAATGATCTTGGAGTTATGGTCCAAAACGGGAAACAATGTCGCCTGAAGCCAATATAAAGATCCATCCTTGGCCATATTACATATTTCACCTGCCCAACTCTTTCCGCTTCTTAATCTTAGCCAAAGGTCACGCCAAAACTCTTCTGAATGATATCCTGAATTCACAACATTATGATTTTTACCAATAAGTTCCTCTCTAGAGAATTTTGAAACTTCACAAAACTTATCATTTACGTAGGTAATAATCCCCCAGACATCAGTTTCTGAAACTAATGCTGCCGTATTTAGTTGATCTCGATATCTTTGTAAATTCACTCTCTGTTCGGTATTAAAACTTTTGATAACAAAATATAAAGCAGCCATATACGCCATAAACCTTAATACATGCCACCCCCACCAAGGCATATCCCAAAGTTGTGATTGATCAAACATGATGGCTGCGCCACCAAAAAATATACAATGTAAAAAGAAAAGTAGCCCATCTATATTCTTAGTTTGACGATAGTCCATAATTAACTTAAGTGATGCTAGAAAGAAAAATACGCCACCTATTATATTTAAAAGTTTTGCTGTGCTAGTAAATAAGCCATCCTTCAACATAGGGGGGAAAATGTGAGCATAATAATAAGAGACAAACCCTAGGGCTAATGTGAGTAGTGTGACTATCAATGGCCACTTGCGAAGAAATATGGAATTTGAGTAATATTCAGGTATCCAAACTGTTAAAAACAAAGCTCCACCCACGAAGGTAGCTATACTATGTAGCCAAACAAAACTTTGGCCAATAGGCGCTATGGCGTGAAATCCATCCAGGACACCCATGCCGATTAGGGCTGCGGCAATTAAGCGATTTCCAGAAATATTAAATTCTTTACCCTCAAGCCCAATGAGGAAATAAGCTACAAAAAAGGCTACAAAAGATCCACCAACTTCCACAGCAGTGTGTAGTGGCTCATGAACCATGCGCCAATCTTTATATATAGTAAGACCTAAGCATAATGTTGTTATATGAACTAAAAGGCTGACCCCAAATATGCCCAAAAAAACTGGCATAGACAGAATTTTTATATTTCTTTCCATTAATCAAAACATATCAGTACTATTTAACTAAGCCATTAAGATTATAAATTTAGGTGCCAGGTCCTGTTTCTTCTCACAGCATGTCATTCTCAAAGAGGCTATTCTGCTTCATTATAACAAGTCATTCGCTCCTAATATTGCTTTGTTTTTATTATTTTGCTTCTTAGGCTTAAAATACTGCCGTTTTAATGCGTACCTGACCGCTTCCACTTTTAGCTCTTGTGGCCGTTCATTTAACCACCTTAAGATCCCTATGGGGTTCGAACAATATTCCGCATCCCTTACTAGAGGCACTCTGGCTTCCGATTGACCAACAAGACTGTTGAGTGTGCTAAATTCATAGTCCTCAGCATTTTTACACAGGCCTGCTCGAATGGGGTTTTGATATATGTATTTATATGCATTTAAGTAATAATTGTATTCATGTAGTATGGTTTTGTAATGACGGCCGGCAAATGTTCCATTAATTCGATTCCCTTGTTTCGTTAATTTTAAACTTGATGCGTGCATAAATCTTTGCATGCATTCACTAATGTTTGATTCTGGAGTAGAGGCAATCAAATGAAAATGATTACTCATCAATACAAATGAGTGAATCAGTAAATTATGTTTTTCACATACTTTGGTCAATTCCCCACAAAAAATTTCCCACACTACTATCATGGGTAAATTAAACCACTCACGATTTATACATCGAGCAGTTATACTATATGGAAATTCATTCTGTAATATGGCTTTGGCTCTTGGCATATTTAGAGGTATAGCAAAGTCAATGCCAGCTAAGATGTTAAAATTTAGGTCTACAGATAAATATTTTCCGTATTTGGGATTAGTATCCGACTGAAGGATATTGACCTCTGTGTCATATATAATGAGTACCCCCAGAATTAGTTATCAAGAACCTCACCCGTAGAAAGATATTGGATCTGGATATTTCATATAGTGCAACGTGAGAAGATACAGGACCCGGCACCATCTATATGTCGCGTTGTGAGAAGAAATAGGACCTGGCACCTTTTTGTGTTTTAAGTTAGAAGAAATCATGAATGTATTAAAACCCATTAATAAACAAAATCTGTCTTGGGCCTTTTACGATTGGGGTAATTCAGCATTTGCCACAACAGTGATGGCGATATTCTTTCCCTATTTTCTAAAAACTTTCTGGAGCACAGGGGATTCAGTTAACGAGTCCACCCTACAGTTAGGATTCGCAAATTCTCTTGCAGGTGCTTTACTTGTTATTATGTCTCCTTTTTTAGGGACAATTGCCGATAAGCTGGGCGCAAAAAAGAAAATGCTATTTAGCTTTGTACTTCTAGGTGTGTTTTTCACCGGTGCCCTTGCATTTATCCCAAAGGGCAACTCTTCTTTAGCTATTATTTGTTTTATACTGGCTACCATTGGTTTTAACTCCAGCAATATTTTTTATGATTCTTTGATCGTATATGTTACAGAAAAGAAGTATATCGATTTTATTTCTGGTTTTGGCTTTGGAATAGGTTATCTTGGTGGCGGCATTTTACTTGTCATAAACGTTCTCATGTCTGTTAAACCCGATTTATTTTATTTTATTCAAGATGCCAATCATGCTGTGCAGCTCAGTTTTTTAACTGTAGCCATTTGGTGGCTCTTATTCACCTTTCCTCTTATGAAATGGGTCAAAGAAAAAAACACTAATGTTAATAACAACAAATTTAATGCAAAGCTTTTTAAAGACACTATTCAAGAGCTTAAAAAAACATTTTTCGAAATTATTAAACATAAAAATTTGCTATTTTTCTTATTAGGCTATCTATTTTATATTGATGGTATAAACACTACTATCAAGATGGCTGTGGATTATGGTTTATCTCTTGGGTTTGAATTTGAAAACTTAATATACGCATTACTCCTTGTACAATTTATTGGTTTTCCTGCAGCCATTGTTTTTGGTTATTTAGGACAAATCATTGGCTCAATCAAAGGAATATTTATTGGTCTTGTGGCTTATATTATTGTGATTTTTTGGGGCTTCTTCATGACCGAGGTCAGTGAATTCTACATTATGGCCTCTATGATTGGGCTTGTACAAGGTGGCGTTCAGGCACTGAGCCGTTCTTTGTATGGTAAGCTTATTCCTGCCGATCGTTCAGCAGAATTTTTTGGTTTCTTTAATATGGTGGGGAAATTTTCGGCAATTTTAGGCCCACTTATGGTGGGCTTTGTAAGTTATGCCTCCGGCAGTGCTCGTCTTTCCATCTTAAGTTTAATTACATTTTTTATTCTTGGCGGGGCTTTACTTAGCCGTGTTCGTTTAGCTTAGGTGCCAGGTCCTGTTTCTTCTCACAGTATGTCATTCATAAGCTTAAGTTTTAGACTTTAATTAAAGTAAATCATTCACATCTAAAATCTTCAGTGATGCATCCTATCTGTGGAAGTATTTCTGGAAGAAAAATAGAGTGAAAAAAGCTCATACTTAATTTTACTGGGCTCAGTTCATGTCGCGTTGTGAGAAGAAACAGGACCTGGCACCGTTTTAAATAACAATTCCTAATACAACAAATAAATATTGAAGCAGTATTGGTCAAAATACTAAATAAAATTCATCTTTATTTTTTTTAATAGTTAATTTTTGGCTCTCCCACTACAACCTCCTTAGGGAATTTTAAAGGGGGGGGGCTCACTTTGTTGAAATTAACACTTTCTACAATCGTTTTTATTTTATTTTTCAATTCATACTCTGATACAAACTTAGATCATATTCTCATTGATAAGTTTTCAGAAGATCTTATAACGGCACCCGAAAATGTTTCTGGCATGGGCACAGAAACCCATCTAAACACTGTGAGCTTACAGGCACAGCTGGATCAGGGTGTCACTTTATATGTATTAAAGGAGGATCTATCCTCTGAGCTCAGTGGTTCTCCTAATTTACTCTATGACTTTGGTTTAAACATTAATTTTGAAAAACAAGACAGCAAAACATTGAGTATAAAAATTGAAACTCCATCTCGACTTATTAAGGGGCTGCAATCACTGACTACCGACAAACTTCTAGCTGGCTTATTTGGCGTATCCAGAGAAGAAATGGCAATGATTCAGGCTCAACTCGCTGCTGCCGCTCAACAAGAACCTTATAGTCACACAAGCGAACTCCAGTCCAATATAGCTCTGGATATGGACATCAATATAAAAAGCTCTGCATTTAGCTTGGCCACCGGTATTAATCAAAGTTCCGAAAGTATCCTTGTTGCCATTCCCATTACTGAAAAGTTTAGCATCTATACCGGGGTGACCCAAAGAGTTGACCGGCTTTACATTCAGGTTCAAAGATTCCAACTCAGCTGTAATGCAAATATAAACATAGGCGCCTCTGTGACTTTAGACGAGCAGTCTCTATATGATAATGATTACCATAAAGATTTTGACTGTACTGAACCTATGGGTTTATCAAATTATGATATTAATGCCTATCATGAAGGACAGTGGGAATACACTATGGCCATATTAGGAGTTGGCTATAAAAGTGACACCGCAGAGTTTAAACTGATTATGGAATTAGACATTTTAGATAATGATGTGAAATACTCAAGTACTCAACTGGAAGCCATTGACGAATACTCAGAAAAGCCCAGAGATTATCTCAATTTTCAATTAGTGGGAAATAAATGTTCAGAAAATAAAGGGTTTTGTCTAAGCTCTTCACTTAAAGCTTTAACACTTAATAATATTGATTATTCAGATCTAGAGGCTCTATTAAAAATGGATTTGAAACTTGACCGCGTATCTGCATCAGTAGAACAACAATTTACTCGCCATTTATTTACATCAATAAAACAAGAAAGCATAAAGATGCAGTTTCCTTTAAATGATGGATCTCAATTAGAGGTGAATATGGGTTCTCTAGCGTTAACAGCATACTCTCCTAAGTTAAAAATCACAGACGCTGAAAAACTTTTTGATAAGCTTGATGGCCCAGACAACCCTCATGCTACATTCTATGATTTTTCTTTAAACCAGGTTCCTAAAACTGAAAATACCACAGAGTTTAATATTTTGGGGCTCAGTTACTTAAAAAGAAGAAGTCAAATAGGCATACAGCTCTATAGAGAACAGGACTCTCACAAAATGGGTTACACCTTTAATTATGGAAAAACTTTAAGTCAAAATAAATCACAAAAATCTTACTTAGGATTTGATTATACAGATATAAAAACTCAGGACTTCAATACAACCAGTGCTCGAGTCAGTTTCTTTTTACAATTTTAAATTTCTATTTTAAGACTTGTTTTTATATCTATTTTATCCAGCGTCTGCCGATGATTGATACCAGTCGCCCCACAAGCAGGCCGAGTAATAATCCCACTAATACGTCAAATGGAAAATGCACTCCTACGTAAACTCTAGAGTAGGCATTCAGACCGGCGATGGTCCACACATAAACAGCAGCTACGGGGTAGAAACTGGAAATCACAGCGGCCACAGTTGCTGATGTAAAAGCATGGTTTGAAGGCATACTTGCACTTTTGGGTCCATAGGGAACACGTAGTGTACTTGTCACTGAGGCTAAATGATTTGGCCTTGGACGATTGAAGTAGCTTTTTAAAACTCGGTAAGAAATGGTATCTGATAAACCTGCAGCTACAATCATTAAAACAAAGACCTTTAATGCTTTTTTACGCCCCTTTATAAACCATAAGAGCAAAATTATGGGTAATACTATGGATGTAAACCAGGGTGTTTTATTAAGGTTAGTGAGAAATGGAAAAAATGCATCAAATAAACTATTTGCTAATACTTGATTGATCCAATGAAAGAGGGCGTGATCAAAACTTTCTAAAGCGCGTAACAACGGAGTTCCTTAACTGGTTTAATATAAGACTCAAAGAGGGATCTTAGTTTTACTGGATCATCTATGTGAGCTTCCACCTTAGAGATCAACCTCTTAGTAGCAAGCCTAGAAATTTTAGATGTGTTATTTTTCTCATAAGACTCATATATATAAGGCAAAGAGGCTAAACCAATAAATAGAGACCAGCCACAAAAAACTCGAAAACGCTTTTGATTTAGAGGCACTGATTCTAGAAAATCAAAAGCTTCATGTGCATTTTCCAGTAAGCTGATAAAAACCTCATCACGATTAGGAACTAAGTAGCGGCCATCTGCTTCATCTTCTTTTTGATCTTTTAGAATATTAATTTTTTGCAAATACAAACCAAAGCCAACAGCGTACTTTTGAATATCTGTAGTGAATTCAAAATCATTCTCAATGTCTGTCAACAGACGAGACAGTCCAACTCCTACAACTCCTGCCACATAATAACAATAGTCGTTCAAGTCATGAAGGTCTTTAAGGTTATGGTTTTTAAGTAAATATTTTTGCATGCCTTCAGACATTTCGAATATCACTTGTTTAAAATGTGTTTGAGCACTTAAAGGCAAGGCATAGTAGTCTGCAATTAACTTATATGTGGATTTGACTAAATCCGCTTCTGCTCTAGGCAGGTCCCTTGGGAACTTCTGAGCCCAACGAATCATCTGATTACGTCTTTTTTGAGGTACCTTCCCATCTTCTAGCTCTTGATGGAGTTCAAAAAAAGATTCAAACTCATCCATTTGCTGAAACTGAATTTTCTTATCTTTAAATTGATAATCTTCCACACTATCCAAAACACGACACAGTAAATACAACAAACTAATTTGCTGTTTTAACGGCTCATCAAGTTGAGCAATACAAAAAGCAAAGCTTCTAGAAACTCCCTCTAAGTGTTTTTCGTAATTAATTGGCTCGGTACCTAACATAGGGAAAATTTTATACTTTTTTCCAAAAAATAGCAGACTTTTCTGAATTTAACACAGCGTCATAGCCCACACAGACCTTTAATTAAAGCTTTCCAAGCCAAATAGTCATCACTGGTGTAAAAGTATTGATTGTATAACAGGCAATTTTTAATGATAACTTGTGAAAAAAGTTCATTAAAAATGCAAGTTGTTGCAAAGCTCTGTTAAGAACATTACGTTTTTATAATACTAAAGTGCATCTATTATATAAACTTGTTTGCATAGTTAAGGGGTTCTGTGAAAAAAATTATACTTATAATCATAAAATTAATTTTCATATTTTCTGCTCAAGCATTACTGAGTAAACCGTTCAAGTTATTGGATAGTGGGAACCCAGAACTTCACCATTGCGAAGCCAGCTCTGCACCTGTGTTTAAAAATTATAAGGATTCTCAAAACATACCTTCTTTTACCATAGAAGCAGATTTTGAAAAAATTAATAACAAAAATATACTACTTGAAGAAATGGAAGAGGCCACTTCTCCTGGTTTTTTTAGTTACACTCAAAAAAATTCAAATGTTGAAATATCAATACCTGTTCATATTGAAGCTCGTGGTGGTTACCGTTATGATGAATGTGAAAATAGACCCTTTAAGCTTTTTATTTCAAGTGAGAACAAAAGTTATTTAGACAGCATTAGTGACCAACACCCATTTAAAAAAATGAATAAACGCATGAGGGTGGTTACTGTGTGCGATCAAACTGATGCCGGTTCCCACTGGGAGCGCTATGATAGACGGCTGCTGTTAAAGGAATACTATTTATATAAAGTATTATCTTTATTTAAAACCACCAGCTTTGAAACCCAACTTATAAACTTAAAGCTGAGAGATGTTAATACGGAAAAAATAATCATGAATGAATTCGCATTCATTCGTGAACCAAAATCTAAAATAGCTAAACGATGTGGGCTTAAAAAAGAACGAGAAGATCTTTATTCCATATGGGATCAAGATAGCCAAAGTATGAATTGGTTTTATAGAAATAGTGAAAACACAAAGGATATGCTTTATTACCCATCCGTGGATATGTCCTCGCACTTTCAAGTGCAACTATTCAACAGACTCATCAGAAACGACGACCTTATGGTTTCCGAAGCCCATAATATGGCCCGACTTGTTAAAAAAAGCACAGGTGTGGTTTACCTGGCTTCTTACGATTTTGACATGTCCGGCGTGGTGGGTGGCGGCCCTTTTGAAGTGAATCAAACCATTCAAGAGGATGCATTAGAAATTCCTTCTTGGATCAATGAACGCAAGGAGCCACATCGCATAAAATTGGCTCAAGTAAAACTTATGCTATCCTTGAATACCAAGATTTCAAATATCATCAAAAATTCACATTTAGATGCTCAAGGAAAAGGTGAAATGAATGTATGGTTAAGAGTCATCACCCAGGCGCTTCAGCAATGGCTCAGTGATGCGCCAGACTCTAATGCCGATCACACCTAGAGCAGATTTGAATTTTGGCTTTATTACAGCCAATTCTTTAGGTAGTTTGATTTTAAATCATTGGTTCTTATTAATGACCCATATTCTCTTAGAAATTCCATAATTTCCTGTCTGTTCCATATGGGCGTTATGGTTAACAATGCTTGATCTGTCAGAAAATCTTTATAGAATTGCTCATGATTATTAAAGTTGTGTACCATTAATTCATAGGGGTACATCATTTTATCTACTAGATGTACATCTTCTGCCGGTGTTAATCTAATCCGAGCATAAGCCAGCATATAACTCGCTTCAAAAAACAAAGTATATTTATTCGTATTTATAGCGTTCTCCATACTTCCATACTGATCTTTTAAATATTGTAAATCAGGGTGATTAACCAACTCACTTAATGGAGCATTAAAAAGCTTATGATGTAAAACACTTAAGCGATAAGTAGCTATAGCAAAGTCTAATTGAGTCTTTATTTCTGGAGCTCTCTCCTGAAGGGATTCAAAATACTCGGTAGACAGTACTCTTTGTTTCTTTTCTGCGCCTTGTATTTGATCCAAGGTTTTTTCTTCATTTCGGCGCAATGGTTTCACAGGTATATCGGAATAAGTCACCATAAGGTATTCGGTGGACATTTTTAAAATGATAAGACCTTCCGAGGTTTTAAGAGGAACACCTGTTTCTGGATGCATGACTTGTTGGAAACCCACTTTTTTATATATACCCAAATGGGTTTCTCTACTGTATGCATAAATCACTACATTATGTCTTTTCAATACATCTAAATTACTCTTAATATTATAATGATTATTATTATAATTTGGGTCCAATATATCCCTGGCCAGTATACCAAAGAGAGTTTGCAAACCATCTACATATTCTCTTTGAATATTCAACAATCCAAACTCCAAAATATAAGCCGGCCGACCTGTTTCCTCTTCTAAAATTCGTTCTGGAAAGCGGTAGCCTTGCTCGGCCAAATCATCTTCAAAAGTCAGTTTGGCCGTTTTTTCAGAAACACCTCGCAAAGGATAACCATTATACAAAGGAACTTTTGAACCATCATAAAGACGTGCCCCTGAAAATGGCTGTTCCACAGACCTTGTATCCAAACGACTTTCATCCTTACTGGACTGATGAATATAGCCAAAATAGGTAGAGCGGGAGCGATCAAGCCCATCCTTTATTTCTCTAATTTGCTGAACAGTTTCTGTAGTTATTCTTTTTCGCTTCTCCCACTGATTCAAAATCATCTCGGGTACAGTATCAATTATTGGAGGTAAGGGATTATAATCCTTAAAAACTGTAAACACCATATGGCCATTTTCACCTTCAACCCAAATGGTTTCATGATGGATCACTGGGTTAAAAAGCTGAACACAGCGCCGTGATTTATCACTACTAAAATTGGGGGTAGGCTTAGTCATAACCACTTTAGCCACAGCATAGACTTTAGAAGTCATGATGAGTAAGACGAGAATGAAAATGTATGTAATTAAGCGCATTCGAGAAACTTCCCCATTGGTGAGTATATAGGTAAAAACTTAAAACAAAAGGAGACCAATTTACTGAAAATAAATTGATCTTCCTTGATTACGACTCTAGTTCAAAAAGTAGTGTAATGGTTGGTTGTGCACTGACCCCGGAAAAAAACCTGGCACCTTATATATTTACTCAGCTTTTGAAAATGATTGTAACAAAAATAAAGCCATTTCAGTGAAACTTCCAAGTGTGTAGTAAGAATTACATTAGTAATTCCAATTTTTGTCTATAATCACTATCAGTACCGATTTTATTAGGTCTATGGCTCTTTGTCCTAGCTCTAATTATTGTAAACTCAGGCTCCTCTGCACTTGCTAGAGCGATTCGCGTTTTAAATAATGGGTTTATGAGTGGGTGACTTTGAGGCTTTGGGCTTCTCATAGGCGCCTTTCCATCCATGGGAGATCGGGCCTTTGGCGGCCCGAGCCTGCCAATTCCCCCACGTCGTGTGGGGGAATCTAATAAGAAAACTCACCGTGACCTGTGTTTTTTTAATAATCTATAGATTCTCCCACACGACGTGGGAGAATTGCGGGTTTCAGGGGCGGCTTGCCCCTGATCTCCCATGGATGGAAAGCTATCAACTGGGCACTAAAATCTCCAAAACCGCCCACCTATAAACCCATCTAATAAATTTAAAGAGTGAACCTTTATTCCACTCAACTTATGATTTTCACCGATAAGGGTTTTGGCGTATCTAAATGAACATCCCTTTGAGGGAAGGCGATAACTAATTGAGAATCAGCAAATAATTTATCGATTTTAAACCTCAGATCACTGGCCACTTCTTTAATCTGAATAAAAGATTGGATTTTGGAATAATAATATAGCTCGAAATTTAATGCGTTATCACCAAACTCAGCAAAAATAACTGTAGGCTTAGGGCTTTTTAGAACTTTTGGGTTTTCATCACAGGCTTGCTCTAATAGCTTTTTAGTTTCAGCAGTATCAGACCCATAGGCTACGCCAACCAGAATTGTGGATCGGATCACATCATCTGAAAGGGTCCAGTTTAATACATTTTGCTCTAAAAAAGAACTATTAGGCACCACCACATGGGTGTTGTCGGTGGCCTTGACCTTTGTGCTTCGAGTGCCAATTTCCTCCACTGTACCAAATACTCCACCAACTTCAATGGCATCGCCCACTCTTATTGGGCGTTCTAGCATAATAATTAAACCACTAATAAAGTTATTAACAATGTTCTGAGATCCAAAACCTAAACCAATGGCAAGGGTACTCCCCAGAACTGTGAAAACAGTAATGGGTATATTTAAAAACTGTAAAATAGCCAATGTAAATATAATGAGCATTATATAAAAGGCTACCTGCTGCAAAGAGGCCTTTACAGACTTATCTAAATCGAAGCGATTAAAAACCTTGCTAGCAATTTGCTGACTTAATCGGCGAGCCCCCATATAACCAGCAAATAATAAAAAAACACCAATCATAAGATTGCCAAGAGTCATGGGGTTTTGATCCACAGTAAATATTTTGAAGTTCCATATTTGGCTCAATATTTCCATAAACAAACTAAAAGTTAAATTTTCCATACTCTTATTATGAGAAGATCATTGGACCTGGTCAACCTACCTATGCTATATGCCACAACAGTGGATGAAAGTACTAATTTTACTAGTCTAGCTTCATTGTACAAAACATAGAAAATTAGATAAGCTTTAGGAATTGTAATACTGACTAAAAACAGAGCCCACTTAAAGCATTTACAGCAAGGAAAACACATGGATACTCTTCACCGAGGCAACTTAGAATACTTAGACCAACTATATGATACTTTTCAAAACGAACCTGAAAAATTAGACAAGGATTGGTTATACTTTTTTCAAGGCATGGAGTTTGGACTTTCACAAGAGCCCAGCATGGAACAAACAGCCAGTGCCTCCCCTAGTGCAAACAATTCGCCTGCTAAATCTGCTAAAGATATCTCTAAAGAAGTGCATGTATACCGTCTTATTAGAGCCTATCGTGATTACGGCCACCTCAATGCCAATCTTGACCCTTTAAAATTACGAGAATTAGCAGATAATTTTTTTGATATTAAAAACTTTCACTTAGATGAGTCTGATCTTGATAAAGTCTTTCAAACAGGCGGATTTGTTAATCGCCCCAATGAAAGCTTACGCAATATCATTGAGCATCTAAAAGATATATATTGCGGAACTATGACCGTGCAAGTTGGAGAATGTACACACGAGGTGCGCGCATGGATTTACAAAGAGGTGGAAGAGACCAACTTTAAAACACAGCTCACTGTTGAAAATAAAAAAACGATTTTAGAGCAAATAACCAAAGCCGAGTCTTTAGAAAAATTTCTGCACACACGTTATGTGGGCATGAAAAGATTTTCCATCGAAGGTGGCGATGCTCTTATCCCCATGCTGCACCACTTGGTCCACCATGGTACGGCTCTTAATATGGAGGAAATTGTTTTAGGTATGGCTCACAGAGGGCGCATAAATGTTCTGGCAAACTTTATGGGAAAAGCTTTTAACTCTGTGCTTTCTGAATTTGAAGGACAAATTGCCACCGATGGTTCTGAGGAGTTTGAGGGGGATGTGAAATACCACCTGGGATTTTCTGCCGATGCAGAAACATCAAATGGGAATTGTCATATTTCATTAGCGTTTAATCCATCACATCTTGAGGCTGTAGCACCAGTGGCCCTTGGCATGACACGCGCTAAACAACGCAGAAGAGACAACACACAAGTGCGTGACAAAGTCATTCCTGTGATTGTGCACGGTGATGCCGCTTTTATCGGTCAAGGTGTTGTGGCTGAAACCTTTCAACTTTCAAAACTTAAAGGCTACACTGTTGGTGGGACCATACATGTAGTGATTAATAACCAGGTTGGATTTACAACTAATCCTACCGACTCAAGATCCACAACATATAGTTCTGATATTGCTAAATCTGTAAATGCACCCGTTATTTTAGTCAATGGCGATGATGCAGAAGCCTGTGTTCACGCCATGGATATGGCCCTAAGGTACCGCCAAGAGTTTAAACAGGACATTGTTATTGATCTTATTTGCTATAGAAGATTTGGTCACAACGAGGGGGATGAACCCTCTTTTACACAACCTGAGATGTACAAAGTCATAAAAAAACACCCTACTTTAATGAAACAGTATTCTGAAAGTCTCATTGCTCAAAACATCATAAATAAAGATGGTTTCAAAAGCATGTACGATGAAAAAATTAAAGCCTTACAAACTTCACTAGATGAAGTTCGAGAAAACAAAGAGCAACTCTCCTCCGACACTCTTGGTGGATTATGGACAGGATTAAAGAAAGGAGAAGCTATTGATTTTGAACAGGCTTGTACAACGAATACAAGCCAGGAGGTTCTAGATCAGGTGGCCCAAGTAATTACCCATGAACCAAAAGTGAAAGTACTCTCTAAATTAAAAAAATTAATTGCCACAAGAAAAAAAATGTATGATGAAGACCATCTGGATTGGGCCATGGGAGAACTCTTAGCCTATGGAACTCTAATTCTCGAAGGTAACTCTGTTCGGCTATCTGGTCAAGATTGCAAGCGTGGTACATTTACACACCGCCATTCAGTGTATTTTGATTCAGAAACCGGTGAAGAAGAAACTCCTTTAAAATCACTTACGCCAAAAAGTGAATTTTGCGTTTACAACAGCTCCTTATCTGAAATGGCAGTGCTCGGTTTTGAGTATGGTAATGCTAGCTCTGACCCTCATTTTTTAACAATATGGGAAGCACAATTTGGCGATTTTGCTAACGGAGCGCAGACAATCATAGATCAATTTATTGCTAGTGGTGAGACTAAATGGTCAAGAATGAATGGCTTAGTTTTGTTATTACCACACGGTTACGAAGGACAAGGCCCTGAACACTCCTCTGCCCGTTTGGAACGTTTTCTCCAGCTTTGTGCCCAAACCAACATACAGGTTTGCAATATCACAACGCCTGCAAATTTTTTCCATGCGCTAAGAAGACAGGTTAAGCGCGAGTTTAGAAAACCATTGGTGGTCATGTCGCCAAAATCATTGTTGAGACACCCTAAGGTCACTTCAACAAAAGATGAACTTCTTAATGGTCAATTTATGGATGTTATTGAAGACCAAAAAGTTGATAACCATAAGGACGTGGAGACCCTCATGATTTGTTCTGGTAAGATATATTACGATATCCTAGCAGCCAGCCAAGAGAAAGAGCTGACGCTCACAAAGTGTGCCCTTACCCGGTTAGAACAAATCTATCCTTTCCCTGCATACAAACTTAATAAACTGATTAACGGTTATGAAAATTTAAAACAAGTTATTTGGGTCCAAGAGGAACCTAAAAATATGGGGGCCTACTTTTTTGTAAAACCAAGACTTGATGATATTGTAGATAATTTAGGATTGAAGCTTCAAGTGAATTACATCGGCCGGGATGCCAGCGCAAGCCCTGCCACAGGTTCCTCTAAACTACATAAAGATCAGCAGGATGGAATCGTTGCTCAATGTTTAGCTTATTATTGATTTACTCATCAATTTAAAATCTTTGATGCGGTTGAAAAAGTAGTTTAAGCTGACTTTTTAACTGTGGCCTTAGGCTCATCTACCACCCTAAAAGCTTTGTAAAGGTCCGACTTGCTACAAGGTTTTAATATGACATGTTCCACATGTTTGTAGATATCATTTCTGTCATCTTCTTTAACCAGGCGCTTAAACTCTAAAACTCCTGTAATAATAAGTAACTTAGGTGTCACAATATTTTCAATTTTAACAATCCTATCCAGTAATTCGTCACCTCTCATGGTTGGCATTAAATAATCTGCCAGAACATAGTCGTAGGCATTGGTTTTTACCAATTCTAGAGCCTTCACAGGACAAGTTACTGTATCTACATCAAACCCCAATTCTGTTAAATGCATAGCCACTATATCCAAAATATTTTGTTCATCATCCACAAGTAACACTTTGCCTTTCAAAGGTTGAAAACTGATTTGACCTGTTACTTGGTTTTTCTGCTCCCCTTTTTTTACTAAAGGAAATTCTAGGTAAAAGGATGTTCCTTTGCCCACTTTGGATTTTAAATATATATGTCCATCCATTTCTGTGACATAGCGGTTTATTATGCCTAGACCCATGCCCACTCCACCCTTGCCGGCTTTTGTGGTATAAAACATATCAAATATTTTGATCAAATTTTCATCCTGAATACCCATGCCATTATCGGATATCCTTAATACCCCCATGTCCTCAAAAACTTCAGTTTCAATGGTAACAACAGGATTTTCAACATTGGCTACAGCATCCACAGCATTGGATAATAAATTGGAGATGAGTTGAGAAAACTTTACAGATTCACCCAACAAAGGAATGGATTTATCTGTAAACTTAGGTCTGATTATCACACCGCTTTCTCGATAACTATCACTAAATATGTCCAAACTATTTTCAATAATTTTATTCGCATCAAAAACATGAACCGTGTCATTTCTGGGTCTTGAGTAGTCCCGTAGTCCCGATACTATTCTCACAATTCTCTCCACGGCAGAAAATTGTTTATTAAGTATTTTTACAATCTTTTCGTTTTTAGCCACAGCATCAGGTAGACACATTTTTAAGATCTCAACATTTCCTCTTAAAATCATTAACGGGTTGTTAATCTCGTGGGCTACACCTGCTGTTAGCGCATGAATTGATGTCATCTTTGAAGTTTGTATGACCTGCATCTGTTTCTCTTTTTGAAATCGCATATCTCTAGCGGAGATCACATACCCATCCAGCTCACCTTCTAAGCTATATATCTTCTTTCCTGAAAGCAGTACTGGAAGTCGATGATGAATTTTATTTAATAGATGTATATCTAAACTTACAATTTTATCTACAAATGAAAATTGTTCCATAAAATGTTTTACACTAAACTTTTGTAAAAGCTCATCAGTTACAACTTCTTGGTTAAAGTCTAAAAATGTAGTAAAGTTCAAATTTAAAACCTCTTCTCTATCCATTCCAAGCAACTCAATAACAATGGAGTTAACCTCTTGAACGCATCCATTCCTATCCAAAATAAACATCAACTCGCCTGTGGAATCAAACATTTGATTTTTACTAAACAACGCTTTTTTTGTTCGCAAAAGAAAGTGAATAGCTACAGCTATTCCTATCACTAAAACAAAAACTAAAAAACCTAAATAGAATTCAATACTCATCACACCTTTTTCGGTTATTTACATAACCTGAATAAATATAAGTTCATAATATCTCTTATTGATACAGAGTTGTTGCCCTCGCCGAGTTTGCAGTGCGGCATTTGTTCTTCTCAGCCAAATTAATTGACGCCCCTCTAATCAAAAAGTAAGTCATTACCATAGGTTGTATGGGGTGTACTTAGGTTTAAATCCAAAGTGACTTCATGCTTTTAAGGGGTTTAATGAAAGAATCTGGTCCACTTTATTTATTCAAGAACATGAATCGACTTACAAGAGAAATCTTCATGTATCGTATTTTACCAAATATATTTATGGATCTTATGGATAAGTACTTTCGTCTAGACATTGAGGGACTAGAAAATATTCCAAAACATGATGCGGCTTTAATCTGCCCTAATCATTCTGGCTTTGCTGGTTTTGATGCCATGGTACTTACTCATGAAATTTTTAAAAATAGCCACCGCATTCCCCGAGTGATGACCCATAAACTTTGGTTCGCCTCCAGATTCACAGCAACCCATGCTAGTAAAATGGGTTATGTTGAAGCCACAACTCAAAATGGCTTAAATGAACTTAGAAACAATCATCTGCTTATATTATTTCCCGAAGGAGAACACGGTAATTTTAAAGCCACCTTTGAAGCTTATAAGTTACAGGAGTTTAAACGTGGTTTTGTAAGAATGGCATTAAAAACAGGAGCTCCAATAATACCCACTGTTGTCATTGGCGCTGAAGAAACAAATATTAATCTTAAGAAATTGGATTTTGGTAAATTTATAAATAATCTTATTTTGCCTTTACCTTTTAATATTGTTCCACTGCCCGTTAAGTGGAAACTTAAGTTTTTAGAACCTATCTACTTGAACCACCCCCCCTCTGCCGCCAATAATGCCGATATAGTTCACGAGATTTCCATGGAAGTTAGACAAAAACTTCAGGATGCCATAGAATTAGAAATAGAAAACCGGCCTGGAATATTTATAAAGCGGCCACCGTGGCTAAAGCGGATACTTAAAGGAAGACTTTGATTTCAGAAATCAAAACCCCATTTACCCAGTTAGTTAATTGTAAACTCCCTATTATTGGCGCCCCAATGTTTTTAGTCTCCACACCAGAAATGGTGGTGGCTGTATCTGAAGCCGGAGGCGTTGGATCCATCCCTTCTTTAAACTTTAGACCTGCTGAGGAATTTGAAAAGCAGGTTAAAGCCATAAGAGCAAAAACTGAAAAGCCTATTGGTGTAAACTTAATTGTAAATAAAAGTAACCAAAGGCAAAAGCCCGACTTAAAGGCTAGTTTAGATGCCGGTGTAGATTTATTTATTACCAGCCTTGGTTCTCCAAAAGAAGTTATTAAAGAGGCTCATAAAAATGGCGCAAAGGTCATCTGTGATGTGGTAAATTTAGAGCACGCAAAAAAAGTGGAAGACCTTGGAGCAGATGGTGTTGTTGCTGTTTGTGCCGGAGCTGGTGGCCACGCAGGGGAGCTTAATCCCTTTGTCTTTATACCTTGGTTAAAAGCTAATGTGAATATCCCCATAATTGCTGCTGGTGGCATTGCTGATGGCTACTCTATGGCCGCGGCACTCACCCTTGGCGCATCTGCCGTGCATGTAGGCACACGCTTTATTGCCTCCACTGAAGCCCAAGTGAATATGGGTTACAAAAATGCTATTTTAAAATCAACTCCCGAAGATATTGTTTTAACTGCTGCTGTTTCTGGAACACCTTGTACATTTATTAACACCCCTTCTGTAAAAAAAATGGGAGATGATATTCCATTTTTATTGAAAACTTTAAAGAAACACCCCTTAGGTAAAAAACTAGTTGTCCCCTTAGTTCATTTGTTAGGGATGAAAAAACTAGAACAATCAGCTAATCAATATGGAAAATCTGATATCTGGTGTGCGGGCCAAAGCGTGGGCGTAATCAATGAGGTTCTGGATTCTAAAGCTATTGTTGAAAAGTTTATTGCAGAGTATGAGCTCGCTGTTAAAAATACTCCACAGAGTTCTTGATTATTTTTGTTTAGATTTTAACTGTATATCTGTGATACGCTTATTTGAAGCTGTTTATCTTTTTAATTTATTTAGCTTATTTCATGTTTGCACAAAAATACTCAGACATGCGGTGCTCGCCTTCGGCTCCGCTCCGAACTCGCTTTTTGCCCAAACATGAAATAAGCTAAATAAATTAAAAAGATAAATAGCTTCAAATAAGCTTTGTGTAGTATCTGTTCCCCTCTTTTGAAAGGACTTTTTTGTGGATATTAGTAAAATTAAGAATCAGGATATATTTAAGTTAGCGGGTAAAGTTCCTAATTTAAAAGTGAAACATAAAATGCTGGATCAATTTTTTGAGTGGTTTATTCCCTTTAATAAAGACTTGGGTTTAAGGATCCAAGAGTTGGATGAAAATCAGGTTAAAATTAAATCTCTTCCAAAAAAAAGGCGACGCAATCATTTGGGTGGTGCGCATGCCTGTGCCTTAGCTCTTGTGGGAGAGTATCCAGCTGGTCTTGTGATCGCACAAAACTTCCCTCCTCATAAATATCGAATTATTATGAATAAGTTAGAAATCGAATATTTTAAACAAGGTTTTAATGTGCTGTATGCAGAAGCCAGCAAGCCAGATAGCTTTGCTGAACCCGTGGATCACGAAACCACGATTAATATGACCACTGAGATTAAAAATGCTGATGGTGAGCTTATTGCTATATGTAAAACCCAATGGCCTATTAAAGAATGGAAATATGTAAAAAAGAAAACTGAGGATGCCTAGGGCAGATATTTTTTATATGCATGCCTCTCATACTCTTGGTAAATTGTTACCATACTTTGTTCAGTATGGGTTTTAGTTCATAGTTTCTATTATATAAATCTATAAAATATACAAAATCCTTAAATTTCGGGACAGTACCTAAATCTTTAGATACTGTTTCAAAAATCATAAGGAGAGAATATGAATTTTTTAAAAATATATTTTTTAATATTAGGCTTACTTTTTACCTCTAGTTTAAGAGCTGAGTACTTTGTTTGTGATTTTACAGAACCATTTTTCAGATTATATATTGCTCACACCAGCGACTATCAAAAAGTGAGCTCATCTGATGAAGTATTTTATACAACCAAAGGTCCACATGTATTATCGCGAGGCACCGATATTGTCAGTTATAAAAAAAGTGGTTTCCAAAGAAATATGACTTTAAAATCAGGTCAAGAAATTAAGTTATGGAGAAACGTTGTTGGTAATGACGGAATGTCAGATCGGTATTATCCATTTGAAGTTAAATTTGGTCGATTCTATGGCGGTTGTTCTAGTGAAGACTATTCCCATAATATTGTTATGGAGAGATGGACGAGTTGGAGAGCCATTAAAGGTACTAGCTTTGTTAATGCTTGGCCTGGTGAGTTCGCTGAAGCCAATGGGTTTAAATCTCTTAAGAGGTCCGCAATACCCTCTGAACACACATGGACGAGTTTAAAAGAAGCTGAACTAGACAAGAAAGTATGCACCATTCCTGCTGGCAAACAATATGTTCCGAAAAATAAAGCGAGGCACAATATTTATGCTCATTTATCTCCCACTACCGAAACCATGACTGAACAAGGTCAAGAGTTTGAGCTGGCCTTTTTAGGTGACGGGCTTTGCTATGCTGAAACCACAGATGGCATTCAGGTGAAAGCCTGCCGTGACTTAACGGATCACCCTGAGCCCCAAGTGGATTATGGTAATTTACCAAATTACCCGCTTCCAGACTTTGGTAGTTACCTATTTACCCAGTGTGAAGAGGGTCACTATACTTGGATCAACACTGAGGCCTTTAAATATTCTGATAACTTCGAAGCAGTACAATTAGCTGAATAAGGTTTAAGGTTCAGCATTTTAGAAAAGTAATGAGCCATGGTGGCCATTACTTTTTAAAACTCAATCTCCATACCGTAAAAAACCTATGACTCTTAAAGCAGCCTAAATAATACACATTTTTATCCTCTTAAAGCTTTTACTAATTAATCACTTGAGAGTAATTGATAACTATCTGATAACATCATCCTAAATTTCCCATAAACAAGCTTTGCAACAAAAAATCTGTGACTTACTTGCCATAAAGTTATTAATTTAATAACTTGGAGCTCATTAAAAACACAACAAAGGACAAAAAATGGCAACTTATGAATGTAAAGTATGTGGTATGAGCGTTAATGCAACTTGTGGCAAATGTGATGCTGCATTAGAAAACGATATGTTAAAACTAGATGACGGGAAAGAAGTTCAGATTTCCAAATGCCCAAATGGACATGGTAAAATTAAATCTCCATTGTGCTGTGGCCAAGATATGACTTGTAGCTTGTAATTAGATTTACAAAAAATACTTTTGCACAAAAAGGTGCCAGGCGTATTTTACGGATGCAGTGCATCCGCAAAATACGCCTGGCACCTTTTAGTTCCTGGCACCTTTTAGTTTATCCTGTTTTTTTTATGGGTTCGAAACGGCATTCGCTGGATGCTATTGAGCAAATTAATGTTGAGTCTACCACTTCTTCGGCTTTTTCTGGGACAACCACATTAAAGGGCTTGCCGCAGTGACCACACTGACATGCTGTTGTGCAAGTCTCTTCGTGGCGAGAACAAATTAATACGGCTTGTAATTTACCTTTTGTATCGCAGTTTGGGCATTCTACATTTTTTAATTTTTGTTGTACACTTGAGATATCCAACGTGAACTCCTTTGTCTTTATGTTTTGTTCTAAAATGAGATCTCTGACGTACAACAACTTCTCTTTTAATGTTTATTTTTTTTACCTTTTTTATCTAAATGCATTCTAATTCAATTAATACATCCATTAAGACTTTCGTCGAAATGGATGTAAAACTTTAGTTAAAATTTAATTATATTCAATAATGACCTTACCATCTACACCATTACTTGCTGTACATGTTCCACTAGCATCTCCACCAGCCCCTGCTCCACCACTACTTGCGCTGTTCCCTTCTGTGGAACCACTGCCTGAAGTTAATGTATCACCTACACAGTCTCCACCACCACCACCGGCACCACCTTTAGCATCCCCAGAATTAGCTGCATCTGAACCATTAATACTACACGCGGCTCCACCGCTACCACCGGGCCCCGCTTCTCCGGCACCACCGCCACCACCGCCACCGGCAATTGCAATTTTAACTGCAGTTTTGTAAATAGTCGAAGAACCACCACCAGCACCACCATACATATCATCTTCGGCACCACCACCGCCGCCGCCGCCGCCGTAACCTCCAGCACCACCGTCAGGACCATTAACTCCGGCACCACCATTACCGCCTGTGTCTCCGCCATCTCCTACTCCTGCAGACCCAATGGTATCAATATCACCACCAGCACCACCAGCAAAACCACCAGCACCAGCTGCTCTACCACAGTTACCACCTTGGCCACCCATGCCCACAGCAATGGTATATGCTTCCCCAGCACTTATGGTAATTGCTGTTTCAGAGTAACCGCCGCCGCCTCCAGCTCCGGCCGCACTTCCACCTAAATTTCCACCGCCGCCGCCGCCGCCCCATGCTTTAATTGTGGCATTGGTACAACCAGAAGCCTCAGTATCCACATCAAAAGTTCCATCAGCTGTATAAACTGTTGAACCAGATGTACAACTTGAAACTGTAATTGCAATGGTTGCTGGTGAACCCTGAGTGGCTGCCGTGGCATACAGTGCATCATCATCATGGACTGAAATTTGAAAGCTATCCGCAGTTGAATCTCCAGCTGTATGTACATAGGTTACTAGATCATTAACCACATCATCCTGTGTAAATGTTTCTCCAACTATAAGAGTAGTACCGCTTAGCTTTACGGCTCCACGTGTGGATGCAACCTCTACCTCATAAGTAATATTGGCGTCGGAATCATCCACATCAGTTACACTTAACTCTGTGGTTGTAATAGTTGTGGTTGAACCAATCCCAGATGTAAACCCAGTGTTCACTGCTAGAGATGGAGCATCATTCACTGCATTAAGGGTAAAACTTACTCCGGCTACTGCCGATGTCTGCCCGTTTGCCGTTACTGTGTAATCAAAACTAGCAACACCAGTTACATTTGATGAACCAGTGACCTCAACAGTACAGTCCCCAGAACCGTCGCAGTCGCAAGCTACAGTTTCTGACACTCCTGATAAATTGGAAAGCGTACATACTGTAGCTAAATCAGTTTCTGCATCAAAGTAGGTAAGACTAATTACTGAAGCTGTATCTTCATTAAATGCTGCTGGTGTTAATGTATCGGCCACAGGCACATCGTCCACGGCATTTACTGTTAAACTTGCAGCTGCGCTGTTTGAAGTTTGTGCGTTTGCCGTCACTGTATAATTAAATCCGGCTACACCATTATAGTCTGCCGTTCCAGTAACTCCAACTGTACAAGTTCCTGCTGTACAACTACAACCTGTGCTTTCTGAAACATTTGATAATCCACTCACACTACAAGCTGTGGCGTTGTCACCGTCCGCATCTGAATAACTTAAAGTGATTACAGATTCTACATCTTCATTAAATGCTGTTGGGCTAATTGCTGCGGCTACTGGAATATCATCCACCGCGTTTATGGTTAAACTTGCGGCTGCGCTGTTTGAGATTTGTGCGTTTGCTGTCACTGTATAATTAAATCCGGCTACACCATTATAGTCTGCCGCTCCAGTGACTCCCACAGTACAAGTTCCTGCTGTACAGCTACAACCTGTGCTTTCTGATATATTTGATAACCCACTCACACTACAAGCTGTGGCGTTGTCACCGTCGGCGTCTGTATAACTTAATGTAATCACAGACTCTGTATCTTCGTTAAATGCTGCTGGGCTAATCGCTGCGGCTACTGGAATATCATCCACCGCGTTTATGGTTAAACTTGCGGCTGCGCTGTTTGAGGTTTGTGCGTTTGCTGTCACTGTATAATTAAATCCAGCTACACCATTATAGTCTACTGTTCCAGTAACTCCAACCGTACAAGTTCCGGCTGTACAACTACAACCTGTGCTTTCTGAAACATTTGATAATCCACTCACACTACAAGCTGTGGCGTTATCACCATCCGCATCTGAATAGCTTAATGTAATCACAGACTCTGTATCTTCGTTAAAGGTTGCTGGGCTGATGGCAGCGGCTACAGGAATATCATCCACGGCATTTATAGTTAAACTAGCAGCTGCGCTGTTTGATGTCTGTGCGTTTGCCGTCACTGTATAATTAAAACTCGCTGCGCCAGAGTAATCCGCTGTTCCTGTAACTCCAACTGTACAAGTTCCTGCAAGGCAAATACAACCTGTGCTTTCTGTTACATTTGATAGTCCACTCACACTACAAGCTGTGGCAGAATCGCCTTCTACATCTGAATAACTTAAAGTAATTATAGACTCCAGGTCTTCGTCAAAGGCTGTTGGGCTTATTGCGCTAGCAACCGGCGCATCATCAACTGTACTTATTGTTAAAGTTGCTGCAACACTATTTGATTCTTCTGAATTAGCTGTCACTGTGTAATTAAACCCAGCCGATCCGCTATATTCCGCTGTACCCGTGACTCCTACTGTACAAGTTCCCGCTGTACAACTACAACCGGTGCTTTCTGATATATTTGACAACCCACTCACACTACAAGCTGTGGCATTGTCACCGTCGGCGTCAGCATAACTCAATGTAACAACAGATTCAGTATCTTCATTAAATGCTGCTGGGCTGATGGCTGCGGCAACTGGCGCATCGGCAACGGCATCTATTGTTAAAGTTACTGCTGCACTATTTGAAGTTTGAGTGTTTGCAGTAACTGTATAATTAAATCCGGCTGCGCCATTATAATCTGCCGTTCCTGTAACTCCCACTGTACAAGTTCCCGCTGTACAACTGCATGCTGTGCTTTCTGATATATTAGAAAGGCCACTCACACTACAAGATGTTGCTGAGTCACCATCAGCATCTGTGTAACTTAAAGTAACTATAGACTCAACATCCTCATCAAAGGCTGCTGGAGTTAAAGCAATAGCCACTGGCGCTATATCCACAGAATCTATTGTTAAACTGGCTAAGGCACTATTTGAAGTTTGAGCATTGGCTGTCACTGTATAATTAAAACTAGCGGCTCCAAAATAACTGGCCGTCCCTGTTACACCCACAGTACAAGTACCAGCTGTACAACTACAAGCTGTGCTTTCTGATATATTCGTTAATCCACTCACACTACAAGATGTTGCTGAGTCACCTTCTGCGTCTGTGTAGCTTAAGGTAATTATGGATTCCACATCCTCATCAAAAGAGGATGGGGTTATTGCAGCAGCAACTGGAGCGTCACTCACAGAGTCTATAGTTAAACTTGCTGCTGCACTATTTGATAACTGAGCATTGGCTGTAACGGTAAAATTAAAACTAGCTGCACCAAAATAATTGGCAGTTCCTGTGACTCCAACTGTACAAGTTCCCGCTGTACAACTACAAGCTGTGCTTTCTGTAATATTTGTAAGTCCGCTTATACTACACACTGTGGCCGCATCACTGTCTGCATCTGCGTAACTTAAAGTAATAACAGACTCCATATCTTCATCAAAAGATACTGGGGTCATTGCTGCAGCAACTGGTATATCATCCACAGAATCAATTGTTAAACTGGCTACGGCACTATTTGATAATTGAGCGTTTGCAGTAACTGTATAATCAAAACTAGCGGCTCCAAAGTAATTGGTAGTTCCCGTAACTCCAACTGTACAAGTTCCCGCAGTACAACTACAGGCTGTGCTTTCAGATATATTTGTAAGTCCACTTACGCTACATACCGTTGCAGCATCACTGTCTGCATCTGCGTAATTTAATGTAATCACAGACTCGGTATCTTCATTAAACGAAGCTGGGCTAATGTCTGAAGCAACTGGTGTGTCATCCACAGCGTCAATTGTGAAACTTGCGCTCACAGCTGCTGACTCTATAGTGTTTGCAGTGATTGTGTAATCAAATGATGCGGCACCATTATAATTAGAAGTCCCGGTGACTCCTACTGTACAGACACCCACTCCATCACAACTACAAGCTGTGGATTCCAAAACATTTGTGAGACTAGATAGAGTACAAGTTGTAGCTATATCGCTTTCAACATCTGAGTAACTTAATGTAATTATTGATTCCACATCTTCATTAAAAGATGCAGGAGTTAATGCAACAGCAATTGGTGCATCGTCCACTATATCAATGGCTAAAACCGCATTAGACGCCACTGAAGTATCGCCATTTGCTGTGACTGTATAGTCAAAACTAGCAGCTCCATTATAATGAGCTGTGCCTGTAACACCCACTGTACAAACACCAGACCCATCACAACTACATGCCGTGGATTCTGTAATATTCGTAATATTAGATAAGGTACAAGCTGTTCCCTTGTCTCCATCTGCATCTGAATAATTAAGTGTAATCACTGACTCAACATCTTCATCAAAAGAAGCTGGAGCCAAATCAAAACTCACAGGAGGACCTGGAGGTACTTCATTATCAATAATTGTAAAACTAAATTCACTAGAAGATGTTTCTACATGATCACTAATGCTCATATATCTCCAGCTATAGGATTCATCACCTTCAAAATCAGAATCGTCATTAATAGGTAATGCAAATGCAACAGAGCTATCACCTGCGGGAATCACAATAGTACCTGTAACAACAGTGAAATCAGCGGCAGCGCTACCTCCACCTTCAGGGAAAATGGCCCAGTCAATATTAGTGTCTACTGTAGCTGTACCTGAAAGTATAAAAATAAAGTAAGAATTGGAGTTTTCTGGGATTCCAAAATTATTAGCATTAGAGTTAGATAAAGTTAATTTTTCAATGGCAGGTGTATCGTCAGTCACTGGGTCTGCAGGAGAAGTAGATGAGTCATCATCACTAATGGCGCTACCAACACCTCCACATGCCGAAATGAACATAAAAAATATCATTATAAAAATAATTTTTGCAACACTCTTCATTTACGTCCCTTTTTTTGTCGTGTCCTTTAATCGGCCAAAAGTCCTTAGGACTTTAGTAGTTAATTATTTTTTTTAAGAAAGTTTCTCCAACCAATAGCCTGTATTAATTGATGAAATTCAAATTAATAAATAATGATTTTTTTATATTTAATCAGGTGGATATTTGGAAATCTTAATGTGAAACACATTGAGTATTGAAATGTTTATTGAATGTTTTTGTTTAAGGCTTTATAAATTTTAGAGTAAGTACCTCGGAATTAAGTGCTTAAAACGAAAAATGAGCCATCGTGGCTCTAACTCTTTAAAACTCGTGCTCCTGCACTCGCCCTTTCAGGGCACTTCGTGTTTTAAAGAGTCTTATATAATTAGCAAGTTAAGTTTTTGTTACACTCGACCAATTGTGCAGCAATTAGTGAGTAAATAAGGCTGAAAATTTTTATGAATAAAGTATATCTTTCAGCAGCCGCATTCGCCTATCCTGATATTTGCATAATATTGACCCATAAATTTGCACCAGAGTATGAGGTTTATTGAAAGTGGGGATCTGTAAAAATTATTATACAAAATAATAATTACAAAACTATTGAGGGAAGTTCTTTCACAATAAAATAGATTGTTAGAAAACTAAACTTGAAATAGAAGTGCAACTGCAATATGTATGGCTGCCACCACATACATAATCACAGCAAAAGGGATATGAAAACTATGCCAGTACCCCAATAAGTTTTGAAAAGGGGAAAAATAGTTTATTTTCCGTAGTGTTAGAGCATAATGATAAAGGGCTTCCTCAATGTCCGGATGGAGACCTGGAAGGCTTTTTGGGCGGGTAAATAAAAGTTTAATATCCGCTATTATTGATTTCAAAAATACTCCAACCAAAGCAGCAAAGGCTAGGTCCTCCGTATTAGAATCTCCACCCACAAAGCTAACTGAATTTCTTTTCAGTTTTTCTAAGGTAGCTTCTTTATCCTCAACCTCTGTTTCGTCAAGTTTCTCTTTTAGAAATTTTTCTATTTTTCCTAGTCTTCGAACAACATCGCCTTTTTTTGTGAGTACTTGTATGTAAAAATATCGCCCAATAACTCCACTCCAGGCCACAATCATCATGGACCAAAAGCTTAAGGCTACCAAACCTCCAAACTTCATATCTGTATGGAACAGTATTAATGATGGACCAAACATGCCACAGAAAATATGAAAATTTAACCACCCAGGCAATTTTCCTATCTTCTGCATTCTAAACCAGCGTTTTCTTAAAATATAAAAATTAGTCACCAACATAACGACCATACCTGAAACACCAAGGTACATACTTATAGTCTTTCCAGCAGCTGTAGAAAGATTCATATCTTCTAATGCTCCAACATTGGACTTTAAGAAAAATAAAATGGAGAAGCTTTGATTGTAATTCAAAGTTATATATTCAATTGCCATAACTAGCGTTAGTATAAACCATAGTTGGGTGTATTTTTTAAATGTCATAATTATTAGTCTGTCCTTTTCTCGCCGTGGGCTTTGTCAATTTCAATTCCAATACTCATTAAAAATTGATAAGGCATAATTGCTCCAGCAAAAACAAAAATAAAATCATTATTTATTTTTTCTGTATTTCCTTCGTTATCAATAACAATTGTATCTTTTTCTATCTCACTCACTACAGTATTATACCTTATTGTGACTAAGCCTTTATCTGCCATGGCATTTATAATGGCTTTATTGTCATCATTACATCTATCCATGATATCACCACGTACTAGCAGATTAACGGTATTTTTATATTTAGCTTCGGCTAACATTTGAGCGGCTTCCACCCCAGCATTTCCTCCACTCACAACGGCTACATGTTTCCCTTTGTACTGTTCTGGATCTATAAGGTTATATGCCACTTTTGGTAAATCTTCATTATCAAGACCTAATTTTCTGGGACTTCCCCGTACTCCCATGCATAATATAACTTTTTTAGCAGTAATAGCTTTGCCGTCTTTTGTGGTTACTTTAAAAACATCATTTTCTTTCTCTAGGTTTTCAAAAGAAATGCCTTCATCTATTTTTAATCCTGATTTTTTCACAATACCATTCCAATAGGCTAAAAGTTCTTCTTTAGACACCTTGTTTTTATCAAATTTCATTTGCCCGTAACCTGGAACATCCGCGGGATGAGTCATCACTACTTTCTGTCTTGGAAAATTGTAAACAGTGCCACCAAAAGAATTCTGTTCAATAAGTTTATAACTTACTTTATTTTTTATTGCTGTAAGGCCACAGCCTAATCCCGCTGGTCCGGCACCAATAATTAAGATATCAGTGTCTGTTTTACTGCTATTACCTTTTAAACCGGCTACTGCATGTTCTGCAGCTAAGGTTCCTTGTTTTATTGCATTTCTAATAAGCCCCATGCCACCTAACTCTCCGGCAATATAAAGTCCTGGTACATTTGTTTCATAGTTAGTAGTCACCCGAGGAATATCCACACCACGGCGTTTTGAACCAAAAACTAAATCAATAGCACCGTAAGGGCAGGCTCTTTCACATTCCCCATGACCCACACATTTTGCTGGAGTAACAAGAACGGCCTTATGTTGAATGATTTTTAAAATACCACCTTCTGGACAAACTAAAGTACACGAAGCACAACCTGCGCATTTTGTGACATCAATAATTGGATGTAAAGTCATGGGCTCATCAGTGCCTGACTTAACTGCTTTATGTAATATCTTTTTTGCCTCAAGGTGTTTTTTATTTTTCTTATTTACAAAGAAAAAAGCAACACTGCACAATACAACTATTGTAATCACATCTAAGTAGTTTGAAATAAATTCTAAAGCAGCTTCCATATACACGCATCCTCACTGATCAATAAATCTTAACATGACTAGTAAGTGTTAAAAATATCATATAATATTATTTTAATTTTATGGACAAAAAGCCTATTTATTTGCTGAAACCTATTGGGGACTAAAGTCTTGCTAGGTATTATATTTCAGCAAACTAGAAGTGAGCTCTAGTTTGTTTTTAATATAATGGCATATATTTCAATAAATGGTCCTATTTCTCCGGTGGCATCATAAACTGAATTTACACCTGTATTTAACCTATATACTTTATTAATCAACTTATTCCCTACATAATACGCGTAATGTATGTCCCACAAACTCGTGTCTTGAGTTGCCTCTGCCACGGCCACAGCCTCATTTATACTTGTCTCAAAACTATTTAAAGATAAATTGCGACGAGACCAAGAATTATTACAAAACGCAATGGACTCTTCACTCGTCATACCTATTTGTGCTTTATTGCAAACCGTCCGAGACTTCACTATAGGAAATAATATGACATTATAAAGCTGATTTGTTGAGCTATTTTGTGAAGGAAGCAGTACCTGGCTTCGTCGCACAAACCGGGTTAAGTCGTTGGGTGCAACAACCTCTCTCGTCAAATTAATACTTGGCTCATTGAATTTTGTCATATCTAAATTAAATAAACTGAGTTCCGGCTGCAGTGCTGCTTCATTAAAGATAACTTTATTTTCTACATTTTCTAAATTAACAGTGTCATCAACGCTTGGGTAAAACTCTGGAGGCGTATCATCAAAGGCTTCACTAGCTGCCATTCTAACTTCAAAATTAGTTTTGAAACTATGATCCCATAAAAATATGTAGAAACGGAGGTCAACTAAGTAGTTAAAATCAATACTCCAAGAAAAATTGGTTGTCTCATAGGTAATATTAAACTCATCTATAACATAAGATGCTGCCTCTGTAGAGAAAGCTTTAAACTGATTAGCTCCAAATTCATCACTTCCTAGAGAGTACCCTTCTGAAAGCGAATAATTATAAACATAAGGTATGCCAACGTTTGATTCTTCAATGGAGTAACTAAAATTTAATAGCTTATTATCTTGTTGCGCAATAAAATTAGACTGAATGAATACCAATGCGTAATCCTGATTGGCCTCTAGCGCAATGGTTTTTTTAGGGCTTGCACCATCAAAAACCGCTACTGGTTCCGAAGCTAGCACCTCGCCAGATGAGTTTTTTACTACAGGGTATAATTCAGCATAAAACCCTATACTTGGTATTAGAGTGGCATCAAATTCTGCTTTTATGTCTATTTCCACCGATCGAGAAATATCTGAAATCAAAGTGATGGACTGGCCACCAAAAACGCTTTCCGAAACAATACTCTCAAAAGGAAGTGCCTCTTTAGAAAGATAAATTTTATCTAAATACCCTGAAAAATTAAAATTACTGATTTTATCGATGTGTGGTATAAGCTCCTGTATTTGAAAGTTATAGGCAAATACAAAATTTGAATAGCCTTTTTTTAAGGCGTCTAATCTCTCTGTCCCTGTGCCTCCAAGTAAACGGTCAAGTGGTTTTAAGTATTTCAGTTTTTCATCAGATGTAGTTAATTGCAAATAGTGGAGTTCATCAAAATTTTGATACTCTGCACTTTTAATAAAACTACAGATATTTAAATCGCCATTTCTTTTCTTTTTAATATATTGAAAAAACATACTGAGTTTATAATTTTTATGGCTGTAATCTGGAAATAAAGACCTGTAATCACTTCCCACTGATGTGAGTCCACTGAGTACAAGTTCATTTGTCCACTCATATTTAAAAGAAAATTCTTTGCCTAGAAAAGACTGAGTTGGAAAAATTTCCTCTGAAGCAAATTCTGCACTACTTTCTGTAAGCCAGGTTCTAGGATCTTTATTATAAATATGCCCTATCCTGGAATTTGGCAGCTGTGCCACATGAAAGTATTCATGAGAAATGGCATGTTTCCACACTCTCGTTCCAGCTCCGTCTTCTCCCTTACCGTCCACATAAGGAAAAGAGCAATCACGGGTTCCGTAAGACCATTTTTTACAGTCCGACATTGTCACATAGGGTACAGTAAACTGATCCTCATTTTTATAAATATGTGTAAAGGTATTAATGCGCGGGCTAATAAATACTTGTGTTTTGGTAACACCACCTGGCCGACTGCAGCCTAAGGCCAGTAATTTTTCAGCAGAAGTTGAAAAATACCCTTCTGATTTAGCGATAAAATCCAATACATATTGCTTTTTTTTCACAGGGTCCGTGTTAGATTCAAATAACCAAAAAAACTCAAAAAAACCATCACTAGAATCCACTTTTAAATATTTAGAATTTACGAGCTGAGCCATAAAAAATCTGTGCCTAGCAGGTATAGCGGTATCTTTAAATGTATGAGTTAAAAAAGCCTTGAGCTCCCCTTCATTATACTTTAATGGGATAAAATTTATGCCATCTTCGCCTGGGGCAGGTGGTGCCCCTAGACTATCCATAGATTGTATGGCTAGAAAATATTTTTCATCAGCCAATGGTTCAGCAGGACCAAATGGATTTTCTGTGGTATAGGTTTTAATGGCCACGTCAAGGCTTAAACTTTTTCCAGTGATATCAACAATCTTACCCTCCGGATTCAAAGCTTGCTCAAAATCAAGAATTAAAACTGGTGATTTTATTCCGTCGGCAAAAGCATCATTGGTCAAATCAACATCCGCCATGCCTAATTTTAACTTCACCCCAGGAAACTGATCCGTAGCACCAATATTAAGTTTATAACCAGGTACATACTCATCTACATTTAAGTTAATGCCAGCATCAAAAATTAAACCAGCACTTACTGGTAAAGAAGTTTGTGGCTTCACCTCCACACTCCATTTAAAATTTAAATTTTCTGTTCCTGATAATACCTGTACTTCAAGCATATGGCTTTCCCCCACATCATCAGCTGTAGGTGTCCAGTATATTGCTTTTTCTGTTTTGCTGCCGCCCGTAACTCCAGTGAGGCTTTCCACCGAATAATCAGCATCAAAATACTTTTCCACAGGAACTGGGCTATAAACATAAGCCACACCAACAATAGCATAAGCTGCAGGTTTGTTAACAAAACTCTCATTATCATAAACATCAATGATTGGGGCATTTGATGTAGAAGAGCCTCCTCCACCACAACCCATCAATAAGAGCAAAAATATAGAAAGCAACAATTGACTAGTTATTTTAAATGATTTCAAAATTACTCCTTATATAAAATTTTCAAATATGAGTCCCTACGAGTACCAATGAAAACCTGGGCCTTATAAAAAAACCTCAAAGAGTTAACTCTTTGAAATTTTGATAAGCTCGAGAACACACTATATATAACATGTATAAGTAAATATATTGAGAATTGAAAAGAGAATTGAAAAGAAGTTAAATAAGCCTCTAAGTGATGAAAATCACCAAAAAAAATAAACATTATTATACGATATCAATTAAGGGATAGATTCGCTCTTAAATTTTATAAGATTGTTTAAAACACAAAGTGCCCTGAAAGGGCGAGTGCAGGAGCACGAGTTTTAAAGAATTAGAGCCAGGAGGGCTCATTGTTCATGCTAAATACTGAACCCCAAATCCCCCTTGTCTCCTGCAAAAAAAACTATCAAACTTTTATACATATTAAATTGAGACATTCCACTTTGATACAATGTTGTTTTTTTTAAAATAAAAGCAAAAAAGCCAGACCTATATCTAGTTGCAATTATTATTATATTTAAAAGTGACCAGAATATCGACATTGGGACACTTATTATTTCTCTGTGTTTACCGATGGAGTTCTTTTATAATTAAACAATACAGATCAAAGCCTAGTTTTTTGTGCTCGTTAAAGGAAGGTTTAAATTGAATTTTGCTACGTATGTTAAACAACTCATAAATAAACTCTCAGTGGTCTTTTCACTCATTGCCCTTTTTGTGTTTTTTCAAAACTGTGGGCAAATGAGAACACCTCAGGCCATGGACAACCTAGCCAGTCTTGGATTCAATCACTTAGTATTAAAGGATGGTCAAAGCTGTAGTATTTGTCATGAGGCGGATAGAGCTATGTCTGATCACTTTGCTGGTGAAGATTGTAAAGGCTGTCACAATACATATACATGGAAAGATGCCGTTGGCGGAGCCTCTCACTCACCAGTTCCTGATAGTTGTAATAACTGTCATGGTGTTGATGCTAACTATGATCATGTCTCTGCAGTCAATCATTTAGATTATGGCACCAATGATTGTGTTCAATGTCACCAATCTGCTATTAACAACGGTTTTCAAAGTTGGGCCAACGGAATTTTTCCACACAACCAAATCAATCCCACTAGCTGTAACAGCTGTCACGATACTGGAAAAACTTACGATAGAATTACTGGCGAACCTAAACATACTAACATAGACACTACGGGTAAGGACTGTATCGAGTGTCACCAGAACACTGTAACCATTTCTCAATATACAAATTGGGCAGGGGCCATGTTTAACCATACTGATGCGGGTGTTACCAGCTGCAACAGTTGTCACTCCGATGGTGCTGATAAAGACGCCTTCCCTGCTAACCATGTATTTATTGGTGCAACAGCCGACTGCGTAGACTGTCATAGTGCCACACAAACGAATACACCTAATGTGGCTTACAGTAGTTGGTTAGGATGGGATTATAATCACATAGCTTCTAATGTTCAGAGCTGCAACACTTGTCATAATACTAACCAAGATTTCGATGCTGTTTCTACAGTTATAAATCCATCACATATAGACTTAGGGAGTTCAGATTGTGTTACTTGTCACAGTGCCACCCTCAGTGAAACACCCACTCCTTTTAATAGTTGGATGAATGGAGAATTTGACCACGCCACTGCAAACCTAACAAGCTGTAACCAATGCCATGCACAAGGAAACAGTCGCAGTACTTCTTTTGTAAATGCAAATCATGCTGACATTGGTTCTTCTGATTGCCTTGAATGCCACAGTCAATCCACAACAGAAACCACAATCAATTCTGTGACATACCCAGCGTACACAACCTGGGCTGGATTTACATATGACCATCAAGCTAATAACCCACAAAGCTGCAATAACTGTCACTCAGGAACAAGTAGGCCTGGAAACTACCCTAACGATCACTCCACTGTTGGTGGTGCTGACTGTATAGACTGTCATGATAATAATAGTAACACATATACAGGGCCATGGAGCTGGGCAGCGAATAGCGATTCCTATGATCATATAAAATCTGGTGTTACTAACTGCAACAGTTGCCATAATTTAGGCTCAGGCATTAAATATAACAGTAAGCTTTCGGCCGAAACAAACCACACGGCAGTGACCACAGCACAATGTTCCTCTTGTCATTCTGCATCTTTGACAAATGCAAATGACCTTTCTCCACCACAAGCTGCTTTCACCGGTTGGCGTGGAGCCAATGGAGCTCCGGAAACAATGGAGTTAGAGAGTTTTAGCAATGGGAACTACACATATGCGGCAGTGAGTTTGCCTCACCCCACGAAGGGCGAATGCACCTTATGTCATAAAAGTTTTGAGCCAGGCGTAAAAGCTTTTTCATATGATCATGGTGTAACCACAGAATCACAAGGCTCTCTAAGCAACTGTGTGACTTGTCATAGTTCTACTAGTATTAATATTGGAAGAAACTCTGGAGGCAGTTTTGAGTTAAACAGGAAGAACTCTGGTCATGAAGGGCTAAGAGGTGGAAACTGTTTTCCATGTCACGCCCCAAACGGTAGGCAGACTAATAATACAGAGGAGACATTAAGATATCCAAGCTGGGATGATACCACGGGCGCATCTGGTGGTAGATGGAAATAGCATTTAACAATACAGCAGCTTAGTTTAAACTAGGCTGCAATTTTTTATTTGATGTACCCCTCATTCACTGCTCTTGCCATCCAATAAACCATAGACATGGACATACCGTGCATACCCACCTTTGGGGTCCCCTGACCAGGCTTGTTAATGCTAAATGGATTTCTCTGCCATTGAAAGGAACCAGTATTATATCGTATTTGTAAATCAATGGGTCCTGCCGGCATTTTTGTGATTTTACCATCATAAGACTTATAATCTACTAAAGGTACTCCTGAGTAATCAATATCCATAGGTGTAGCTTCTCTATGATTCTTCTGCAGTAGCTTAGTAAATATTTCGCGCATAGCTCTGGGGTTAGATTCTTGTGCCCGCTTTTGATTACTTGGATCTAAGTGTCTTCTTAAAAGCCTAAAATACACATTTCCATGATGACCAATATATTGCTCTAACAATCCATGAGCCCTTAACATTCCCTTTTTTCTTTGCTCGTTCTTTTCTAATCGAAGGTAATTGTAAAAGTTTATATTCTCTAAGTTAAACTTAAAATATTTATTCACCGGATCTAAAACAGCAAAGTAAATACTTAACCATGCCGACTCAGATAAGGCCGAAAACTTTTTTAGCTCCTTGGCAACCACTCTATCTCTAGGATCCATATGATTAGCTATCACTAGTATTGGTAATTTCAACACAGCCCCGGTCCATGCTGTGGGTGAATATTTCCCCAAGGGTGCCCCTTCTTCTCCTCGGTCTTCAGATACCACCCAGTTATTTTTAATTAAATAGCGTGTCATCATAGACACTAATCGAGCCGCACGTTTTTTAAGTTGGCCATGTTCGTTGCCTAAACTGTCATACATGACACTTAATCCAAAATAGACCCCAGAATATTGATCCCGCGACACTCCATTTCTGTCACCATGATGATTCACCCATTCACGGCCGTTCACCATAACAATTTCACGATTGGTTCTTTGTTTTAAAATATTCTTACCAAAAATAGAATCTGCTGGTGCCGCTGCTCTGGACAATAAACCTGTATTTCCATTCACAGCTAAAAGCATTTCAAGGCCTGAGAGAATATGTTCAATGGCTTTAATGCTTTCTGGCGATTTTGTGACCATGTACCTAAAAGACTGTGAGGCTAAATAATTCCCCGTCCAAATAGCTGAATCATTGTAACCATTAAATCCCACCACAGGGCCAGGGTTATAGTTTTCCGGATGAGTATAAAAATCCTCTAGCCACTTACCATCATGAGAATTTTTATAAACAGTTTTTGCTAAAATACCATAAGGAGAATGTTCTTTATACATTTTACGATCTATTAGCCTAATAAACTCATCAATGGTTCTTTGTGACAGAACTTTATCTGTCGGTACTTTTGTGTATATGTTAGCTGTCAATTGAGGCTTGTCTAAAAACTCAGCCATACCTTCAAATGTCTGTTTAAAATCAGCTTTAATTCCAGGAAGTGATTCTTTCACTTTTTTCCTCATATTATCTTCTAACTTAGAACTTAGTTTATCAAAATAGCCTTGAAACTTATTATATTTAACTTTAACAACAACATCATAGTCCACTTTTGGTTCAATAACTGAGAGTATTTTAAACTGCCCGCTATCACGTAAAGAGTAATTAAAGCCACCAGTGACTCTAATGTTACTCACTTTTACATCAACCACTGGAGACACGCTTGGATACCTTAATATAGATTTATTCATAAAGGTTCTTAATTTCACCCTTAAATGAATCCCCCATTTATTCGTGCCGCCAGGAACCTTAATTTGAAAAGCATCATTTGATAACTCCGCAACTGAGACAGGTGCCCCTGGCAAAACAACAGAACTCACTTGAACTTCACGAACAAAAGTTTTACCTCTGCATCTTTTTCTGGGGATTTCTTAGTGGTCTTACATTGAAGCCTTGTGTACTCAGCATTATCCTCTTTTAATTTTTCATTAAGCTTGGCCTTTAGATCTGTTTGTAGTTTTTGGGTGAGTTCCTCGCTGATTAAACCCCAGAAGTCCTTAAATTCTTGATTAATCACTTTGCCGGATTCACTGATTGGATCTGATTGTGCGAAAGTTTTATGTGAAAAAAGTAGTGCTAAAAAAACGAGTAAAGAAATGCGATTCATATGCCCCCCCAGGTACTAACAAATGGCATACACCTAAACCCCTCAAAGCAATAGTCTTTTTCTACCCTTACCCCCATCAATTTAAATTTGGCTTAACCAGCCTTATCTTATGAGTTCCCATAAAAAATATTTATACTAACCACACTTGTGAATAAGTGGCTTTGAGCCAACTAACGGTTTTCCTTAAATGACAATATAGAAATTATTTTTTTTGCAGATTTGCTTTTTTGAGAAAAAAGTTAAACATGTCCATTGCTGCTTGTTTTTCACAAAATGTTTTTACTTGTGCCAAGTCTATGGGGTGAGCTTTAGCAATTTTTGAAGCATGAGTAACATACTCAAAGGCATTTAAATGGATAGCCATATTTAATCGTTCTTTAACCGCATCAGTGGGACAATATATTTTAATGAGTTCACCAGGTGTACTCCCCTCTATTTTAGACTCTTTGTCTTGCTTAGAAAAACTGGCTGGAGGAGGGCATATCTTAAATCTTAATTTCCAATACGTGGGATGTTCGTAACCACCCTGTTTGTTTTGCTCAAAGCCCATGGCTTTCATAATATCTTTAAATACCCCCACCTCGGTACCAAACTCTGTATGAAAATCCATTCCATCAAATCGGTAGACCTTTTCTAAATACATAGAAGCGATGGTTTCACCCATTAGTAATACTTCAGCACCCGTATCTGCCACCTGCGTGGCAAAGTAGGCCCACACATCCTTTTCGCTAGCTGTTTTCCAATCTGGTAAGCTCAATAAATAACTCCTGATATCTATATATAGAGTAATTCAATGTGAAGCTTATAGTAACATCAACTTAGTATATTATGGCTTAAGTCTAACCTAAGCCTTGGCCCTTTGAGCTCTTACAGCCAAAGAGATCCCAACAATAACCAATTGAAACAACACAAAAGTCATAACAAAAGCCGTGCCACCACTTGAGAAGCCGTAGGAATGCAGACCCGAAGCCAGTATAAAGTTCACACCATACCAAGCCATAATCACTAATAAATAAGCCACTGCCGATGAGGCGGCCAATCCAAAGGGTGTTAACCAACCTGCATATTTAGCATGTAAAATAATGAGGTATCCCAAATTAGCAATAAGGGCCCAAGTTTCCTTAGGGTCCCAACCCCAAAATCTTCCCCATGAATAATCCGCCCAAACACCACCTAGAATTATGCCCACAGCCAATAAAAAAGCTCCCAACTGAGTCATTCTATAAATATACTTGGCGTACTCTTTGATATTTTCTTTGGTATTTTCATAATTAAAGATATTCCTAATTAAAACAATATTCCCTAAAACCATAGTAATAGTAAAAGCAGCATAAGATATAACAATGGTAAGTACATGAATTGTTAGCCAAAGATTACTTCTTAATACAGCCACCACAGGGTCCATATTAGGGCTTAAAATTAAGGGCATACTTTCGGTCAACAAAATCACTAAACCACTGGCTACCCACAAACTGGCCACAACATTAAAGTTCTTATAAGCAAACAGCATAAACAAGCTAAACAGCAAAATCCCCAAGGACACCCAAAGCATGGTGCCATACATATTGGTCACCGGGGCAAAGCCTGTGATATATACTCTTAAAGCAAAACCCACAGATAAGGACACAATGGGTAAGAAAAAGAAAGATCTAAATAACTTTTTTTGAAAGAGTTTTTGTATGGGTTCAAAGTAAAGACTAATACCAAATAACAAAATTAAGATTGCCGAAATTAAAAATATCTTTGATTGATTATATAAAACTTCCACCGGCACACGTGCTACATGGGGTTTAAACAAATCAGGTAATGGTTGAGCTTTAACCTCTTCTTTTAATGACTTTAAGGCCACAAAACTTTGTTCTCGATTTTTTTGAGCTAAAGCTTTCAAATATTCATTAGCAGCAAAGATAACTTTAGACTTAGTGTCTCTATGGGATTTATTTAATAACCCAGAAAAATCAATTGCACTGAAAAAATGGTCTCCTGAAATAATATTTTTCAAAAACCAATACTGGCTGTAAACTTCCAACAAATCTCTTTCAGCTGGCTCTAGGGTGCGTTTATTTTTTTCTCTTTTTTCAATAAGAGGTTTAGCCATGGCAAACAAACTGGTTTTATCTAGCTGATTAATAGACATCCTTTGTTTATCTTTGGCAAAGCCCAATTGTTCTCTCAATGCCGTGTTTCGAATATTTACAATTTCCAATTTTTTTGGTTGAGAATTAACGATAATAGACAAATAAAGCTCATTTGCATTTAAACTAAACAAACTGTATTTACCGGCAATAAACAAGATGGCTTCACGAGTAAAAGTATCAAAAGGCTTTAACCTTCCCTGGTCCTGAACCATCAAACTTCGCACCTCTTTAACATCCACAAAACCAGCACTGGACTTAAGGTTAGCCTCTGGAGACTCTAAAGCGCAAACTCCTAAACTCAACATAAAACACAAAGTAAGTATCAAATTTTTCAACATTTAAATTTTCCTTATTGTTACAATAAAATTAAGTTATCCACACAAATTGTGGATAACTAATGAGTTAATCTTTTCGTCTATTGTACAGACGACTTTTCATTAAAGTGATTATAATAATCCCTATGGACATAATTACTGAACCTAAATATTTTAAACTACGACCGGGATCTCTGTTCACAGAAAATATTGACAGGGCTCCACCACCAGGACGTAGTTGGTAACTTGACTGATACAATGTATAGCCTTGCAATTTCATAGGTTCGTTCATGGAAATCACAAGCTGTTCTTTTCCACCGTCAATAGTGACGTGCGATTCAAAGCTCATGGGCGTTTCCGTGCCCGGATAATCTTTCTTATAGAACTTCTTAAGGTTCAAGTTAAAGGGAAGGTCTATGGAATTTCGGCCATAAAAAAACTGTACTTCACTGTCTCCGTGGCCTAATGATTTCACCTGACCTTCGGTAATCCACAGCTTTTTACCTAAGGACTTTACCTTTACTTGCAGTGCCGAAGGAGGGGTCATATCTTCTTTAACTTTTGGCACAATAGCTTTAGGTTCCATGGCTGATGGCATGTTCTGAGAATCCACAAAGGCACTGAGCTTTAACTTCATCCCCATCCATGGTGTTAATATTTCCTCATTAACTTTCACATTATTTTCTGATTCAATTTTATTATTTTTAATAAATTGTACTTTTAACGACTGGTCAGCCGCTACCACAAACTGGACCACATTTGTGGCCTTAATCTTTGGCTTTTTATGAGTAACTATTGGCGCTAGGGTTTCTGCCACATCAGATTTATATTTAAATTTGTAATTAAAGGCACCTTCAGCATTAAGAGTAAACCCATCAAATTTAGTATATATAACTTCTCGCAAGCTCTCTTTGCCTTGAGATATAGTCAACTCTAATGCGGGGTTAGTGGCCGGTCCCTTAGGGTTGGCCTCAACAATTTTATTTGCCTCAATGGAGGCATGATTAAATTTCTGTTTAAGCAGTAAAGATATCCCCTTAAAAACATAAGCTTTAGATTGAGACAGCTGGGATACTTTAAGTGTAGCAAGAAGCTTATTGCTTTTAAAACTATAAATTTCAAGTAGAGCTTGCCCAGGCACAATAGGTTTAGCTTTCTTTTTAGATTTTTTTAGACTTTTTTTAGCAACTTTCTTTTTAGTTTTAACTAAACCATCTTTTGTTGAGTCCTTTAGCAGATCTTTTTCAGTGACCACCTTAAATACAGCAGGTCCCATTTGTAATTCGCTTCGCATTCGACTATGCAAAGACACATCTTGATCAAAAAAAGCGGATTTAATATTAAACTGTAACAAAAACCCGTCTATATTTTGAATCTGCGACAGCATGGGGTCCTGTTCCGCAACAAAAGGCTTATAATCCATGATTTCATAATTATCAGAAATTTGCTGGTTCAGTCTTCGAAGGTCAAAAAAGTTAAAGGAGTACGGCTTTTTCTCCACATATATTTTTTTGAAATCAACATGACTGGAGTATTCAAAGACCCTTTCTGACAAAAACACTTTTTGCCCAGATCGCCCCTCTTCCACTTGTAAGATGCCATCTATTCCATAATTTTGTGTGATATAAGCTCCTATTAACAAGGTGACAATACCTAGGTGGGTGATTAAAAAGCCAGTGTGTCGTTTTTTCCATGGTAGCCGAGCTATTGTGGCATTAATTACTAATATCCCTACCAAGAATAGCAGAGCATTAAACCAAGGTGCGGCATATATATAGAGTGATGCCAACTCAGCATTATAGCGACTTTCTACAATTGTTCCAATGGCAGTTGCAATTAAAATGAGCACCATGATAAATACTGCCATCTTAACAGAGGAAAAAACCTTAAATAAATAATTTTTCTGAATTTTTTTAATTAATTTCAATAAAAAACCTTGTCACTTTCCCATTTGCTTTCTCTAATAAACAAACATGATTACATCGAGGATAAGTTGGTTCAAGTTTTTTTATGAAATTAGTTAGTTTATTTGTTTTTATCATTTGCTTTTCAAAAAGCATTTTTGCCATAACAAGTCACGGACGTGTGACCTTTGGAGGGTTGCTCTCAAAAGAGGATCATCCACCCGAGGTACAAGGCACTACTGCCAATAATTTTTCTACCTTGTCCACCCGTTTATATTACCAAGCTTCAAAGTGGACAAAGCACCAACTAGTGTTAACCACCGATCTTCGAGACAAACATGATTTTTTTAATAAATTAGACACAGAACTGCAACAATTAAGTGCAAAAAATGATTTTCAGTTACGAACCCTCTCCATCAGGAACCATACTCGTAAAGGCATACATTGGCAGGCCGGTCGTTTTCACCTTTTAGAAGCGGGCTCCACCTTTACCGATGGTTTTGAAGCTGGTTATAAAACTAGCAGTGGCTACAAAGCCTCATTTTTTGCCGGCCTAAACCCCAAAACTGCTGATAAATCATACTTAGACTTCAGTTCCAAAAAGAATATTTATGGTGCTTACCTTTATTATGAGCCTCAAAGCTCCAGCTGGTCTAAGGTTTTCCAAACCTCCAGTGCCTATGTTACAGAGACCTTTGATGGTGATGTAGACCGTACCTATTTATACAATCAAACACGTTATCAATGGCGTAGAGACAGACATTTTTTTGGCCAGTTCTATTATGACTTTGTACCCACTGCCAAAATTCAAAATGCTTATCTCTCCTATCATGATAAGTTTTCAAAACTTTGGCGAGGGTCCGCGGCTTACAAAATTTATGATGTGATCGAGTATCGCAGAAATGCAGACATTCGCGAAACTCTTGAACCAAGTCCTTATAAAGAGTTTCAACTACAAGCAAAGTACCGTGCCAACCGAAAAGCCCAACTTTCCCTAGAAGCACGCTCAGGAACACGTGCCACTGACAACAAAAAACGTACAACGTTATTCTTTAAAGCCCGCTTTCCGCGAATTATATCAAAGCGCTTCGACGCCTCTGCAGGCCTTAAGTCTGCCCAAAATTTTACTAAAAATGGCACCTACCTCTATTCTGCTTTTGGATATTACTCCGGCACAATGGAGTTAGATATCAACTTAGACATAGGTCAAGAAACACAAACTGATGGCTCTAAATTAAATCCAGTGATTATTGAAGTCACAGCATCCAAACAGTATTCAAAAAAGCTCTTTGGCGCACTTTCACTTCAATCTGCTAAAGACGAAAAAGTAAATATTTCTACAGCATTTTTTAAATTCTCTTACCGCTTTGGCACAAAATCAATCTCACCCATGAGAGATGGTGCCGCCCCAAGGGGACGCTTATAATGAAATTATTTATAATCACTTTAGCCATACTTCCCTTGTTTGCCTTTGGCCAAAAAAAAGAATCCTTGTTAAATAAGCTCTTTGCCCCTGGCCCACTTATAGAAGGTCACAAAGATCTAGAAAAAATAGACTGTTTAAAATGTCATGATGCCGGCGAAGGGGTTCCTGACTCAAAATGCCTAGATTGCCATAAGGAAATAGATAAAACCTTAGATAACAAAAAAAGCTTTCATGGCTCCCAAACAAAAAATTGTTTCCAGTGCCACACCGATCATAAAGAACGTGATTACGACTCCACTGAGATTAATCTCAAGACATTTGACCACGACCTCACTGGCTACAAACTGGAAGGCAAGCATTCGGATATAAAATGCGCAAAGTGCCATAAAGAAAAAAGAACAAAAAAACATTTAAGAAAGAATGATTTAAGATTTCTTGGTGTTACATCATCCTGTAAAGAATGCCATAAAAAAGAAGATATCCATTACTTTAAAGACGAGTATAAGAAAAAGGACTGCGGAAGCTGTCACGGTCTAGCTAAGTGGAATAAAGACATTACGTTTAACCATGATAAGGACACCGACTATATCCTTAAGGGTGAACATGAGAAACTAAAGTGTAACGAATGTCATATCACCAATAAAGTTAAAAAATTATCCAAATACAAGTGGCACAATCTCAAAAAAACAAGCTGCCTCAGCTGTCACAAAGATACTCATAAGAAAAACCTAAGTAAAAAATTTAGGAATGGCCGTTGTGATGATTGCCATAATAACAATACTTGGAAGATTAAAAAATTCGATCATAAGGTCACTAAGTATGAACTTAAGGGTACTCATGCCAAATCTAAGTGCATAGATTGTCACAAACAGCCCAAAAGGGTCTTGAAACAAAAAACAAAAAAGCATTACAAATGGGCTGGCTTAACTACCAAGTGTTTAAGCTGCCACAAAGACACACACAAATACTACCCAAGACTGTCTAAAAAATTAGGCGATTTAAATAAATGTGAAAACTGCCATAACGAAAACAAATGGAAAGAGATTCACGACTTCGACCATTACAAAGACACCAAATACCCTATCACAGGTAAACATAAGAAATTAAATTGCAACAAGTGCCATACTCCCATACGCAAGCACCGTAAAATAAAGAATTTTAAGTACAGAAAGTATCATTGGAAACGATTGAACTCTAAAACTTGTGCTACTTGCCACAAAACACCACACAAACGCAAGGGCAAAGCCTCCAGGCAGTTTTTTACTAAAAAATGTGATCAATGTCATACCACCGAAGGCTGGCTGAAAAAGCCACGTACGGGTAAAAACTTTGATCATAGAAAAACGCGTTTTAAATTAACTGGTGATCATAAAAAATTAACATGTAAAAAATGTCACAATTCAGGACAACATCGCATCTATAAGTTTAAATCTTTTAAAAAGCAGTTTTGTGTGGATTGTCATAAAACCCCACACAAGTATCAGTTCAGTGATAGACAAAATAACCAGTCCTGTGCTGAATGCCATAACACTTCTGATTTTAAAAACCTAAAACGTTTTGATCACAACGACACAGCCTTTAAACTAAAAAGCACACATAAAAAATTAAAATGTGTGGAATGCCACAAACGTACCAAAGCTTTCCGTACAAGAGCTAAGAAAAAGCCAAAAAAATGGCACAAGTATGTTTTTGAAGAGCTAGAGGACGACAGCTGTACAACCTGTCACTCCGATTTCCATAAAGGGCAATTTAAAAAAACTAGCTGTAAAAAATGTCATACAGAAAAAACTTGGTATAGAACTAAATTTCAGCACAACCGCGACAGCGACTATAAATTACTGGGCAAACACAAGAAGCTTAAGTGTTATAAGTGTCATAAAAAGGCACAAAAAAAGATGGCCAAGGTCATACGAAATAAAAAACCTAAATGGCGCACTGTAAGACATTACACTCCCATCGACTCTACGTGTATTAATTGCCACAAAAAGGACGATAAACATAAGGGCGACTTTGGTATCAACTGCGCTCAATGCCATAGAGAAAAATCTTGGAAATACTCCAAAGACTTTCACAAAAACTTTACTTTGCATGGCGCACATTACACTGCCGAATGCTCAGAATGCCATAATGACAATGGCAAAAAACTCTCTGGCACCAGCGAAAACTGTATTTACTGTCATCAAAAAGACGACGTCCATAGTGGGTCATTGCCTAACTGCAATGATTGCCACAGGCAACAGTTCTGGGAGCATACTCGTTTTAGGCATTCCATGACTTTCTTCCCACTAAGAGGAGCCCACAGAACGCTAGATTGCTTTCAGTGTCATAACTCCAACAGTGGTAATGTAAATAACAATCAATACGAGGGCACCCCCGCTGATTGCAGCCAATGTCACGCCACAGACCGCGCCAGTGTATCCGGAGTAGCTCAACCCCGGGACCACACAGGAGCCACCTTCGACGATTGCAGCCAATGCCACAACCAATTCAGCTTCGACCTAGGACTCTAGGTGCCAGGCATCTTTTGCGGATGCCCGGCGTCATAGACACAAAAATTTCAAATATTATCAAAGGTAATCCACTATGAAAATTAAAATCCTCACTGCACTCATCGTTATTCTTTGTACCTATGCTTCCTATATGGTGATCGATGAGTTCTTTGTTTCCAAACAAGTGAAGCTTATAACCCATGATCAAACATTCCAAGAGCTCCCCCCTTTAAAGTTCACTGACATCCAAGGCAAACCTGTTTTACTTAATGAATTTAAAGATAATATTATACTCTTTAACTTCTGGGCCTCATGGTGCCCCCCTTGTATTAAAGAATTCCCAAGTTTAATCAATTTAGTTAAACAGCATAAGGGCAATATCAAACTTGTGGCTATTTCTAGCGATGACAAAAAAGAGGACCTACAAAGTTTTCTGCAGAAACAAAAATTTCAAGATCCTAATATCTTTATAGTCTGGGATTCCAACCAAGAAACCACTAATAAACTTCTAGTAAAAAAACTCCCTGAAACTTTTATTATTAAAAATAATAAAATTATTAAAAAAGCTTCCGGTTTCGAAAACTGGACATCAAAGTATTGGTTGGATTACTTCAACAATCTTTAAAAATACCATTATGTTAAATTAACGATTATTTCCGCCGTCCCAATTTCTATAATTCTGTGTTCCCGCATCACGATGACAAGTGGTACAGTCTTGAGTACTAATATCTGTAAATGAGGAGTGCTCTCCTGCAGACATTGACTCTTGTGTTAATCTACCTGAAGAAATATTTGGGCTATCGGGTAAATGACATAATACACAAGCCTCTACACCCGTGTGCTCATAACTTCTGGCTTTATTCACAAACGGAGGCTGATTACTCTCATGACACGTGGTGCAGTTTGTATTATTTGGGTGAGGAACCTCCATGCCAAGACGGGTAGTTCCACCCGCAGTAACTTCCAATAAATTGATCACAGTGGGTAAAGCTCCACCCCAACTCACAAAACCGCTAGCAACGGCCCCTTGGTGACAGTCTATGCAATCTTGAGTAGCTTCATCAATAGCTATATGAGTATTCAAATCAATGGCCGGTGTGGTGCCTGTACTTGCGTGACATGTGTTACAACTTACGGGGATCGGGTTATGACTTGCTCCAGCTCCACCCGCCCAAATGGTAGTATTATGACAACCATAACAATCCTGACCTGCATAATGATCTAGGTTTGGTCGATCGTCTTCATGGCAAACCATGCATTGCTGATCTACTGTTAACACCTTGTGATTAAACCCAGCAGAGGAAAGCCCCCCGTTGGAAGACTGAGGAGTCCTCACCATTCCACAGTTCTGAAATAAAAACAGCACAACTGATAGTGTGAACACAATTGAAAATTGCTTAAACAGCATTTGTCTTGTTTTTTTAACCATATTTAGCTCCACTGGTATCAACGCACGTTCCACATATTTAGTTTTAATTCATAACTCAAACACTTTTTAATTCTTACAAATTCATTTTAATCAATCCTCTTCGCTGCCTTCACCCTCAACGCCTTCTAGGTGGCTATGTATCAACTCATCAGTTAATGCACTAGCAACACTAGCTCGTTCTATGGCAGATGCCACCGCAGATAAATTCAACAAAACCTGATCCCCTCCACTTAAGACAATGGCAGGATCAAACTTAAATTTAAATTCTAAGTCAGCCTCTATAGTCACGTTATTATAACGTAAAGAATAATCCACCCCACAAAGCTCACTATCTTTATGAACCTCGATATTCATCTCACTTAAGCTATAACCAACTGGTATGTCTGCTTCGCCCCAGCTCTTGGCAGCTGTGGAGTCCGATACATCCACTAGCCCTAGATTCAAATCTAAAGAACCGCCATTGACCTCACTGCCACTATCATCTTTTAGGGATACCTTGGTGATACAAAATTTAAAATCTGTAACAGCAGCAAAACTAGAAACTTTATTGGCTGCTGGAACTGAATTTGAGTAACTCGAGCTTCCAATAGTCACCGCACCCTCGGAGTACACAGGGTTTCCCACCGTGGTTCCATTACAAGAAACCAGGCCCATCAAAAGGAATGAAAAAATAAACATGAAAACTATTCTCACTTTTTCGCTCCTAGGGTTAAGGGAAACATTAAGGCACTTACATAGTAAACACTATCGGCATCTTCTTCATCTTTATTAATCTCTTGTAATTTTAAGATCGCATCTTCTAAAATTTTTTTTGACTCCTCTAACTTGGAAGATTTTACTGAAAAAGCATGTCCCAAATAGAGTCGTTCGTTCTTCGGCACAGTATCTATTGCAACAGTAGCCTGTGCTAGCATTTGCTTATGAAAGGTCTTTAAAGAGCGACTATAAACATTACTTCTTAATTCAATAACTTTACCTTTTTGCCTATGTCCTTCAGGAGAGTCAGATGCTGAAGCAATATATCCATTTTGAATTAAAAACTCTAATGCATTTTTAACTTCATCAACCCCAACCTTGGATCTTAACTGAGACTGAACCCACACTGGATCAAAATTAAAACTTTTCATGCCCGCAAGCTCTCTAATGGCCACACAGTACCAACTAGATAAATAACGGTATTTTTTAATTGCGGATAAATCCTTGCCTGCAATTAATAAACAATTTTCCAGTTTAGATAAATATTTTTCTTTTTTACTTTCATTTTTTTCATTATCAAAGGCCACTAGCAACCTAAGGTACTTTTTTTCATCCAGCTGAAGTTTTAACACTGGCATCATTTTTTTTAAAGCATCATCACTAAGATCTCTTTCGCCGCTCAACACCATGGACATTAAACTCACAGAAACCCCTGCTTTTTCACAGTGTTTTCGCATACTCAAACCACCGGATTCTTCTTTTTGTTTTAAAAAGAAGTCCCTTAAGTAGTTTCTGTAATCGTTATAACCAAACACCATGGTTTAATTAATCCTTATTTTGTTATTAGTTAGATGAAGCTGAATCTTGAATATTTTCTATATAAGTGGTTATGTCAGCATTAGTAAAAGCACTAGCGTTATAAGCAGTATCTATGGCAGTAATGATATTTGCTAAATCAAAAGCAACTGTGACACCATCAGTGATCACTATGTTAGATGTAAAGTTAAACGTCATCTCAATATCTTGAGTAATATCAGTTCCATTGTACGACATGGAATAAGCTACTCCGCATGCCTCACTATCGGCATGCACTTCAACTTGCACACCAGAAATCTCAGTACCTTCTGGTAAAGTAGCATTTCCCCAGCTTACTACTGTGGAACCATCCCCAACATTAACAAGGCCAATGCTGGTCTCAAATAAATCATCACCATCGTCATCACTTACTGATCCACCACCGGCTGCAGTTAACTTTAATTGAGTCACACAAAAAGACATATTTGTAATAGCCAGGGTTGAAACTTCACTTTTTTCAAAACCAGCGGTAGCTAATGACCCACTACTAAACCCTACAGAAATACCACCATTGGTTGCTGCTTGTTCGCAACCTACAGCGAAAAGCAATGTTAACAAACTAAAAAGCCCTACTGATAAAATTTTAAGTAATCCCCTACTCATACCGAACTCCCTTAAGTTTACCGAATTGTTACGTACTAGATGACTTATCGGATGATTTGGGGATTTGTTTACAATATTTCTATGGAACTTGCCGATGTTTATTACATGTATTTGTTATGATAGGATAATATTAAGTATTTTGTTCACATGAATTCGTAAAAAAAGTGCCAATATGAAACGATATATTCAGTAATTGTAATTATTAAGATTAGGTGTTTCAAATTGAGAAGAGCCTATATCAGGCTTAACTTTATTCAAAATTTCGTAACCGATTAAGCCCCATTGCGTACTTACTAAAATGAACTCTATTTAAAGAGTATTGTTGCAAAATATTGGTGATGGATAAAGGTAATTGCGGACTCTTAGATTTCACTTCCATCACAATACAATCTGGATCCGCTGGGCTAAACACACTTTTTGAACTTTCTATAGTTTCATTAATAGAAAAACAGGATACCTTTAAATCAAAAGTCACCCGAAGATTCATAGTACTGTTTTCGTCATCTGTTTTAAAAGAAGAGTCCTCATGCAGATTTTTTACGTGCCCCTCATAAGCCTCACGTTTATAAAAAATATAACACTTTGGGACTAATAAGTTCACAGCTTTTTCTCTCTGTACATCATCTGATAAAAAATCGTCCCAAAGGTTTTCACTCAATAACTCTGGTAAAAGAACTTTTTGTTTTTCTTTAGCTATACGTTCACCAATCTTAATCTTTTGCTCTAAGAAAATATGAGACCGTGTATTTTGAAAATAATCATCATAAGTTCTAGCCCTTAACTTAAAATGCCTGTAATTTCCATTTATCTTCTGATAAAAATACTTAAAATCTGGAGTATCATAATATAAAGATAATACTGGGTAGCCATGAGCTTCCACTGAATGCTTGTCTGGGGGTAAAAAGCTAGAAAATACTTGTTTTAATGCAAAATACTTTTCGAAATTGATTAAATATTTAAATTCATAGCGGGCACTCATATTTAGCCTCCACCTTTTCCATACCCAATGTATACACTGGTGTGCCTCGGTTTCCCCCACCCTCTTGCACTTTCAATATGGGCTTAAGACCTCTTTGTTCTATTTTTTTTAATTGCTTATCAGAATAGCTGCGCTTCACATCAGAAAAGTAAATTTGCATATGAGCAATAGCTGAAACTTTAGTCCTATCAATCTCAATTAAATGATCTTTCAAACCAACGCTTGCGGGATAAAAAGCCAATATATTTTCATTTTTTAATAAATATGCAGAACCCCTATTATTTATCTTGTAGCGACTTGGTGGCTGATAGGACCATGCTAGCTTAAGTTTTTTTTGTTGATTATCAAAACCATAAACAACAACTCTGGAGCCAATATTATTTTTTGCTGGTGGCGACACATGGTTGTCCATAAGTAACAAATATCCACTTGGCAAAAGCTGAGCATTATGTTGATGATAAAATCCTTCTTTACTAGAGCTGGTTTGAAAGGTATCTGAGGATTCATTTCCGGCCGTCCATAGGACCTTCTCAAATTTTTCATCCAAAAAAACAAGCTTAGACAAGTTTCGCAAACTCACCAAAAAACCTTTACCACTATAGTATTCAATAGAGTTTGCATGAGTAAAATCAATTAGCGCACTTTCGCCCCATTGATAAAAATGTCTTGGTGGGCTTAATACTTTTTTAAGGGCCTGCTTTTTACCAGTGGCCCATTTTGTGCCCTCAAGAACTGGAGAAAAAAAAGTCACAGGGTCCCATAAAATTTTGCGTGAATTCGTTTCTAAGTCTACCAGGTCCACAGTAGTAGACAGGTAAGACAGTGGAGCGGAAAATAGAGACCACCATGGTACATTAGCTTCGGTAAAAGCCAAAGTATTTCTTACAAAATGTCTTTTGTGCCCCAAACTAATGATCTTTTGTTTATCAATAAACTTAAAATCATGGTGAATCACATAAGGAGACGCACCCACTCTTGGATTCACCCAATTTAAAACCTCACCTTTATAGTTAAAGTGTTCAAAAAAAGATGCTTTCTCGCCAAATAAAATTCCATATTCACCAGGAGCCACTTTGCGTATTACAGGGTATTTCCTAAAATGCTGTTTACCATTTTGCGGCAGATGAGCCCAAACAACTTCACCCCATTTATTTACAATCATAGGAAAAAAACTTCGGGCAAACACATTGTCATCATCAGGAATATACTGAGCACCAAGTAAAAAAAAGTTCTGTTGAAACTCTCCTAAAACATCTGTTTTGATATTTTTTAATAATGCTGGCCGTGGTGCTTTAAATTGCCGTGCCCCCATGGTCACTAAAGAGCCCCCACGCATCTGATAACAAAAATTTATTTTGGATTTATATGTAAATGGCACAAAATCTAAATTTTTCTGTCCACTATAGTCTGATTTAAAGTATCCAAAGTCTTTATTTCCCCAAATTATGCTTTCAACCTTAGATTTATGTTGCGCAGGAATGTCTAAAGGCATGAGCGTGCTAAACTGTGAGGCTACCTTTCCTTGAGACATTAATCTTACTTTAGATTTAATAGAAATTTTTGTTTGTTTTCTCTTGGTTAACTTTTCTAACCTTTTTTCCGCTAAGCTCAATGGACTCGTTACTCTTTGCGTTAAAGCCAATAAAGCAATAATAAGCACTAATAAAATTCCTATTATTTTTTTATCTTTAGGGCTAAGCTTTGAAGTATGTAACATACACACAATCATGCAATAAAAAAATAAAAGGTACAACATGACAACCCAACAATTGATTCAATCTCTTTTTATTTCAGATACAAATTCCCTTGGCATCTTAGACATTTTTTTAGCCATCACTATTCCTTTTGCTCTTAGCCTATTTGTGGCCTTATTCTATAAAAAAACCACTCATAACAATCATTACAGCATAAACTTCATTTACACCTTGCCTTTGTTTGCTAGTTTAACAAGTATTATTACCCTGCTCATTGGTTCTAATATAGCCCGAGCATTCGGATTAGTTGGGGCCTTATCTCTTATTCGTTTCCGTACTGCCGTCAAAGAGCCTCTTGATTCCATATTTTTGTTTTGGTCGCTTGCCATTGGCATGGCCTGTGGCACAGGTTTCTATATGGCCGCTGCTATGATTGTTGTGCTGGGCATAACCTATATGAGCATTATTTATAAGTTTAAGTTTGCAGCCAGTAATAAAATTCATGTGATACTTAAGGCCTCCTTTAATCAATCACCAAAAGGGGATGAAATTAAAAGTTTTGAAAAAAAATGCCACTCATTTTTTTCCCATATGACAGCATTAAATATGTATACAAACACCCAATCAGGAGAAGACCAATTTGTGTACTCTTGCCAACTTAAGCAATCCGTGGGTGCTTCTGCCTTAGCTAAAGATGTACAATCCATTTCAGGAGTAAAAAACGTTGAAATCGTTAATCAAGACTCTGCCTTGTACATTTAGTCTATGGCTTTTAATCCCAAGCTTCATACTGCTAGCTTCAGCAAAAGTGACTCTCGCTAGTGTTCAAAAGGCTCAATTTCTAAAGCATAAACAGTTTTATGGAACCCCCAGACGCCTCGAGTACGAAGTTAAACTGGCTTTGGCTGTTGATAAGGACTTTAAGCAACAAAAGCTTGCCAATGAAATCCAGAACCTACTCTCTCAACTCATCATCCAAAATCAACTGAAGTTTAGTGAGCTTGTGAATTCTTCATATCATATAGATCCAGAGATTAAGTCATTTGTATTCAAAGACTACTATTTAGATACACAAAAGTTAGACCTACTTAATGCTAATGCCGCTTACCGCTTACGTTATCGCTGGACCCATCACGAAAAATATATGCGTTCCTTGCTGTTTCCATTTCTTAAAAGCTTCTATCCTGATCGATGTGAAATTCAGCTAAAATTTGGCTATAGTGAAGATCAAAAAAATCAAACCGTTAAGGTTTGGGAAACTCGTTTCGAATTCCGCAACCAATCCCAGCCTTTTAATAGAGAACTTAACGCCCCTTCGCCCCCGTGGCCGTTTAAAGAGTATTTAGAATATGCACAGTCTGGAATTTACCAGGGGCACTTAGACCGCTCCCTTAATCTTGGCAAAAAAATGGCAATTCAATATCCAATACTACCTATGCATGAAATGCTTACCCAAGCGCTGCCCCAGCTTACAAATATCCAACTCAACCAGTTACTCCCCGTGGAAACCCTAAGGTTAAGAACTCATTTAAACATAAAAAACCCTTGGGGCTCAGGTCCTAACCCTGAGCAAGCTTTTATTATTTCCATCGATTTTTCTCAAACCAAGGCCAATAAGAAAATACAAGCTAAAAGTGTTCTCGAAATCGAAATTGAAATTGACCGTAATATTACCACACAAATTGAAAATTTAACTTCCAGTTATATTAACGAGCAACAACATCAAAAAGGCTCTAGCTACAACAAGGCAAAACCAAAATTTCAAAGTGACTCAGAAGCTATTTATAATTTTTCAATGCAAGCTAAGACTTTACTTAATTTGGATCTACACTTCATTAAATCACAAATATCCAAATTAATAAGATCCAAATATACTTATAAAGTGCTTACTGTTAAAAATAAATACAAACGTTTAAGAGAATAACTAGCTCTTAAATATCCATATTAATTTAAGTCATTCTCAACTGAGATTTTAAGGCTTGAAGCTAGCGTAATAAAGGGTATGTCAACTGACCACCATCTTCAAGCCAAAGATCATCGAAGTCCCATGCGGTCCCAGTGGTATATACAGTATGAGTTTTATCATAAAAATTAGTGATCACAGGTTCCTCGGTACAGTTTAAATCTCCAGAGAAATAACAACTGGTAAGCGCTCCTGAAGGTTTATGCCAAAACACGTTTGATAATGTTGCGTTCTGAATTCTACCAATAAATAGGCCTGATCCAGTTCCGTAATTAGAAATAGTTCCAGTGCAGTAGCTATTGTAAACATATGCTCTGCCCCCTTCACCAAGAAAGCCTCCTACTCTTTCTCCTCCAGAGGCATCCACATTCCCCGTAGAATAAGAGTTTCTAATTTGCAAATCGTCAGATAATGCAGTAACTATTGATCCCACTAACCCACCAATATGACCTGTACTTAAAACGTCACCCGTGGCATAACTATTTTTTACCCAACCACCACCTACTATATAGCCAATAAGCCCTCCAGCTCTAAGAGCTGATGCAATCACATTTCCTGTAGCAAAAGACTGCTCAATAATAACCCCTTCCACTGCACCAACTAAACCTCCAATAGAGTACGTCCCAGAAACCGCACCAGAAGAAGAAGAGCTTACTATTTTCACCCCAGTAATGTCCGAAGCAAAATTACCCGCAGTACCAACAAGGCCACCGATGCCAGACAATCCAGTAACATTTGCAGAAGATATGCTGTTATATATATTTATTCCTATTCCATTGCCAACTATTGCACCAACTCCACTACCTGTGGATACCACCGAACCCCCTGTGATTTGAATATTACTAAACAAACAGAATTCACACAGACCCACGAGCATAGCTGAGTTTCCCGCCCCTGTGATTGTAAAATTCGAAATTATCAAATTTTTAATTACAGTGGAGTCACCCTTTAGCACCAAAGCACCAGGACCTGCCGCACCATCATAAAGAACATTAGAGATAGTCATAGCATTTCCAAGTAGAGTTCCAGAAAATGGCACTGTCACAGAGCCAACAGGAATGAGTGACTGACCCGAAAAGTCAATATTATTAGCAATCTTAAATACCTTGCTCATCAAAGGACGCTGATCGGCAATAAAATTCCACTCAGTAAAAGTAGTTATAAGATATGGGTCCGCCATAGTCCCCGTACCAGCGAAAGGAAGAGCAATATCTGATACCAGCATAAACCTTGGTAAACTAGCTCCCAGTTCTTTCCATATATTAGAAAAATCCCAGGCACCTGTACCTGTGTACACAGCGTGTGTGGCGCTATATAGATTTGACAAGGTCATCTCTTGGCTACAATTAGCGTTGCCTCCGTCATAACAGTCTACTGCCACACCTCCGCTTTTATACCAATGATTATTTGAAAAAGTACCGTTTCCGAGTCTCTCACCCACTAATCCACCTACTACTGCACTCACATTAGTCACGGAATTTGCAGCAAAAGTATTATCAACTGCAGTATAGTAATCCCCATAAACAGAACCGATAAGCCCACCAGCAAGCCCTCCTCCTCCGTCCACAGTGGATGTAGAAAAAGAGTTTTTTACAGTTCCTTGGTATATATAACTGTTATATCCACTAAATTCACCTATGAGCCCACCCACCTTGCCCACTCCGCTAACTGTTCCTTGTGAAAAGCTATCAGATATATCAACGTGACCATATGTGTCCACTAAGCCCACTAATCCCCCAACACCTGAGCTCGTTCCAACCACGTTACTATTTACACTCACTCTTTTAATGCGCGACCAAGACAAATTCATATCATACTCGTAAGGAAGTTTACCCACAGCGCCTCCTACAGCCCCTGCTCCAGTCACTGCCGTTGTTGACTGACTATCGTACATCCTTGATAGTTGTAATTTTCCAACAAGCCCACCTATGGTGCCAGCACTACCGCCGACGACCCCCGAAGTGTTTGAATTTAAAAGTGCGGACCTATCCAAGAATCCAACTGCGCCACCCACATCCCCATCGCTTCCCGTGGATGTGCTGGTAGAGCTCAGACTGTGCGCCTGCGCTCGCTGCATTCGCCCGACTACACCACCTGTAGCTAACTCACCATCAACTGTGCCTGAAGTGAAAATGTTTTTAATAAAAGAATTCTGCGCAAAGCCTATTGCCCCTCCAGCACCACCGATATAATGATACCCAGCTTCTACCCCTGTAATATTCACATTTGATAAATTAAAATCCATGATCACTGCCTGCGAATTTACTAAACCAAACAACCCCACTGTATCTCTAGAACGGTTAATAAATAATTGATCCACCGTGTAACCATTGCCATCAAAACTGCCAGTAAATCCATTATCCCCATTATACGCATAACTATTATAATCCGCACATTGGTAAGCATATCCATCAAAACAGTGCCCTATGGGGATAAAGCCCGTTCCAGAGGTTCCCGTTGACCAACCAGAGGTAGCTGTAGCATCAATATTTTTTCCCAACTCGTAAAAACCAGAAAGATTTTCATTCATTTTTTGTAATTGATCAATATTACAAATCAAATAAGGTTTTTTTGCTGAGCCCTTGCCATCACTAAAAAGAACTGTTGAATCTTTCGTGGGAGAGTTGGTGCAATTAATAACTACATAATTAGCCGTCCAACCATCTCCCTGCACCACCGAACCAATATTTCCTGCAGCATCCACCGCTCTTATGCTAGCATAATAAGTATTTGTATTTGTAAGACTTAAACCAGTTTCTTGACGAGACAATACATTAGAAATATTCTTCCAATCCAAAACATCAGTAGCTCCTGCGGTATTACCAATAGCAAGCTCATAATGGTCCAAACCACCCCCCACATCTGTGGCTAATGTCCACGTAATAGTATCTGTTGCTGTTATGGAATTATACGAAGTCCCATCTACTAAACTACCCACTATTCCAGGTGCAGTATTATCTATATTTACAGAGTAATGATAAACATTAGAGTAAGTACCTAAACTGTTTAGTGCTCTTATATGTAAATAATAAGCTCCCGTACCCGAATTTTGAGTAGCAGTAATTGCTGATGTATAAGAAGTGCCCGGTGTGGTGTTGGAGGTTGTATCAATAACATATTGATAAGTACAAGAGGCTGCACTACAACCCCAATTCCATGTTTTTGATTTTGTCCAAACGGCATCATTAGAAAGGCCCGTCAGTGTAGGCACACTATTATCTGCTACCCAACCATCCCCTTGTGCCACGGAACTTATATTACCTAATACATCCACAGCTCTTACACTCACATAATATGTATTTCCACTGCTTAGACTTAATCCAGACTCTTGATGCGATAAAACATTTCCAATATTTTTCCAATTTAAAACATCAGAAGCTCCAGTAGTGTTGCCTATTGCAATTTCATAGTGGTCCAATCCACTATGAGCATCTGAGGCTCCCGTCCAAGTCACAGTATTTGTGGTGGTCAAAGAGTTTAAACTGGCTCCATCCACTAAACCACTTGGAGCTACAGACAATACTTGATCCACAAGTGCTGACACATGAACGGTGTCAGACAAGCTTCCATCCTGATCTTTTGCTCGAATATGTAAATAAAAAGTCCCAGCACCTGTGTTTTGTGTAGCAGTAACATCAGAAACATATAACCCGCTTGGGTCTGTGGCTGGATTGGTATCTATGACATATTGGTATGTGCATGTAGATTGATCGCACCCCCAATTCCAAACTTTTGATGTCTTCCATACGAGATCATTAGATAAACCAGTAAGGGCCACGCTTCCACCTGGTGCTGTTTCTTCAGGTGCTTCATCAACTATGCTCGATAAGGGAGAATCTCCAACAATAGCATTGTCAGTTAACTTACATCCTGTCATGAACAGAGAACCAAAAAGTATACCTACAAAAATTATTCTTATCAACAAACGCTCACTGGTTAAGATTACACAATTAGCAAAAATACTTTTTGCTATAGACCTAAAGTTACAGCTTTGCACAATAGGCACTAAAGCTTATATAAAGATCTTATCGGACAAAAGGCCTGGGACATTAATGTTCTCGCGTATTTATATGAGATTATATCTATAAATATTTAAATATAGAATATGAGATAATTTTTCTAAAAATATTGTTCACAATATTCTTTTAAAAAGTTGAATTTTTTCTCATATTGAAACAAAACTATGCCCCATATTATAAGTTTCCCCTTTATCATTTGAAAATAATATTGCATGGACTTTCTGTTAAGATTCTATCTGGTTTTTCACGGCATGGAGAACAACCGTATTAATGGAAACTTTATCTAACTTGCATTTTTCAATTATATTATCATACAACTTTTCATCCATAGAAATGGAAACGGTTTTAAGTTTCTCCCCATCACCTAAATTTTTGCTTTTCTGTGACTGATTATAATCGTAACCCATCAGCAGTGCCGATTTTATAACAAATCGAAGTTTATCTTCCATAATGGGTTTATCTAAAAAATCGTAAGCCCCTAACTTCCATGCTTTACTAATAGCATCCTTATCTCCAAATCCAGTGACTATAATTACTGGAGCCATCACCCCACGCTCTTTTAGGGTCTTAAGTAGATCAAGTCCATTCATTTTTGGCATACTTATATCTGTGATAATCACAGTTACTTCTTGCTTCTCAACTAAAGCCAATGCCTCCTGCCCGTTACTTGCGGTGATCACTTCATCCGCGAATTCTTCAACATAACCAGTTAAAATTTCTAAAATATCGGGTTCATCATCAACAAGTAATATTCTAACCATGCTTCCACCTCTAGTCTGTGAGTCATATTGTGTAATATATTGTTACGAGGATCAAGGTTCAGCCTGCATCAGTGGCAATAGATGAGCATTGCCAAATTTCTCTCGCCAAAAGTCTTATATAAAAGCCACCCTTTTACCACCAATAAATATGAATTTTTTTCGTGTAGAAAAAATAAACAGCGAATATAAACATTTCATTCCTGCTCAATGACATGCCATGCACTGCTGAAATTATGGTAAAGTGGCCTAAATCTATTTCTCCATACAGAGGTGCTTTTTGCTCAGCTGTATATCAATATCACCTGAAAGGCCGTATTTTGAAAAAATTAATGCTCCTAACCATCTCCTTGGGTTTTCTAAATTCACCCCTTAGTTTTGCAAAAGCTATTGTCCCCATAGACACCAGTAAATCCTCAAGCCAGGTGAATACTCAAAGTGCAGAGGTCCCCAAATCTGAAGAAATTGATTCTATTAAATCCTACAGAAAAAGTAGGAATTATGTGAACTCAACTGAATGGGAAGAACAGTTTATGATCTTAAAGGGCTTTAAGCTGGGCGTTGCCTTGGTCCCACAGGGACTCTCTATCGGCAATGCCAACAATCATCTTAAGTTAAATAGCGGCGCACTCACTGGTTTAGAATTCGGTTTAGCCCACATTCCTAAAAATGGCGTGTCAGGACCGTTTTGGGGAATGGCATCGGTAGGCTACAAATCACGTTTTTATGTGGTCAGCTCTACATTCAGTGAGGACCCAATGATTGGCACAAAACAGTTTTCTGCTGGAGCCATTGATTTTGATGTTACTTATTCCTACAACAGTGATTTATATCTATTTGCTGGCCTAAACATTCCTCGCTTTAGCTTTGATAGACAGGCCAAAAATTTAGACTTCGATAGCAGAATTGGAGGCAATGTTGGTGCTGGCTATGAAATTGCAAAAGACTGGGCCGTGGAGCTGCAGTTCACCAAACATAATTTTGAACTCATTAGCAAAACAACATCCACAGTATTTGGTTATTCTTTCACCACCGAAGACAAGCTTGGGGAGCTATCCTATACTTTAACTAACTTAGCAGTAACTTATACTTTTTAGTTAAACCTCAAACCTTATACTTATTCTCAACTCAACTTATAAATTTAAAAATGAAATTTTAAAGGAAATACTTAAAATGCAAAATCAAATACACAAACTAATTATGATCACATTATTCCTTCCCCTTCTCAGTGGTTGTGGCGTATTCACCCCGAACGAAGGTGATTTTATCACTGACAGCAACTGGAATATCGACCAAGTGATACTCTCCTGTGGCAATACTAAAAATGATGCCGACTGCAATGGCTCTGTGGGAGTTCTCTTTCATCGAAAAAGAAATTTCACAGGCGACTACTTCACTAGCCGATGTACAGCCTGGCTTGTGGCCAGTGATGTTATTGCCACAAATATGCATTGTGTGGATGATGAACATAATGGCATGACCAATGTGAGTGTTAAAGAAACATTTTTTAAACTGGTAGAAACAGTCGCTGGACACGAAAAATCCATAAAAGCCACGCGCCTCATTAAAGGTTATAAGAATAAAGAAAAAGGCTTAGACTATGCTTTTTTAAAATTAGAAAAAAGTATAAACAAAGTTCCTGTGATTAAAATAAATCCCACACCATTAATAAACCATACAGCAGTAAGAGCAGTCTCAGTAAATGATAAATTACAAATGAAAAAAAACCCAACCCACTTTCAATTAGATTCCTATGATAACTGTGAAGTTTCAATGAAGTTGGCTCAAGCACTTTCTATAAATTATAATGAGAAAATCACAAAATTTAGTTCCAGCCGACAGGGGTCCATTATCGGTCTGGAGAACTGCCCTATTGTTGGCGGCAACTCAGGTTCAGCACTGATTGACACTGCCGGAAGTGCTCGTGGCATAATTGCCTGGGGCTACACTGACAAAGAAAAAAATACTAATGAAGATAAAATAGGTGGAGCCAGTAGCTTTACTTGCATTCCCTATAATTTAGACTCCAATGAATTATACAAGCAGGATGCCACCTGTGACATAGTTCCCAGCGAGAGATATTGGCTGTAAATATAGAGCGCAAGAGAAGGCTAACTTAAACTAAGAAGCCTTTTCTAAATTATCCGTCCAATTAGAAATCTGGTTTAAAGTTTGACTAGTGGCCTCAGCAAACTTAACACCATAAGACTTACCATCTTCCGCCCAAACCACATGGCCTTCAACCTCTATGAGATCTTTACCATCAGGACTACTGATATTCATCTTAACGATGCCACCATTTTCTAGTAAAGCCTGGGTATCCACCTGAGCCCCACCAAGAGATATGGTACTCACCTGTCCTTTCAGTTGCTTGCCACCCACACTAAGAGTTACAGCAGAATCCAATTGAAAGCGCTCATAAGCTCTTCGGTTGGCAGGATCTTTAGACCGCAAATACAGGGTTAACGCAAAAGGAAGAGAAAGCACAACAACAATCAAAAAAACCTTACCAAAAGATTTGCCCGTCATACGACCTTGTTTATTATTTTTGTTAAAATCAGCTTGTAGTTTTGTCACTAAACCACAACCACCAGCTTCTTCAGAGGCCACTGCTCGTGTTCCTCCGTCCACAGCGTAGCCTGGCTGTGAAGCCGCCACATTAGCAACCTTTGCTGCATTTATGGAGCTTAAAGGATTTAATCGACTTTCTTCATGCACCAATCCAGATAAAGGAGATACATAGTCCGAACTGCTTTCTACCAAAGATTTAATCTGATAGCCCAACATACTAGGGGCATAATAAATCATCATTGCCGAAACACCAGATACATAAGGTGCGGCCATACTTGTTCCAGACATATAACCAAAGCCACCACCATCAATACTTGATTGAATAAAAACACCAGGGCTACCTATATCAACAGAGTTGTAACCAAAATTAGAAAAACTAGCTAGATAATCAGAACTTGTAGTGGCTGCAATGGATTGTATATGCGGGACATCATAACTTGCTGGATACATAGGAGCATTGTCATTATTTGCCGAGGCATTTCCTGCGGCAGCAACAAAGGTCACACCCTTTGTGTATGTATAAGCCACAGCCTCATGCAGTGCCTGAGAATATGAATTTCCTCCCCAGGAATTATTAATCACTTGTGCCCCATTATCCACAGCATAATAAATTGCGTTAATAGCATCAGATGTGGATCCTATTCCATTACCATCTAAGAATTTTAAAGCCATAATTTTTATGGGCGATACTTCCATGGAGGCGGCAAAAATATCTATACCTGCACTGACCACAACACCTGATACATGAGTTCCATGATCATCGTCGTCATATAAAGAGCCATTGTTATCTACAAAATTCCAACCATAAACATCATCTATATAACCATTGCCATCATCATCGGCCCCGTTACCTGCTATCTCACCTGTATTTCTCCATAGAGCATCAGAGTTTACAAAAATAGGATGATCAATATCTATACCAGTATCTATAACAGCCACAGTAACTGTGGGGTTGGAAGAAGCCGATACTGATTCATAAATCTGTTCAAAATCCATCTGTGCAGAAGCCTCAGAGGTATAAACTTTTTCACTCTGAGATAAACTCATCATTTCTTCATAAGTCTTCTGCCCGGATGCGGAATCCACCGATGCTTTTTGTATTATATAGTCAGGTTCTGCATACAGCACATTTGGATCATTTCTAAGCTCATCAATAGCCTGTTCAACAGTTTGACTTTTATGTAATTGAAAGTGGTACATTTTTAATTTTGTCCAACTTTTGGAAAGATGCATTTGCTTGTCTGTAGTGGCTTTACCTAAAAATTTTAAGGAATTACTTTGAGAAATATTTTTCTTTAATTTAACAATAATTTTATCATGTCTATAGTTACCAGCCCAGGCTGAAAAACCAAAACATAAAGTGAAGAACATCACTACTATAGACCTATATACGTGCACTAACTTGATTCTATTCATACCTAAAACTCATCGGACCATGGTCTAGGGAACATTAGGATTAATTTAAAATTAATAAATATTTATCTGTAGAACTTTTGGTCATGCCAAGCCTACATAGGGTCTATTTGTGTTGAGTACCACCTGTTTCAAAATGAAACATAAATTTAGGTGCCAGCTTACTTCTGGGACTCACTGCGTCCCAGAATTAAGCCTGGCACTTTTATTGAGCATCATAGAAGAGGTTTGGTTATCGATTTACTGGCACAACCATATCAGAACAAGTTAGCATTTGAGCTTCAAAGTCTGCCTCCGTTAATACTCCACGAGGCACAAGCCAGCCGTAATCATAGTGAAACATTACTTTGACACTTTCCAACTTATCACCAAAGGAGTATGTGCCGTCTGCCCTGATCTTTGATAAATCCGTAGTGTCATATTGAGCAAATAATATATTTATACTACTTTAGCATTAATACCAGCATACAAAATATAACATTATGAAATCATTATTTTCCAGCAAAAGTACTGCTAAAAATTAGTGCCAGCTAACTTATGAGACACAGTAAATCCCATAAGTTAGTTAGCATCTAGAGCTTTTTATGACTTATATTATAATTTTTGTAATTTATTGGGTAATTAATATAGAGTTTGAAATAATCAATATTTTACAATGCCATTTGTGCTAAAAATACCCAATATGAAAAAACCATTCACCATTGCCAAAGTGACGTTTAAAAATGGTACTCAGCTCGATATTGAGCTCAATCCAACTACGAGCATGGTGAGTATTACCTCGTCAAAAGATTCTGAATTTATTGTAAAAGGGCACCCTAATTGGTTGTTTGTCACCTCATGTATTGAGTCACCTCCACTTTGGTGCCCAATGGAGCTTGTGGGCCCCTCCCCTCAATCCGTACTTTTATTTATTAACAACACTGTAGTGTGGATTCATGAGTCACTTAAACACCACATTTATCAAATGTTTGATAACCCAAAAATTAAATTGAGTTCACAAAACTTCTTTTTTTATCATCGTCAAAAAGATCACTCGGCCCTTCTCAACTGTTGTGACCGTATTTCCGGAGAGGTAAAAACACTTTTTTTTAATCGCAATGGAGTCTTTCCTATCAGCTCGAAAATGAGTCCCCACACTTTTGCAGCTGGTGAAAGACTAGATTTTGACCAAATTAACGGTAACTTAAGAATCTACAATACCGGGTACCCTAATCAAATCGAAGAATTCAACTTACAGAGTCTATCCGCCCATAACCAAGAGGAAGGATTCTCACTTCATTCTCAAAAAATGTATACTTCTGGAGATATCTTTTCTTTTTTAAAATTGTCTGATTTTTTAAAGTTCTACTATGAAATGGTGAAGTCCACACGCCCCCAATGGAGTTACCAAGTTTGGGCTCAGCAACTGGGTCTAAAGAGTAACACTTCTTTAACTAAGGTGATAAATGGGCAAAGAAAAGTAGGGACGGATCTGAAACTTGCACTCTTAAATTTTTTTGACTTCAATGACAGTGAGGCTAGCTATTTTAACTTACTTGTTAATTATGATCGTGCCATATATGACGACTTACAAATGGCACAGTTTTTAAAACCAGAAATAGAAAAAAGATTTTTGGGAAAATTTTTTTGGACAAACTGCGAGTTTTCACAACGAACAGGGTTAACCCGTCGCCATAATGAAAGCTCTGGGACAGTGGACCTTTTTTTAGCCTGTGGAGATAAATCCAGATTCAGCTATATATGCTCTGGTAAACCTGTGGAATTAACAGATGGTTTGCAAAATAGTGAGATTGGAATTGACCGAGTTGATGACAAGATATTCTTTTATAGCAAACAAGGTTACTTAATCCCTGTGGATTTATCTAAGTCCATCATTAACCCCACAAATGAGGGTAAATGGCTGAGTAAAAAATGGATCACTGACAACAAGGCCGCGCTTTTTTTATTTAACTCTCAAACCATGGAAAAAGTGCTTTATTATTACAGTGATAAATATGTTTTTACCATTTATCCGAAAGTAGATTTATCAGAATATCATTATTTAAACTGCAGCTCTAATGAACTAATGTTTTATCCCCATAGTCAAACGGAAATTGCAGCTATTAAGTTTCCTATTCCAACCCAGGCGACTAACACCATGTACTATCACGACGGAATCAAATTCCATTTTGATAAGTTATCAAAAGAAATTACAGCAACTCCTTCAAAAGGTGAATTTAAAAATGAAATTCATGCTTAAATATTTATTTATATTTTTATTCTCGGGAATAGTTTTTGCTGAAACGGATATAAGTGACTATATATTTAGATTGACAATTGGAGAGATCAACTATCAACATACTCTTCAAAACTTTCCCAATGGACAAAATTTCCTCAACGAGGTGGGACCTTCCCATATTGAATCCGCTTTTTTTCACTTGAAAAATTTAAATTCTAACTACATTTTTGAGAGCCCACCTGAGGTGGTTATAGTACGTAGTTTTGTAGATTTCTTTATTCACTACCTTGAACTCTCAATTATGTATCAAAAAAAAGCCCCACTGGGTCAAGTCAATTTTAATCCAATACAATATTCCTATGAAAAAACCTTGAACGAGTTTTCTTTTTTTGATCCCTATCACAACCGTGTGGTCTTTCATATTGACCCCTTATTGAGATTGTCAGCCCAGCTTCAAAGTCAGCCTGAACCAACAACTCAGGAGTACCGTATTTATTTTCAAGCACTGCTCATACATGAATTGACACACGCAATGCAGGAGAAACAAAATGGCTTGGTAACTCAGATGCTTCACTCAAAAACACAAGTAGAACAAGATATCAGAGACCTTATTATAGAAGCAGATGCTATAAACCAACAAGAAAAACATCTTCAACAAATTAAAAATCCACCTGAGTGGGCAATTGAATCTCATTTCAAGATTTATATACTCGGTGGGAAAAACAATGATCAACTTGGAAATACTCTGAAAGTAAGACGCTTTTTAGCCAGCAATAAACTTCAATGTGCGAAATTATTTGGGAATTAGGGTAACCCCTAAGAACCCTGAGTGCCCGGCAGCTTACTTCTGAGACGCAGTGAGTCCCAGAAGTAAGCTGGCACCAATCTACTAGTACCTAGCAGGTCATTTAAGGTTGTCATTTAAAAAGTAAATAATCATTAAAACTTGCCAAGTACAATTTTAGATAAATAGTTTGATAATACTTTAGTATCCATGAAATAGTTTGGGTAGGCTCTTTCTAAATTATTTATATTGTCTAAGTTTACAAGAACAATATTTATTGCGTTACTACTGTGGTGAGTTTTTTCAATAGAGGAATATTTGCTAAGGGCCTTTGAAAGCTGACTCTCTGGATAAACCTCAACACTTGTTCGATTAGTATTTGTATCCAAAGTTATTAAAGCGTATTTACCACTTCTACCGATGGCTCTTTTCTCTCTCCAGTTACTAGTATATATTGAGGTATAAGCAGATAGTTGTTCGATAATGTTTAATTTGCGAATCATGGCAACTAAGCTCGTGTTTAATTGTGATATAGAGTATTTCTCATGCTCCTCTAGTACAGGGGTACCTTCTTTTATGGCAAAGCGTGAACTGAGAAGTTTAAAGAATATTCTCCAGTCTTCTGAGCCCTCACCAGTTTTAAATGATGTTTTTTCAAGTGTTCCAAAGACTTCAACTCCTGTGGCCCAATAGTGCTGCAATAGGCTTCTCAGTTGAATTTCAATTTGAATTGAAGGCGATTTATTAGCTCTGTACACAAGATGTATGCTCCGATATCCATCGTCTTTTGGGTGGTCTGTATAATTACTTAATTTGATGAGCTCATGTTTTGATTTTTTTTCTTTTAAAACATTAACCAAGTGAGAGACTTCGGAATTTTCTGGAAGAACAATTCTTACACCAGCTACATCATCCATTGTGGATAATTGCATTAATGGGAACCTTCTTAACTTTAAAATTATTGAATGAATTCTTTTAATTCTTTGAGTAACTGTAAACTGGCTTGGTTTTATACCTAATTTTATGGCCTCACTTTTAAGAAGCTTCCCATAATACTTCAGGGTAGCATCGTGATGCTCTCTCCATTTATTTAGAAGAACTAAGCTGCTAGATTCTAGCTGTTGATCAGTTTTGATGGATCGTAAGCTTTTTCCGATATTTTTAATTTGGCTTCTAGTAATAATATTATTCATATTATATTAATAGTATCATTACTCCTATAAATAGGCAAATATTCTTGTAAATATATGTAAATACGTACTAATATACTAGTACTTACTCCAGTTACTCCTATTAACAGGAGTAACCCCTGGTGCCAGCTCACTTATGGGACACAGTGAGTCCCAAAAGTAAGCTGGCACCTTTTATTCTGCGGAGAACATATATACTTTAAATAAAGGGGAGTCGCCCGAAGGGTCAGCGTGTATTGAAGAATTAGCAATAGTCTTAGCTGACCAAGTGTTAAATCTAGAAAAAGATAGCATGGGAAGAATAACACTCAAGTCAATTGGAATAGTTGGAGACATTGCCCTACCAGTAGGTTTATTTAAGTCAATTATTTCAAAAGCGGATGATATGTCAAAAGCTCTCAAGAGATTGGGTAAAATGAAATATAACGGGGTATATCAGGGACTCTTCTTTACACTTAGACACTCACAACAATCGCGGCTTACAAATCCACTCTTCCTAAGTATACTCACCTTAATTTCAATGGATTATGCAAACAGAGCATTCCTATCTTCTCCTGTAGAAGGATTAGAAAATAACCAACAAAACACACCATAGGCATCATTAACAAAAAAAGTGCCAGCTCACTTATGGGACGCAGTGAGTCCCATAAGTAAGCTGGCACCTTTTATTCGTAATGTTAGGCTAGTGCTTACTCCAGTTACTCCTATTAACAAGAGTAAACTGTCTTAGTTATTCACTCAGTTAACCCTAGTGAAATTCTGGTGCTTTAAAGTTGAACCAATTATTTAGATTAATTTGCGACCATAGGTTTAATTTTAGTAGTCGTATTTGTAACACCTGATGTTTTTGTTTGAGAAACAGAAATCCAAGGTGTTATTTTTTTGCATATGGATTTTATTATATTGATTTGCTTTTTTGGGGAATAATCGTCAAATTTGGGGTCATAGTTCTTGCTGCTCAGCAAGTAACTATTGTCAGTATCCTCTTCAATGAACTTTTTTAGATTATTAGGGTTGCTAGTCAACTTATTAGTTTTAACTATCTCAGGGTGCGATTTTAGTTTTCCACATAGTTTTTCAGAAACAGCTGCCTCATAGGACACCTCAAAAGGTGGTGTTGGAAAATATTCAATAATATTTTTTCCGTAGATTTTTACTTTGCAGTTATTAACTTGAACTAAAAGTTCTTCCTTCTGCCCACCAGCTATGGGAGCTACAGAAACATCTTGTTTTTTAATTAGTACGAGTTCACCGGCGTTAAAGTAGTAATCAATTTTAGTCCCAGGTTTTGAACTTCTACTAAATTGCACCCTTCTATCGTATTCAAATGAAATGTTTTTCGATAGTATTATAGATTTTTTTTCCGTAAAATATTTTGGTGGATTACTTTTTTTTGGGTGTAAATAAGTGCCATCAACTTTTTCATCCAAAAATAAATTTTTAAGAGCATTACAGTGTTCTTGTGCTGAAGCATTTTCAAATGAGACTGTTAATAGAATAAGTGATATACTTAGTATTTGTTTTATCATAGCAACTAAATCGGCTACATTTGTTAGATTGTAATGTGATTCTCTTAAATGATTGTAAATTCAGACTTTTGTTTAGTGATTTAACTCCAGGTGCCAGCTTACTTATGGGACGCACTGCGTCCCATAAGTAAGCTGGCACCTGGAGTAGGTGTTATTGCTGAGCTGACAAGATAGATGCATTTTTTTTGATTTTAAACTGCTTCTCTTGAGCTTCAATATACTTATTCAGAGACTCACCAAATCTAAAGTTAGAAGCCACAACAGCATCAGGTTTCATTTTAGAAGCTAAGCTGAATGCTTTAACCTGAACAATATAGCTCTTACCATCACTTGTAATCAGTTTAGTAAAGTAATCCCCTTTTTTTAGTGGCAAGGCTTCATCGATAAAACGCTCGTCATCCCCTATTTTGGGAATTTTAGCTTGAGAAAAATCAAACTCACCTGTTTCTTCAAACTTTAGGTTATATTTCTTTAAAAACTGAGAGAGATGAGATGCTATTTTTTTATCTTTACCCGCCTCGTAAATACCCTTAAGTTCCTTCATCACGTCTTCTGAAAAGCTTTTCTTATATAGTTTTTCTGCAACTTCAGACTTTACAACATCAAAGCTCTTAGCTTCTCCGCCTCTTTTGTCTTCCACCTTAATAATATGGTAGCCAAATTGAGTCTTAACAGGCTCACTCACTTGTCCTTTTTCTAATGTAAAGGCCATGTCTTCAAAAGCCGGTACCATTTTACCACGCTCAAAAAATCCAAGGTCTCCACCTTTTATTGCAGAGCCTTTATCTGCACTATGCTTTTTAGCTAATTCAGCAAAGTCTGCAGTGGCCAATTGTTTTTTAAGGTCCACAGCTTTATCGAGAGCTGCTTTAAAGCTCTTATCATCAGAAGCCTTAATTAATATATGGCGAGCGTGAACCTCTTTTTTAGCAGTAAACTCTGCTTTATTACTCTCGTAGTATTTTGTCACTTTATCTAAATTTGACTTTAAATATTTGGCCACATCCTTTTTAGTGGTTTTATTCTTATCCTGTAATAATGATTTATTCACAGCCACAAAAGAAAGGTTCAATTTGGAGTTTTTTAATTGATAGTCCAGCTCTTTTTCTATGGGCATTGGTACAAATGCAGATTTAAATATATTTTGTAATTTTTCAGCACGGACTTGGTTTTCCACCCCAGACTCAAATTTATTCACTTGCAACTTATTGGCACGCAGTACTGATTCGTAGGTCACTCTGTCGAACTGGCCATTACTATGGAAAGCATTAATTTTCACAATTTGGTCAATCACATCCTCTTCCGCAGCAGCTAAGCCTAAATCTCGGGCTGACTGAAAAAACACCTCTCGCGAAATCAGTTGCTGTAAAGCTCTTTGTCTGATCCCCCCTAAATACATGTCTCTTTGTGCTTGAGGCAGATTATTTAAAAATCCACCCATTTGACCTTGTTCTTGTTGAAACTGTCGATCAAACTCTAGCATGGAAATCACCTGATCATTAACCACGGCGGCAGCACCAGACCCTGAGAAGGAAGATCCCCCTTGAAATAAGCCCATGATACCAAAAGCAATCACAGCTACCACAAAGATCAAATAGATCTTAAATTTTCTCCACATTCTTTGAAACTTAATACTTTTATGATCTGACATGGTCTCTCCTTACCAATTGCGTAAAACTATCCTAGGTTATTGATAAGTTACTTTTTTTTCAACAAAATTATTGATATTCTTTTGTTAAATAAAAAGTTGGGTAAAATTTGTGAATTATTTTAATTTTAGTTTAAAGAAAATCCTTGTAACTGCCGTGGTTATTGGCCTTCCTGTGTTTCTAGCTGTAAATATGATGATTTATACTGGGGAGCCCCCGTGGTATTTGCGTCCTTTTACATTTAGTACCAGTCTTATTCAGAAGGCTTTTTCCTCATTTAGTTTGGAGGTGCGCGGCACAACGGGGCTTTATTTGAATTTAATTAGCATAAAAAAGAACAATAAAGTGCTTTTAAAAGACAACCAAAAGTTTCATGCACAGCTGGCTGCGGTTACAGAGCTAAAAATGGAGAACCAACGCCTTTCAAAACTATTAAATTTTAAGCAGCAATCTGAACTCAAGCTATTAGCTGCTAAAATTATCGGGAAAGATTTACTTTCTTCACATAGTTCTTTAAGCATCAATATGGGTTCTCGCAACTCCATCAAACCTGGAATGGCGGTAATTACCCATGCAGGTACTGTAGGCTATATTTTAGAAACCGAATCCTTCACCTCACGCATCCTATTATTGACCGACCGCTATGCTGCTATTGACGCAATCATCCAAAGGTCCCGAGCTCGAGGCATCATTGTTGGCAATAAAGGTCTCTCCTGTTTATTGAATTATATGAAACGTGATGACGATATCGTGGAAGGTGATCTTGTGGTCACTAGTGGTTTAGACAAAATCTTCCCCAAAGGCTTTCCAGTAGGCCGTGTTAAAAAAACCACTAAAACTCAATATGGCATGAACCAAACTGTGGAAGTGGAACCCATTGTTAATCCTTTTAATCTAGAAGAAGTTTTTGTGATTCTTAATACTAATGACACCCAACAATACCAAAGCGAACCTATGGATGGGGAAATTTTACCACAAAAAGAAGTTCTCAAATCCTCACAAGCAAATAAAGTAAGCACCACGAGTCCAACATCAACAGCCATTAAGAAACAGGAATAAACTTGAGAAATTTAACCAAAACCTTAAGTAATTTTTCACTGTTCACCTTCATAGCTCTAGTCTTTTGTAGTTTGCAATCATCCTCCTGGTTTTTCTTATTTAATCAGCATACATCCCCACAAACCTGGTTACCTATTTTGGTTTACTGGAGCCTCTATCGAAGACCTTTTGAGAGCTTAATTATGATTTATATCCTCTCATTTACCATGACTTCACAAACTGCCACACCACTGGGGATGATCCTCACGTTACAAATAAGCTTATATTACACCGCCTACACCCTAAAAAGTCGACTGTATCAACCTGGGGCCGTGTTTTTTATGACAGCCACGGGCATACTTACTTTGCTTAGCCCTATATTCCACCTTATCCTTTCCTACTTTTTAGAAGTAAACGTCATTGATCAGTTTTATTTTATGGATTGGGTTTTAAACGCACTGCTTACATCACTTTTTGCCCTGCCCTGCCATTTACTTTTTGTCTGGTTTGATGACCTTACCGATATGGTTCTTCCCACCGAAACCGGAAGGCAGTTTGGATGAGTCAAAGTCTATTTAATTCCCATGAAGACACAAAATCCTTTGAACCAAATTACCGAAAACTGCATATATTTATTTTGCTCACAGCATTTATTGTTTCTGGGCGGTTATGGTACTTACAAATCATTAAGGGTACAGAGCTTAGAAACTATTCCGATAAAAATAGATTAAAAGAAAACAATATCGAGGCCCCAAGAGGACTTCTACTGGACCGCAATGGCGAAGTATTAGTTGATAATTTACTAGGCTTCGATGTCACCATTACCCCGCAGAATGTAAAAGACATTGATGTATTAATATCTGCTATATCACCCATATTAGAAATTCCCACTAGTAAGATTTCACAACTCTACAAAACTCATAAACGAAAAAATGGACCATTTAGACCTGCCATTATTAAAAGTAATGTATCGTTAGATGAAGTAGTTCGGTTAAAAAAACTACATATTTATTATCCAGGCTTAGAAATTAAAGAAACTATCATTCGCAACTACCCTCTTGCTGAAAACGGAGCGCAGCTTTTTGGTTATGTCGGTGAAATCTCCAAGCGACAAATGAGAAAGTTTAACAAAAAAAGTATTAGCTCACATCATTTTGAACAGGGCGATATCATTGGCAAAAGTGGTTTAGAGCAATACTGGGAGTCTAACTTACGTGGTAAAAAAGGACTCTCTTTTGCCGAAGTGGATGCACGAGGCCGAAAAAGTCTACTAGGTTTTGAGCCCCTCCCCTCTAAGGCTGGTTTAAACCTAGTATTAACAATAGATAAAGATATTCAAAATGCTGCTTACAATGCCATGAACCGAGAAGATAAAATAGGACCACGCATTGGCGCATTGGTTGCTATTAAAGCCAACGGAGAAATTTTGGCCTGGGTAAACAGCCCCTCCTATGATCCCAATGAATTCTCGAAACGCATCTCCAATAAAATTTGGAACAAGTACCTAAATGACCCCTTTAAACCCTTAAGAAATAAAGTGATTCAAGATCACTATTCCCCAGGATCTACATTTAAGCCCTATGTTGCATTGGCCGCCTTACAAGAGGGTATTATTAAGGAAGAGACCGTCATTCATTCACCAGGAATGATTCGTTTCGGCAGACGCCCTTATCATGATCACAACCGTGGAGGGCACGGAAAAATCACAGTTTTGCAAGCCATAGAAAGATCCAGTAATGTTTTTTTCTATAAAATGGGCATTCAACTGGGCATAGATAAAATGTCAGGTTATATTAAAAACTTTGGTATTGGGGCAAAAACAAAAATAAAATTTTACAACGAAGTTCCTGGAAATATGCCCACCAAGGAATGGAAGCTAAAACGCTTTGGTGAACCCTGGCAGGCTGGGGAAAATCTCAGTAGCGCTATTGGGCAGGGGTTTGTTTTAACAACGCCCTTACAAATGGCCATGGCCTATAATGCCATCGGTTTAGAGGGGCTGCTTTATAAACCCTTCCTCGTTAAAAAAATAATTGATACTGAAAATAATATTGTGCAAGAATTTAAACCTAGCCTAGTACGTGATATCTCTGACCCCGAACTAAATTTTCATATAGATAAAGAAAATTTTAAAACCGTTAAAAAAGGTATGTGGCTTGTGGCTAACGGTAGCCGAGGTACGGCTAAGTGGTGGAAAATCCCCGGTGTTGAAATAGCTGGAAAAACAGGAACTGTGCAAACTCAGTCATTTTCGGCGGATCAAATTTACGATAAGTGTGAAGACAAACCTTTTAAAAGCCGTCATCATGGTTGGTTTGTGGGTTTTGCCCCAGCAGAAAAACCTCTGATCTCGGTGGCTATCTTGGCAGAACACGCTTGTCATGGGTCCACTGGTGGCGCACCTATTGTGCGTGATGTGATCAAGGCTTTCATGGAGAAATACCATCCTGAATTACTAAAACAGAAGGCTAAAAAGTGAGAAGATCAGCATTAGGCAGCATGCAAGTTCAAGAAAGAACTTTTTTTAAAAGATTTGATATTAATTTAGCTCTACTTATTTTTTCCTTAAACGTAATTGGACTTATTAATCTTTACAGTGCTACTCATGGGGTCAATGTTACCCATACATCCCGGCTGTTTTCTCAACAAATATTTTGGTTAATTGCTGGTTGGACCGTATATTTTGTCACCACTCTTATTGACTATAATATTATACGCAGACTTTCCTATGTGTTTTATGGGGCAAATATTGCTGCCATGCTTGCAGTGATGTTTGTGGGCAAAAAATTCTATGGTGCCCAAAGGTGGTTGGACCTTGGCTTTTTTCGTTACCAACCTTCAGAGACCATGAAACTGGCAATTATATTAGTTTTAGCTCATATATTTGCCAATAAGAAAAACCTGAGGGAATTAGGCCTAAAGGACATGCTATATCCCGCAATAATAACGGCTATCCCCTTTGTTTTAACTGTAAAGCAGCCCGATTTAGGAACTGGACTTTTACTTGTAGCCATTGCAAGCTCCATGATTATTTTTATTGGAATAAAACGATCCATATTAATTTCGGCAATTCTAGCAGCTCTTATAGCCTCTCCCATTGTTTGGAATTTCGGTATGAAAGAGTATCAAAAAAATCGAGTGCTCACCTTTTTAGATCCAGGTCGGGACCCTAGGGGCACAGGTTACAATTCCATTCAATCAAAGATTGCGGTGGGTTCTGGCAAGTTACTAGGCAAAGGCTTTCTCAAAGGTACTCAGTCTCAATTAGAGTTTCTTCCTGAACGACACACAGATTTTATTTTTAGTGTACTCAGTGAAGAGCATGGTTTTATTGGTTCCATCACTACTTTTGTTCTATTTATCATTTTATTTTTTATGGGTTTAAAAAATGCCACTCAAGCCAAGGACCGTTATGGGGCCCTGGTTATTGTGGGGGTCATGTCCTACTTATTTTGGCATGTGTTCGTAAACATAGGTATGGTTATTGGACTGCTGCCCATTGTGGGCGTACCTCTGCCTCTACTTTCTTATGGGGGCTCGAGTCTACTATCTACTATGTTTGGACTGGGTTTGTGTTCCTCGGTGGCTTATCGCAGGTATTTATTTTGATAAGCATAGAAGCATTCAATCACCCCTGTGTGCCCTGTATTTATAAGGAACTTTATAAATGAAAAAAGATGAAACATTAAATTCCATTGTCCCTCCTGAAAAGCTCAAAAAATGGCAAACACTAGGTAAAAAAACAGCCGTTGAAATTTTAGGATCCTCAGGAAATATATCTCAAGGGGAAATTTTCATTCAACAATGGAACAAATCCGAACGCTTAGCTCAAGCTGTAAAGTGGGGATCTATCTATTGGGCCTTAGCTGTGATCTGTGTTTTTATTCCCATTCTACATTTTGTTTTAGTTCCAGCCTTTGTCCTAGCCGGACCCATCGCTTTTTATATAAATCTTAAACGAGAAAAGTTAGTACTTGGTGGTTTTGGAACCTGCCCCAAGTGTGGAGAAAATTTACCTATCGAAAAATCAAAAGTGGAATGGCCCCTAGCGGACCTTTGTACTCATTGCCATAATACTGTGAAAATCAGTTTGATGAAGTCATAGGAACTCTTGGTGCCAGCTTACTTATGGGACGCAGTGAGTCCCATAAGTAAGCTGGCACCAAGAGTTCCTAAGGTCGAATAAGCAGCTTATCTAGGATCTCATCATAATCATCAGAAGTGCTTAGAATCTCTTTTCCTCTTTCTCCAGCCTTCAGTGCTAACAAAGTCGTTTCAAGTATTTCAGTGGATTTGTTTAAGCTTAATTGATCAAGATTAAATGTATCTATATAATTATCTATCTTTGTTAAATATGAAACATTTTGAAGACGGTCTAGCTTATTATGTAGTTGAAATAACAAACTAAAAGTGAGGCGTCTTTTATCCTCTTGATCAGGGGGAACGCTGCTATCAGTTTTGCCATTTGATAGGCTCATAAGTCGTTGTGATGTTTCATCCCTATAAATGCTTCCAATATTAGGAATTAAACTTGTTTTAAAATCAGTTGGGAAAAAAGTATTTTTGAATAAGCTATGGTAATCCACAAAAATATATTCAATTTGCTTAATTTGTATTTTTATTTTTTCCAGGGATTTTTGAACTACATCCCCGTGAATAGACCTTAAACGGGCTACTCTTTCAGTCTCGGATTCGCCCTCATTGTGATCTAAGAAGTTTAAAGGATCACTCGGATCAAGTGGCTTACTTTGAGATATAAATCTATCATATGCACTTTCACTTTCACTCAACTGAGAAATAATTTCGTCTAAAATCAAATCAACTTTTGATAAGCCTTCATAGTATTCGTGAAACACTGGCTGTTTTAATATTGAGAACTTCCGGTTTTTAGCCTGTGGGTAAGGAATGCAAAACTGACCTAATTTTCGAATGTCTAAAAGTTCGTCACAGTGTTTTGTGGCTCTTGTTAAACTATTTTTGACTGTTAATTTTATGTTCTTCAGAATCGAAGATTTGCTATTCGTTTTTTGCAAGCAATTTGATATTTCAAGTAATTCACTTTCCTTGGAAATTTTAACTAAATTACTAAAAGATGTGCCATGTGCCTGCGTACCTGTATCTGTGTCGATACTTCTGAAGTCCAGCTTTTCATCCTCGTCAGAAGTGCTAGTAGTAATAGCAATTGAGTCCGATGCACTAGGCAGTAGAAGGGAATGAAGCTGCCCATACCCAGCTACGCGGCGATTGACCCACAATACAATAGAGAACATGGATGACTTATTGTTCCTTTTTTTAAAACATGCCTGAACACTTGCTTGTTCATTAGAGCAAAATTGATTCAAAGGTTCTATGATTTCTTCTAAACTTTTTTTCATATTATTTGTTTTTCGGTAAAATACTAATGCAGCATCACGGTAAAGTTTTTTCTCGGGATCTAAAGTTGATTTAATTTTCCTGATAATCAAAGTTGAATTTTTAAGTGTTTTTCTCAATTTTTGGTCACAGGGGTTAGTTAAAATTTTGTCTCCACGACTAAATGATTTATAGCCTTTTTCATACACAATGGAGTAGGCTTGTAGGCTTTTTTGTACTTCTTGAATCTTTTTTTCGTTATCTGGATTCACCTGAGTTATTACTGAGGCGGGAGGCGAGCTACTGATTGAGCATGCGTTTAGAATTAAAGTAAAGACAGCTAGTAATATAATGGGTAGTGTTGCAACAAATTTCTTCATGATTTTCCTCTTAAACATTTGTTGGTAACGTCCGGAATCCCTCGGAGATTATTCTCCGTTTAAGCACCCAAACAATTCAGTAATGCAGCAATAATACCATGGTTATTTTAAAAAATTGAAAAATTATGATGAATTGAAAAGAAGTAAAAAAACCTCCAAATCGTATAGTATATAGACAGCGGCGAAAGCACTTGGTGTCAGCTCTTCTTGGCCTATTTTTTGAAATATAAACCAATATGAAACTGTTATTTTTTTGGAGAGGACTCTGCAAGAGCCTCACCGTCTATATTGTATTCATATGTCAACCAATTTTGGCTACAACCTGTTATGAGTTGTTCTCAGGTTTACAGAAAAACTCTAATCAAGTATTCAGAAATACAAAACAAAGCATTACTCTTTCAAATTTAAAAAAAAAGAGTATTAGGGAAGATGCAAAGAACGGTTACTACCAAAATTCTAAATTATTTTCAAATCAATGGGGTGAAAAATTTGTTGAGCTCGTATTTTCAGCTATTAATCCAAGAGAAAAAGTAAATATTGTCATTGCAATGGGAGGGGCAGAGTACCTTGGTTATTATCTGAGGGCTGTTGCTGAAAGAGAAGGCCTAACTAACATTAAGTTTATTGAGCAATATTTAACGACTAAGGTAGTTCGCCCCTGGGAAGCTATGTCATATGACCCAAAAACTGCCATATTTAGTCAGCCCATGCAAACCGGTATTGGTAAAATTCCTAAGGAATTAACTCTCACTGATTATTCAATGAGTAAAAAGCAAAATAGAAAAAATGAGGCCATTATCACCGAATATATTCGACAACATAAAGTTTTTGAAGGAGTTGATAAAGTTTTGGTTGTTGATACTGGTTATAATGGAACTATGGTCGAAGTTATTAATACTGTGGCGAAAAGTATTGGTTTTAATGGAGAGGTTATAGGTGCCCTGATAGAACATAACGGCCCAAAAGTAGTAAAAAATAATATGCCGATATTAAGCTTGAACCATGGAAAACCATCACAAGAAGAAGGTTATCCCAAAGCTTATAGTACAAGCTGGTGGGCTTATTTCATGGACATTGGATATGCTCCTGGGGATTTCTCTGGTTGGTCGTATAGTCATAGCTTTCAAAGATCTCGTCCCAGCCCCACAAAACTGGTGAAAGAGCCTAGCGGAAAATGGGTGCCAAATACAACACTATACGGAAAAAACTCAAGGAATGCTTTTAACTTTCAATCTATGATTCTAGGTATTGACGATGTTGTGTTTGGTCAAGAATAGCTTGGTGTTAAGGTGAGAACTCAAGGTGCCAGCTGACTTATGGGACTCACTGTGTCTCATAAGTAAGCTGACACCAAGCTCTCACTCTCATAGCGCTTCTGGGGAAATTTTATATGTATGCAAGAAAGGGTAACTTGATTTTACATAAGCCTGTCCATTCAAAACCCAAATATTGTCAAAGAAATCATCTTCATTTTCGGGATTAAGGTTTGTAACAATCTTGAACTTTTTTTCTATGGAATCATAACTCATTAATTTTTTTACAAATGTGTTGCAAGCTAAGTCACTACAAACCTTTCCAGAAAAAATATACTTATTATTCAACTTAGCAATCATTCTAAGCCCTAAAACTCTATCGCTAGTGAGAATATTTGAAACGTCTAAGGCACCAGAATTATTATATACTATTTTATTTAGACTTTTACTATCTCTTACTGTGTATATCACTTCGCTATCATCTAATTGTTTAATATAGTCCCAGTTTTTAATTTCCATTTCATATTTAGCTAGGTAATTATGATTCCCACTAGAAATAGTCGAAGGATCAAAAGTATGAAGAAAAAATTTATAATCATAAGTGTTCTTTGTGAGCACAAGCACCTTGTTACCTAAAAAGAATACTTTCCACAAATTTTTATTTTGATGAACTGTTAGCTCTTGTGGCGTCATGTTTGTTGGAGTGGCCACAGGAACATCAAAAAGTTTAAGGTATATGTTTTTGTTTAAATCAAAAGCATGAAGAAGATAAAAACTATAATACCCCATCGCTGTAGATCTATTAAAATAAACGATTCCGTTTTTTAATCCCTCAATAGATATGACTCGTTCAGAATTTACTTCACCTAAGTCAAAGGGGTTAGCCGAATAAGAGTTACTTTTAAGAAAGCTTAACCAAACCCTTTTATAAAGATAGCTCCTTGTTGCGTTTTGGTAGGAATCAAGCGCGCTATATTTTAGAATTAATCCTTCATCTGAAACAAAAGATTGAATTCCTGATAAATTACTTTTGTGATCTGCCCAAATTGAAGTGAGCACAGTTTTTGTTTTCAACTCCACATCATATTGGACAACATTATATTTATATTGGCTTCTACCTTCAATTTCCTTAGCTGCCGTAAGTTCATCCATTTTTAGATAGTAATACTTATTTCCTTTTTCACCTAAACTGCGACCAAGATCGTCTCTAACCCCAAATTCATACTCAATATTTAGAGTTTCTATATCGATAACTGTCAAAACAGAAGGGCTGTTTAAGTCTGGATAATAACTTGAAAAAAAATACCTCGGGTTGTAAACATAAGTGTTTCTAAAAAGACTAATGTATGAGCCTAAATTGTTTTTATAATACAAAGGTATTAAATGATTATCGCGTAGTCTTGTATATGTTAGATAGTTATAGTTTTCTGCAACGGTGGGCTCTTGTGTTATTTCCCATTGACCGTCATTACAGGTGTGGGTTGTTGTATTGTAAACCAATGGCTCACTTGCGGTGTAGGCACCTTGTTTATACATATAACTATACATATTTTCACTATGTAGATACCGTTTTGGTGTTGAAGATCCAGTAATCACATCTCTTTCATGTCCAAAGCAACTAGCTAAAAGTTCTTTGTCTGTACAAATAGCCTCTGTAACTAAAGAGCTGGTGTTCAAGTAAGAATCTCTGTCACCAACACAAAAGCTTTGTTCGGTGAGACCACAGTCCAAATTAGGTTCTTTGATATAAAAGTTTTGTAACTGCCACGCATTGCTATCAAAGGGACTGCAGTCCATATCATTAGTTATAGCATCTTCGTCAGAATCAAACCGACTTAAAAATTGATTTCCCATATCTAGTAACACTTGAGGAGCTGGGTCATCAGGCTTGGCAGTGGCTTGTTTTAAGTTTTTTGCTATGATTTCAATATTTGTAAAAAATTGTTTTAATAGATCTTGATTACGATGGTCATAAAAAGCATTAAAACTAATCTGATTGTTACCCTGACCTTTTAATATGTTTTTACTTTTGAGGTAGTTACTTACATTTATTTGTGAAAATTGTTCTTTTAAAGAGTTTAAAGATTCGTTGTTCGGCTTATTTTTTTTGAACTCATTTTTAACAAATTCCACTGGAATCGTAGTTTCAAGATTTATGTCAAAACTCATAAAGGTGGTAGCGGTTTCTAAATGCTGAATGAATTGCCGCGTGCGACGTTGTCCTCCATTTACCCCTATAGTTTCAGGAAGGTCAGAACTTATTTCAATTACTTTTCCTTTTAAACGAGATATACCCTTTATTTGGAACTTATATGTTTTCTCTATATTTCCTGGATGAGACTCCTCTAGGTTAGTTGAGCAAAATAACTCAAACTCTTGGATTTTGTCGTTTTTAACATACAAATTTACGCAATGGTTAGACTCACATGTGGAGTCACAGGCTAGCGGCTCAATGGTCTGTGCATGAAGGGTATTATTTAGAGCATTATAAATAGATGAAATTGTACCTTGGATGATACCTGGATCTAAAACATTTTGATTTTGAGGGCTGTTATGATCATTGTTCGTTGGTGCAGTCTCGTTACTGCTAAATTGTCCCCCACAGTTTTGAAAAAGCATAACTAGTGCGAACACACTTAATAAATAGAATCCATTTTTCATTCACCACCCCCAAATATCATTTTCTAAATAAAATTAGATCAACTCATTAAGAATTATGCAATATTTAAGCCGTATATTTTCTTAAAACTATTCAGATTTCTAGGTATACATTGCAAATATTTTAATCAAATGTAATTGGATTATCCAGTTTTAAAGGTCTTTATCTTTTTTGTGGGAGACGTGGATACTTTGGAGTTAGGCACTTCAAACGAACAGTGAGCCATCGTGGCTCTAACTCTTTAAAACTCGTGCTCCTGCACTCGCCCTTTCAGGGCACTTCGTGTTTTAAAGAGTCTAATAAAATTAACAAGTTATGTTTTTGTTGC
>JABJQG010000026.1 GCA_018663505.1 Pseudobdellovibrionaceae bacterium | reverse complement strand
GTTGTGGAGTACTCGGTCAGTTCTGGGTGCCTGAATCGAAGCTAAAAGGCTATACACCATAAAACTGGTTCTGCAAAGGGGCTCTTTCAACTGTTGTCATAAAGAACCTTGCTCCTATTAGAAAACAAATCTCAAAACAGCCCAATTATTTTTTTTAAAATTCTCATAAATGGAATCTAAACTAGAAATTTATTTGAGAGGGCCTAGAGGAATAAGGCAACGACGAACAGGGGAGTGCATTGTATGCATATTATTCTAACATTGCAAATTATATTAAGTCTTTTTTTACTTAAAGCAGCAATTAATAGTGGACTAAGCAGTCTTTAATCGCAATAATAAATTTTTTTAATCAAGAGGAACTTTGATAAGGAGGCGAGAGTCTCATGGAGAAAGGATCAGAATGAGTCATTTATTTGTTGAGAGTCTATACAACGAAGATAAAAGTGTCACAATAAAAGAATTTACCGAGCTCCCCCCAAGTATCTTTGATAAAGAAGTTAAAATGAATCCGGACATAGGTGTTTGTTCGATTTTAGATACGGAAACCACGGGACTTGATTATAAAAAAGATGAAATCATTGAAATTGCTATCAGAAAATGGCTATACCACAAAAAGGATCATTATTTAATTAAACCTATTGAAGTATATTCTAGCTTAAACGAACCCATAAAAAATGAAATCTCAGGATTTATTACAAAAATAACAGGCATTACAAATGAAGATGTAAAGGGAAAAAAAATTGATTGGGATGTTGTATCCAAGTTAATCTCAGAATCCGATTTTGTTCTTGCCCATAATGCAGGATTTGATCGACCTATGATTGAGTCTGTTCCTCAATTAAAAGAGGTTTCTCAGTCAGTAATTTGGACATGCTCTTTAAAACAGGTAAATTGGGCCGAGCTGGGCTTTATATCCACAAAACAGGAAGTACTGGGTATTTTTCATGGGTTTTATTATACAGCTCATAAGGCGCTCATGGACGTTGATGCCTTAGCAAATATTTTATTACAAGGTAACTATCTAAAAACAATCTTAGAAGATGCAAAGACAAAACATGTAGAAGTGGACTGTGTTCAAGCTCCATTTGCAACAAAGGATTTACTGAAAAACAATGGATTTTCATGGAATGCACCTAAACGATTTTGGACACGGTCGGTATCAGAACCTGAGCTTGAAGCCATGAAACTCTTCTTAAGTGATGAAATATACCCTCAAGGCTTTATGAAGGCGGAGTTTACAGAAATCGCTTTAAATGATCGATTTAAGGCTTAGGAAACTGTTAAATTAGTTGAAAGCAGTTCCTAAATAGAAAGGCCGATAGAACGCCATTTAATTTCCTGCTATATAATGGATTTTTTTGCCTTTCTCATATGATGCCCGACACCAGGCTAAATCTCTCTAAAGCTTTTGGCCTTTATTTGTATCAATGGTCCTAACCGGAAAACCCCTAGCTTTAAGCCCCTTCAATAAACCAGGCAAATGTAATGAACCGACCTGCACATACAAATTTTTCCTATTTTTATGAAAACGGTAGATTGTTGTCAGATTGTGAATGAATACATGATTTCTAAGACTAACCGCTACAACCTTCCACTCCGCAAATTTTGAGCGACTATTTAGGTCTAACGCTTTTCGCACTAGCGTCTGTGGATAATGTAGACGTCTCCATCTATCAACATCTTTTTGAATTTCATTAATCAATATTTCAAATAAAGAGAAAATATTTTCTGGCTTCCAGCCCAACCCAGTAAGAATGTTCACTTTTTCAACTATGCTTTGAGTCTCAGACAGTTTGGGGTCAACCTCAGCAAAAGGATCCTCACAAATGACTTGAGCAATGCTTTTAATTTCTTGGGATAAAGATGGACTTGAACAGAGTTTTTTCATAAGAAAGAGCAAGAAAGAGTACGGACACACTTTTGAGACTCACTGCACCTCAAAAGTGTGTCCGTACCCTTTTTTCCTCCTTTTACCAGAACAGAATTCCCCTGCTTTAAAATTTTCATTATTTCTTTTTGAGCGACCTGCAGGGTAGCATAGCCGGTTATGGGTAGTAAATTCTAAGAAAAATAATCTATTGATGGCCATGATATAAATAACCGTCAATTTTTTATACACCCCTTAGAAAGTATTCAATTGCTATATATCAAGAGGCTGCTTGTTGCACGATATGGTATTATCATAATTATAACCATGCAAATAAATTTTTTAATGCAAAAAGTTGGGTTTTTAAATTTTTATTTTGAAGTATGTATTGGAGCCGTTTATATGAAGTTAAGTATTATAGTTATTACTATTTTTTCATTTTTTCTATTTATACCAGACCTATGGGCCGTTGAAATTAATTTGGGAGAAAATACAGAAACATCTGAATTAGGAATTAATAGTTACATTGATTCAAAGATAAATGGTAGATCTATTAGAATAGTTTTTGGTTCATCATATGAAGATTCCTTTTCAATTAAGCCTATAAATGATGAGAAAAAATTAAAAAGTTTAATCGAAGACAACCTATTATACAAAAAGTATGTTGACACTTATTTTCATCAAATTAAAAAAAGAGGACCATTCTTTGACAAACTTTTTGAAATGATTGAAAAAGAGTTTCCCTTGGTAGATGGTGTTGAAGATATAAAAGTAAATGTAGTATTTGTTATATTTAGGTATAATGATAGTCCTGTGCACGGTAGTATCTGTGGTTGGGGATGCGGATTTGGCTTACCTATTTATTATCTTGAGACTAAAGATGAAAAAGTTAATGCTATCAAAGAAACTGTTGACTATAATTTGAAGAATTCCTTATCTTTCAAAGCCTTAAGTTTGCTCAAATCTCTGACTGACAATTAAAAAACTAAGAATAGATAGATAAATAACATTCAGGTACATACTTATGTCAGGAATACTCTTTCATATAAGTTCACTGTTTTCCAGAACGATGGAAAGATATGGGACTGAGAGTTGGAACGACAATAATTCATTCGTAACTTAGCATGTATGAAATAAATAATTGGTGTAGATTATGTATAAAATAATAGTTCGAAATACAGCATTTTTATAATGAGTTTATTTCTTAAACTTTCACAGCTATTAACAATCTTTAATATTTGTGAATGAGAGGGGACTTTCAAAAATAATTTATTAGGCACTTTAATTCTTGAAATTATAGCTACAGAATTGAAGGGGATATATGCAGTTTTTAAAGCATATGAGAATAAGCTTGAGAGGCAGTCTTTGATTTGTTTTTTTGTTGAGTCTTTCAATGCCTCACAGAATTTAAAAATATAAAACGATATGTCTTCTGCGGTTATGTCTTTAATGGACTTATTGCTATAGTAAACAAAAAAGTCTCTAACAATTCGAAAGTAAGCTCTTTTTGTGTTATCAGCTTTTCCCTGAAGCCAAGAGGTAACCATTAGGTTTTCCTTACAGAACCTTTCAGAGTCTTCACAATGAATTATAAGGGTAGAAAGAAAGGGTACGGACACACTTTTGAGATACAGTGAGTCTCAAAAGTGTGTCCGCACCCTTTTTCCGTACCCTTTTTCCCCGTACCTCCAGGCATATCAAATTGCAGTAATTTATTGTCGTCAAGTCTGTTCCCCACACAACTACATGAGATTAAATGACTATACTTAGGTGGCGAATCAGATTGACTAATACATAGTATTATGCAATACTATGTATTATGAAGCGACTTTTTAAAGAAACACCTACGTTTACGCAGAAAATTGAAGAATTTAGAGATAAATCTCTATTGGAGACCATACAGGATTTGATTTTAGAAAACCCTAAGGTGGGAAATACAGTGGCATGCACAGGTGGACTTAGAAAGCTTAGAGTCTCGGATTCATCTAGAGGTAAGGGAAAAAGGGGTGGTTTAAGAGTGATTTACTTAGATTTACCTAAAAGAGAAATTACATATCTACTTCTATTATACGGTAAGGATGAGGCTGAAGACTTAACGTCTTCTGAGAAAAAAATATTAAAAGATTGGGTTTACTCTATAAAGGGAGAATAACAATGGCAAAAAAACGTATGGCAAATGATTTAATAAAAAGTTTAGGTGAAGCAGTAGCAATGGAGCGTGGGAAACTTAAAGGCAAAGAGACTTTTAAAAAGTTATCTAAGCCTGCGCCCAAGTGGACTAAAACAGGAGTGAAAAAGCTCCGTAAAGAAGTTTTTCAAATGAGTCAGCCAGTATTTGCATCATTACTCAATGTGAAACCAGCAACAGTTAGGGCCTGGGAGCAGGGACAAAGAACTCCAGATGGAGCCGCTTCTCGTTTGTTAGAAGTCTTATCTAAAGATGCTAAAATTGCAGAAAAGTTTGCATCTTAAGTAAAAAAGAAGAAAGAGTACGGACACACTTTTGAGGTGCAGTGAGTCTCAAAAGTGTGTCCGTACCCTTTTTTCCCTTTTTTCCCTTTTTTACTGGTTGATAATCGATGAATCGTACACAGGTCTACTTCCGATAAGTATAGTTATCGGAAGTACTTTTTATGGATTTTTGTGAGCTGGATTTTAGTCCTGGAGAATTTGGTTTTTTGGGGGGGGTATTTTGGTTTTATTGTGGTTGTCAGCCTCGTGGTTTTTTTCTGAACTTCTTGAGATGAATTTGAAACGAAAAAGTGTCGAACTTTTTGTCTGTTATTTTATTTATTTCAATTACTTTTATTTTTTTTATGGATATTAGATTTTTGTGATATTCTTGCTTCAATTATAAACAAGTTCGATACTTAAAAAAAATCTTCGATGGATACCGGACGTTACCTAACAATCTTAGGCTTAAGAATTGCCTTATATGATCTTGATGTAAGATAAGGAGATTGAAGTGAATAAAAATGCTGGTCATTTAACTTTGAATAATAATATGTTGAGTTTTAGGAAGTATCAAAGGAAAAACTCCCTTCCTTTAATGCTAATATTGAAACTCATTATATTTATTTTGTTAAATATGGCTTTTAGTCTTCAAAGTTTTGCTTCAAATCAGTGTACAGGCCTTTTTCGTACATCTCTTTTAGTCAAAGAGATTATGGAATCTGAATTAGGTAGCGATTATTTAAAAAAACGTATGATTAAAGCTATTCTTACTGAGACAGGAAATAATCAAGCGGTCACTGTTTCTGAGTTTTCAACACTTGTACTTTCAGGAAAGTTCTCCTTTAAAAGAATCTCAAGTTTTGGAGAGATTAGTCAGGACATTATATTTGATGTTCTTAGAAAAAATGGCCATCCTTCTGGTTCACAATTACTTTCAAATATGTTGTTTGATAAGGTTAGGCTATACCCATTTGCTACACAAAACAAAAAAGTAGCTCTTGAAAAATCTCTCCATCAGCATTTAAAAAAAGACATATCTTTAGCTAAATTGGCTTTTGAGCTTCAATTAAAAAGTAATTATTTAAACTCACTCTTAAATAATTTGCCGACTAAAGGAGCTCAATTACTTGTTAAGGTTCTTGAATTCAACAACGTCTTTGTTTGGAATCAAAATAACCTAAATAGCTTATCTTATACACTTTTAAATTCTAAATTAGGTACAGAACAATCAAGGTATCTCCTTGTGCTGGGGTTACGTGAACACCTTGAATATCTTAAAGTTGAAGAAAATATTACCCTTAATGATTTTTCTGATTTAATTCAAAATAATAGGCTTGAGATAGAGAATATATATAGTCTGGGGCACGGAGGGAGAAAACTGTTGAAAGAAATTCTTCAGAAAAATCAAGTTGAAAGCCAAGTTAAATACGTGGAACCGTCACTTTTAGGCTATATTTCAGAGGTCCCAGCTTCCCAAAAGCTTAAAACTTCTCTTAAAAACGTCCTACTCGGTGCTCTCATAGACAGGGGCTTCACGGGTCAAATCAGTCTAAAGGAATTTTCTCAGCTAATAGTCAAAGAAAGAAAGCTAAGTAGATTTGAACAATTAATGAATAGCGTAGGACTTGGGGAAAAGGGTCGAGAAATTATCTATAGTCTTTTCAAGGAGCATGGATTAATTGACAAACCAAAAGTAAAAGCAAATTCCCTTCTTTATGCTCTATACAGTAGCCCAAACGTTTCTCAATCATTAAAAACTTTAATTAAAAACAATTTTATGCGAATTCTATCTATTGGCTCTGAGAACTCTCACCTAAAAATGGAGGAGCTTACACTAAGAGACATTTCTGTATTTATTCAAACGGGGAAAGTAAGACTTGATGAACTTGGGGACAAACAAAAGATAGTTATTCAAGATTTGTTAAGGTCACAGCAATCCTCTTCAACTATGCAGCCCTTAGAAGAAAGTAGCATTCTGTATCAAATATCCATTTTTCCCTATGCTCAAAGCATAGTTAAAAAAAGGGCACGTAACCTCATAAGTGGATTGATTTTGGAATATTCAAAAAATGAAGATTTGAGTCTCAAGGAGTTCTCAAACTTACTCGAGACAATGAAACCAGGTATAGATAGGCAACCTTATTTTGGACCTACAGCAATTAACATGATCAAAAGTATACTTCAGATGGCGAATCTTCCTTTAGGGAAGCGCTTTAAATCAGACGAAATAAGAGTCATAAACCCTCACTCTTTGAGCCATAGAGTTTTAAGCTACCCTTTTGCTCGTGAGTCCATTACAACACGAATTCATGAGGCGCTAATTGACAAACTTGAAGATATAGAAAGAATAACTGTGAGCGACTTTTCCACTTTAGTTCAAAGGCAAAATAATGAAGCGCAGTTTTTTAGAGATCAGTTTGACTTATCATCAGAAGAAGCCCAAATCCTTAAGAATATATTGCTCTTTTAAAGGTTCTATTTCATTAACCTGACTGCACATTTGTCAGTAGTTTAAGGCCAAGTTTGATCCAGGCCGGTTAACTTTACAGAACCGTTTTTTGAAATAATAGACATTACCATCAATCAATTTAACTATACAATTCTAAATAATTATGGGCACCTATATAGTTAATGGATTACAATGTAATTTCAATTTCATAAATGTCTCTTGCTGCAATTACCTTTTGGTCTGTTTTTACAGCTCTAACATTATGGAGTTCCCACGAGTAATAGCCTTTGTCCCACTTAGTTGCACAGGCCGCATCCACATCATCTTTGGTGAAATCTCTGACAGATTTAACATTAACAAGTGCTACAGCTCTTCCATTTAAGTCTGTTTGTCCAGGTTCTCTTAAGGAAAAATCATTTTCAATTATTAACAGGTCTTCATCAGGCATTAGATTTGGTTTCCAAGATCGAATTTCAAGAGTTTTTTCGCCCATTGCAACTCGAGTTCCATTTGGTTTTACTATTGAAAGACACTTATATTTCATAAGGATTAACTAGCAAGTAACGCTTTCACTGTCAATTAACATAGGATACATACATCTGTCGTAAATAAAAAGTCGGCCCAGGTTCGCCATATAACCTGGGCTGACAGAACGCCATTTAATTTCCAGCTATATGCTGGATTTTTTTGCCATTCTCTTATAGTGTCAACACCAGATCAAATCTCTCTAAAGTGTTTGGCCCTTATTAGTATCAATAGACCTAACCGGGAAACCTCTAGCTTTAAGCCCCTTAAGCATACCAGGTAAATGTAATGCACCGACTTGTACGTACAAATTTTTCCTATTTTTATGATAACGGTAGATCGTAGTTAAATTATGAATGAATACATGATTTCTAAGGCTAATCGCTACAGCCTTCAACTCCACAAATTTAGAACGACTATTTAGGCTTAACGCTTTTCGCACTAGCTTCTTTGGATAATGTGGGCGCCTCCATCTATCAACATCTTTTTGAATTTCACCAATCAATATTTCGAATAAAGAGAATACATTTTCTGGCTTCCAGCCCAACAGATTTAAAATATTCACTTTTTTAATTATGCTTTGAGTCTCAGACAGCTTGGAGTCAACTTCTGAAAAAGGATCGCGACAAATTACTTGAGCAACGCTTTTGATTTCTTTGGAAAAAGTTGGATTCGAACAGAGTTTTTTCATTAAAGTACGTGAGTAACTGTTCTTATGGACAAACTCTATGAGTGACATAATTTGTATCATGTAATCAAAATGGAACTTTGACTCCTTTTCAGTATCTTTGCCACGAAAGCCAGCTGAAATCCTGACTGCCTCTCTAGCAAAGTAGGCGCTCCCAACTATCACTATCAAACTATCTATCTCAGTATCCTCCATACCAATTATAGTCTTATTTATATCATCTTTACGAAAAACAACGTTCTCTTTGACCAGGATAGACTTATCCTGCTTAATAATTTTCATTATTTTTTTTTGAGCGGCCTGCTTTTCCTTAGAGTGGTGCTTTTCCCCTACAAGTACAATTTGCCCTCGCTCTCCTCCATATGATAACGGAACTAAAAAACAAAATAGTAGTGTGGCAATTGTATGCATAAAACCTCTCCAATTCTCATAGTCGCTATACTTATGGTAAAGGCACAAAGCCAGTTATGGGTAGTAAATTCTATGTAAATAAATTCATTGATGACCTGTAAAAACGAAATATTTTTACTTCTTTATTCGGAACCCTAACTAGTTCTCAGAACTAAAACGAATAAGATTAACAAAGCAGATTCTTTGGTTCTGAGAAATTGATCGGCTTAGACCCAGTTCTGGTTTGGTTAATTAATGACATATATAGGCTTTTTTGTTCGTTTTTTTGTTGTCCTCACATCCTCACAGTTTTCTCTTTATTTAAGGTTTCTAATCATAATATTCCAAAAATTGTTAAACGATTAGTAGCTCGATAGAGCATGAGAGAAGTTTTTATCTTTTTTGTACTGGCTCTTCGTGAGTGTGAACAAGCTGATACAATGGCCCCTTTCTTGAAACGCAAATATGTATGAATTTACCCATATTTGTAAACTGGATTGTGTTGCTACTGAGTGTCTACTCCTTATTCAACTGTAAAGCGATTTTTGCTTCCGAAAAGGACTCCTGGGCTTCACCCTTACCTTATGCTTGTAGAATGGATATGGATGATCATGGAATAAGGTGTTCAGGTACATACTTAAATGAAAGAGTATTCCTGACTTCAGCTCATTGTTTTCCAGAATGGTGGAGAGATATGGGACAGAGGGTTGGATCGAAAAATAGTTACAGTATAAATTGCTCAAATGGTGGTACTTCAAGAGTAAAGGCTGTAGCAATCTATCCTAAATGGATTAATTTAGGTAATCACGAGGATCAATTATATCCGGCAAACACTAGTGGATTTGAAAATGACATTGCAGTGCTTATTACGGAGAAGATGGCTCTTTCTAAATATGGGAAATTACAGTCTGAGCCCAATGCTGAGCTTATTCCTGGTTCTTGTCAACGTGTGGGTTATGCACCTCAAAGATGTTCCTCCCGTGTAGACGATCCGGCTTGTTATCAATCGGGTATTATTCTCTCTAAGTCTCTAATAAATTACCTCTATCCCATTTTTACCATAGATTCAAATCACTCATCTGGGCATGGTGACTCAGGCTCAGCATTCATTTGTAATACTACAAAAGAAGAAGAAGTTGTCATTGCAACAAACTCGATACCTTTTTCCAACCCACATATTAGTGTCCCACAAAAAATTGATTTTATTAAATCATTCTTGATAATGGCTCCCATTGAGGACATTCTCAATTTGACCGAGACTTTCCAGCTTAGCCAAGCACAAATAGAAATAGAAGAGGAGGCCCTCGAGCTTACCTCTTTAGTTAAGAGCTTTAATAAGCATATGAAAGAAAAAGGTTTAAAGGTTTCTTTATCGGCATACGTAGGCTCGACAAAAATTATTACTAAATTGTTAGAATATGTTAAAAATGCAACCACTGAAAAAATTCTTTTAGCTTTTTCAATTTATAACAGTGACGAGAGGTTTTCATTAAAGATAAGTCATGTCTCCAAAAGTCACCTTCCAAAAAAAATAACCAATATTGGAAAGGAAATTCACTTTCGTAGAAAGAATGGATTTAAGACTGACTATTTGTACTTTACATCCAAAGCTACATTGGAAAATATCCTGAAGGTTTTAAGAGATGGGAAGCCAATAGACAGGTCTATTTACTAATTTTATTAGGTACTTTATGTATGAAGTTATTCGAATACAACTCAAGAGAAGAACCTTTATGAGCTTTTAAAAGCCTACTATGGCCGTGAGATGATAACTACTGTTTTCAATAGAACATGTACTAATTTCCAACAGCCGCCAAATCATCTCACTCTTTCGGAAGCAGATCGGTTGTTAGAAGTGAATTGTAAAAAATCACATAAAGTCCTTCGTAAAAAATACACTTCCGAGGCTATAATTTTAGATGGAGAAACTGAGTCATTTGGGTTTGACATTAACTATATCTCAGATAGTTTAAAAGACCCTTACAGTAATATATTTAACCTATACGATTATACTACAATGTGGACTCAAAACCACCAGTGGGAGATTAGGCCACCACAATAGAGGCATCCTAATTGCAAAAGAATATATTTACGACATAATCAAACTTTACCTAAAGACTTCTGTTCTGATTCTTAAAGAAGCCCATATTTAGGTTCCTCAAGAACTCTAACCAACATTATAGTAATGATTAATTTGTTTATTAAACTTCTTTATTACAATAACTAATACGGCAAATAGCGCTGCTGGAATTAAACCAGTATCACCACCCAATAAGTTCCAATATTCTATATTTGAGGACTCTTTTCTAAATAATAGAAGTAACCAAAATGTTTGAAAAAAGAAATTATAAGAAGTATGAGCCATTGTTGCCACCCATACACTTTTTGTTACTTCTCTCAACCAAAATATAAAATAATTAAATGCCAAAATAGCTAAAGTATATGTAACCATTGTTACGAAGGGATTTTGATTTTCATAATACCCTCCAAAAGCTACTAGCGGGAGGTGCCACAAGGCCCAAATAAGACCAGTGTATAGCGCTGGGTATTTCCATCCAATGGAAATAACTTTCGGCTGTAAAAAACCACGCCATCCAATTTCTTCACCTAAAGCAGATATTCCCCCAATTATAAAAACTAAAATTAAATTTATTAGAATTTTTTTTATTGGAATCCCAGCTGTTAAGCCGAACTCACGAATATCTAAAAGAGCGCAAATATAATAGGATATAAATGCTAAAACCAATGGGATAAAAAAGGCCAGTAGTAAAGCCCTACCACCCAGCTTTTTAAAACCCATATGAGACCATGATTTAGATAAAAATTTACTTACAAAAAGGGCAACCACACCTGGAATCCACATCAACCCTATAATCAGAGCAAAACCAGAAGATAAACTTTTCACTCCACCATTAAATATTATATAAAACTCTAGAGCATAAGATAGAGCAAAGGTTAGAATTATAAAGACAAATAACTGTTGTTTTTCAGAATACTTTTTATGCATACCTACCTTATACAATTCTATGAACTAAAAAGGTAGTACAATAATAATAAGGAATTATAGAGACTTATCTAGTGGTGGAGGCTGCGGGGATAAAACCCACATCTTAATCCTATATTTAGAGTTTATCAAACCAAAATATATTACACTTTTATAAGATAACTTCCACTAGATTCAACCCCACTAGCATGTAAGTACTTTGAAGTCGTTTGAATAGACTCATGTCCAAGAGTACTTTGAACAACACTAATAGGTGCACCATTTTGAATGGCATGTGTACCATGAGCATGTCTAAATAAATGAGGGTAAACTTCTGTTATAATTCGTGCATTTAAAGCCTCTTTTTTAACAAGATAGTTAATCTGTCTTGTTGTTAGATTATTAAATGGAGACCTTATTGATCTAAATATATGAAAATTATCTTCAGGCTCACCCAATGCGATGAGCTGCTGATCAATCTCCCACATTTTTGCACTTTTACTTTCACCAAGTTCTTGAAGCTCTTCAAAAATATCTAAATAGGGTAGTTTAAAATGGCGAGCTTTATTACCCTTTCCGATGATATGTATGGAGAAACCTCCAGGTTCTTTTTTAATATCTTTAAATTTTAGATTTGAAACTTCGCTCACCCTTAGTCCTGCGAAGTACAGCATTTTTATAACGAGTTTATTTCTTAAACTTTCACAGCTATTAACAATCTTTAATATTTGGGATTGAGAGGGGACTTTTAAGAATAATTTATTAGGCACTTTAATTCTTGAAATTGTAGCTACAGGATTGAAGGGGATATATGCAGTTTTTAAAGCATATGAAAATAAGCTTGAGAGGCAGTCTTTTATTTGTTTTTTTGTTGAGTCTTTCAATGCCTCACAGAATTTAAAAATATAAAACGATATGTCTTCCGCGGTAATGTCTTTAATGGACTTATTGCTATAGTAAACAAAAAAGTCTCTCACAATTCGAAAGTAAGCTCTTTTTGTATTATCAGCCTTACCCTGAAGCCAAGAGGTCACCATTAAGTTTTCTTGATAATACTGACCATCGTCCTTGCATTGGACAACTAAAGAAGAACATCTCTGAGCTTTCACATTTACTAAATCCATCTATCCCACCTACTTATATCAGAGTCTAGCAAAATCGTTTCGTCAAGAACCTGATATGGTATTATTAAAATCCTCCTCAAATAGTTTTATATTTGAGGTAATAACTTCCCATTCAATTGGATCATCAAAAAACATCTCATTCATTTTTATATAGTCATCCTTCATCATCTGAAGTATTCGACTTTCTGGTATTAGTTTTAATGTCCCTTTCTTGGCACTTTCATAACCGGCCCAACTAGATTTAAAGTATAGCTTTTTATGCTCAGTTACCATACCCAGTAGCTCTATGGAGGCTAATGCTTTTTCTTTTGCATTAGATTGTAACAAGCAATAAAAGTCATAAAAGTGTCTAGATTGACGAATAGGTATGTCTTTACTTGCGGGATAATTAGCGTACATATGTAAAATTGTAGCTTTTTCCCAGAAAGTGCGCTCAACACTTAAAACTTGTATTTCTATATCACTATTAAATACTTCTTTTGATAGGTTTTGAGAAACATATGGTTCAATTTTTTTTACTTCTACAGGCTGGTGATCTGCTCGGGCTCCCATTTCAATTCTAACAATCGGTTTTATATAGCTATACTTATTTGATTCTACGGGATAGTGAAATAGAAGAGTGTCAGGATTGTCTTCATCAACAACAAGCTTCCAATCCGTGTTCTGATTATATGAGTGTCCATTTTTACTACTCAACTTTCTATCAATGCTAGAGTGCAACTCCTCAATAAGCCTGTTCTCAACGAATTCAGAACATTTTAATGTGATTTCCTTTATCAGAGATTTAGCTTTTTTTGAACTAGTGGATTGTTTGGGGTCTTTATCGCCAGTAAAGCCTAAGTAAGACTTTTCTATGGAGATATCTATATCCTCTGAAAATCTTCTAATTACATTATAGGCTTTTGATAGGGAAGTCCCACCTTTGAAGGTCAAATAATCGCCAATTTCATCTAAAGAAAATATTTCGCTTAAAAGCCAACAAACCCAAAAATCTTTTTCAATGATTTGTTCAGGCAAGCCACAATCTGAAGCTGCTTTAATAAAATAGGGCATTTTTTCTTTAGGCGATAATTTTATAAATTTATTCATTATTTAGTCTTTCAATAGTTCATTTCTAATAATTTTTGATATCCAAACAGGTGCTAGATTAGCACCTGTTTGGAGTGATTTCTTATTTTCCTTATTAATATTTTTCTTTAGTTGTTTAATATTACCATCGCTTACATTACCTTTCCCAATATGTCTTAAAGCCTGTATTACTAATCCAGAAAATTTTCCCGCTGTTTTCATGTTCTTGGGTGTCGTTTTTTTAAATACCACCTCAGAATTACCAATCTTAAAAGACCTAGATGCACCATTGGTTAAAAATACTGTTTTTCCAGGAACTTGTTCTGAAAGCCCGAGAAGGTTAGCTGCATACGCTCCAGAAGGTTGTATTTTAATTTTATTTTTTTGTGCGATAGCGCTTACAATTTTATTTATATCAGGTGGTAATATTCCAAGGCTCTTATGCTTTTTTGGAAGCTCATAAAGTCCATGTGTATGACGTACAATTAGCCCCAGAGACTCTAATCGAAACAGGGTCACTCTGATTGCCTCAGAACTACCTAGATCTATGAAATCATTAGGTGTAAAACACCAACCTGACCCATGTCCAAATATTCTTTTTTTTACTGAATTTACAGTCGTTTGTGACATATGACACCCTTTACATATGTAACAATTATACACTATAATTTGTTACAAATAAAGCGCTTTTATGTACTTTGGACAGCCACTGGTGATTTAAACAATAAAAAGTGCCATTCCGATCTATAACTACATGAAATATCTCATGAATACAGATATTATTGTTTTTTGTTATACTTTAAAATAGTGAGTTTTCTACTGGAACTTTACTATTAAGGATGACTGTTTATTATGATCTCGTATTGTTAAATCCATTTAACCTAATACCTTTTTTTTTCATTGATAAATTTTAACTCTAGTATCAATTAAGAAAACATAAAATTAATTATACTCTTAATCTCTCTTTCCTGCCTTGCATTATCTAGTGCTTCTATATATTTTTGCCTTCGAATTTTAGGTTTATTACTAAAATTTTGGCCCCATGTTGGTATTGCCCAATTATTTTTTTCGGCAATATACTCTGTTAAAATTCTTGTGATTCTTCCATTACCATTAAAAAATGGATGAATTGTTATTAGCCTTAAGTGAAAGCGAGCTAAAAATTCCTTGGGTTTGTAGGAATTAAACTCTATCCAAGTTGACATATCTTTTTCTAACTTTGAAAGTTCATTTGAAATACTTCCTGGCTCAACAAAATAGGGGTTATTTAATTGTTCATCTCTTATTTCACCAGCCCAACTCCAAACATCAAAAAAATGCTTTTTATGAGCTTTTTTCCAAAATGTATATTTTGTATAATCTAGTTTAGTTTTCTCAAGCCAGGATAGTCCTAAAGTAATGTTTTCTTCTTCAAATTCATCAAGTTCACCTTGGGTATTAATCTGATACTTTAGACCCTTTTTTTTGTTTATCTGAAGGTGGTGTACTGCCATCTCTGTCTTTAAAATCAAAGTTTCTCACCAAATATCTCCATTTTTTATCAATTTCTCTTTTAAAATGTTTACCCTCTCACTATAGGGCATAAGGACACTTTGATTTTCGAGTTCCATGTGTACGCCAGCTTTTTCTAAAAGCTTTTTTGCTTTAAAAGTGGCTTGTGATTCTATTTTTTCTTTAAACGTAGTTTTAGGCACTAGTGCGTACACAAGATCACAATCAAGCGTATTGGCAACTTCTTCTAGCTTTTCTAAAGTTATTTTTTTATTAGCTTCTCGATTTTCAAGCCTAGTAAGGGTAGACTGATCGATACCTAGCTTATCGGAAAGAGTGTTTAAACTCATACCTAATATTTTTCTAATTAATCTGACCCACCCATCAGAGACCTGAGAGGCTTCTTTAAAACCCTTAAGCTCTCGAATTTTTCGATCAACTTGTGCTAACTTCAGCCCTTGGTAAATATTCATAACTTCTCCACGGAGTATGTATTAAAGTACATATAATAGTATAATAAATATGTACTAAGGTACATATTTATTATCAAATCGAAATAAAGAGGATATGGGCTCATGTTAGCCAATTCTGACCATCCCTATCAACTTGAATTTACAAAACAACGGAAATTTGATATTAACTTTTTATGAAATTTAACTCTAATAAACAAAAAGAATTGTTTAATGCAATTGAAGGCTCAGGGATGCAGGTTTTTTCTTGTGGACCAAAAGGTGTGTCAGCAAATTTAGTTGGTAAATTTACTATTCGAAAAAATCATAAAGGTGAAGACCAGTTAGATGTAGACGACGGCACAAATCATGTTCATATTGACTGGACTCTTGTAACACGTTTTGAGGTTGGAGAGTTTCATGGTGAAGGCATGTTAACATTTTTTAATAATGAATTATCTTTGTTCAAATTTTATCGTCTAGAAGGGCCTTACTCAAATTCAATTGATGAGTTGTCTGGGAGTCTAACAGACTAATAACCCTTGATTAATAGCTACGATATTTTTCGTAGCCTGCGCATTATGCTCCAACCATTTTCCCTGAGCTCAACGGTTTAATCCTAGTTTAAAAAGTAGTCTTAAGAAAATATTTATAATTTAATCCCTCATTACCATGACTTAATCTTCTACTAGCTGAGGGTCAATAGTCATATGTAAAGCTTTTGCTCTTTGTTGAATAACTACGTCGACTTGATGGAAATTATCACTTTTAGGGTAATTTTGACCTTTTCCGTAAACGGCATCATTTTCATCAGCCACATCTTGTCTAATTTTAATACCTTTAAGTATATATGGGTTACTGTCTGTTCCTGCATCATGATACGGTGGTAATGGAATTTCAGTATATAGAAAAACCTGGTCACCTTTAAATTTGACTGTGTACCTTACACCTAAATCAACACCACTGCCAATCGGCCCCTCTTCTTTTGGGCCTGAGTTCATTAACTCCATCCCATCAGGAGTCGTGATTGTTACATGGTAAAATGTCTCCAGGTGGTCTGTGAAATTTAATATAGGCGCTTCAACAACAAGATTCACTGCACCACCTTTCCAATTTTTCTTCTTTAATTTTCGAGATGTAAACTTTATATTATCAATATCAATAATCGGCTGCTCGGTGACTCCCTTTGAAGTGGTATGATCAATATAAATCCTCTGTGATTGTTCAGGAAATGTGAATACAATTTTTTGTTTCTTTGAAGCTTTATCATAAATATCATAATCAACAGCTAAGCCGATAAGCTCCATCTTATCAGAGGGGTATACATGAGGGATTACCAGTTGAATTTTTAAATTCTTATCTCCGGGCTTAGAAATTATTTTTTGCATAAATAAGTTTTCTCGACGCAACTGGAAGTTAATGAGGTGAATGAAATCAAAGTTATTCGCCTTCGCCTGCCACGTAAGTTTCACATCGCCAATGTATTTATTGTGTTCTATTGGCAGAGTGATCTCAAAATGTGTATCTTCAGACGCTGGTAAATTAGCATTGTTGTTATGATTCATTTCAGCACTAGATTTTAATTTTGTCTTTGAAATGAGTTCACTTAAAGTAACTTTAGAAACAAAAGAGAGGTCTGTGTTCACCTGGGCCGTGCCAACTAAAAATTGTTTTCGATTATCTGGTAAACTATAAAATAAATTATTTCCCTTTTTATCTCCAACACCAAAAGATATTTTATAGTTACCTTTTACAAACCAGGAGTTCACAACTTGTCTTGTTGCCCTATATGTATTAGGAGCCTCTACAGTGGATGTGAAATCATCCAGGTGAATATCGCAATTGCTAGTGTTACATACTATGCCTGGACCCTGCTCTATCTTTAACCAAGCATTAATATCGCCCACACCAGATATATCATCTCTCAATCCTTTTAATACTATTTTAATTTCAGAAAAGCCCCCAGGTAATGGAGTAATAACAAATTCAGTACTAGAAACTTTGTTTTTCACAAAATATGGAGCGTCAACATCTAGTTGGTCTGATGCTAGCATTAGTTTAAAGTTTTTAAATGCATCTGGGCGGAACTCTATGCCATTAAATACCCGCATTCTGAGAAAGTCATATTTAAATTTAGTTTTTTGCAAAATGAAATTCCGTTTATTTACATAATATGAAAAATGCTCCGCAAAATCTTCTGCCGGTGATTTCATTGAATACGGAGTAACAAAGTTAGAAGCCTCACCATCACGTACCCATTGTCCACTTTGGTTTAACCACGAGAAACTATTATAATTTTGTCGAAACAGCTCCGTTTGACCAAACCAATATGAATGTCCAATTTCATGTAACATAGTTCCTTCACCCGAAAGGTCTTTATCATTACTGAATGACTTGTCCGCAAACCTGATAATTAAATTTTCCTGATCATAGTGAGCTAGGACATTTTTATCACCTAAGTCATAACCCGATCGCATTCTCACAAGTTTATTTAATTTGAGTTTGCCTAAGACAACCTTAGGTAGGTCTTTTAATTGCTTTAAAATAGTCAATTTTTCTTTGAAAGAAAACTGTTTTTGATGCTCATGGTGTTCCCCAAATGTTTCAGGGAGCACAGATAAACCATACTTTTGAAAAAGCACCTGATCTAGCTGCTTTTGCTCATATAGAAGTGAGGCTAGCTGAAAATACAGCTCATTATTAAAAGTTACCCCAAGGTTAAAATGGCTAGCCCCTGGATCACTAAATATAGAAGCATTGTTTCTGAGTGTTTCTGCTGTTTGAAAAATCCTTGATTCATAAAGTTTTACAGGTGAATTGTTTGAAAAGTAAATCGTATTAGCATCTCTCCTAACTAAGTAGAAGCCACTACGGTTATCTTCAACAAACTCTAAGGGATTGAGGCTAGTGATTATACTATTGCTTTTAGAGTGATCTAATTCCTGAAGAAACCTCACTATAAAAGCCAACATGGGTCTATTGAAGGTATCATTCGGACCATTTTTAACAGTAACATTGTAGTCAGACTTTAGGAAATTGATAAGCCCTTCCTCCGAATAACTCATCATTAAGCTTTTTTTGATGAGCTTCTCTACCTTTACCATACTTATAGGCTTTCCATTGGTGGACCATGCATCGTCATTCTGATCAGCATTTACCCTGTAGCTGCACATAATGCAGACAAGAATTCCCAAGTGTATTATTTGATTTTTCATCTAATTCCTTTACTGTGATGGTCATTACTGATCTGACTCTTATAGAGTTAGTAATTGCAAACAAGCGGCCCTCTAACTCTTTGTAATTCTAGTCTCAGACACTGAAGTATCTGATAATCCATAAATTGATGACAACTGAAAAAACTTTATACAAGTCTCTGTTCAGTTTATTGAAATTCGTGACATTTTTTGGCTTAATTGATGTTTTAGCTGAAACACAAATTAACAAGGGTGAATCAATTATTGATCCAAATGGAAATAAAGGTAATGTCATCTCAATGACTGCTAAAAAAGTGACTAATATTGGTTAGAAATGTATCCCTTTTTAAGTTATAAAAATGCCATATCATAAAACAAATTTTAAGAAGCTAATAATATTGAATAAAACCTAATGATAAAAATAATGACTTGAGCATTAAGCCAGTGCTCAGTCGGTTATTTTGTAATTTGGGTGATACCTTGAAAATCTATAGTACCTTTATGAGAGAATTTGATTTTAAGATTAACGTTTATGACTAAGTATTACTAAAAGCATATTTTTGCCCACGGACATATAAAATATGCTTTTTCACAAAGTCAGAAGTGAGCATTCGAGCCTCAAGGGCATTACTTACAATCTAGAAGTCGTTTTAGACGACAAATAGCCGTATAGCGCTTAGATACTCTATGAAATATATCTGTATGAGCACCACCAATTTCAGGGTTTTTAGATTTTCCTAAATTTGCAATGCTTCTGCTGCTTTTTGGTTTCGATTTTGTACTGGGTAAATAATCCTTAAGGCTAAACCTTTTCTTTT
>JABJQG010000034.1 GCA_018663505.1 Pseudobdellovibrionaceae bacterium | reverse complement strand
GGTTCTTTTTTCTATATATATCCAAAATATCTCCCAACCTCTTAAAATACTGGTGTATATCAAGAGTTGTGTTAGGACAAATCTTTGCTCGTTAAATATATGAGGACTGTCTCAGCAGAGGGGCGCAGGTCAAAACTCTCGTTTTCCACGAAGGTTTTCACCGAAAAGCACAGGTAAAATGATTCTCGTTTTGCCTGTGTATTTCTAAAAAATCTTGAGCACTATAGTAGGGTTTAAAGTACAATTTAAATTAGATTATCAACTAATTTCCACAGTTGTCGGGCAGACTATCAAGTAGTTGGTAAACTTTAGTACTCCCACTATTTGCTGCTTTATTTTTAGCAGTTTCCCCATGTTTTGTCTTTAAACAAATATCAATTCTGGAGTCTTGTATTAGTAGTCTTGCTGCCTCTTCATTATCACATATTGCAGCCCAGTGTAGAGCTGTATATCCATCAGGATTTTGAATATTTATCTTAATATCAGGGTGAATTAAAAGGCCTTTAACAAAATGTATATCCGTTTTTTCCAGAACACAATATGTGGTTGAAGAAGTTACAGAATGCATAAGTGGAGTGCGCCCACGATTATAAGAATAGTGTCTAATATATTTATCAGCGGCATTTACATCAATATTAGGTAACTGAAGTAATTCATCAAAATGCTCAATCCTTTTTCCGTTAATTGCTTGAATTAAGGTTGTTTCACCCCTTAGTACTCCCTCGTTTACACCCTTTACTATATCTGAATACTGAAGCAGTTTTCTAAAATTCTCAATGCTTAGGCTGAGACCTTCTCCTAAGGTATTTCTATAGGCATTCCTAATTGATCTATTGGTTCGCGGGTCTTCGAGCAGCTTCTCCGCAATAGCAAAATCTTTATTCATCGCAATATGAAGAGCAGGCTTAATGCTTATCAACTTAGGTCTGTAATTAATATTGATGTCATTTTGCAAGAGTTCTTCAACAATGGGCAAGTGTCCAGCTTCGCACGCAATAATCAACAACGTTTTATAGTTATATGCGTCACCTAACTTTTCGTGATATCTATTCAAATCCCAGTTTTTAAGCGCAAGTACTTCTTTGAATATTTTCAAATCACCTATTTTGGCAAAGCCATGTAAAAGAGAGGTCCCTAGTTGGTTAGCTCTAGTAAGGTCAACATCTGCTCTTCCGTATATGTAACTAAAGAGTTCCTGTCGGTCCTTGTGAGGGGACTGGGCAAGCAATATGGGCGTATCTCCATCACGATTTGCTAAGTTAAAATTTAGTTCTGGGCGTTCAGCCAACATTAGAAAGTGCTTCAATCTAAGAGATCTATCTGCACTTTTATTGCGTCGCAAGTAATATCCAATGGCAGCAGAGATCACCGAGGACCTGCGATTTTTTGTAAAGTTATTAACATCAACTTCTTTACGTTTCAGAAAAAGAGGTAAAGCGGAGTCAATAAGAGCTTCATCTCTCGTATAATATAATTTCATTAATGGTGTAGTACCAAGCTTAGTTTTTCTATTAACGTCAATGTCAGGATTTCTAATTAGCTCTTCAATCACTCCATGTGCGACTTTGTACCTGTGTTCAGTTAAGAAAAAATGTAATAGCCCATCTTTCCAGTCAATTTTAAATTCAGGATGTCGTATGAGAAAAAAAGTAAAATCCTTTCTCAAGCCCAAATCGAGATTTTTACCTTCGTATCCAACAATAACTTCAAGTGGAGTGGCTACTCCCCGATCAAGTCCATTTGGGTTGCTGGTCGGATGATTTAAAATTACATTTACAACATTCCCCCACCCTTTTCTAGTCGCTTCTCTAAGCGGATAGTCGCAGTAGTAGATACAACCTCGTTTATTTATCTTAAAGAGTTTATTTACATCTAGCTTGTCAACTTCTAGCAAGGTCAAAGCGTATTTCGGATGATCATGACGAAGTGCAACCTCTATTGGATAACCGATGCGTGAGCGTGCATTTATTCCAGCATGTGGACTTTTTATCAATTCTTTGACTATATCCAAATGGCTGTTTGCCAATGCCTCAGTGAGAGCCCACTCAGTCTCGTACGCGTTATGGAAACAATCAGGGGTTGGGTTGTTAGCTAGTATTGTTTTTACTGCTTCAAGGTCTCCGAGTCTAGATTTTTCAATAAGTCTCCAGCATTCAATAGAAGCAAAAGTATTTATTGTAAAAAGAAAAAATATTAAACTGACAACCTTTTTCATCTAAAGTCCCCCCCGACAATATAAAAGCAGCGACTCTTTTAACATGCATGGTTATTATTGTCACCAACCCAATGACAGATGCCCCAATTTTAATTTTAAGACGCTGAGATACTGAAACTTAAGTAATTTCTGAGTTTTAAAGTTAGCATTTGAATACAATATTACAAAAACTTTATTTTCTCATGAAAGCACTAAAGATTATTCAAAAATTAGCTAAATAACTAAAAAATTACCTTAAGACACAGGCTTTCTGCTCAAGTTGGTTTTTCAGCCATTGGGTAAAAATCTCACATTGAGTCGTATTAATTTAATAAATTCGCCCCCCTTTAGTCCAGCTAAAAAAATGTCGATAAGTATTTTATGAAAGCTTTCGGGACGTTTACTCTTTTTATCATAACCCTTTTCTTAATGGGCTGTAATATAAACAATCAAATCCAAGGTATTGGATCAAATGCACCTAATAAAGAAAAATCCCATTTTCCAAAAGATTTTAATGATTGGCAATCCTACATTAGAACAGAAGCCTTAACCCAAGAAGCCTTTGATGAGTTGATTGAGCGTATTGATCAGGCACCAAAAGAAGCTTTGTGGGAAATCGTATTTAAGGACCAAATTATAAATGAAAGCAATTTGATCACCTTATCTAACACCCTTAATAAACTTATCAATGGAATTGTTATTTCAGAAAATATATCGCCAGATGAGGCTAATAAGCTTCAAATATCTTTGATGTTTAATGCCATTGACAAAGGGGTCTCTTTATCTGGTTTTGATTTATCACAAGTGGACTTTAAGGATGTTGATCTTAAAGGGATAGATTTATCAGAATCAAACATCACCGGAAACCAGCTTAACGAAGTGGTTTCTTTAGAAAAAGCCAATTTATGTGATATGAATCTTCAAGGTTTTAATCCTGCAACGGATTTAAATATCAATAATTTAAGCCTTTGCCGAGCGACCAACATTCCCTGGACCGCCATTAATGCCAATACTACATTGACGACAATTTATGATGCCGATTTAAGTGGGATAGATTTTACCAACTTTAATAACCCGAGTGTCGTTGTCTACTCTAATGTCGATTTTTCAAATTCAACCAATTTAAATTGGACCAGTATCAATGGAGCCTTTTTTCAGAGAGAATTAAATTTTGAAAATGTCGATCTCACTGGGTTTAACCCAGCCATAGGTGAGGACCTCTCAGGGATCAAGCTCAAAGGAGCTACTAATATCCCATGGACTGCGATAAACGCTTTAACTAGCCCATTCGGAAACCTTTCTGGAGCTGATTTTGACGGCGTAGACCTGACAAATTTTGCCCCAACGAACAACACTATGCTTTTCGGTACTAAGTTTGGTGGAGCCACTAATATTCCTTGGAATACTATTAACAACTTAACGGGAAATTATGCCAAAGCTATGAATTTTTCGGGGGTTGATATGACTAACTATGACCCTATTCCTAACTCAGACCTTTATGCTATTGATTTTTCGCAAACCACTAATTTAGTATTTTCTAAAGTCAATGACAGCAACTACCTTCGGGGTGGATTTTCAGGAATGGACATGACAGGTTTTCTTCCGAAGGCCGCAGCGTGTTTAGCGGGCCTTGACCTCAGCTATACCACTAACATCTCAGCTGCAGCCTGGGCAAATATCAACAATAACACGGGGTGCAGCTCTTCTGGTAACGGTTATAAGCATTTTGACGGATTAGACCTAAGTCAACTCAACTACTCAAGCAGTACTCGTAGAGTTGCTCCGATATATATGAGCTATGCCACCAATATCAACTGGACTTCGATTAATAGCAATACAGCCTCGGTGGGTCTTGAAGGCTCAAAATTGGATCATATTGATTTAACGGGTTTTGAGCCTTCCACAACAATGAGATTATATAATGTGGACTTTTCCTATTCCTCAAATATGCCTTGGTCGTTTATCAATGCCAATACCAATAGTTATGGAGTTATGGCAGTCAACTTTACTGGAGTAGATTTAAATGGTTTTGAGCCACCTGCAGATATGGATTTATCGGGTATCAACTTAACGGGTGCGACGAATATCCCTTGGGGTTTCATCAATACTAACACTCATGCTAGTGGCTTGGCTGGGGTAAAATTAAATGGTCTTGATTTGACTGGCTTTGAGCCCCCGCCGGGTATGAAGCTGTCCTATATAGATTTAACCGGAGCAACAAACATCCCTTGGGATTTTATCAATGCCAACATTCATGCTGATGGATTGAGCTCTGCAAAATTTCACGATATAGACTTGAGCAACTTTAGCCCTCCATCAACGATGAGAATTTATGATATTTCTTATTCAAACGCCTCTAATCCGCCGTGGAATGCGATTTTAAATAATAATAACTTTTCTGCTGGACAAAATTTTGATTTTACAGGTTTTATTGATCTTGTTGGTTTAGATCCAACAGGCCATTCAATGCTAAAGGTCACCCTACCCTTAAGGGCTAGGACCAAAGAGGCTTTTGAAATTTTAACTCAAAACATACCCGGATCTGGGGCAGAATTTGTAGATGGCACATACCCATGGGGGCCTTGAAGAAGAAAAACAGCTTTCAAAAACTTGTTTTCAAGTAAGGGTTGGACTCAAAGACAAAGGCTAAGTGATTGCACACTTAGCCTTAACATTCATGACATTTTCTGAATAAAACGAAGGGTTTTGACCTGCGCCCCTCTGCTGAGACAGTCCTCATATATTTAACGAGCAAAGATTTGTCCTAACACAACTCTTGATATACACCAGTATTTTAAGAGGTTGGGAGATATTTTGGATATATATAGAAAAAAGAACCCTGTGGTTCAAAAAACAAAAAAACCGCCGGGCAGAGCTCCAACTTGGACCGATGAGTTTATGTACATGGTAGCTAGTAAAGTGACAGATGAAGGCATGAAGTATCGAGAAGCAGTTAAGCTTTTTGGGGTTTCTCATGGCGCTATAAGTTCGTGGAAAAAGAAATATCAAAAAGGATTAATTGGCCCCAGTACTGACCATAAATTTAAAGAAGAAAATACAGAGCTAGCAATGTTTAGAATGAAGGAGCAAATTCAAGAGCTAAAAGCCGAGATAGGAGATCTTTATATTCAGAATCAACTTTTAAAAAAAGCGATAGTTACGTCACGACAGAAGAAAAAAGAGAACTCATCCGTGATCACGCCAGACAATTTGGATCAATTTCAAAAGGATGTGAAGTGATGGGAATATCTAGGGCTACATATTATCGAAAATCTTTTAGAGAAAAAGAGCAAATAAAAAATGATTTAGAGTTAAAGAGTTTTGTTGAAAAAATACATATTGAGTTTCCAGGTTATGGGTATCGAAGAATTCGAGAACACCTATTAAGAGAAGGCGTTGTGGTAAATGCTAAGCGTATCAGGCGTGTTATGAATATCTACTCTATCTTTTCATCAAGAACACATAGAAATAAACCTCGCGGCTTTCACAGTGATTTAAACTTAAGACATCCAAATTTGATTCGTGGGCTTAAGTTAACAGCTCCTGATCAGGTGTGGGCTACAGATATAACGTATATAAAATTAGGTCGTGAAGAAGTTTATCTAAGTGCTGTGATTGATGTCTATACAAGAGTTGTGGTTGGCTGGGCAATTTCTAAAAGTTTAAAGCATAAATTTTGTTTAGACTCAATGAGAGTAGCCATAGCAAGAAGAAAACCAAAACCTGGAATAATTCATCACTCAGATAGAGGCGTGCAATATGTCTGTGAGTCTTACATGAAATTTTTAGAGAAACATGGATTTAGAGCTTCGATGTCGAAAGTAGCTACGCCAACAGATAACGCATTTATTGAATCATTTTTTAAAACATTAAAACACGAGGAGGTTTTTACAAGAAATTATCAAAGTATGAGCGACGTCATTAGGAACTTGCCAAAGTTTATTGATGAGGTTTATAATAAGAAAAGACTTCACTCATCATTAGGCTATAAAGCGCCAGAAGAGTTTGAGAGTGAGGTTATGAAACTAAAACAGACAAGTCGACCTGTTCAGAAAATATGGGGCCGAGCTGTCTAGTATCAGGGGCGCACTCCAGCTTTGATGGCAAGAAAATAATTTATCCAAATTTGGAGTCTTAATTTACGCAGACTACTTTTGATGATGCTTGCAATTTAATCTCACATCAAACTCTTCATTTTTAGAATTTAAATAAACGTATTTGTATTCGTATGAGCCTCGTAATTTTATACCAGTCCAAAAACTATGAATTTCTGTAGGCTCATTTTCACCTGGTACTACAATAGAACCACCATTGCAAAAAGGCATGACTTCGATCAATAATGGGGCAAAACTCCGACGCCTATGAACACTGTATGATTGTGTAGCAGCTAGTACAGAATAAGAGCGCCAGCCATAGTTAACATTACAAATATTAATATCAGGATTATTTAAAGATTTTCTTATAAAATTCAAATTGTCTAGGCTTGCCTCGCGATTAAAGTAACCATCTGTATATTCATTAAGCTTTAGAGAGATCCTAGCTGATTTTCCAGAATGAGTATCACCGCGAGATGGGGCATTAAAAATATACTTTGCGTTTGTTCGAAGCATAACTTCCCTGCCATTTTCAGGTTTTACAAATAAATTGCAACTTACGCCGTCAGAATAGGACTTTAATGAATAAAAAGTTAGGAATATCGTAATTAGAATGATTTTTGATTTCATTTTTTCCCCCATAATATACTTCAAATCGTATGAATTATATACATACTTGTTAAAGTGCTTGCAAGTCATGTTTTTCAAACCTTCATTATGAATAAAACCCAATCTCAAATAGACAGGTTTGGCAATTATTACTCTGAGTAACGATAAAAAGAGGGATTATTTCAAATTCTTGAATAAACCTAGTGAGTTTCCGTTCAATGTGGGCAAAAAAAATGACCCCAAATGGGGCCATAGATCTTAAACTAATGTTAAGCTAGGTGAGAGTATTGGTGGTGGATCTGGCTTATTTGCAGCTATTTCTTTTAACATATCACGCTTTTCCGCTGAAACAGCACCGTGGCTACATTGTGCAATTTTTGCGATTTCGCGATATTTCATCCCTTGGCGAAGCAAAGCCCTTATCATCTCACTAGGGCGAGTTTTCTTTCGTCCAATTTGTTCTCCTAAGGCTCTAGCATTACGTAAACCGGCTTGTACTCTCTGAGAAATCAGCTCTCGTTCCATTTGTGAAAGAGCACCCAAAATTGTAAACATGGCTATTCCCATAGGGGAATTTGTTTCAATTTTTTCAGTGATACTCACAAAATCTGTATTATGTTTTTTAAACTCATTGAGTGCTGTTAATAAGTGGGTGGTAGATCTTGCAAATCGACTAAACGCAAAGACTATAACAGTAGATATTTTACCTTCTCTCATTTCTTTCATCATCTCATCTAGTACTGGCCTTGAAACTTTGGCCCCACTTTGATTTTCGTCTTTAAATATTTTGTAATTAGTTATGTGATTATGCTCACAATACTCTTTTACGGCCCTTTCTTGAGAGGCTAGCCCCGATGATTGCTGATCGGTACTAACCCTTAAGTAAAGGGCTGCGGTTCTATCTTGATAATTTTTATTCATACACATCCTTTCTTTATGTAAGGCTTCATTGCCTTTTAGAAATTCATAATTGCTAAAGGAAGGCCAAAGTTGTGAAAATAAAAATTGAATTGTTTTAAGTGGTTACGGAAGTATAAAAAAATTTAATTTAATTTGATAGATCAATGTTGAATCAAAATATCTGTAGGGCTAAATATTAGAGGAATTAGCAATTCAAAACTGAAACATGATTCAGTTTTGAATTGCTAAGGTTTGGGTTATTTTTTTGTTTCTGATCTAGCCCAAGACTCATCGCTCCCTGAAAGTAAGCGTGAATAAGCCCCATAGCTCACAGAATTTTTATGTGCATTGGCGGCTTTGTTGGCCATATCTTTGACTGAGCATCCATGTTGGATAACAGCAAAAAAAGAAAGTATAGTCATGCCTCTAAATAATTCGTTGATTAAATTCATTTTTATTCTCCTTTGATTTTTAAATTTTAATTTCCTGATAAACCCACAAGCATCCCGTGAACAATTTTAAGTTTAGATTCATCCATTTTATCAATAAGCAAAATACATTCGTCCCGATATACAATAGGCAAGTCCTTGCGACCTTCTTGGTAATCCTTAAGCTCATCCCTTGAGACCTTAAAGAGTTTGCATAAATCCTTAAGCCTGTGATTGGGGATTTTTTGATACCCTGATTCATAATGACAAATTAGGGTGTGGCTGATCCCAAGTAGATCAGCAAGCTGCCTAACTTTGAGTCCTCTGGACATACGTAAATGTCTGAAGACAATAGCTTCGGGTAAACGTTGGTTTTTACTTTGGTTTAAATTTAAATTTGTATTCATTCTAACTCCTCCTTTGATTATAAAAAAGAAGCTCTTGAAAATGCGGATATAGTTAGAAATAAAGGGGGTGAAAGCCCCTCAAATCCTAACCAACTTAAAAATTATGAAACCCTTTGCTGGCTTGGAGTTCATTGATTTTAATTAAGTTGGTTATGCCTAAAAGTGGCAGTTCAAACCGTCATTCCCGCCAGAAAATAAATCTCTGACACCACTCTGACACCAAAATTTGAAATGCTGTGAAATGCTCAGAAATATAGGTGAAGTAAAAAACCTCATTGTTAATTTTATAGGTGTTTGAGATTGTTGGTGTTTTGTTTTTTTGGCAATATATAAACCGTTAAATGGCGGGGTGGACGTCAACTTAATGATTTCAACCCCTTAGCTGATGAGTAATCCTTTGTTCAGTTAATTGGCTCAAAAATATGGGCATCAATTCGATGAAGGACCTCAAATTCTTCACCTGCAATGTCACTGATTAGCGCATCGAGGTCTTGTTCAAAAGCCATTAGCTCTTTATCATTCATGACAACACCAACACCTCTACAGGCTCTCATGCGGCCTTTCCATGATTCTCGGGTAAACTTGATAGGCTCATCGTACATAACTAACTCTCGCACATTAAAATGCCCCTCAGCCCAACTTGGTAGTTTTGGGATATTACCACTATAGCTATGAGCTGACCATGCAGGGTTGTGCTTTAAGATTAGTTCTTCAGTCTTAGCAGCTATTTCATCAACTAAAGGCATCCAGCAAAAGTGGGATGTTGAAAAAATCCCGCCATTTTTCAGAAGCCTTTTAACTTCAGCAATAGCTTTTGGTTTATCAAAGTAAAGCCAGCACTGGTTAGCCGTTACAACATCAAAAGAATCACTTTCTAAATCAATCACATTGGCTGTTGAAGTAAAGAATTTTACGTCAACTCCATCTCGTTTAGCCAATGCCTTAGCCATATTGATCTGTTCTTCAGAGATATCTAACCCAGTAACGCGCGTACCTTGCTTAGCAAACTGTCTTGCTAACACACCAGTGCCGGTGCCTAAATCTAATATCTCTTGATTATTAAGACCAATTCCATGCTCTTTAAGTTTTTCATAAAAACTTATTGGAGGGCCAGGGCGATACTTAGCATATTCTTCTGAGGTTTTACCCCAATCGATAACTTTACCTTCATCAATTGCGCCTAATTCATGCATTTAATCCCCCTTAAACAACTCATGCACTCTACCGAACGCTTGCCTGTTAGGCAAGATTTTCAAGCCTTCAGTAGCTCCCTCAATTTCAATACCAGCAAGTCTGATGTAGCGCTGCATGGTTTTGATGTCTTTCCAGCCGCAAATCTTCATAACTACAGCTGGAGCAACAGCGTCTCTGATTAATTGAGTGGCAAAACAAGCCCTTAGTGAGTGAAACTTAATCGATGTTAACCCATTGCCAAGACAAAACATTCTCAAACACACAGCAGCGCCACCATTAGCCCACCGAGGAAGCCTTGGTAAGACCTCTAAGCGCCCATTAGCTGGTGCCCTAAGTAACTTGAGCATACTAATTAGCTCGTCATTCAGAGGAACTTCGCGCCAACAACCTGCCTTTGTAGACTTCACTTTCTTAAGACGACCACTGTAAGATTTTGAAACCATCAATCGGTTGTTCTCCCAGTCAATGTCATCAAAGGTTAATGCGTAAAGTTCACCGCTTCTCATTCCAGTCATGAGAGCCATTGCCCAAACTGGATACCAGGGGTGAGACTGCTCTTTGGCAAGTTGAAGTAATTTGCGAATTTCATTCAAAGAAAGAATTTCTGGTTTAACTTCAGCCTCCTTCTTAAAAGTAAAGCCTGAGGCAGGGCTTTGTTGCATATTAGTTAGCTCACCAATATCAATTGCCCAGTTAAAGACACTATTCATTGCTGCTTTAATATCTTTCTTACGCTCTCTTGATTTGCCCTCAAAGTCCATAGATTCAAAAACCTCTCGTACCATTGCTCTCGTAATATTCTCAGCAGGTATATTCCACCATTTTTGAGTGTACTGTCTAAGAGCATTCACTCTATCAATCACTGTGGTTGTTTGTAGTTTGCGACCATACGAACAGTCTCTTTGAGACAATTCCCATTTCTCAACTAATGTACCCCATGAGCAACTGACTAATTCCAAGCGCATCAATTCTTCGTGTGCTTTATGAAAAAGCATACGTTCAATTCGCTTAGCCTCTTTAAGGTTTTTAACACCTGATTTAAACTTCTGCTTTCGTAAACTGCGATCCTTGCTGGAGTAAACACTTACAGTTACAGTGTAAGGGCCGGCCCCAATTCCAGATATATCTTTTATAGCCATATAAGACTCCTATTCGATAGGCCTTATACACTCGTCAAGATCGGACTTTAAAAACATCAAACGCGAACACAATTTGTGCGCTTTAATTTGCTTTCTCAAAACTCGAATCCTCAAACAATTTACTGAAATGCGAAGATATTCAGCTGCTTCCTTAGAGTTCATCCATATTCGGTTATCAAAGAACGTTTTATGCTTCTTTGAATACTTCTCAGGCTCTTTACAGTCAAACGACATTAACGACCTTTTCATTAGTGAACCCCTTGTTTTTGTCTAAAGTCAGACTTCTTAGCCTCAGATGGCTTTAGTAAGTGCCACGTAACAGTCCTATCATCCTTTTCTATACGTATTTTATTTCTATCGACCAATTCACGTTCAATATCATCAATTTCTTTCTTGCTTTTATTTCGTCCAAATAAATTGCGTACTTCTGTTCGAGTCAGCTTGTTAACTCGCTCTAGTTCTTTTAAGATCTTTTTGGAATTTTCAGTAATATAATTCCCAGGATGAAAAATATAATTAAGGCTTTCAAGGCAATATCTCCATAGTTCATGTGAGGCTTTGAGGTGCTCTAAGCTGATCTTTTTTTTCTTATCTACAAGCGCATAAATACTTGCAACTTTACATACAAAATCAGTAGCTCTAATTGACAGAGCGGAAACAGTTTTGTTCGAGCTGTCTTGATTAAGAAGACTGTAAAGACCTCCACACCAATAATTGAGAGCTTTTGTTGAAAAGGTTATCTCATCAATTTCGTTAAAGTCCGAAATGGCGCTTTTAATTATTCTAACCTCATCTTCTACTGAGAAATCAGAGCCACCTGAAGGCAAACTTTGACTTTTATCCACATAGATAAATGCACAACGGTTAAGCGTTCCATTGTGTACAAGATTATCATTGCTTGCTTTGTGGAACTCGGTTTCAGTGATATGGCCGATTAGTGAAACATGAGGGTTGGAAGCGCGAACAGGGTCAACTTTTCCAAGGGTTTCAAGAAAGTCAGGTGAATCATATGAATCTCTTAGTACATGAGATAGAATATTACCGTCCTTATTGCTCAATCCAAGAACTCTGCCAAACTCGGGTTCAATTAATAATAAGCGCTTGTCGTCAATCCCAGGTACATCTACTTGTTTACCTTTTACGAACTTTAATGAAGAATCTCTTAAGTTAAAAATAATTCCTTCTCCGCTAGCTACGCCGGTCTTTATTCTGGATTTAAATTCATTCTTATATACTTTGGACAACATTTTTGTCGTAATATTTAATGAGGTTCCCTTTCTTGATCGTCCGGATTTTCCCACTAAGACTACATATAAATTTAAATGCAGTTTTATGGTTCCATTTTTAAACCAAACATCTCTACCGATGTTTGATCCGACAATCAGAATAGCCTGCAATAGTATTGCAATTGGAGATGCTTCTGTATTTGGCGCAGCTTTGCGCACAAGTTCACCTATGGGCCCATAAAAGCAATTGCTGCTTAATGGAACTGATGGTTTAGGTTTAGACAAATTATTTGGGTAAAGAATTGCGCTACTGCAAATATTGTTAATTAATTCATCTTTTTCTATGGGTGGGGAGCAAAGCGCTTCATTCAATGACACCATAGATCTTTTTAAGAGGTTTGGTGTAAGTCCTCTAGATTGTAGTGAGCAGGCTAACTTAAATAGAAACTCGTGCCTTTCACCCTCTCCCACTTCCTCATCTATAACAATAGCCTCTCGAGTGTTCCCATGTTTGTTTTTACCTGTAAGCAGTTCGATTAATTGCCGGTGCTCTAAAACACTTTCTTCAATATCAAAAAAACCAAACTCAGACTCTTCGTAGAAATCACCTGACTGATGAAGGCTTCCTGCTCCAATTACGTATCCTCCTTCAGTTTTTATATCTACACCTGTTAGTAGGCCAATAGAGTTTTTGATTTCCAGATTATTTAATTCTGCATTTTTCTTATAATAAAGATGTCCACCACCACTGCCGGTTTTAACCTCAGCGGTTAGAGGGAGTTCTCCATATTCTTGTTCAAACTCTCTTAGGGTTTTGTCTCCACGATGTTTTGGGTCAATGTCTACAACTATATCATCGCTATCAAGCGCAACACCAATATTAGCCCAAGAATATTTATCCCATAGTTTCTTTATCTTTTTCTCATCTTTTGTGGCTTTGAATTTCCAGCCACCTTCAATTGGGTGTTTTCCAGCTGCCTTACAGTTTCGCTTCAGACAAGTACATGAGCCATTGTGGGTAATAGAGTGTGTTGGAAACACTCTATAGCCTTTCTGGGCATACTTTAGTGCAATTTTTAATTTTTCATTCATTTGACCTCCCTAGGTTTTTGGGAAGTCTTAGGCCCTAAATTTCTATTTGTACTCCATAGTTACTCCTTAATTACTCCTTAATTACTCCATAATCCCTGTTAGCGGGATTTAAAGATAATTTTGAAGTCTTTAAAAACCTCACCTTTAGAGTAAATGCCTTTTTCAGGATTAGACACTAATGCGCTGTATCTCCCCTGAAACTGAGCTGAGACATAAGCGGCATCTTTTGCAGTAGATATTTGATCTAGAAAAGGTTTTAGCTCGATTGAGCGTACAGGTCGTTCGTCGTTTAGGATTTTGAAAATGATTTCTTTTCTCGGGCCGTATAAATCAAATAATTGATTGTCAGGAGTATAAATTGTCATCGTATCTTTATCATATTCAACCAATACAGAATCTTTTAAAGGATTTTCAACAATTAAAAGACTGTCGTAACTTAACTCACTTAATCCTACTTTCCAAAATTCATAGGGAATATCGCCATACTCTTTGTAGGGTATAGAAGTTTCAATCAAATTTTCAGTTGAAATTTTACCATTGCAAATCAGAGTAATAGCTTTTTCTAGTTGAACCGGAAGCTCACAGTCAGACTCTTCAAACAAATACTTTTCTTCCCCTGATAAATCATCTACCAAATAAAGTGTTGCCCAAGGTACGCGCACATAGGGAGATATAGCACCAGCTTTAATAGCCTCTAATACTTGCTGTTTATTTTGACTAAAATCTTTAGCAAATTTGAATTTCAAAACGCTTTCCCTTTTAACGGCCTTACAACGATATACGACCTTTACGACATAACATAATTGTCATTTTAAGCAACAAAATCCAGGGTCCTTCTGAGGTGTTAAGCCGAGCAGGTGGCTCAGCCCGCACGAAACGCCTAGTTGCAGTTATTTTATTGAAGGTTTACACTTTCACTATGGAATACGAAATGAATATAACTGAGTATGCTAAACACAGGCACAACCGAGGCTTACCTGGTAGCACTAGAACAGCCATTTATAAGGCCCTGAAAACAGGAAGAATTTCGCGAAACAAAAATGGGAAGATTTTTCCAGAAAAAGCCGACAGAGAGTGGGATACTAAAACGAGACTAAGGGTGCTTTAAGCAAGTAAATGATATGATTAATTCCAAGAGAATAGAGTCCTACAAAAAAAATCGTCACAAATACGTTAAACTGTCTAAAAAGTTTGAGAGTTTAGTGAAAAAAATTGCTAAGAAGCATAACTTAAAAATCCAAGTTCAAAAAAGGGCAAAGGATGTGACTTCTCTTGAACAAAAACTTCAAAATCCGGATTTTCAAAAGAAAAGATTAAACCAAATATACGATCTATGCGGTGTGAGGTGTATCCTATACACTGAAGATGAGCTTGCAATCTTCTCAAGAGCACTCAAAACATCAATTGGTTACGAAAGTATAATAAAAGATAAAACTGAATATTCTCTTGAAGACTATAATGCCCTGCACTCTGTGTTTAGGGTTAAAGAGGATAAAATATGTGGAATTTCATTTAAAGGGCTTAAAGGCTTAAACTGTGAAGTCCAAATGACTTCAAGTTTACTTCATCCATGGAATGAACTGTCTCATGTCATGTTATATAAAAACTCAGACATTGATGAGTTTGTTCCTACCGAATTTGAGAAGAATAAAAAAGATATGGTGGAAGTGATAAATAAGCATCTTTGGGAGGCCACTCATAAACTGAACTCTGCCTATGGGGTACACTTAAAGCTTGTAATGGCTAAGCAGCATTTTGAATCAAAAAAATTCGCTGAAGAAGCTCGTTCAAATCGTTGGCATATTGCCTTAAACCATTGCTTTAAAACCAAAGAATATTTAGAGAACTTTGATATTTTCCGCTACAATGAATTTAATTATTTTGATTGGGCTTATGGACTTCGCACAAGGTGGAAAAAAAAGGACTTTAGGAAAGGGAAATATAACTTCCCACACATACATTCGACCACGCAGAACATTGTTACAATGCTACGTTTTTACTCAGAGGTAGAGACTTTTTATTTTCTAATTGATGATTACTTTTCTTCAAATGAAAAGGTTAAGCAGGATGCAGAGTCCGCTTTAACCAATTGGTTTTCATTTGATTCGAGTATCTTCAAAATTGAAGGCCCCCAATATTTTACCTTTCCCATCAGAGAGTTTAAAGAGTGGAACGCCTGGGAAAGGGAGGCTGCCAATAACCTAATCACCAGTATCTCTAAAAACCTGTTAGTCACCAATTTTCATAGAACCGAAATGTCTAAGCATGATGCTCTCTCTATAAATCATAGTAGAGTTAACCCAACGAAAAATATCCGCAAGCTACGTTCAGAAGTCTTTGCACTCCTTTTTGAGCAATATCATCTGCTTGATGACTTTAGTAAAAGGAAGCTAGTCATTGAGTCTCTATTTGAGGGGTGCTCTGCATACTTTCCACATAATCCACCAGCCTCATTGATTTCAATGGTTTCATCAGACATGAATCAAGTAATTAGGTTTTTTATTAAAAATTTTTCAAGCATAGGCATTCAGCTATTGCGTGTCGTCGAGACTCAGCTATATATGCCTAAGAATAAATACCTGAGGGTATCTAGGTCTACAAAAACTCTCCTCAAAAAACTTAACTCTAATGCTGAATATATATATTTCAGAAATATGACATATATCCCTGAAGATTACAGGGGCTTAGACTACGAAGAGAGAATGGAAAAAGCTCAAATCGCGAAGGTTGAACTCGCCCTCACAATTCAAGTGGATGATTGGGGCCTTTGGAAAAACAGAATTGAGAAGTTATTACTAGACTTAGAAACATCTAAAGACTTCCGCAGACAAAATTCGTTTGGAGAGTTCATAGATGTTTTATGTAAATTCAACCCAAGTTTTGCTGAATTCTTGTTCGCCAAGAGTAGGAAGCTCAAAGAGCAATATTTTTATGTGTTTAATATTAATTTATTTGAAAACCTCTCTCTTGCAGAAAAAAGAAATAAAATCGTTAGTGGCTTTAGGCTTAAGAACACTCGAAATCAGGCGCTTAAAGCATCAGTAACTTTAGGTGTTTTTAATAAATTGATAGCAGATTCTTTTTTATCCAAATGTAAAAGTTCGGAAGATATTAATTTCTTCCTTCAAGAGGTTGGGTTTGCAAACTTAAGCAGCTCATTACTTAAAAATTTATTTTTTAAAGCAATTATAAAGCTAAACTCATATGAGTCATGTACGTGGACAATTTGGTGGAAGCATAGATTTCAGAAGATTTTACCTAACATTACAAACAGCGATAAAATGAGGTTGGTTGAAAACTTAGCTTACGCTAAAGAAGATAATTATTGGGTGGAAGAAGTTTTGATAGATATTTGTGGCGTCGATGAAAAAATGATTCTTAAATATTTCAGCACAATTGTTGAGTCTAAAAATGACCATAACCTTCCTTATGAAATGAATCGCCTCTCCAGTCACATTAGCAAAAATGAAATTGATCTTGTGCCATGGCTAGTGCCTAAAATTGATTATTCGTGTTCTAGGCACAATAGTTACTTAACTGTGTTGAACATTGTTGAACCAACATTTTCTCTGCGGCTTGAGAGCTATTTAAGGGTTATGTTGAAAACAGACTTAACCAAGAATATAGAAAGTGTTTTACGTATAATGCGAAAATACTCAGGAACTCCCGCTGTGGATAATTTGGTCCTAGATATTGTTGATTTAACTAATAATTCTGAAGAATATAACTCTGATCTAATTATGATTGTTGAGTTTTATAGACAGGTTTATAGCGGACAATTTGGAAGAGTTCGTATTTTAGAATCTACGTTAACTCGGGTTGAAGAATGGCGAGAAGACACTAGAGATGTTCGGTCTTTCAAAAAGAGAATGGTGGCTTTTTTAAAGAAACGAATTGCTGATGAAACTAAAATGGCGACAGCTGAAGAGAAATCTAGAATCCTTAGTTTTGAGAGAAGCAAGGAAACTACTTAAATTAGTAAAATCCCTCTATAGGCACAACCTTAATCCACTGCATATTTAAATCTGCGCAAGTATCCCAGTTCTCAACTGAGGTTCTAGTCATTTTAGGAAAGCCTTTTCTTAGCTCACTAATAAATGCAGATTTCTTTTTATCAATAATTTTCATAGCCTGCTTGCGACCCTCAACCGGAATAACCTTCTTTAGCTGAATTTTCCTATTATCAGCAGAAAAGTAAAGCCGATGACTGTGGGGCAGATCATTTCCAATACCACCACTGAATGTCTTCAGCCTTGGAAATTTCTCTTCAGCTACAACTCTAACGGCAGCAAAAAAAGATATACAAGTAGCTGTCTGCTTTCCTCGAGCATTTAATTGATAATCAAGTTTTTGAATCTTTTCCTGCGCAAGGGTATTGAAGGATAGTAATAAAGTACAAAGTCCAATGATTAAATTCATTTTTTTACTCTCCTTAACACGACTTCAAAAACCCCAGCATTTATTTCTTCGCCATAGTCTTGAATCTTCGTTTCCTTTTTCTCTTGGCCAAAACAAAGGTAGTCGACAGATACACCAAAGTAATCAGCGACCTTCTTAACTTGAGCCAAACTGCGGGGTTCTTGGCCAGATAGCCAATTATCAATAGTTTGACGGGCCAACTTGGTTGACCTAGATAGTTGAGCAACTGTGACGTCATTTTCACGTATCAGTGCCTTTAATATTTTTTGTAACACCATAAAGCCTCACTCGGTTTGTAGTAAGACGTTCTTAAGGTAAACCCCTTTCGAAAGACTTTTGCTTTTTCAAACGTAATTAAAGTCTCTTAAGAGAGAATATGGATGAGCTTTGGATTCAGTGAACATTCAGCGCAAATTCAGTAAATGCTAGGAAATGAGTTGAAATAAATTGAAATGCTAAAAAATCAGAACGATTTTGAGCGCATAAGGCATTTGTTAATCATTTTAAAAACTTAGAAAACTTGCTCTTTGGACTTAGCGAAAAATGGCGGGGTGGACGGGACTCGAACCCGCGGCCTCCGGCGTGACAGGCCAGCGTTATAACCAACTTAACTACCACCCCACGTGGTAATGAATTTCAAAGAAAATTGAATGTACTTCACTCTGGTGCGCTGTTCAACAATTAAAACATTAAACAGCGCAGAGCGAAATAGTGACCTAAAATTAGGCGTTTACAGAGTAAAGCTTAAGCTGAGTAGGTATGTGCCCAAATTGGAATCAAGTCCTACAGTGGTTGTACCTGCTTTTGAAATCTCAGAGTTGATATACTCTAGATTGGCACTGATCATTGGAAATACAGTAAATCCAACGCCCACTTTTTGAGAAGTACTTTCATAATCAGTAGTAGTGTTGCCGTATGTAAAAGAGAAGTTATCTTGGAAGTTGTAACCCACCCAAGCCTTCACTAGAGGCAAATCTACACCAAAGACAAGACCCATTGTAGATCTAGACATATCCCCAGAGGCTCCAATGGTATCTGCAGTTCCTGAGGCAAGCATCATAACATCGGCTCCCACAAAGAATAATACAGCGATTTCTGTACCAATACGTCCACCCACTAATGTGCCGCTATGGTCAGTCAATCCGTAAACACCTCTTTCGTAACCAACATATGGCTCTAGGAATAGTGCGTGTGCGTTTAGGGAAAACATCCCCACAAATAGTAATGCTAATAGTTTTTTCATAAGATCTCCTTGTTATTTTTATATTTTTCCAAAATCAGCTCACTTAAGCAAGTGATTTGGTATAATAATCATTAGTTATGGATAATAAGGAAATTAATGAATTAAAACGGTTCTTTTTAGTCACACCTTTGGGGTTGGAGCAACTAGCAGCACAAGAACTTGTATTTTGGCATAAAGAAGCCAAAGACCTTGAAGAACTTAAGGGAGGGGTGGAGTTTACATCCACATTTGCAAAGGCTTGTGAGCTAAACACTTGCCTAAAAGTACCCTCAAGGATTTTACTTCGATTAACAGATTTTCGTTGTCGAGATTTCCCCAAGCTCTTTCAGAAGATTCAAAAGATCAAATGGGGAGGGCTTCTTAACTCCAAGCATATGGATATTGTGACCTCAGTGCATAAGTCTCGTATAAATAATAGAAAAAGAGTCCAGCTCACTGTTTTTGAAGCCCTGCAAAAGTCTAAAGATGCATCGCTGAAATTAGAGGACATAAAACCGCAAAAGCTATTTATTCGATTTTTTAATGATCAGTGTTTTGTAAGTGTTGATCTTTCAGGGGACCACTTGCATCAGCGAGGTTATAAAACCTTTTCCACCGACGCTCCCATTAGAGAAAATTTGGCAGCAGCTATGGTTTATGAAATGTTTGGGTCCAAAAATTGGACCCAGGCTGCTGAAGACATTGGAAAAATTAAGTTAATAGACCCCATGTGTGGCAGTGGTACATTGTTGTTGGAGGCCGCTCAGCTATTTACAAAAAATAAACTACGTCCATACGGTTGTGATAAAATGTTAACAGCTGAGCAATTGGAAAAACCTGGAGTATTTGAGGAAAGTACTTATCAATGGGCAGGTCTTGAGGGCTATGATATTTCAGATAAATCTATTGAGGCCTCTCATCAAAATTTAGCTAATACCCAGAATGTGTCACTACGAAAATTAATTAAATTTCAAGAACAGGATATATTTAAAGCTGATGAAATTGAAAATAATGAAGCAAAGCCCCCTGATGGTAAGCCATTAGAAAAGGATACCACTGTTCAGCGAAACTGGGTGATTTGTAATCCACCATATGGTGAGCGCATCAAAACTGAAGGTTTAAGAAATAATGATTTTCATTGGTTGATTATGCAAATTATTAAAAAGTATTCACCAGAAAATATTGGTATTTTACTACCTGTAAAAAACGTACGTGGCTTAAAGCCCATTAAGGCTTATAAAAGACGAACAAAGAATTTTGAAAATGGTGGATTAAAGGTTAGCTTTTTGATTTTGCAAAAGAAGGCGCCTTGAGTTTTCAAAAATACTTTCAGGTACGCCCAGTGCTTTTTTCAATTCCACATCTCGGTCCCAGGTGTTTGTTGTAAAAGACATTCCTATGGAATTAAAGAACCCCAGCCGAGCTCTATAATAAAAGGGTGAAGACATAACTTGAGAACTCAAGGGGAAATCAGAGCCATAGATCAACTGACCATAGATTTCCTTATGTTTAAGCACTCTTTCTAGATGACCAAATCGAGTTTTTTTAATAACTAACCCAGATATATCGGCATAAAGATTTGGATATTTTTTAGCAAATTCAATAAATATCTCAAAATTATCCTTTCCTTTTGTTTGACCTGCCGATGCCGCATGAGCACAAATAACCGTTACCCCCAGTTTTAAAGGAATCTCAAGATCATAAGGGAATGTAGATTCTTTATGACTTTTGGAAAAAGCACTTTCGTCATCCACATGAATGAGTAGGGGGAGATTTAATTTTTTAAGTTTTTTAAAGTACTCAATAGTTAAAGGATTTTTAATATCAAATTTTTGGATTGCTGGAAGTAATTTAACTAGGACGGCACCATTAGCTTTAACTTTTTCCAGTTCTTTTAAGGCGTCTTTTCGATATGGGTGAACAGAAGCTCCAAATAAAAAAGTATTATATTTTTTTATATTTTCAGAAATATAGTCATTTGGAATGTAAAATACAGTTTTGTCTTTTAAAACCTTACCTTGCTCAGAGTAAACTTGATCCATGGCTAATAGAACTGCTTGGTCCACCCATTTTGAATCTTGAATTTGTTCATCAAGAATTTTAAATAAAATTTGATCACCGTATGTTTGAGCCTTTTTTTCACTCAGACCAAAAATATACTGATAGCCATAAAACTTAAAACTATCTTTCATGGTTTTAGAAACATAACAATCTGATTTATAGCCAAAACATGCAATATGTGTATGGTTGTCAATATACTTAGCCCACAAGCTAGAGAAAGCTAATATACATAGTATACTCATAAGTAATAATTGCATGCGTTCAAGTTTCATAATTTATACCCCTATGAATTAACTATATCAGTATCTGGCATAAGTCTAAAAGTGTCTTTTTCAGGTAAACACAAATTATTACAAATGGAGTTATTTATTTGCTGTTATGTTTTATTATTCATAGCCTTATAGGCTTATGAGTGGGGGTTTTGGCTTTCCCATAGGTACCTTTCCGTCCGTGGGAGATCGGGCCTAAAGGCGGCCCGAACCCACCAATTCCCCCACGTCGTGTGGGGGAATCTATAAAACAAACTCATAGTGACCCGAAATATTTAGTTATTTATAGATTCTTCAACACGATGTTGAAGAATTGCGGGTTTCAGGGGCGGCTAGCCCCTGATCTCTCATGGATGGAAAACTGTCTACTTTGCACCCAAATCTGAACTCATAAACCCATAGACCAGTGACCAAGGGCCAGAAGCGCTAAGCTTTGTGACCTAAGATAAAATCAGAGGTATTCTTAGGATAAATATAAGGAGAATAAAATGACTAAATTATTATTGATTTTAACCAGTGTATTTTTGTTGTCACATACGGCATTAGCAAACATATCTTTTGAATCCATGGATCAAAATGATGTGGACGGAGTGGTTCAAGATTTAGCTTCGGGTTTTACACATGTGTCTTTAAGGCCGGCATCAGCATTAGGAACCATTTTTGGAATAGAGGTTGCGGGTTATGTGGGGACCACAGCAGCTGATAAGATCTCAACCCTAACTAGAGCCGCAGATGCCAATGCTGGCGAGATTATACTGCCACATGCAGGTTTGGCCGCAGCCATTTCCGTACCTTATGGTGTGGGCCTTGAATTTAACTTAGTACCAAGCTTTGATGCTGACGGAGCAGGTTTTAGCTCAAACAGTTTTGCTGCAAAATGGACTCTAACCAAAGGAATGCTTGATTTACCGGTTGATCTTTCAGTGAGTGCTTCCATGGCTAACTTGAGTATGTCTTTGGCGCAATCAGTCCCTGGGGCCACAGGCCAATATGATTTTGACACTACAAATACAACTTTGATGTTCATGATCAGTAAGGATTTTATGTTTATTGAACCTTATTTTGGTTTTGGTTCTGTAAGTATATCTGGAGACACAAAATTTAATGCTACTGCATCAGACAGTGGTTTCACTTTCACCACTGGAAATAGTATTTCCTCATCTCTATCAGGAACACAATTGGTAGCAGGGGTTCAGTTAAACCTTTTATTTCTTACTCTTGGATTTGAAACAGGTACAGTTATGGGAGCTTCTCGATCTTCTTTCAAGCTAGGGCTTAAGTTTTAATCTCACTTTAAAGGGTTTGTGGTCCGAAGAACTAATGTTGCAGCTCTTACAATTTTCTCCAAACACTTGTGAATCAATGACCTGAAGACCGCGTACGTAAGCGTGGTCCAGGATACCCACCTTTTTGCCTTTTAGATAAACCGTTAAATCCTTTTCATGTTTAAAAGGAACTTTGGTAAACCCTAATTTTTGTATAAAATATTTATTTAAAAACTTTAAACGTGATTTTACATGGGTGTTAAAATCTCCAGCAAAAAAAATTGGGCCATTATGTTGCTTAATAAGGTCTTGAGTTTGTTTTATATGTCTTTTAAAAGCGGACAGTGTGTGCACGTTTATGGCATGTATATTGACACTCATAAGCTCTTCTTTTTGCCCAGCAATTTTATGGTAGACCACCATTATGGTTTTAGGCGTTGTGAATCCCCCTTCTTTATCGGGACTTCTAAGAGCAATGGGCTTATTTTTAGAGCCAGTACTAGTGGCCGTATTCACGCCAGTGGGGTGTTTGTTATCTTGGAAAAAGGAAATAGCAAAGTTCCATTGGAAATTGCTTAGAACTTCAAAAACTTCATACATAATTGGCGAGAGTACAGATTCTTGGGTAAGAATAATATGCGATTGTTTAGTTATATGGATAAAATCATCAGACCAGTTCTTTGTATCACAACCAGAAGCTTTTTCGTTTTCACAGTATGCTTTATACACATTCCAAACAAGCACTTCAAAAGCATTAGGATTTAATGCTTTATCAGGTTGATCCCCAATTTGGACCAGCATTTCATCTTTTGGTGGCAAATCTTTAAACATGGTTTGATCCATGCAATAAGCAAATGGTGAGATTAAAAGCGTTAGAAATAAAACAATAAATGTTTTTTTCATAGTCCCTCCCTGGGGCGCAATAGGAATGAGTCTCCTAAAAGCGTTTTGTCAGTCGTTCCGTAACTGCTCGAGTCGTTGGTAAGTCTACCAACAATTTCACAAATGATTATTAAATAGAAAAAGGTGGCTTGCCAAGAGGTTTTAGACAAGTAATAATGGAACCCTATGTCATCAGAGCTTTTAAAACCTGTGCAAGTGCTAAATTACCACCCATTGATACACAAAGTATACTGGGTGGTGTTTTCGGCGCTTATTTTTGCTGAATTAGTGATAATTCGTCTAAATATCTATGCAATTATGCAGGGGACCTGGATAGAGGCTGTTGTTAAGATTGTTGTATTATCCACAGTTATTTTATCAATATTTTTTCGCCTATTTGTTTTTGTTCGCCCACGAGTCTTTTCCAAGTACAAGCTCTATGAAGACCGCATTGAAATCTACTTTAAGAAACAAAAAAAAGAAATCCTATTTAATCACATTGAGTCTCTGAAATTTTCCATTCTACCACCCAGGTTCTTCGGTGGGTTTAGTATAAAATTAAACACAGGCCAGAGATTTACTTTTTTGTCTATTTTAAATGGTTCTCACCAAGTGCTAGACAGGATTTTAAAAGTAAAGCCAGAACTTGTAAAAGATAGTAAACTGAAGGCCTATGTACTTCGTAGTGAATTTATAGGTGCATCCTGGGGAAGAATTCGAAAGAAAGCCAAGAACTGGCAGAGGTTGCTGGTGAAATACTTAGTGTGGCCAACAATACTGAGCTTTGTACTATTTTTAACAAAAGATTACTTTGCGGATGCTTCTAGTAAATTTACACAATTTTTGATTATCTTTAGTTTTGTCTATGTTTTCACATTTATCCAATCCTTCATATTTAATATCATTGAAGAAAAGGTCGTGATTGAGAAATACATTAAATATAAAGAACACCCGGCTATAATCACAAAAAGTGAAGAACAGATTGAACTTTTAACAACTGTGGTTTTCTACCTCTCCCAAGCCTCTTTGGTCATTCTACTTGCTGTGATTTAATAGATACTTGGGGTTCAACCTCATGTTTTTATGGGCCAATGTTATTTAAATATTAGTGAAAGCGAATGCTAAAACATTCACTTTATTCATAATTATTTCAGCCTTATTTTCTCGAAAAATGCTGGGCATTCGGCAGAGGTTAATAAAGATATAACATTTTAATTTTATTAGATTGTTTAAAACGCGAAGCGCTCTGAAAGAGCGAGGGCAGGAGCCCGAGTTTTAAATAATGAGAGCCAGGAAGGCTCACTGTTCAGTGGAAATACTTAACTTCAAGCGATCCACGTCTCTCACAAAAAGGCTTTTGCATATTAAAAAAATGTTTAATGAGATAAATATAAGGCTCAGTAATCATCTCAACTCATTTAAATAGATCTCAATCCTGTCTTTAAAAACTGAATTAAATCTTTTCTATCATCAGGACTAATAAAGATACCTCGGGGAGTGATGTTTGGATCCACGTTTCTTACTCGTTCATTCATATGTTGAGTTTGAAGTTTGAGAACATATGGAAGTCCTTCTTCAGTTTCTTCATAGTGATGGTTCGCCCGCATAGGGTGAGTGTAATGGTTCACTACACTTTCAATGGTAGGCATAGAACCTGAATGTCCATATGGCGCAGTATCAGCAAGGTTACGTAAGCTAGGGGTTTTAAATCGATACTTGTCACTAGGATTGTTAGTCACTAAAAATTGACCATAGTCATTACGATTTTCATCCTTACCGGGTCCAATTTGAGGGAAACCTACATTTTTAAAGCCTCCATCAGTTTGTAAAAGACCTTTATGGCAAATGAAACAACGACTTTTGGAGTAAAATAAAATGGCCCCTCGTTTTTCGGTTTCTGTCATAGCTTTTGAATCACCAGCTACGTATTTATCAAAAGGCGAATTGAGCTTAACAAAGAAGTTTTCTTGGAAATAGGCCAAAGCATTAGCTATATGCCCAATATTAACTTGATTCAGATCGGTAAGTTTTGGGAAAGCCTTTTTAAAAAGAACTTTGTATCTCTCAACCTGAAGCACTCTTTGGGTAATGGCATTCCAAATATCTTCTGAAGATGTGTTGGCAGCAATCTCATTACTATTTTTTTTGCCGAGCATTTCTTCGCGACTAGTAAGAGGGAATAGAGCCTGGGCAGCTAAAGTTGAGTTTAGAACATCAGTAATGTATTTAAGCTTAGGATTTTCACCATTTAGCCCCTCTTCTGGTGTTTGATAACTATGTTTTTCTTTATTATATGAAACGCGTCCGTCCCAAAATAATTCTTTCGGGTCTAAATACTTCATATTGAAAACTTGAGGGGAATGTCTGGGGATAATATGAGCCCCGCTCAGTGTGCGGGAGTATCCTTCACCAAGCCCCCCTTCGCCAACACTCACTGGTAAGCTATCAGAAGATCCATTAAAAGCATGGTGGCAGGTCATACAAGAAGTGTTCTTGTTGCCGGAAAGGCGAACATCAGAAAAAAGTGCTGAACCTAGTTTATATATATCAGAGGACTGATCTAGCTTAACTTGTATTGGCTTTATGCCATCTTCTTTTAATAGTTCTTTAAGGCGGGTGTCCGTATCCACAACATCCTCAAGAGGGGTGTCGCTAGAAAAAAGATGATCCAGACTATTCAGCTCGTTTTGATTTTGTTGAGCGTTGGTTTGAAAAAAACTAATTGCAACCACAGCAATAAATAATAAATGACCCCTCATTAATTCCCCCTTAATTACTTATATTTAATCTTATAAATAAATCCCTACAAAAAAAATATCACTGGCTTCAAACAAAGACTAGCAAAACAAGCTAAGTAACGAATTTTTTTCACTCAGCCCATATAAAAACTGATACAAATCAGTAAATTTATTTGAAATCTTAATGGAGTGGCTTTAAAGGGATGCAACGCTGAAACTATAACAATAAGCGGCAAGGACTCTTAATACCTAAAAGAGAGGTTCAACGCCTTTATAATATAGCTAGAATAAATTCTAATTTTTGCCCTTTAAATTGAGAGAGAAGTTGCTTCGGGCTACCTTGGGCAAACACTTCGGCTTCTTTAGTTAGATCTGTGGCAATTATTATTTTTTTACTAGGAAAATGAGCACATAAGTCTTCTAGAGTTTTGGTAAGACGATAAGGGGTGTCCATTAGAATTATGGGTTCATTAATTTTTTTCAACTTTTGCAATTCAATAAGTCGGAGTTCGTTTTTTGCAGGGATAAATCCTCGGAAGAAAAACTGATCCAGTCGTTCTCCACATCCACTTAAAAAGCTCATTAAACTAGAAGCTCCAGGTAAAATATCAATTTTAATTCCGGCTTTTCTACATGCCTTTACTAATAGTGCCCCGGGATCGCAAAAACCTGGTGTGCCACAATCAGACACTAAAGCGATAGTTTTAATTCTACATTCGTTAAGTAAAAAATCCAAATCTTCTTGGTCCGAATGCTCGTTAAGTAGTTCAATCTCTTTTCTACCTAAACTTAAGTGCTTAATCAGCTTTGATACCACTTTACGTTCTTCGCCAATTATTAAATCTGCAGCTTTTAAAATCTCAACTGAGCGATAAGAAATATCACCTAGGTTACCAATTGGAGTGGCTATAACACTTAAAGACATGAAGAATTTGTAACATAATACTTTTCAAGAATAAAACACAAAAAAATAAATGAATATAATACATTAAGATAAGTTTTATCGAGACTCTTTTTGAAGCGAAGCATTAGGCTTCAATATCTAAAAGAGAATTGAAAGCCAGATAGGTAATTAAGATCATCAGCATGGCCTAAGTAACCCTCGAGACCTTTAACTTTAATATATGCAGCACCAAGGCTTAAATTTAGGGAAACTGTATCTGATATCACAACATTGTAGCCCGCCCTTAAAGTGCTCAATAAGCCAATATCATCCGTGCTAGCAGTGCCCCCCAGTAGTTCTAGATTAAAAAATTGGTTGGTGGATAAGGGGAATGTAAATGACGGACCTAGCATAAGGTAGGAGCCGCTATATGTGTTGGTATTAAAGTTATCTTGAGTCTCTAAGTTTAAATTAAAAGTTCCAAGCTCCACATTAAGCCCCATTGTTCCTATGGGGATGTAATGTGTGTTTGAGTAAAAAATTCCCTTAAAATTACCATTTCTAAACTGGGTTTCTGTTGAGTCAGTAATGTTTGAATAACGAAATCCCAGTTCTTGCCAGGCCTGGCATTTAAAATTATCATTTATAGACTCGTAAACAAATTGTCCTGCATAGACAACAAGGGCGGCAACAGCCACCACGCCGATTACGGCAACAACAACAAGGGCATCTTTGTTGCTACTGGAACTGTAGTTCATAGTGCCGCCAAAGTTAGGGCCTTTGTTGTTATGTGGAGTGTTTTTTTCTTTAGGGTATGTCTTGTTGTTTTTTTTGTTCATAACGGAGAAGCAGCGATCTGAGCCTGTAACATAATTTTTTTTATTTTTGGGTTTGAGGGGTTTAGTGGAAGTATCTTTTGGTTGATGAGACTTCATCACTTGATTATACTCATTCATGCTTACATATTTAATTTTAGCATTTGGATGTCTGTTTTTTAGCTGTTGAACAAAGGGATCTTCAGAGGCGCGGATTAGCTCACTGGCGTGTGTTACAGGAACTATACCAACTATAAGACTTAGGAATAAAATACATAAGTTTTTCATAATATAGAAGCCTATTAAAGCCCTTTGTAGAGGTCAAGCTTCACTATGGCGTAAAAATTTTACAATCTCCTCTCAGAAAGAAAGTGAACTCAGCATAATGTGTTAAAAAAACAGTTCGTATTAATAGAAATTATTATGGCTCAGCTTGCCCTAATAAAAATAAATTTAAGAGGATTGTAATCTATGCTACAAATTAAATTTTCTCATCAAATTAAGAGTTTCTTACTATTTACTTTACTTGTGCTCAGTTCTTTTTCTTTGAATGCCCAAAGCCACTCAGAGGCAGAGATAAAGCAAAAGGTTAAGTACTCTGAAATACAGAAAATATTTGATAAACGGTGTATACAATGTCACAGTTGCTACAATTCTCCATGCCAGTTAAAGCTCACATCACCAGAAGGGTTGATGAGAGGTTTAATCACTCCCTTTAAAGAAGATTCTTTATGGAATAATGCTTATAAATGGGCAGACCATATGGATGGATCTGGAGAAGATTCAAGTATACTTAAAAAAGTAACTAATGTCGGTCGTACTGTTTTAGGTGGTAAGCGTGTGGTTTTTAATTCCAAACGATTATTTTATATTGAGCCTACAAGGCTTTATACTGACGCCACATCAGTAGAGAAATGGAGAGAAAAAGGGTTTACCTCAGTAATTGACAACGGAGGACCTGCCCAAGAAAATAGTTTTTTATCTCTGCTTGTGAACAACAGAAAAGAAAATCCTGGTCCCATTGTTGATGGGAAAAGTATGTATGCTTTTAAGGAGTATCAAGCTGAGTATTCTAGGCAATGTCCGGTTGATAAACCAGAATTAGAGAAGCACTTGAGTACAAGATTATATGCAGATAAAACCCCGTCAGGTATGCCCTATGGTCTACCACCTATTAGTGATGACAAAATAAAAACCATTGAGCTTTGGGAACAAGCTGGTGCACCCATGCCTTCAAAGGTAGAATTAAAACAGAAACGTGTGCCTCAGGAAGAGGATAAATTAGTTCTGGAGAAATGGGAGGAATTCCTGAACTCGGGTAAATCAGAGCGCTCCATGCAGGCTAAAAAACAAAGACTAGTGAGCCGATATTTATTTGAACATCTTTTTTATGCACATGTATATTTTGATAAAGATAACGGTACTAAGGATTTTTATAAATTAGTTCGAAGTTATAATACTTGCGACAAAGAAATTGACCCAGTGAACTTGCGCCGACCTTGGAATTCACTAGCAGGGAGTAAAACCTCATTTCGTAAAAATCCAAAAACAGGTCGGCTGATGATGGAGATTTCTAAGAATAAAGGTAACTATTGTTTTGAGAAAATTACATCTACCTTGGTGCATAAGACACATATCACATTATTAATGGATCTCAATAAAATAGAGCGTGTGAAAGACTTATTTTTTAGAGGCGCTGCGGGAAACTGGGAAGTTTCTAAAGATTTTGATGAAGAACGATCACGCCTAGATGATATTGCATCAAACCCATTTATAGTTTTTAAGGATATCCCCGTGAAAGCACGTTACCAATACCTTTTGGACGATGCTCAATACCATGTGATGACATTTATTCGAGGACCTGTGTGTAAGGGGAACACGGCTGTGAACTCTATTGACGAGCAATTTTACACATTTTTTGTGAAGCCAAGCTCAGATTATATGGGTACATTAAACAAGAAAAAACTAGGTGAAGTAGCTCTACTTTTAGATCAGCCGGCAAGTGCTGGCTCTAGTTTATCAATTATTGAGGGCCTGTATAAAGGTAAGTTTCGTCGATGGCATTGGCAGGATTTTAGAGAAGAGAAAGCGAAAAGAAAAAAAGAATACTCTGTTGAGGACATATGGACGGGTATAGGAGCAAATGAAGTGGGAGGCGCGAACACATCTTCAAGTCTCACGGTTTTAAGAAACTATGACTCAGCCAGTGTTGTAAAGGGTATGGTTGGTGGAACCTCCAAGACAGTTTTTGTTTTGGACTACTCGTTATTTGAGAGATTGTATTATACACTCGTTGCCGGGTTTGAACCCTTTGGAGATGCAAAGCACCACCTTTCTAGCCGCATATATATGTCCATGATTAAAATGGAGGCGGAAGAAAACTACTTAAGGTTTTTACCTAAACAAGTGCGTCAGCCTATGCGCGACTCTTGGTATGTAGAGACAAGTCATAAACTAGGTAAAATTTCAAAAAAGATTTATGGTGAAAAGTCAAAAGTTGAGAGACGATACCCTTTGGTGGGGATGGAAATTGAAAATGGGGATGACTATGCCACAGTACTAGCTGATGTGAGCCTAGGGGAAATGGAATCTCAAGAAGAAAAAGATATTTATTTCAAAAAAATACGGGCAGAGTTTGCTGCTAAGTTAAAGACTAGGCTGGCAAGTAATTATAAAGATAATATTAACTTAGATAAATCTGTTCACTATAATTTATCTAAACAAGTTGTAAAGCCTATTCAGCGCATTGCACAGCTTGAGGCCCAGTTACAAAAAGTTGCCTCACTCCGAAAAAAGCAGGCTCCGTATGTGCAGTTTATGCCAAGTTTGGCGAGTATTGTCGTTGAACTGCCAAATGGTAAAGCTAAAATTTATACTATGACACGACAGAAAGAGCACTATAATGTGGCTTGGATATCCTCTGAGAATGATCGACGAAATATAGACGAAGACAGTGTGTACTTTTATAAAGGCGTACTTGGTTCTTACCCAAATATGATTTTCCATACGACTTTAGCCAAAATGCAAGGGTTTATTACTGGCTTAAAAAATATGACTACAGAAAAGCAATACTCAGATCTTGTTGCTACTTACGGTAGGGCGCGGGCGCGTACAGACAATGAATTTTGGAAGTCTTATGATCGCCTCACAGAAGTGATGAAAAATGAAGACCCTGTGACAGCGGCTTACTTAGATTTAAACCGTTATGGAATCAACTATAAGTTTGTAGATGATTTTAAAGCGCTTCAAGATCAGGATCTTGGAGTGGATCTTGAGTCGGACTCATATTAGAATTGGATGATGCATTTCACAACATAGATTCATAAGAATTTAGGTTTGAAATGGGGACTCCATGGGTTTAGCCTTTAATGTGAGCATGGTGATTGGTGTTATGATTCTAATCAGTGACATATTGAAATATAATTAGTTAAATAAACTTACGATTTAAGGAGTGTGTGAGTGAAGAATCTAATAATACTGGTTTTAAGTGGTCTTTTTATATTATCATGTGAGTCGTTAAAGACTAAAGAAGGAAGTTTTAGAAACTCAGACGGCACTCGACATGGTTGGACGGTATTTTCTGGTCCAAGGCCAACCAAAGTTTATGAACAAGATGCAGGCTCTGTGACACGAGGTAAAAAGCTTTTTACTATGCATTGTGAAAAATGTCATGGAAGTAACGGGACAGGAGATGGTCCTCAGGCTGAAAAATTAAAAATTAAACCTGGAAATCTAACAACATTTTCTAAAGATTACTCAAACCACTATGTTGTGTTTCAAATCAATGAAGGTCGCAGCAAAGAAATGCCCAAGTGGAAAGATTTGATTTCCACCAAGGAATCACTAGATATAAGTAATTATATCTTATCTATTCAAAAGAAATAAATGAATTTAGTTCGGCCCATTTAAAGATAATGGGCGGTGAACTGTATGCGAACGAGCCTGTTGAATTTTAATAAAAAGGCTCCTGATAGGCTGGCACCAGCAATCCAGAAAATAGCGAGCTTAAAATAAAGATCTGTTCCAATAAATGAAAAAAGTGAGACAGCGATTAGAGAGACAGTTAGGTAATAGAGATATTTATTTTGATAAATTAAATTAACCTCATTCATTCTAAGTATATACGAGGCAAACACAGCTCCTGAGCCCACAAAAATAGAGCCACAAATAGCCATGCAAACATTCGCTCCAAAGGTGTGGTGCAGATAGTGGAAGACCTCATAATTATTTGTTAGACTTAAATTAAATTGGGGGCAAAAAGCAAGGCTAATAATGCCAATAAAACATTGAATGCCAAGGAGCTTAATAAAAACAACACTATGGCTTGGCGAGGTATGTGATTGAATGGACTTGAGTATGAGACTGCTCAGAGAGTTGGGAGTTTTAATGTGGTTATTATGAAGAAAATCATCGAAATCTTCATTTAACTGTAGCTTAGTTCGCTTGTTTTTCATGATATAAACTCACTTTAAATTTCTATTCTATTCGTAAATCAATTCTTAAAAAATGATTTAGGCCTCTCTTTACATATAACGATGGAAAGGGGCTGTTTGTGACAAATTAATTGCGTGCTTTAGCCATCAGATCAACTAACACACATAAGTGTATAATATCTCATTGAATTTGTAGGCATCTGTCAGAAAATTAATGTTAATAGTTATTTTTATATTTAACTATTATGTGCGCTATTAAGGAAAAGAATAAAATTGTCACAAATTATACGCCATTATCGTAATAACTATAAATACGATTTGAAGGTTTAATGATGAATTTAATGATTATATTAGTGTTTGTTATCTCTGGAGCCAGAGCTCTTGCTCATGGGGATAAGAAACATGCGAATGTAAGCGAAATTAAAACTCATCATGAAGCGGATCAGAGCCAGTCCTTAAATGAAAAACAAAGGCTACTGAATATATATGGCCAAATTAATACCTCTTATATGCAAAATGTAAAACCCCTATTTCTGAAAGCTTGTTATGACTGTCATTCAGATAAGACGGTGCATCCTTGGTATTATAGTATTCCTGGTGTTCAACAGTTTATTGACCATAAAATCTTTGAAGCCAAAAAACACCTCGACTTCTCTAAAGACTTTCCATTTGTAAGTCATGACTCTCCATTAGAAGATCTTGTGAGTATTAAAAAAACTGTTTTAGGTGGGGAAATGCCACCATTAACGTATCGTCTTATGCATGCCGACTCTAAGCTTAGACTTAAAGAGAAGCAGGCTGTTGCAGAATGGGTTAATAATTCTTTGGAGAGGTTAAAATGATGTCTAATTATATAACTACTAAGAAAATTTATATACTTATATTTGTTGCTGTTTTTTCCTCCATGGTTCAAGCCTATACTTTTAATGAGGCAGTAGAGGTTATAAAAAAACATGACGCTGTTGAACTTATAAAAAATAAAGCTTTAGCCCTTAGGGAACAAGGGGAAATTAAAGGGTCCTGGGGAGATCCCATGTTAAAGATAGCAGCAAAAAATTATCCCAAAGATTCTTTAGCAAATGACAAAACGCCAATGACAGGACTTGAGTTTTCAGTTTCCCAAAAAATAGCACTTTCATCAAAATATAGAAATATTAAAAATGCTTACTCTCAGTTGGGTGTAGCTTTGAATTATAGTTCTCAGTTAAAAAAACAGGAGCTTTTACAAAGGCTTTGGTGGGCACTTATTGAGAGCAAAAAAATAGATAAACAAATATTCATATATAAAGAAAATCTCAGTTGGATAAAAAACACCCTCAAAGTATCTAAAAAGTTATATGCAAATGGTAAGATTTCTCAACAAGCATTATTAGATATCCAAATCAGAAAATCAGAGGTGGAAGCCAGCTTAAGTAACAAAAAGTTTGAACTTAAACAACAATTTACCTCGCTTAATTATTTATTAGGAATGAAAGGCAATGTGAATTTAGCTTCGGTTCCATGGGGAATGTTAGTTGCCAAGAAAAAAATACAAGATGTGAGGGAGCTAGCTCTAATGTCAAAACAACGAGCTAGTGAAAGCTTTCTCACCGCTCGAAAATTAGCGTATATTCCCGACATAACAGTGTCTCTAGGGTACACTAAGAGAGCAAATATAGATGATCAAGGAGATTTTTTATCAGCCGCTATATCAATGCCTTTACCATTTTCTAGTAACAAATATGCTGCTTACGATCAGGCCACGTTTAAAAAGCTGGAAATAATAAAGACCTTAGCTGATTATAAAAAATCAAAAAATGCTAAAAAAGAAAAAATAATTTACGAAGTAGAAAAAATATCTGCAGAGCTAGGGATTTTAAAAAACAAAACCATACAATTCGCTGAAAATTCAAGAGAAATTACAACCAAGTCCTATCGCCTGGGGCGCTCCAGTTACGTCGAATTGTTACAGTCAGAATTAAAATTACAAAAGTTATTAGTTAAGAAAGCTATGTTAATTGCAAGCCTTGCTAAGGCGCAGGTTAATTACAAATTTTTAGTTGGAGAGAAACTTTATGAGTAAATTATTTATTTTATTTACATTTGGAACTATGCTATTGGGGTGTGATAAGAATCCATTTATGGAGTTTTTATCAAAAGACACTCTTGTGAAAGAGGGTACAACCAGTGAGGCGAAGCCTAATTCTAAAGATAAGGGGTCCGCAAATGATCACTCAAGTCACAATATGGACAACCTAAAATCTGCCTCTGAAGATAGTCATTCCGTGCACAAGGACCATCCAAGCCCGCTAGGTCAACAAGGGAGCGAAGTCAGTAGCTACTACACCTGTGCCATGCACCCACAAATCAGAGAAGGTCAATCTGGGAAATGTCCCATTTGTCATATGAATTTGACAAAAGTAGAGGTGGAAGAGGATGAGGAAGAAGAGGAGAGTCAGTCAGCAACGCAAGTTGCTGCAGAAGTTAAAACCCTATGGCGATGCAAAAATTATCCAGATGTTACCAGCGAAAAAGAAAGTGTTTGTCCACTAGATGGCACACCTATGGTAAAAGATGGTAACGAAAACCAGGCTGTCAAAGTTATTGCAAATATCAAATTAAAAAAATCACAGTTGCAACATTTTAGACCAGCGTTTTTTCCGGCAACTACAATAAAAATGAGTAAAGAAATTAGGTTACTTGCTCGAGTGCTGCAATCAGAGGAAAAAGAAAGTAATGTCACCGCAAGGTTCGGTGGGCGAGTGGAAAAAGTATATATAAAATCTACGGGAAGCCTGATTAAAAAAGGAGACCCTGTTATTGAGTTATACAGTCCTAAGCTTATTGCCACTGGAGAGGAGTATATAATTGCTAAAAAAAGTTATATTAAGTCCAAGTCCAAAGATTTTAAGGAGATGCTTTCTCAAAGTCAGGAGCGTCTAAAGCTTTGGGGGATCAAAAAATTTCAATATGAAGCTTGGTATAAAAAAGACAAAGTCCCTAGAAGTATAGTGGTGTACTCCTCCACTACAGGCATTGTGAGAAAAAGAAATGCGGTTGTAGGTAAGTATTTTAAAGAGGGGCAGAATTTTTTTCAACTCTCAGATCTTTCAAGAGTCTGGGTAGAAATGGATGTCTATGAACACGACGCTGCTTTGGTTAAAATTGGCCATAATGTATCTATGGTATTCACGTCCTTGCCTGGTGAGATTTTAAAAGGTGAGATTGATTTTGTTGCTCCAGTATTAAATCCAAAATCAAGAACACTAAAAATTAGGACCACCATACCTAATAGTTCTGGAAAATTAAAGCCGGGTATGGCTGCGGATGCCACTTTACGTGCAGACCTCGAGGGGCTGCCATTGGTTATACCAAGGACGGCAATTATTGATACCGGTAAAAGAAAGGTCGTTTGGACGAAAGTGTCTGAAAAGAAATTTCAAGCAAAGCTTATTCAAACTGGCTACGAAGCGGGTGGTTACGTTGAAGTGAAACACGGCCTAGTAGAAAATGAGCAAGTAGTCATTGAGGGGAATTTTCTGTTAGATGCACAGGCGCAACTATTTGGTGGCTATGAAGATGTGAAAAACCAAAGGCCTGCTGGGCACAACCACTAATAAGGTTAAGTTTATGATTCAAAAAATAATTGAACTTTCTATTCGTAACAGAGCCTTAGTGGTTGTTTTATTTATATTAGTGGGACTATTATCCGTTTTCAGTCTAAAAACGGCCAGAGTAGATGCCATTCCTGATATTGGCGAGAATCAACAAATTGTTTTTACTAAATGGCCTGGACGCTCGCCAAGAGATATTGAACAACAGGTGACGTATCCCTTGAGTATTCTATTGCAGGGTATGCCAGGAGTAAAAAATATCAGAGGAATTTCGGCATTTGGTTTTTCCACAATTTATGTTATATTTAAGGATGATGTAGATTTTTACTGGAGTCGCTCACGAGTTTTAGAAAAATTATCTACCGCAGCAGCTAGTTTACCAGAAGGTGTGGTTCCACAAATGGGTCCAGATGCCACAGGTCTAGGGCAAGTTTACTGGTACACCATTGAGAATGATAAAAAAAGTGATACACCTAAATCTTTGGCGGAATTAAGATCTATTCAGGACTTCTATGTAAAGTATCTATTACAGGGTGTAGAGGGCGTTAGCGAAGTTGCGAGCATTGGTGGGTTTGTTAAAGAATATCAAGTGGATGTTGATCCAAAAAAGTTATTTGCCTATGACATACATTTTAGCAAATTAGTGAACGCCATCCAAAATAGTAATATTGATGTTGGTGCAGAAGTGATTGAAGACGGGGACCGTGAATTTGTAGTTCGAGGCAAAGGTTTTTTTAAGTCGTTATCTGATATCGAAAATGTTGTTTTGGCAGTAAAAGATAAAACACCAATTAGAGTTAAAGACGTAGCTACTGTTGGCATTGGCCCAGGATTTAGAAGAGGGGCTCTAGATAAAAACGGAGAAGAAACTGTTGGTGGTGTAGTTACCATGAGATTTGGTGAGAACCCTAAACAAGTTATTGATAATGTAAAAGAAAAGTTAAAAGAGTTAGAGGCTGGTTTACCAAAAGGTGTTCATATTGTTCCTTTTTATGACAGAACAGAACTTATTGAAAATACAATGGGAACGGTTTACTCTGCGTTAACAGAAGAGATTATAATTACTGTTATGGTCATACTGCTGTTCTTGTTTCATTTTAAATCCTCGATATTGGTTTCCCTAACATTACCCTTTGGAGTTGGAATTAGCTTTATATTGATGAAGCTGATGGGGATAGATTCAAACGTAATGAGCCTGTCTGGTATGGTTATCGCTATTGGGTCTATGGTGGATATGGGCATTATTATGACCGAAAATATATATGCCCACTTAGCTGATCATCCACAAGCAAAACATAAAGAGAGAGTAGAGATTATTGTTAAATCTGCAAGAGAGGTGGGGCCAGCCATTCTTACTGCTGTAATGACCACCATTGTTACCTTCCTTCCTGTTTTTGGCTTAGAGGGGAGTGAAGGGAAACTTTTCGGACCACTTGCGTGGGCAAAAACATCGGCTATGTTTGGCTCTGTTCTTGTAGCTCTTATTCTTTTACCTGCGCTTTCTGTATATATGTTAAAAGGAAAATTAAAACCTATTAAGAAAAATAAAGTGAGTCTGTTTATTGTTGATAAGTATGGCCCTGCTTTAAATTGGGTGTTAGAAAATCGTATGAAATTCTTAATGGCACCTCTGGTATTGTTAGTTTTAGGTACACTTGCATTTGTGAATTTAGGCAAAGAGTTTATGCCTTCGTTAAATGAGGGTGATATTTTGTATATGCCTGTAACAACTCCTGATGTGAGTATGACCAAAGCTCGAGAACTATTAGCTTATACAGATAAAGTGCTTAATAAACATCCTCTGGTAGAATATGCTGTTGGAAAATTAGGAAGAGCAGAGACCGCTATTGATCCAGCACCTGTTGCCATGTTTGAAACAGTTGTTAAATTGATTCCAAAAGATCAGTGGCCTAAAGGCAAAACTATTTATAAAATTATGGAGGATTTAGATCAGTCCTTACAAGTTCCAGGACTTGTAAATTCTTGGGATTTCCCTATTCAAACTCGTATTGGTATGATTTCTACAGGTATAAAAACTCAAGTAGGAGTAAAAATATTTGGAGCTGACTTAAATCAATTAGAAAAACTGGCCGCTCAGGTGGGTCAAGAAGTTAAAAAGATTGAAGGGGCTTATGGGGTTTATGCAGAGAAAACCACAGGTAAGCCTTATATTGAGTTCAACGTGGATCGTGTTGCTGCCTCTAGGTATGGGATTAATACAGGTACTGTCAATAAGATTTTACAAACGGCAGTGGGCGGAATGACTATTGGCCAATTTTACGAAGGCCGCGAGCGTTATCCCATTAGGGTCAGATATAAAAAGGAGTTTAGAGATAGAATTGAAGAATTAAAAAGAGTGCTTGTTCCAAGTCCATTAGGTCAACACATTCCTCTCGAGCAGCTAGCAGATATACGAATAACCACAGGACCTGCTGCCATTCAATCAGAAAATGGGATTCTTCGCTCAGTGGTTTTGTTAAATGTAAAAGGAAGAGATTTGATTGGTTTTGTGGATGAAGCAAAAATAAAAGTAGCTCAAGCCATTGATTTGCCAAAGGGATACACCATTACATGGGCAGGTGAGTATGAAAATCAAGGAAGAGCCTCCAATCGTTTGATGGCCCTTATTCCTTTGGCATTAATTATAAATTTAATAATTATATTTTTGGGTATTAAAAATTTAAGAAACTCAGCCATAATATTCAGCTCTGTTCCCATAGCTATGGCAGGTGGTTTAATACTGTTGTGGGTAGGTGGATTTAATACCTCAGTTGCTGTTTGGGTGGGTTTTATTGCCTTATTCGGAATTGCTGTAGATGATGGAGTGGTGATGATGACTTATTTACAAGAAGTAATTAAGAAACGAGCCCCTAAAAATTGGTTAGAGCTTAAAGCATGTATTATAGATGCGGGGACTCGACGTATACGGCCTCTTGTAATGACCACAGTGACAACAATTGTAGCTCTTGTTCCCATAATGTGGGCGACCACAACTGGGAGTGAGGTTATGAAACCCATGGCAATTCCTGTTTTAGGTGGAATGTTAGTGGAGTTGATAACGTTATTTATTGTACCAGTAATATTTAGTTATTTTGAACATAAACATTTATCAGAAGGAAGAACTTATGAATAAACTAATTCACTTATCTAAAATAATTTTGAATAATAGATTTTATTCCTTAATGGTCATATTAATTATTTCCAGTAATTTAGCTATAGCAGAAAGCCCTAGTAATATACACAAAACCGAGGTTGATCACCGTAAAATGGATCATAGTAAGATGGAAATGAACAAAACAAACCGTAAAAATTCCATTAAGCCTAGAAAAGAACTAGCTTTTGGATCTAAAAACAGTGTTATGAAAACGCTTTTAGCTAATGAAAAACTACATGAGGCCTTTTTTAGCTACAGTGGCAAGGCGGTGCAAAAAGCTGCCACAGATTTAAAAATTGCAATCGAAAATATTCAAGATAAGGAAGTTTTAAAACTTTTAAAATTTTCTAAAGGGAAATTGTTAGAAATAAAAGAATCAAATGATCGACAAGAAAATAATGAGAATTACCATTTAGTGTCTATGGCACTTATATATATAGTTAAGACTTATGACTTAGGAAGTGATTATAACTCATACTATTGCCCAATGCTAAAGAAGAGCTGGGTACAGAATAGTAGTAAAAAAGAAAAAGTTCATAATCCCTATGCTCCTGATATGCCGCATTGTGGCTATCAAGATACACAGCTTTAAGATTTATAAAGACAAAAACTCCAACAGCAAACGGCAACTTTTTTTGAGTAAAAATATATAACGGAAACACTAATGTCTTTGTAATTTCCAAGTCATCTTTTTATAAAGTTCTTCAGGGCCTGCGGACAGTAAAGTAGAATATTCTTGTATAAATTCCCCTACAGAGAATTTCCGACAGTGGCTGAGGCTTTTGTATCTTCGGTAGAAATCACAAGACTTTTTGGTTAAGCTTCCACCGAGCAGCATAGTTCTTTCAGCAACTTCAGGATCTTTGTTATTTATTTTTGCCAAGATTAAATCTCGGTTTTTTATTCCATCTAATAATACTGGATTTGTGATACCGCTGGCGTCTTGAGTTTCCAAAAGGGTTGCTAGGACGGAGCTTCCTCCTCCAGTAAGTTTGCTTTCACGATAGGAATAGCTTCCTGTTAATAAGCCTATAACGGTTATAAAGTAGAAGCCAGGGTTTGAAATGTAACCAAGTGCAGTTGTTCCCATAGCTACTTTTCGGGCAAGATTTGTTCTGCCGTCCTCTTTAGAATTAGATTTATCGATGTCTTCGGCGTGCTTTTTTAGATAGATATTTTTTGCAGAATTAATATTTTGCTTTAACATTTCTGGGTAAAAATCAGGTGCATCTTCAATGGACTGACAATTAGCAGGTTTAGCCATTTTTACACGTGAAACGCGTTCAAATTCAATTTCGCAAATTTTTAATGAATACGCTGTTTCAATAGATTGCTTGTCTTTTACTAAAACTAAATAGGTGTTTTTAGCGAACAAGTTAAAACTCATTGCAATTATTAATGCTATTGTTATTTTTTTCATAAATTGATCCTTAATTTTCAGTATTATATAAGCTATTAAATTATCGTCATATTATGACGGATTAAAATCCGTAAGTAAAACTTACAGAATAATCACCTTTGTTATCAGTAATTGTCTTATAACTCTCTCCACCCCAAACATCAAAATCTGTGACAGCATCGGTGAGTTGACTACGAAAAATAACTGTATACTGATTTTTATTAGGATTTGTTTTTCTCCAACCAGTGTAGAACTCTAATCGTTTTTCACTCATGTCCACTGTGTGTCGACCATTGTTGTCGTAGTCTGTATCCACGGTGAGGTTGTCAATAGCCTCTTGATTTAACCTTGCAGAAGCCTCTGCAAAACCAAATTCAGCATCCAGCCCAATGAAGGCCTCATTGTTTTTTCCGTAAAGGTAAGACTCCTCAATGCCCAGACGAAAATTGAAGATAAAACCTGTTCTAACTTCACCTGAAGGGGCTCCGTTTGTCATTTCTGCTGCATTTAGTTTGTCATATTTATTCACTCTGAATAGATCACCACCAAATTTAATTGTAGTAATCAATTTATCAGTATGTTTGAACTGGTGGGTAACGTCCAATCCGGCTGGAATCAAAGACTCTTTCACAAACATGAGTTGAGTTTTATCTTTAATATATTCACCAAAACGAACTTCATATTCGGTATCACTTTCAACTGTATTCAGCGCCTTAAGACTTAAAGAAATTTTAAACTCGTCACCATCTTTTGTTATCTCATACTTTAGCCAGGCCTCTTGTTCTGTAAGATTTGGGTCACTAGCACCAAGGTATTCATACTCTGTAACAGAACCTAAGTAACCTTTAACATAAACTGAGAACCCGTTGTTATCATCTAGCTTGCCGAGCTTTTCAATGCCTATTTCATCGATGAATTTTAAAATTGGTTTCTCTATAATCTCTGGTTCAATAAAAATATTTACAGCCATTATTTTGATGAGTAGCTCGCCTATAAGCGGATTCATTCTCTTTTATGTGAGTGAGTTAAGATTTATCAATTGTTATTGGTTTTTGAAGATTAGATTTAATTTTTTAGCCAGTCTAAGCCCCGCTTTTAACAAGCGTTGATCCATGAAGCTTTTATGTTTGTAGCTATATGCGTATTCCCAGTATTTTCCTTTTGGTAGATCGTATGTTTTGTCTACGTATTTTCGTGATTCACGCATCCAATCTAAGGGTTGCCCCATCATTATTCTATTCTTTTTAGAGCCAATGCTGTTATTGAGCTCAGTTGCATATTCCGTATAACTTAGTTTTTGAAGTTCTATAATCTCTCGGTCCCATACACTATGTAGATTGGTATGGTTATGGAACCACTTTACTTTCACCGAGTTCCCACCACGGTCTTTTGCATAACCAGCATGTAAGGGTTGGTGTAGGTCGCCCATAAGGTGCACATAGAAACTAATGGCTTTTGTAAGCTCCTTTTTGGATGATTTTTTGTTTTTAAGAATTTTTTCAAAGTGTTTTAAGGCTGTTAGTATATCACCCTTTGGGTTCTTCTTACTGGCATTGTAAGTTGATCCCTTGGGTATATTAACATAATGCCAAGTGGAATACTCTTTGGAGAGTTCTACGTCAGAGCGTATCTCATCGGGCCAATTACTCACTTGGGCTAAAGATTTATGATCTAGAATTTTCTGAACAGCCTTTGCTGTTGTAGGTGTTAGATGCCGCTGGGCGATGTTGCCAATAATCCGATGTCCTATTTTTCCCCAGGCAAGGGTGTATTCATAAGATCCTAGGGCGATTAACAGTGTGGATATATATACTAACTTCATTAGTTCTCCTGAGGTTGCAGCGACTTGAGTGGTTTAAGTGGTTTAAGTGAAAACACAATAGAACTCAAGAATGTGAAATCAGGGACTGAATAATAGCGCAACACAGCATTTTAATATTATGTAAACAAAACCTGTACGTAGTTCTAATAGCGTTAATTGCTTTGGTTTTCTACTGTTCATCAGGACTTTAGAGGGGTGAGAGAAATTATCAATTTAAGGAAAACTGCTCAGTTTGTAATAAATGCAAAATCTTTCACCTTCTTATGAAATACTTCTTGATGAGTTCCAAGAGAAACCTTAGCATTTAAGTGTGGGGGGGCGATGTCCGGAGAGGACACCGGATAGAGCAAGGATGCTTAGGCATCGTCCTTTTTTTCATTAAATAAGTCCTTGAATTTCCTGAAATTTTAAGATAGAAAGAGATCTTGTTTTTACAAAATCATTGTATTTTAGTGTCTTTAATTTGAACACAATAGAAATACCGAAACATAAGTATAAGGGTTATAGAGTATGGCTAAGAAAAGTAGGGTTGCAAAAAATGAACAACGTCGTGAAAAAGCAAATCGTTACTACAAATATAGAGAAGAGCTAAAGTTACAAATTATTAACGACAAACTTTCCGAAGATGAACGTTACGAAGCGACTGCTAAACTTCAAAAGCTCCCAAGAGATACATCAATTCACCGTGTAGTAAACCGTTGTTACCTAACTGGAAGAACTCGTGGTCATCTTAGAAAATTTGGTCTTTCACGTATTGCTGTTCGAGAGTTAGCTAATATGGGACAACTACCAGGTGTTACTAAGTCATCTTGGTAAATATCATTTAGAATTTATTTGAAAAATTATGGAATTACAAAATAGCTGGGCGAACTCCAGCTAGATTTGTTTTTGTCATGTGTGGCCTGTATGCGCCAATAAATAGTTCCCTTGGGAAATTTGTATCTGGCTACAAGGTTTGTGGAATCTGAAACAAAGGATTTAATTATTCTTTTAAACTGTTTGTTTTTGGAGAACTCAATTTTATAGCTTTTTGCATATTTGCTTCTTTGCCAATTAAATATTTGCGGAGAATTCTTGTAAGATACTAGAGCTGTGCCGCTTCTTGGAGAGATAATAACAGGGGAGTTAAGGTCTAAGGACTTTATAGCTTTAATTTTTGCTGGGCTAGAGTAGCTGGAAATTTTCCTATTGTTCTCATTAATAGCAGCAACTTTAATATAGTAGGTTTTGTTTTTCTCCAGTTTAATCTCATGAGACGTGCCGGTTACAAATTTAGAAATAGTGTTTCTTGAAAAACTTTTAGTTGAACTCACTATCATATGGTACTTACTGGCAATAGGTATCTGTGACCAATTTATAGTTATGGGAACTTTTGTTTTTTTATACTCTTGCCAAGTTTTAACTTTTATTATTTTCTGAAACTCACTTTTTAATCCTGGAGGCTTTGTTGTGATAATGACCTGACCAAGATTAGAGAATTTACCGATTCTGGCATTTTCTCCAACGGCTCGGACTCTCACGTAATGTCTGCCAGCTTGTGCCTCTGTCCATGTAAAGCTATTCGACTCACTTGTATAATCTAAAGGTTGTGAGAACCCTTTATCTTTTGATATTTGAATCTGGTAATAGGAGGCTCTGGGTGTTTTAGTCCATCTCAGTTTTGGTGGATTTAAGGGGGCTCCTGTGGAGGAGATGTTGCGTCCATTGATTGAGCCAAAATCCAAACTGACATTTTGAACCTTGGTCAGGAATTGTGGTCGAGCAACGGGGGCACGAGATGACTTAATACGAGATTTCGTAACAACCTTCTTCTTAGTAATAATGGGTTGAGCCAAAGGTTCACTGAGTAAAGCTGAGTCATTGAAATTTTCCACAGGAGGAAGTTCTTCCAATTTTTTTACGGCTACTTTTACAGTAGGAATACTGAGGTCAACAGAGGGTACTGGAGGGGGTTTTAAGACAGCAGTAGGCTCAGGTATGTCTAGTTGATTAGGAGCTGTTGCCACAGGCAAGGGGGGTTCTTTTTTATCTGGTGATAAAACAATAAATAATGAAAGAGCTAGAAGTGCTATACCAGCTATGGCAAAAATATTTTTATTGCCAGCCTTGCTTTTCTTTCTTTTTCTAGCATAAGAGATGACTGGACCTTCTCCCCATTTTTGAGAACCAGTATTAAATTGTCGAATTCCTTGGGACTGCTGAATGTGACGTTGATACTCAGGAGTTCCTGTTTGAGAAGCTCCCGAAGACCAAGAATTCTGACTTGAACCCTGTGTATCATTGTTGTTTGAATGATAGAAGGTACCTGTTTCCATTTTAGTTTTTTCTAAATCTTCGTTTGTTTGACCAACGGTGGATCTGAAAGAACTATTTAAGCTTGCTGAGCCATGACTTTTATCAAAAAATGAGTCGGACATATGGTTGTTTAAAGCTGTGTTTGATTGCAAAATATTATTTAATGCTTGGGCTGCTTCCTCACTATTTGAAAATCTTTGATCTAGAGACCTGTTGCATAGTTGAAACACAAAGTCTTGAATTTCAAATGGAATTTTTTTTGCAACTTTTTTTGAAAAACTAAAATTCTTGTTTTTAATTTGCTCCAATACCTCGAGGTGTGTTTTGCCATTAAAGGGGCATTTCCCTTCAAACATTTCATAAAATATTATGCCCAGACCCCATAAATCGGATTGAAAAACAGCTGGCTTACCTTTTGCGACTTCCGGGGCTAGGTATCTTGGAGAACCTACTATAACACCCATTTGCGTAAGTTCCATTTCCTGGCTCTCTACCATTTTTGCTATTCCAAAATCCACAATTTTAATCTTATGGTTATTTCCATATATAATATTTTTTGGTTTTAAATCTCTATGAATAATACCTTGTTTGTGAAGAGCAGAGAGGCCATCGAGCATTTGAAAAAAAACTGGAATTGCTTGGTCAATATCAAATGTTGACTCCTTGATTCTTTCATCAAGAGCTTTTCCTTCAACATATTCCATGGCAATGTAGTGAAGCCCAGCTTCCTCACCGAGAGAGTACACGGTGACTACATGTGGGTTGTTTAACTGGGCTAATGATCTTCCTTCAATTTGAAATCTTTTAATATTTTCAGCATCTTTGGCGATATTTTGAGATACAACTTTAAGCGCAACTTTGCGGTTTAAGTTTTTTTCGTAAGCTAGGTAAACTTCACCCATTCCACCCTTGGCGATAATGCCAATAATTTCATAAGAGGCTACAAAGGACCCTTTTTTAAGTTGATAACTCATAAGAGTCTTATCGGAAAAAGTCTTACTATTTTTAACTAGATAGGTAAGTTAAAGCCACTTAAGTCTAGTTTGAAATTATAATAATTAGAAATAACCCCAAGTCTTGCCAAGGAACATTGGCAATAGTAACCTGAGTTCATGCTTAAACCACTCAAACTACTACTGTTTTCCTCTGTTGTCGTGATATCCTTTGGACTACAAGGACAGCCTAGTAGCCAGCAAGGTTCGTCTCAGAATGGTTCGTTGAAAAAAGTGTCTTGGTACTTTCCTTTAATAAAACGCAACCAAAAAGAAGAAGGAATAAACAAGTCTAAAGATGAATCTGTGGCATTTGTAATTTCTGGGTTAACCCAACCCAATGTAGAAGTGAGTGTTAAATATAGCGAAATTTTAGTTATTGAAGCAAAAAAGAAAAGTACAAAAGCTGTGGATAAAGATAAAAAGGTTAAAAAAAGACTGCTTAAAAATTGCCATATATACAAGACGCCAAAAAGACGTGGACGAACTAAGAAGGGTTACCGAAAAGGTAAACGTATATCTGTGATTGATTATAATAAATCATGGGTATTAGTTTTTCGTAAAAGTGGTGTGGGTTACCTTAGAAAGTCATGTTTTACCTCAAAGGCAAGTTACAAAACATTTTTTGCTTCCAATGAAACTCAGAAAAATAAATTATTTCAGGCAAGATCTGATGTAAATGGTTACTTTGAACTTTTTGTTACTGTACCCCAAGGTATGATTCAGATTCCGGTGAATTTAAAATCTAAAACTCAAGGTGAACAAAGAATGTTGATCTCTTATGAGGTCCATGAAAATTTAGTTGTTATGTTGGCGGACGGAAAAGTAAATCCTAGTTTTGAGGGTCTTAGCTATTATGGGCAAAGAAATTGGTCTTTCAACATTGGCTTGAATTTAGGTGTAGATATTCAAGTTTATGGTCAAACCATTGATGGTAGCAGTACAGAAGTGTCATTTACCGATACTCAAGGGCCATCCATAGGCTTGAATTTGGATTATATTTATAAAAATTTTAGAGCATCCATTATTTATATGAAAGCTGATAATCTATTGGATGCTATAGAAGGAAGTCTGTCTGTACCGGATAAAAACTTCCCTTGGAATTCTGTGGGTTTTGAATCAGGATATAATTTATCTCCTCATCTTTCTAGAATGGTTCTGATGGAGTCAAAGGTAGAGTTACATGGTCTAATTGCCTTTGAAATGATGGAGACTCCGTTTTTAACATTATCGCCCTCTGAGTTGGTTTCAATATATGGGGTTAGATCAGATTATGTTAAGCTTGGGTTGCTCACCCGAATTCAGCCAAGTAACCAATTAGAATATGATTTTAAGTTTTATATTCGCCAGCCCCTGTCTCACTCTATTTACAAGCTCAGTTCCAGTGTGGATAATCATACTTTAAAGATGCCTGCAAAGATGGGTTTTGAGCTTTATGGTGGCTTAAATTATTACATTTCTAAGAGTTTTTACTATGGCGGTAATGTGAATGTTAAGTTGAATAACTCTGATTATAGTTATTCAAACCCAGGTGGTACTTTAACTCATGATGGCGAGCGTAATTACTTTGATACACAAGTAAATATGATGGTGGGCTACAAATACTAATAACCTTTTCTATAGGCTGTACTGAACTAAAATTGTTAATCCACGTAAAAAAAATGCCCAGCTTTTTATCAGTTTTGCTTTGCTATTTGGTACTCCCTCTTATGCTAGATATAGGGAAAGTAATAAAATTTTTACATTCCAATGTCACTTTGAAATTACAATTTAGCCACTAAGTTTTCTAAGTTAATGTTCATGTTGAAAATATTGTCTTGGGGGAGATATGGTAAAAATAAGTTTGGGGATCCTTAGTGCTTTGCTGATGTTTAATTTGTCGGCACAAATAGGCTCTGTTGATGAAGCTCAGAGACAGGCTGGAAAGAAGGCTGAGCCTATTGGGGAGTTTTATGAGTCGTGGTCTCAACAAGTTAATTATGCAGTGGTTAGAGCCATTGAGTATTGGTCACCAAAAGTTAAAATAATTTATAAACAGACACATAATTACTGGGCTGCAGATGTTGAACGTTTATCAGTCCGCACCCTGGAGTATTGGACTCCAATACTGAGCCCTGTTTATGGAAGAACAAAATCCTTTTGGTCAAAGGAATTTCAAAGTTCAATTCACCCTTCTGTTATTAGATATTACCAATGGTACTATGAAAAGTATGGAAAATCTGTGTCAACTCACCTCAATAGGTCCATGAATTATTTAGAGCCAAAGCTTTTTGAAGTTTATGTTTATACTCTCTCTTATTACCAAAATAACCATCCTATTACTTTACAGTTTTTAAGTGATATTCCTGCATTTGTTAAAAAATCATATGAAAAGTTTATCCTTTCAGTTTGGGTTATGTTAAGCGAGGTTGAGGACTCTGAATTTGAAAGTATTGATAATAGCCAAAGAGTTCCTGTGGACTTAATTCGTGTCATTGCCAGGTCATTAAATAATTCAAATATATCGGAAGAGGAAAAACGTTTAAACATTTTGTTTCAGCAGATAAGAAGTTTTGGTTTTGATTCAGGAATGCAAGATTGTTACAAAATTAAAGTGTTCCAACTTCCTATTGTAAATGCTGTGAACACGGGTTGTCATATCTTTGTGTCCGAGCCACTTTTAGATCTTGTGGGTGAATCTGATGATGAACTTGTGGCCCTTATGGCCCATGAAATGGCCCACGCGGATCAAGGGCACAACATGAAAACATTTTTTAGTTTAGCAAGTGCGGGAGTGAGCCATACTGCAAAAATGTCCATGGAGAATCTATTGTGGCTAGCCACAGGTGAGATGAGTGATTATGGTAATAAGACAGAGCGCTCTGATCACTTATCAATGGTGATGGAAAAATTTTCCTTTGAGGCTCCCTTGCTTGAAATTGCGGCTGATCAAAGGGCTGTAATGATATTAAATAGAGCCGGAATATCGGCCAAGTCTTTGATTCAGTTGTTAAAGCGTTTGCACCACGCGGACGAAGGCGTCCAGTGTTCAGAAAAGAGTAAGGGGGGGCGATTATTGGAAGGGAGTATGACTGTAAGGAAGTATCCTGTACTCTGTGATCGCATCTTAGCCATTGAAGAAGTTGCTAAATTTTAATTGTTAATTTTTATATATTACGGTGAGGCTAGAAGCGGTATAGTTGCCAAAGTGCAATAGCGCCATCAACTCTACCGTTTGAGGCAATAATAGGAGCTATAGCTTTAGGAGCAAAGGAGGCTTCTTCGTCGTACTCGCCCTCTTCTTCAGGAGGCAAGTCCAGTTCATCAAGATCTCCAGCAGAATTAAGGCTCATAACATAGAACCCCAAAGCTATTCCAGCGTACAGGCCAAGAGATGCTCCTCTTGCAACCATCTGCAAATTTTCCCCTGGCTGATCAGTGAAGGCCAGGCTGGCGGCACCCACAAGCGTACCTGCAAGCACTCCGTAAGTCACACTTGTGATAAATTCACTTTTGTTAGCAAAAATATTTGAGCTAGAAATAACAAGCATAAAAACGAGAGTGATTTTTAATTTACTTAAAGAATTTATTATCAACTTAAGATTCCTTATAAAAAGTTAGAAAATCTTCCACTATCTTTATTTCATCACTTCTTAGTACAAGTGCCAAGTAGAAATCCACAGGAATCTTAGATCTAGATTGAAAATACACATAACCACGTCGAAGTCGTTTGATTTGGTTAGGGGAGATTAAAAAAAAGGGCCAGTTTTTCATTGAATTGAGTGTTTTAACTTCAACAAGTAGAAGGCGTCCCTTGGGGGACAGGAATATGAGATCAATTTCCGTGAAAGGACATTTGTATCGATGTTTTATTAATTTATATTTTTGCTGTTTAAAGTATTTGTGTACGAGGTGTTCAGAAAACAATCCTCGGTTATAGGAGCTCTTTGACCCCGGCAAATGTGGGGCGGTGGATTGGGCAGGGGCCCCATTTTTTAAGTGCTTCTTTGTGTGTTTTAGTGCCATATCCCTTATGCTTTTCTAAGCCATATTGTGGGTACTGCCGAGCAAGAACCTCTAGTTCCCGGTCTCTGGTTACCTTAGCCACAATTGATGCTGCAGCAATGCAAGGAACTCTTAGGTCTCCCTTTACTACTGTGGTTTGTTCAAAACTCTTAAGTCCTGGAATTTTTTGATTACCATCCACAAAAATGTGTCCGGATTTCACTCCAAGTTTTTCCACAGCTCGTTTCATGGCTAAAAGTGAGGCATGAAGAATGTTAAGTTGTGTTATCTCTTCTATAGTAGCAAATCCTATTCCATAGTTATGTGAGTTGGTGATGTGGTCATAGAATAGGTCTCTTTTTTTAGCAGAGAGCTTTTTTGAATCCGTGTACTGTGTGAAGGAATTATCTTCGTTGAGAATAACTGCACAGGCATAAACAGACCCTGCTAAGCAGCCGCGGCCCACCTCGTCCACGCCAATGTATGGCCTTGGAGAATAGCTTCTCCAATCAAAGGCTGGTAGTTCTGATGACATAAATGTATTTTAGTCTTTTTTCTTTTCGGATTTCTTCTTGGTGACTAATGTGGATTCAATTCGAGCAGCACGTCCACTTAACTCACGAAGGTAGAAAAGTTTACTACGACGGATCTTACCGTGCGCTAGAACTTCTATTCGGTCGATGGAGGGGCTCGTAATAGGAAAAGTTTTTTCCACTCCAACACCACTAGACATCTTTCTTACAGTAAAACTACGGCCTTGGCCAGATCCCTGAACCTTTAATACAGTACCTTTGAAAAGCTGAATACGTTCTTTTTCGCCTTCTTTAATTTTAACGTACACACTTACTGTGTCACCCGCTTTAAAAGGGTCATGTTCTTTTTTTTCAGTACGATTAAATGTCACTTTTCTTACTAAATCCGTCATTGTCATCTTAAAGGCTCCATAGCTTTTCAAATTATAATCTTAAGTGAGATTTTGTATCACACTCCGAATATGCGGTCAAGACAGATACTTACGGCCGAGCGCACTGAAAGGTGTCGATAATCGTCTTTTGAAGCCCCTTTAATGGGCTCTAACAAATGAGTACAAGAATCTAGAGCGTCTTTATGTAAGCCAAAGCCAGTGCCAAATACAATAAAGATGGATTTAGTGCTGTTGTTTTGAACTTGGGAACGTAGATCTGTGAAGTTAATTTTCTCAAGATCATCCAAATCACGAGCTGCAGTGGCAATAACTTGGGCTTGAGGGTCAAAATCAGCAATTGCTTGCGGTAATGTGCCAACAACTTCTACTTGGTTTAGAGCAGTGGCTCGCATTGGGTTGTATTTAAGGCCATATCCTGTTTTCCAGTGGTCTAAAACTCGGGAGGCAAACATTTGCTGTTCATTAAGTTTATTTATGAGGTAATATTTACTTACCCCGTAGGTACAACAAGCACGCGAAATATCGTGAATATCAAAGTTTGTAATGTTGGTACAAACAGTACTTCCGGCTTTATCCAACACAGGCCAGTGCACTAGGCCCACAGCTACGTTCACATTATATTTATTCATAATATTGGTTTACCAGAGAGTGAAGCCTGCATGCACGGAAAAAATGAATCCTCCGTTACTGTGAGTGTAATTAGATGGAAAATTTTCACGGTCTATAAAGCGGCTAAGAATCTGGTTAGTACCAGCTTCAACTTTTATATTTACGGTTGTATTCCCTTTGCTACCAATTTTAAAGCGCCCCATTTCAACTCCAACTAAGGCATTAAATAAATCCTCATGTGCTTCAATTGTGTTTTCTGAGGAGTAGTCTCCTTGGGCGCAGTAATGAGTGCCGTAGGCGTCACAACCCACTTGCAGGCGAGATGTTCTGCGCTGCAAACTGAGGTAGGGAATAACGGGTGCGCCTAAAAAGTTGCCGGTTTTGTGGGAATAGATAATTTGAACTCCATAATTTTTATTAAAACCGGCAAGTAAGCCAAGGGCAAGTTTGGATTGATTTAAGTACTTGAAATCCCACTGTATGCCAAGACTTTCTGTTAAACCGTATATATAAATATCCTTCTCAAATTTGTAATGTGTTCCCATTGAAGAGATGACAGTAGGGTGTTCGGGACGATGAATAGTTCCTTGATTGGTGGTGATTTCTTGCTTGTCCCAATAACTTGTAACTCTGAACCAGTAAGGATTTGATGAGGATTTTTCACCTTCAGATAAATCTGCAAAAACAGGCATGTGAGGAGAACGAACATTTTTCTTGTATGCGGGGAGTTCACAACCAACCTGTGTAAGTGCAATGATCAAGAATATAAAAATTAAACAAATCTTTACCATTGCCACCTCAGGCCCAATAAGGGGGGCTGCCCATAGCTTGGATTGGCCATGGGAACTAAATCAGGAACATATTTGGAGGAGGACTTGGCTGGGCCGATTTTATTTCTGCGTGTGACAACTTTGGCAAAACTGTGACCAAGTGCTATTCCTAGGGGGATGTCGCTCCACCAATGCAAGCTCGTGCTTACTAAGCCCACTGAAATTAAAGATATAAGAGGATAGCCAATATAAGGAATCCATTTGTATTCCGGGTAATTTTCCCAAATTACAATAAAAGTAGCATGAGCAGTGGCAATGTGTCCTGAGGGTACAGCATCGTACTTCTGAACATCTTTATGATATTTAACTTGCTCAGGGAAGGGTTCCCAATTACCTGTTCTGGTGGAGGTTTGAAAAGGGCTCTCTCTGCCGGTGGAGTGTTTAATGATTTGAACCACGGCTCCTGTGGCAGTGATAGTCTCCACAATTTGGCTAGCTGTTCTTAGGGCTCTATTGTTACTGGCTGAGTAACCATAAGCCCCCCATATGCCGGCCAATAAAAATTGAAAATAACCATCGCCCATGGAAACCATATGGTAGTTCCAGATCTCTAAGGATCTGTTTTCTAGATGTGGTTCTCTAAACATTTGCCAAGTTTCGTAATCAGTAGCTAAGGTAACGGCTGACCAGGCAGCAACAGCATATATGTTAGTTAAGTTTTCTTTTGATAAATTTTCATTAGCCCAAATAGACCAGGTTTCGGGTAAATTCTCAACCATCTCCATAAAGCGTGGATGTGACTGAGGGTTGGTTTCTACTTGGTAACCTTCGTGTGGTGAATAATATTTTGCTCCATCTGCAAAAGTAGTTTGAGAGCAAAATATTAAAGCTAACGTAATTGCAGCTAAACTAAGCTGATAATTATTCTTAAAAAACATGAGGGAAGTTTACTATAATTTTTTTTTTAAAAGAACTTGTTCCTTTGAGTAGAAATGCTGCGTTAAGCTTTAAGTTTTGCTTATGATATGCGCAGTACTAATGCTTGTTGTGTTTTTGGTTCAGGGGTGGTTTTGAATTGAGGAGCTCCCATTGAGATGTTTCCATCCATGGGAGATCGGGCCTAAAGGTGTAACTGGTCACGACATAGGTTACACTTTCTGGTCACAACATGGGTTACACTATAACATCATTTTACCTATAAATCGTTGCTTTCTTT
>JABJQG010000031.1 GCA_018663505.1 Pseudobdellovibrionaceae bacterium | reverse complement strand
GGCACAGCTCCTGCTTTGCTGGCATCACCCTGCGGGTGAGCGCTTCCAGCTTGCCAGAGCCCTATACTAAAGAGCTTCTCAGTATTTGAATATTTGGATTCATGGATTTGAGAGATTCTTAAAGTTTAAAACAGACCGTTAGATATTCTGGAGGAAAGGGAGGCACCTTAGTGCTGTAATTTCTGGAGTTATAGTCAATGACAAGGTCCTCAGAAGTTGATTGGTAACTGGAAGTGTAACAATCATCCCCACTGGATGATTTTGGGTAAATAAAACTAACACCCGGGTGATGCTCGGGACCCACTTTGTTATTGGCTGATGAAGAATACCCCAAGTCGATATACCATTTTGTATTTGTGGGATCTAAAATTTCTCGTACCATTTTTACTATTTCAATTTCACTATTGGACATCCCACCCTTGATATCAGAACCCAAATCCACACCAACTGTGTTGGTATCCCCAGGCTTCACAATTACAAATCTCATACTTGTGGTATTTGTTTGACCATCCGGGCAGCTCCAGCTTCCATTAGAACTATCATCTGCCAAATTCACTTCCTCTAGGTGACTAATTTGTCGACCTCCATCAGAGAAACCAAGTTGAAACCCTGTACCATATACATTTTTTCGAGATCCATCTTCAGGTGCAATGGCCTCTTGGTCATCATCTGATAATGTGGAGTTATAAGTAAGAGCTAAAAGAATATTTCTGGATGTAGGGTCACTGTAAAATGCTCCACCGGTTTGTCCACCTAAATCAATAGCCCCCTCCACTTTACGGTTCTGTAAACCTGAAACCGAAGAGAGAAAGTTAAATCGTTCGCCTTCTTCAAGTCTTAAAAAATCCTGAACAATGAGTGCTTGATCCAACGGGTACAATATGTCTGACGTGAGTGCTGTGGATCCAGAAGTGCCTAGTGCTGACTGCAGGGCTCCGGGGATTCTAAATGACATCTTGATCTGAGCTCCACCGTTTTTAGTACTATTGGACAATATCTCAGCAATTTGATCGTCTGTCCTGTATTTCACTAATTTTTTAAAAGTGTCTGTAAATTTCAATCCAGACTGGTCCCCATAGGCTCCTACTTTAAAATTAAAAAAACCATCTCTTCCAGATAATCCACTGTTTATTCCACAAGACATATAAGCAAATGTGTCTACCTTTAAATCATAGGCAAAATCAGTGGCATTTAACGAACTCAGACCACCATCCTCCGGCAAGGGAGCACCACAGTTTTGAAACACTAACAACATCACACTCACAAAGGATATTGCCAAAATCATCTTGCTAATTTTGCTTGAAATCATGTGCTTTTTACTCATATAGCTTTATCGGCAGAGTCTCAAAATGAGCTAAGGCATTTGTTTCAAATATAGAAAATAAAATAAAAAACCTCATAATTTTAAACACTTAGTTAATTCTAGTTTTTCTTGCAAAGCCCCTAAAAGCATGGTTTTCTTCATTACTATGAACTCAATGATTAAAAAAGCCGTAATCCCTGCCGCTGGTCTAGGAACCCGTTTTTTGCCAGCTACCAAAAATACACCTAAAGAGCTGCTGCCTATTATAGATAAGCCCATTATCCTTTATGTGGTGGAAGAAGCCATAAAAGCAGGAATAGAAGATATCATCTTTATTTCTGGACGAGGCAAACACAACATTGAAGATTTTTTCGATATCAGTGTGGAACTAGAACTTCACTTAAAACAAAAAAATCAACTTGATTTGCTTGAGCGTATTGAAAACGTGAGAAATCTTGCAAATATCATTAGCGTACGGCAAAAAAAAGCTCTTGGTCTTGGCCACGCTGTTTTGTGTGCTAAACCCGTTGTTGGTAAAGAACCCTTTGCTGTTCTGCTTGGTGATGAAATATCTATTGCAAAAGATGAACAATCAAATACAGCTTTAGAAAGTTTAGTAGAAGGATATAATAAAACGGAACAGTCCATCACTAGTATTATGAAAGTGGAAAAAAGTGAAGTCTCAAAATATGGGATTGTAGCTCTTGAAAAAACAGAAGATGAATCTCTGTTTAAAATCACAGATGTGGTTGAAAAGCCATCCTTGCAAAATGCGCCTAGCCAATATGCTCTCCCAGGCCGCTATATTTTTAAGCCCAGTGTCTTTCAATTTTTAGAAAATCTTAAGCCAGGCAAAAATAACGAAATCCAGCTCACTGATGCCATGACATTAGAAGCAAAAAAAAATGGTTTATTGGGCGCAACTTTTGACGCAAAAAGATTTGATGCCGGTGACAAGCTTGGCTACCTCATGGCAAATATTGAATTAGGTCTGCAGCGTCCAGAACTCCATGAAGGTTTAAAAAAATTCTTAATAGAAACAGTTAACAAGATAAACTAGGGAATGATTACTATGAAACTGTTGAATTTAATTCTACTTCTTTTGCTCTGCTCTCAAGCTTCTGCCTATGTCCCCAATCTAGATATGATTCTCTCGCGTATGTCTCGTAACCATGGTTATGGCTTTTATTTTGTTGAACAAGAAGTAGTTTTTCCTAATGAACCCACACCGTATATAGTAAAAGAGCATTGGACGGTGGAGAATGATAATACAGTTAAACTACGTGTGTATGGTCAAAATGAACTAGAGGGTCAACTGCAAGCCACTTTTGTTTACCGTGGAAATAAAAAGTATTTTCTAGATTACGTTGGAACAAAGAAAGTCACCACCAAAAATCAAGACTGGTTACATCCTTACTTCTTCTTTAGAGATGTTAAAAAAATTAAGAACAAACTCTTTACCCAAAATATAATTCCCGCATCCGCACTAGAAGATAAAGCACTTAATTTTAACAAAAAACTAGAGGCTGGTGATTTTAAACAAGACTACGTTAAATTAGCAAGAAATGGAGGAAAAGTTTCATATTTTGTGGGAATTCCCTCTGTGGCAAATAATTTAAAGCCAGGTCTGTGGTCTATTCAAGACAAGTTTCACCTCACTAAGTTAAGACTCAAATCTGGATCTGAATTAGATGCTCAGAATCATGGGCGTTACTTAAGAGGCTTATGGCTTCCAAAAACTCATAGAATACATTTTGATGATAATTTTATTCAAGTAAACCTAAGAAGAGTAAAAGGATTATCGGGTAGTAATAGTCTTAAAAAGAAAATGAAACATACAGCTTTGGATAAAACAGTACAGGCAGATATTACAATTCTACCTGACATAAAGTTGATTCAAGAATTCTACAAACGATTTAGGTAATGGCCAAAAATTATATTGTCGCTATTAATGCTGCCATCGATGCAAACTACACCTATAGCTTTCCTGAACCCATAGGCTTAGGCACGGCTGTTTTTGTACCTCTACGCAATACACGACGAGCAAAGGGCGTTATAATTAGTGATGAGGCCCCTGCTTTAGATGATAAAATTAAAATCAAATCTATTATTGAGGCTAATCCTGATCGCCCTGTCCTCCCCATTAGAATTATAAAATGGGCAAAGTGGCTCTCTGATTATTACCAATATCCCTTAGGCTTAGTTTTGGAAAGCTGTTTTGCTCCTCTAAAACCAGCTACTAAAACAAGAAAAACACATAAAAATGATATTGTACCTTCTGTAGAAAAAATGGCACTTCCGGATTTAACGGGAGAGCAAAAACAGTGCTTGAGTGGGATATCACAAAACCCACATTTTAATGTTCATTTGCTTTTTGGTGTTACAGGATCAGGGAAAACAGAAGTTTATTTAAGACTACTAGAGCAAAGTTTAAGCCAGGGGAAAACGGCCATCGTTATAGTCCCTGAAATTTCTTTAACACCCCAAATTGTCAAAAGATTTTCTGAACGCTTTCCTGATGAGGTTGCTCTCATTCATTCTCATCTTACTCCTAGAGAAAAAACCAACCAATGGTGGCTAGCAGTAAATGGCAAGAAAAAGATTCTTATAGGGGCCCGTTCAGCATTATTTTGTCCGGTGGAAAGTATTGGTTTAATCATTGTTGATGAAGAACATGAGGCTAGCTTTAAACAGGATGAAAAATTAAAATACAACGGAAGAGATGCTGCAATTATGTTAGCAAAGCTACACAATTGCCCTATTGTTCTTGGCTCGGCAACACCCTCTATTGAAAGTTGGAATAACGCAAAAACAGGTCGTTATAAACTTCATGAAATGACAAAACGAGTGGAAAATAGATCTTTACCCAATGTGCATATTGTTGATCTTAAAGATGAAGAGTCAAAAGACAAAAAAAAACAGTGCACAGAAGTGGATCTCCCCTTTTGGCTCAGCTTTGAACTTTATGAAGCTATACAAAAAACTCTAATAAAAAAAGAACAAGTGGCATTATTTTTAAACCGTAGGGGCATGGCACAAACCACTCTTTGTAGCGACTGTGGCTTTGTTTACGAATGCCCAAATTGTTCTATTTCTTTAACCTTACATGCGTCAAATCAGTTACACTGCCATTATTGTGACTATGGTATTAGCCTAAAAACTCAATGCCCAAGTTGTTTCGAACCATCTATTAAGCCCATCGGAATTGGTACAGAGCAGGTTCAAAATGATATGCACACACTGTTTCCTGAGGCCAATATTGAGCGCGCTGACCGTGATGAAATTACTACTAGAGAAGACTTAGAAAAACTCATCGAAAATATGGAGGAGGGCCGTACTGATATTCTTGTAGGTACCCAAATGATTGCCAAAGGTCTCGACTTTCCTAAACTCACATTAGTAGGTCTAGTCTTAGCGGATGTGGGAATGAATATGCCAGATTTTAGATCCAGTGAGCGAAGTTTTCAATTAATTACCCAGGTCAGTGGCAGGTCTGGTCGACACAGTGAACTCCCCGGTGACGTATTTATACAGACTTACAACCCAGATCATCTCAGTATAGAATATGCTAAAAAAGCGAATTACGTGGACTTTGCAAACACCGAATTAGAGTTTCGCTCTGATGCCCAGTACCCTCCTTTTTCAAAACTAGTGTGTTTTAAAATCACTGGCCTTTTTGAATCTAAGGTCAAAGATACAGCTCGCATACTTGCAGATAGAGCTCACCTCCTTAAACAAAAATTTGAGATATATAATAAAATACAAGTTCTTGGACCATCGCCTGCACCTATTTTAAGAATTAAGGGCAAGTATAGGTATATGTTACTCATAAAGGCCACTGATTTTAAAGTAGTGAGTCCTCTTGCTAAACAATTATTAGGATCTAAAAAGTGGATCCCTGCGCAGACCAAGGTGCAGATTGATGTAGACCCGTTGAATATGTTGTAGAAAGCCTATAAACCCCATAAAATAGGAGGTTATGGCGTCTACAACTTGTCCATTATGCAAATCTCCTGTTAGTAATTTACTAAAAATATCATCAGGAATGAAGGTCGCACTAGAGTCCACAGGGCAAGCCTCATCGCTTCCTCCTGAGGTCTGTGACTCTTGTTATGACTCGCTTACAGGTCAAGTGTCTAAAGGTGTTAAACTTCGAGTAGAAGAGGAAGCCAAAGCTAAAAATAAAGTGATGCTTTGGAAAAATCGTGTAAACCTTGTAAAACAAGGGCGTCAGCTAATGGCACAAAGAGCCTTTACCGAAGCTGCTGTGAGTTACCAAAAATACATCAAGGTGTTAGAGATCGTTTACGATCTTAAACCCGGTCAACTCAGCCCTAAAATATTTTCTAACTCTTCAAAGTCCAAAGAGCTCACAGTGATAACCACGGTCTACTGGGACCTACTCCGCATTTATGATACATCTCCTCGGTATCATAAAAAAATGGATGGTGTGGCTAAAAAACTTTTAGAGTTTGGAGCCTTCTGCCCTATTTTCCCAGATATTGTTCGTAAAGCAGATTCTTTTTCTAGAAAAGCAAAAAACAAAGACGCCATGAAGCGCTTTTTAAAACAAACTAATTTTAAAAGAGGATGTTTTGTTGCTACCTCGGCTTTTGATTCTTACTTGGCTCCAGAAGTTATATTTTTACGTGAATTTCGGGATCAAAAACTCCTACCCACATTCACCGGTCGTGTAATTATTCGGGTCTACTATGCTATTTCACCTGTAATTGCCAGCTTTATGAACGCCAATAAATCCATAAAACCCATTGTGCGTATGATATTACAGCAAATCATTAAAAATCTCAAAAAAATATCTTGATCCTTCTGCCAGACTTAGACATGGTGTCTATATGGCTCAAGCAATAAAATCTTCACATATTTTTGATTACGTAATTTACGGTTCCAATTTAACAGCTCAAATGATTGCTACGTTCTTATCCTTAGAAAATAAAAACGTACTTTTCATAGAGAGGCCTCTTTCTTTAGGGAGTTACTTTCAACACCCTCATGAGCAAACTGAGGACCGACCCTACCTTGATCCCTCTTTATCTTATGTTCCAAAAAATGAAGATTCTGAAAAATGTCTAGCCTGGCTGGAAAGCATATTAGGCGAAAAAATAATTGCACAAGATCTTCAACAAACACCCGTGACCTTTGAATCTGGTGATTTTAAACCCTTCTTAGGATTTGGTGATAGACATTTCCATACCATGGATCCTATTAATCAATATGTACAACAAGATCAATTGGCCCTACTGAGCACCCCTCTACAATGGCAAGAGAAATTTAAAAGTGTATACAAGGGACAAACTCTACTACAATCACAGATCACATCTATTGAAGTGGAAAAAGCGGAACTCACATCCATAATGGTCAATGCACAAAAAAAGATTTCAACAAAGAACTTAATCTTCTGTGCTGAGCCCTCAGAACTCTCTCTGCTTTTAGAAAAAGAAGGCCTCACTAAAAAAAATAAGCAAATTCTATCCAAAGCCACAGTATTTTCAAAACTAGTGCTCAGCTTTATACATAAAGAAAACTCTTTAGAAGGTCTTAAGGTCCAAAAACCCTTACATGTTTTGATGGGTATTAAAAATGACTTCGAGCCTTGCATAGGAAAATTTCAAAATGATTCCTCCACCTGGATGAGTTATTTTGAAGATGAGGAAATTGAGGGCTTCGAAGAAGTGGGATCACTACTAAAAAGTATAAAAAGACAAATCAAAAGGGCGTACCCTAATTTTTTTGAAACTGTAGAATACGAAAAAATTTCCATACAATCTGAAGCATCTGCCTACTATAACTTTGAAACAAAAAACTCAGGACAACTAGATAAGCTCCATAACTTCTGGGTCTTCTCACCTCAGTTTTACAATGAGTTCCCTACCACAGGTTTAATCAAAGCCACAATGGCCGCCTTAGAAGCATTTGAGCTCCCCTTAGAACAAGAAATAGAACTCCCTGACATCAACAGTGTTCCCGCGGCTGAAGCCTAAAAAGTACGCCGTACCTTTAGCCTAAAAAGTACGCCGTACCTTTTGGTTTAGCATTGCGTTAACCTGGTTCATTAAATCAATCAAAAGGTGTCTCCATAAATGAATTTAGTTAAACAAATCCATGATTTTAAATATTATACTGGTGCACACCCTGAAGTAAAAAATTGCTTTAAAAAGGAAGGTCGCCCTACAGAGTTTGGTAATAAAGTTTGGGCCACTTCTTTAGTTCTGCTGAATCATCTAGAGGAGCAAAAGTCAGACCTCAGTAACCTACGTGTTTTAGAAATTGGCTGTGGCTGGGGACTATTAGGAGTCTATTTAGCCAAGCAATTTCATTGCCAGGTAACATGCACAGATTTTGATGAATCCGTACTACCTATTGTGCAACTACATGCAAAACTTAACACAGTCACTGTTAAAACAAAAAAAGCTGCCTTTAGCGAGATTGATATAGAGTACTTAAAAAACTTTGATTTAATTGTGGGAGCGGAGGTTTGTTATTCTGAAGAAGTAGCTGTAGATGTTTACCACCTTATTGATCGAGCAAAAAAAGCAAATATTAAACAAATATTTATAGCTGACCCCGGCCGCCCAGGTTTCCTAGATTGTTATGAATATTGTAAAAATAAATACACAGTTAAACTCACTGATCTTCAAGGCACTATCAATGGCAAAACCACAAAATTATTAACCTTACAATAATTCAATTCTAGAAAGCTTTAGTTTTGAATTCCAGTGCTGCTTCAAAATAATTGGTACTCAATGATATACCTATTCAAATTCAAAAGCTCCTAAATCCAGAAAATCATCATTAGGGCGATCTTCACCGTATTGATGCATTAAGTATTGATGCCCTAAGCTAAACCCCGCACTAGTTACATCTGAGTGAAGAGATAGCCCTTCACCACGTAATAGAGAATCTGAACTTAACTGAAATAACTGCTGATCATAATCAACAAATCCTGGAGTCGAATATATAATATGTGGAGCTTCTGTATTTGTAGTAATTAAGCCGTCAAAGTTACTAAAACTATTTTGAGGACTGCCTTTAAAATAATTTGCTGATAAATTAATACTTCCATGTTCAGAAAGTAAAGCTTGGCGATTAGCAGGTTGCTCTACGTAAAATATATTGTTCCGAATGTCTGCATGTTCATCATTTGTAGATAGTCTAAAAAATGTTGTATTTCCGGATCGTGCTGAAACAACGGTATTATTATAAAAATAAAGTGTACCTTTTCGGTAGTCGTCAAAGGTCCCAGAATCACCACCATAGTGAACCATCTGTGAGTTACCATCGTCATTAGGTTCATACAGCACATTTCCATAAACAAATGTGCTTTGGTAATGCGAGTGATCCACAAGAACACTTGAATCCTCTGCATCCACAAGGTCTAACTGACGATTGCCACCCTCAATCCAATTATACCGAACCACAAGTCCAGCTGATCGATCTTTTAAATTACTCCCTCGAGTTCCCGACCTTAAAGGTCCAAAATAATTAAACTGAAAGGTAATATCAATAGCGGCAGAGTAATTATTATGTTCGTAAATACTATCAACATTACCGTTGTCATAAATTCTATTGCCTTCAATCATAATGTCATGCGTGGCCCCATCATTTGCGCCAATAAATATCCCATTTCCAGAATCATGTATTTTACAGTTTCTTAAGGTAATATGAGCTGCTTTTTCGATATAAAAAGATGCAGCATTCATGGCGTAGTCCACTGTTTCTCCAGAATCATCTATAAATGAATATGGTGGTCTTGCAGCTCTAAGTTCTAAATTTTCAATGATAATATACTCTGGTGTATTATCACTATTATTAGCCCCTCCCAATTTTAAGAGGCCTCTATTTTCATTCCAATAGCTTAATGATATTCGTGTGGTCGCATTTTGTCCGCTAATTACTGGCAATTCCCCCTCAGCACTAGGTACTCCAATAATTTTAATGGGGTGATCTTCTGAACCACTGGTGTTAACCACCCATTTTTCATAATATGGAGTGAGCTTATGAAAAATAAAAACATTATCACCTTCCCCAAGTTCTTCCCAGGGCACATCACCAATGTTTTCATAGTCTTGTTCTGGCCCCACTCTATAGTTAGTCCCTATTAAATTTTCAGGATTCGTATTAATCGATAGTACTCTTGAAGGGGGTGTAACTGGATTAGTTGCTGATGAAGGTGCATGAGGATCCAAAGTTAACACATCATCAAAAGGTGTATCTGTGGAAAATCCAAAATCTGTTTGTGAGTTAAAACCAAAGCTACAATTTTGATAAGCTATAAGCAGTATCAAGACGCTTAAAACTGTAAGCCACTGATTAAATTTAAAATTCTTAGACCCCATAGCCTGTATATATGCAAAGTCTTAGCCAATGATGTTAAGTTAATCATCTATTTTTGTTTATATATTCAATAGGTTATAGAGATTAATAAAAAATGTATCAATTTGATTGCCTAACTTTTAAAAAAAGTAGAGTTGTTCTACAGAGTTAAAATTCTTTAGCTTTTGTACTATACGGGAACATCGGCAACAGATTTCAGTAAGTCTTTTTAGTTATTAAACAATATTAGCGGGAATAGAATTTGCTGATAAAATAGTGACAAATCCACCCATCCTAGGTTTGATAAATTTGAGAAAAAACCAAT
>JABJQG010000023.1 GCA_018663505.1 Pseudobdellovibrionaceae bacterium | reverse complement strand
GTATTGGTTTTTTCTCAAATTTATCAAACCTAGGATGGGTGGATTTGTCACTATTTTATCAGCAAATTCTATTCCCGCTAATATTGTTTAATAACTAAAAAGACTTACTGAAATCTGTTGCCGATGTTCCCGTATAGTACACAGTCACATTAATATTTCTATGAAACTATACATAGACAGCTGACTAACAATAACTGTCACTCAACCGTACAGCATCTTTTACAGGCAACTTTTTACTGAAGGGTTGGTACGTATTATGCAAGTATTCTAGAAGAAGGAGTAATTATATGGATATTCTTAGATTTTACATAATATTTATTTTTGTTGTATATAGCCAAATAAGCATGGGCAAAATGGACCAAATGATTCCAAAAAATATGGAAAATGGTTTAAGCTCCTCCGAAATATTTACAGAATCGTTACCTAATTCTGTAGAAATTGCCAATTTTAATTCCCCCCCTAAACAAGAGACAAATTTGGGCTTTTTACTTAATCGGGAAACTGGCGAACTTTTCTGTAAATTTAATAGAGATGTTGTGCCAGGCGCGTTTGCTAGTTTTACTAAAAGAACAACTATAGCAACAGATACACAATTACAGATGTATGATTCTATTCGTGATTGTTCTAACGAGGAAAATTTAATTGCAGAGAGCTTTGCAGAAGGGTTTCGTGAAAAAAATAAAGTGGCAGCAATTCATGGGGTATTTATTGCGGGCATATGCGTGGTAGGTTTTTTAAATGGTGCTATTAGAGGTTTGGATACGCTCATGCCTAATGATACTGAGGTGGCCCCTGAGCCACCCGCTCTATTGGAAAATGTTGGCTACCAATCTGCTACTTATTATGGTTATCATTATTATCATTATCAAAATGCTAAACAGTTAAGATTATTTACTGCCTTTAAACAAATTCTAAAATTAAATATTTATTGTGAGGTAGCAGGTACAGCTGCCGGACTCGCAGCTGCAGGAATTGCATATGCTGTTGCAGATTAATGATCTCGTCTAAAGTCCCATGATTCATTTGAGGGCTTGTCTCGAATTATGTAGTCTAAGTGATTGGTAGCTAAAACACAGGCCACGAAAATAAAACGTGGCTCGTTATCAAGTGGTTTTGTTAGTAATCGAAATGCCTAATTTATTGACTAATCAAAAGCAAGAGATTGAATGATTCTTTGCCCATCTTCCTTTTTAAATAAGGTTGTCGCTCCTATAGACAGTAAGTAATTTCTTCGGCTTTAAGAATAAAAGATGAAAAGCAGATAGCTAAATATATTAATCGCATGAATACTCCTTAGATTTCTGTAACAGAGAAAACAGTTTATCGTTTTAATTATCAAGCCTATTTGAAACTAAGCGCTGGCAGACTTGCCCATCTATATTTTTGCACGATCAACAAACCAATGTTAGAGAAACTAATTCTAATTTATAGACTCTGAAATACCGATATTCAATATTTTAAAGCTAGTATTCGTGCTCAAACATTAGGAAACGTAAAAGATACTAAAGACATTCAAGAAATCACTGGTTGAGTATTTTAATCTTTAGCTTTAGCTTTACCTTTACCTAAATTAACATGCTTAACGCCCCAGACATCCATTATTTCCATCTTCCAAATAAACAGAAATACAGTGCTGTATACAAAGATGGGTGACAAAATTACTGAAATAAACCATTAAGAGAGTCACAAGAAAAATGAGGGTTGTCTCATAAAAATAATCTGTCTCAAAATAAGAATATAGGATGAATTTTTAAGTGTTTTTTTTTCTATCACCGATAGGACTAAGGTATGAAAAAGAAGGATATATTAGTCTTAGTTGTTGAAGATGACCCTAGTTATTTAAAGGTGTTATGTGAGGCTGTGAAAAAAAAAGGTTACGCTGTTATTGAGGCGTCAACTCCTGAAGAGGCTCTTCAGATTACTAAGATTAAAACCATTAATGCCGCAGTTATAGACTGTATGTTGCCAAAAAAAAATGGTATTGAATTATCTAAAGAGCTTCGCGAAATGGGTTTTACAGAACTACCTATTTTCTTAATGAGTGGAATTTTCAAAGACAAGGCTTTTGCTGCGGATGCTATTAAAAAAACTGGTGCCAAGGATTTTTTAACTAAACCTTTTGATTTAAATATTTTGTTTACAGCCTTAGATAAAGAGCTAGAATCAGTTGTGGAAATTCCTAAATTACCTTTACACACCCTCATGTCCAAACCCATGGCTTCTTCTCGCCAACGCCTGCGAGCCATTGATAAAATTGAAGAGATAAACGGCTTAGATATTCCCTTTATCGTTAATATTTTGCTGGAAAGTGAGACGGATGGTCATTTAAACATATTTGGCGATGATGGGGAGATATACGGAATTAGCTTTATGGCAGGTAAAATTGTCAAAGTAGATAGCGGCAATACAAAGGATATTTTTCAAGAACTATTAATTAATAGCGGCTTTATCAATCCAGAAGAATTAAGTGCTTTTAGAAAAGAATCTAAAAAAGGCGACCTGATTAAAAATTTAATTAAAGAGAATCGTTTGTCACCCCATGTCCAGGCCGTTGTAAAGAGCGAGCAAATGGTAAAAGAAATCTCAAAAATGATTTGCGATACAAAAATGCAAATTAATTTTTCTGTAGGGAAAACGAACGACCCAGGTGCTGAAATTCAACTCAATATATTGATGCCATTGTTTTTTCAATCCATCCAGAATAAAGCAACTTTACCTTGGCTACAGGGTTTTTATGAGCAGTGGATGAACCATTCTATGAAAAGAGGGGGAGATATTGATGATTCTCATCAGGCTCTTTCCTTCCCGCTAATTAGGCAAAACAAAGAGCTTGTGGATAAAATTTTCTCTGAAGCAAGTATTCAGCAAATAATAGATGAAGGTGTTTTCCCAGAGGATTTAATTTTTAAAACGGTCCATTTTTTTGCGATTCTAAAAGTTATAGTGTTTGACGAAGAAAAAAGTAAAAATAAAAGTTCTCAAGAGATTTTTGAAAGACTTAGCCGAATTTATTATAAAATTGAACACCAAGATATCTATACCATTTATAAATACTTTGGAGCCAGTGATAGGTGCAAGACAGATGAGGTAGATAAAATATACAAAGATTTTGCTAAGGTGAATCATCCAGATAAATTAAGCTCTAAGGGGTTAAAACCAGATCAACTTGAAATTGTAAATAAATTATTTTCTCTATTAACCAATGGGCACGACATATTAACCAATGAGACTAAGCGGCAGACTTATTTAGATAAACAAGATCAGAAAGTTGCGGAAACTCAAATGAAAGGTGAAAAACTTTTAGATAATGGAATGAATTCATTAAGAAAAGGTCAGTTTCAAGAGGCCTTAATGCTTCTCTCTGAGGCAGACAATATACATTCATCACAAGAATCTAAGCTTTATTTATATTGGGCTGAGTTAAAAATGAATGGTGATCAGGAGTTGCCAGATGATTTATATAATAAAATAAGTGAGTTTGTGGATAGCTTTCCTGCAGCAGATCGTAAGACCACTGATTATAATATGTTAAGTGGTCTTTTGAAAAAAGCATGTAAGGACTATGATGGCGCAAAAAAATATTTTGAAAAAGCCCTCGATGTAGATGAAAAATTCCTTGATGCTAGAAGGGAATTGATGACTTTAGGGAAAGTATCTGGGGCAAAAACAGAAACAAAAAGTATCCTCGAACAAGATTTAAGTGTGGTAATAGGTAACTTTTCTAATAAAAAGAAAAGTGGATAACTGAGTGCTCTAGCAAAAATCGGTGATAACCTCTCTTAATCAAATATTCTTAAATACCTTTAATATTATTTTTTAAGTAGTTCTCCACATAATCAGCAACACCTTTTTCTAAGGGCCATTGTGGGTCGCTAAGACCTTGTCCCAGTAACTTATCCATTTTGGCTTTTGTAAAGTATTGATACTGATTGCGAATACTTTCAGGAATCTCGATCCAATGAATGTTTAAATTTTTATCTAAAGAGGTAAAGGTTTGCTGGGCTAAATCCAGCCATGTACGAGCTTGTCCATAACCCATATTGTAAATACCGCTTTGAGTACCATCACTCTCATAGAGCTCCACCATCCAACGAGTGATATCTTTCACATAAACAAAGTCTCTTAACTGGCAGCCATCTTCATAGTCAGGGTTATGAGATTTAAATAACTTAAGTTCGCCGGACTCCTCAATTTGGTTAAAGGCTTTAAACACAACGCTGGCCATATCTTTTTTGTGATATTCATTCGGTCCGTAAACGTTAAAAAATCGCAGGCCATACCATCGTGGTGGAGTCTGTGTTTGTTTCAGTGCCCATTTATCCACTTCTGTTTTCGACCACCCATAGAGGTTCAATGGGGCAAATCCGTCGGGATTAGTTTGATCATCGAATCCTTTTTCACCACCACCATAAACAGCACCGCTACTGGCATAGATAAATGGAATACTGTTACTAGTACAAAAGCTAAATAAGGTCTCAGTATAATCTATATTTATTTCTTGCAAATAATCCTTGTTTGTTTCAGTAGTAGAGGAACATGCCCCCATATGAAATATGCATTTAATGGGTTCTTTTTCGTGCAATGTTGAAATTTGATTTAAAAATTCATCATGTTTTAAGAAACTTTTGTAGGTTTGGCTACTCAAGGCATGTGGTCGCTCATCGGGACTGACAACATCCACACAAAGGATGTCATGGATACCTTTTTGGTTCAATTCCCAAACTAAGACGCTTCCAATAAAGCCAGTGGCTCCAGTTACAACAAACATATTCACCTCATAAAGTTAAATCCAAATTAAAACGAACCCCATACCAGGTCAACGTGCAAATCTATGAAATTCACAGTAAAAACTATTGAGCACTCTCCCTTATTTAGGTACTCACGTCGAGCGATGCGTATCCGGGTTGCGTCATCTTTGATGACGCCATCCGAAGACGCTTCGCACCCGCTCGTGCTCGTGCCTAAATAAGGGAGAGTGCTCAATAGTTTTTACTGTGAATTTCATAGATTTGGACGTTGACCGAGCACTTTGCTTAAATATCTTCTTTGAAACCATCTATAAGAGTGAGGATTGTATTCATGAGTTTTTTAGATTTTTTATGTCTAGGTTTTGAGGAGCGTTTATGTTCTACGCTGACTTGGGAAACAATGAGGTGATCAATAATTTTTTGAAGCTCTGAGTGGGGGAGCCCTTTCTTTTTAGCATGAATAAGTTCATTAACAATACTAATCAATGCATTTCCGGTTAGTCGATTTTGGGCATTATGTATTTTCGAGTTGTTCACTATACTTTTGATAATTTTGGTGCGGGAATGGTTATTGAATTCTTTAGTCACAGTTTTTAATGTGCTATCATACATTTTGTAGAATATCTGGAAATTATTTATAAATTTTTCTGAGTGTTTTTTATCAGACTCTGGAGCGAGTTCAGTAACAGTATTGTATAAAATTGTTTCAAGATCTAATTTATTGTTTAAAATTGATTCTGGAATGTCGATGAGTGTGCGTCTCATGTTAAAAAGAGGTGTTCTATTTACTCCATCTTCTACTTTTTTGAGAGGCTCGCTGCTTTTTTGTTTCTCAAGAGTGAGGAAAGATTGATAAAAAGTATTCATATCTTTTCTGTATTTTCGCATAAGTACATTTATGTATTTATCTTCAAGTCCTACTTGTTTTAAAAACTTAGAGACTAAGAAGTAGTCATAGGCTTCATCAAAGTTTTTTAAAATTTTGGAGTTTTCAAAATCACTTAATGGTTTTTTTTGCTTAGATTTCAGAAAATCTGTTAACTGAATAAAAGTTTGAATGATTTTTTTCGCCTTATTTCTTTGGCCGCTAAGATTTGTGGAGAAACGTTCCACATCATCATATTTGTAGTGGTCATGTCTTAGTCCAAACTGACGAATACTTCCATAGTCAATAATTCCAGCATCAGAGAGCACATTGTCGCCATCCCATTCAAGCCAGGTAAAAATATACTCACGTTCTAGCTGGGCTGTGAATTCGGCAAAAGAATAACAAAGTTCCTCTGTGAGTTTAGAGTATTTATGGGGAGTTTTTGAAGAAAAGTTCCAAGATTTATTTTGGAATTGACGATCAATTAGAAAGTTTGTGGCCCTAGACAAGGCATCGTAGTTACCTTGTTTAAGAAAGGAAAAAATATGAGCTGGACGAAATAAATTCTTTCCAGCTCTCACACAGAGACCTATGTCGCTACTATGGTCAATAATGAGCAAAACTCTTTCTGTATTGATATTTTTAAAATGAAAAATCTCTGATAATATAGATGCCGAGTAAAGCTCATCCATTTCGGATAAGCCGCAACCATAACCGTATTGAGTGTCCCCAGATTTTAGATTGCCTTCGGCTTCAACCGACCCTGGGGCTAGCTGAGTTACCCCGGTCCCACGGGTACTAATGTCCCAAGAAGTGCCTTTGTGCTTTACTATTCCATTCCAGATACCTCGTCCATCACCAGAGGTTTTTCCTTGTTTATTTTTATGTTGTAACTGTAAATACTTAGTGGCCATATACTGATTGGGTTTAATGGATTTTTTTTCATATGAAATTTTATTTTCTTGGTCGTACTCATTAATGATTCTTAGGTTGAAGGTATTTTTTAAAACTTCCTCTAAGGCTTTGTTCATTTGGTGGGGATGGTCCTTATGTATTAAGCCCATTTCTTTTGCCAGGTTAAAATTAAAGTAGGTCACTTGGCCCTTTTTAAGAACTCTCACGGGGTAGTCAATAAAGCCCTCGGGCACATCCTGTTTCCAGGGGTGATGGCCATCAATTTTCTCGAAATGGCTATAATCTTTATAGTCATTCTTTGATTTTTTCTGAGGTTTGTGTTTTTCTTGCTTCATCTTGTGTTGTAAGACCTTTCGTCTGTTTTCTTATATATCGGAAATCATGAGGTTTTGTTTAATTCGCCTAGGCCTTTTGGCTAAATAAAATGGGAAATCTCTAGACATAAGATGTAGAGATTTTGCCTAAAGTCGGTAGTAAGGAGCTGTTTTGGAAGTAAAAAGCTATATTCATGACCCCATTCATGGTCATATTTTTTTAACCCCTGTTGAACGTTGGGTTGTGGACACGCTGGAGTTTCAGCGATTACGCTTTATTAGACAGAACTCTTTATTGCATTACGTATTTCCAGGAGCGTTTCATACACGCTTTGCTCACTCCCTAGGGGTTTGTCATGTGGCTCATAGAATTTCTAAACAACTGATCCACTGGGTGAACGAGCCGGAAATTTATTACCCAATGCAAGTGTATCGTCTAGCTTGTTTGTTACATGATGTGGGTCATGGGGCTTTTTCTCACACACTGACTTACGTGAAATTTAACGGGCGCAGTTTTTTGCCAACGCTCAATGAAGTTTTAGATAATTATGATGTGTGGGGTGTTACCACAGGCGATTTTATATACAACTTAATGGCTCAAGACGAACAAAACAGTAATGAACCTATTGAACATGAGTACTTATCGCTACTTATTATTCAAAGAGTTTTTAAAAATATACCAGAAAAATTTCTAGAAGGCTTTTCTGCGGAGCAGTTAGCTAATGATGTTGCCTCTATGGTGGAAAATAAAATAGTACCTTCAGAATATTTTTTATCACAATCACAGGAGCTTTTCACAGGAGCTCTAAAATCCATTCCTTGTTTGCAAAACGATTATGAAAGTGGTGTATGTATTGGGTCTCCAAACTCCTTTCATAAAGTGCTCTCATCTTTAGTTTCAGGTACCATTGATGCTGATCGAATGGATTATTTGCTTCGCGATTCTCAGACCTTTGGAGTTAACTACGGGCTTTTTGATTTTGAAGGCATATTATCATCTTTATCTTTAGTTATTGATGATGGGAAATTTTCTTTGGGATTAAATGCAAAACGTATAAACACCTTAGATGATTATTTATGGAGCCGTTACCAAATGTTTAAGCAAATCTATTGTCATAAAACACATGTTGCTTATAACTTACTGCTCAATTTCTCTATGCAGGAACTCACAGAAAGAGGGGAGTTAAAGGCCCCGCAAAATTTAGATGAATATCTACACTTAACTGATGACTATGTTATGGGAAAAGTTTTTCATGCGGCTCAGTTAAAGCCCCATGATAAGGGTAAAATTCAAGATTTTGCCGCAAGAAATTTGCCCAAGTTCTTAGGTGTTTTTGAAGCCAGTGTTGCTGACCCTGTATGGAAAAAAAATAAAAACGAAATATTTATAGAAGCTGGTTTTGGCAAAGAAGCTGAGGCTGTAGAAAGTGAAAATTTACATAGTATAGTTATGAAGGTTGAGGTTGTGAAGAAATCAGGCAGTCAGTTTCCCATTGTATTTAGTTTTGATAAACGAGAAAACACTTATGTAAGGCAAAATTACTTAAGCAAATCGGTATTTTTCAACCAAGGTTTGCAGTTAGAAAAACGTGAAGAAGAACTATCTTCACGACTTAATAAGAAATTGATTTACTTCTTCTCATAAGTATGTGAAGGCATTAAATCTGCTTATATAGTGGTATCCTAGCCACAATATGTCCTTATATAAGTGATTTTTAATATAAGTTTTCCTTATGCGATAGGTTATTACAAATTATTAGCATGGGAGTCTCTTCAGCTTCTGTTTATGAGTTTTACTTTGCCTAACAGTGAAGGTAACTCTGAATTTATCACTAGCGAAGGAATTGAAATGAAAAAATTAATGTCAGTATGTGTAGCTTTAGCTCTATCTCCAATTGCCAATGCAGATAACATAAAAGTGAGTTGCTCGGCTGAACTATATTCAGCTCATCCCGGAGACGAAGGTGTCCAACAGTTTAAAGACGATGGAACAAGTACATCAAGCTTAACTCGACTCTCAACTGATGATGCCTTGAGCGTATTTAAGGTGATTAAATTTAAAGATGAATCAGATGTAGTGTCTGATAAATTAGAACTTACTGTTTCCATTAAGCCTCATAGCTCTAAGTGGGTTGAAGGCGCGGATACAACAGTTGTATATGCAGTATGGAAGAAGAGAGTCGTGAAAGGGAATAGAGTTTTGTGGAAAGTAGTCAATCGCAGCGTAGATGACTCAAATCTAGTTCAAAATGATACTATGTTACAGTGGGTGAAAGAAGGAACACCGAACATAGTAGTTTATATGGATAACTGGAAAGTCTGGAAAAAAGCTTATAAGTCAGAAAACCCTGAGGTTAAACAACTATTAATAAACGCAGAAGTTGATCAAGCTATGGAAAAAGCAGCTGAAGTAGGTGATATTTCGAAAGACGACACTTATCGTTTAAGGTATTTTTGCATTACGAACTATTAATTTGTAGTTGGAAGTATTGTCTATAAAAGTTGAATTAATATTGTTACTTAACCTGAGCTTTGTAGATATAACTAGCTCCGCCCATTAGAGGGTAATATTTAATTTTAGAAAATAAACCAGTGGTCTCCATTAATCTTACAAAGTCAGCTTCACAAGGGAACTTACCAGAGGATTGGTTAAGATATTTATAAGCGCCCTTGTTGCTGTTAGCTATGGCTCCAAGAGTAGGTACAACGTAATTAAAGTAAAGTTTTATAAAGGGCCTAACCACTGGGTTTTGATTCTCACCAGTCTCTAGAACCATGACATAGCCACCAGACTTAGTTACACGAGCCATTTCGCTTAACCCTAGCTTAGGGTCCACAACATTTCTAATACCATAACCAATGCTAGTAATATCAAAGCAATTGTCTTCGTGTTGAAGCTGTGTCACATCACCTAATTCAAATTGAATATCTAGATTCTGAGCTTTTGCTTTTAGTGGAGCCAGTTTTAACATGCCTTCGCTAAAATCACTGCCAATGACACGACCAGAATCGCCAACTACCTTTTTAAACTCTAAGGCTAGATCGCCAGTACCTGTGGCACAATCAAGCACAGAGTTTCCTTCTTGAGCCCCACTTAGTTTAATGAATTTTTTTCTCCAAGCGGTGAGTAGGCCTAAGGTGATAACGTGATTGGCAAGGTCGTAGTTTGTAGAGATAGAATTAAACAGTCCTTTGATAAACTCAGGATTAGGTCCCGTGTGATTTTGTGTATTCATTATTTAAGCCTCTAAGGTCTTAGAAAAAAGTGGCAGCATTTGTTTAACATGGTGAACAAGAGATTGGAATTCATTGAAATTTAAAGTTTGAAATCCATCAGAAAGGGCTTGTGCTGGTTGAGGGTGAACTTCTATCATTAGGCCATCTGCTCCTGCTGCAATGGCAGCTAAACTGATGGGTTTTACTAAAGAAGTTTTGCCGGTGCCATGGGATGGGTCAGCTATTATGGGAAATGAGCAGTTTTCTTTTACATAAGCAATGGCATTGATATCAAAAGTGTTTCGTGTGGCGGTTTCAAATGTACGAATACCTCTTTCGCATAAAATAACTTGATCGTTACCTGCACTAGTAATGTATTCAGCAGCTAAGATCCATTCTTTGATTAAGCCAGAGAAACCACGCTTTAAAATAATGGGCTTGTCTGTTTTTCCTAATTCCTTTAGGAGTTCATAATTGTGCATATTTCTAGAGCCCACTTGGAAGGCATCTAACAAGGGCATGAGGTCACTTATTTGTCTAGGGTCTGTAACTTCAGATATAAAAGGCAAACCCGTTTCTTCTTTTGCAAGGCGAACCGCCTCAAAGGCTTCACTGCCAAGACCCTGAAAGCTATTAGGGCTTGTTCTTAGCTTAAAAATGCCGCCACGCAGCAAATTAGCACCTGAGTTTTGTACGGATTTAGATGTTTCACTTAGGATTTCTTTGTTCTCAATTGAGCATGGACCCGCTATGAGCGCAAAATGGCCATCACCAATAAGTGTTTGGCCAATTTTAACAGTGTTTGTTCTTGTATGCATTTTGTCCTCAATGCTAAAAAATATTGCTAAACTGGATATTACAACAAATAGGTATTACAACAAAAACGCACTTTGCTAAAGGTTTAAATATTATTTTTTCTGAAGATAAGCCAAATTTTAACAAGTCAGCTTTCCTCACGCAGGGAGTATTTATTCGTTTAAAGGATAACCAGTGGCTTATGGGCTGGGGAGAGTTCCACTGGTCCCAAGAAGCCTCCTCTACGGAACCAAGTTTTTTTGTTTCAGATTTTTATTTGGAGAAAGAAAAAAAATGGCTAAGTACCGAATATTACATAATAATTTCAGATTTATTAGAGTTGAAAAAGCTTTTCAAAAAAGAGGCTGTGAAAACAGTTGAATTTTTAAATACCCAGTTTGACGGATATGAAAAGCAATTCCAAAATATTTTTTTGGATTTCAAAAATAAGAATTTAAAAAAAGCAGTCCCCGTGAGTTTTGAATCCTCTTGTGACCAGCTAAGCACTCAGCACATTGAAAATATTATCTATGAGTTTATAGGCAAGCCTTCATATTTTTATCCTTATGGTTTTTGGCAGGAGGGCAAGGGCGTAATAGGCCTGTCACCAGAGATACTTGCTCAAATTATAATATGTGATGAGAGCTATGAACTTCATACCATGGCCCTGGCAGGTACAGCACCCATTGATAACCCTAAGGGCTCATTGTTAGAGAGTCAAAAAGACATGAATGAGCATAATTATGTGATTAAAGAAATAGACAGAGTGCTTTCTCAGTTTGGTGAAGTGGAGCTAGGCCAAACAGAAGAGGTTAACTTACAAAAATTAAAACACCTTAGGACTGATATTAGTTTATTAGGCTCTTTGAGTGGAGTGGAGCCTGTTAAGTTTTTAAACACAATCATTGAGACTTTACATCCAACACCAGCCTTAGGCGGTTATCCCAAAAAAGAAGCCACTAAATGGCTTGATGAGAACCGTGTTGAGCAAAGGTCTTTTTTTGGTGCCCCATTTGGAGTTTACTACAAGAGTGAATTCTTTGCGTTGGTGGCCATTAGAAATATTCTTTGGGATAAAAAATCTTCTTATATTTTTTCGGGTGGAGGAGTGGTGAAAGAAAGTCTTATTGAAGATGAATGGTCAGAGATATTACTGAAAAGAAAAGCCACAAAAACACATTTAGGTATCTGCAATGAAGTTAACTAATTTGCAGCTCGCTCAAAATGTATTAAATGAACTTTACCTTCAAGGTGTACGTGACATTTGCGTTTGTGCAGGAGCTCGTAATTCAGTTTTTTTATCTCAGCTTTCCTATGCAAATTCTCTTTTTAATGTTTATCATTTTTTTGAAGAAAGATGTGCTAGTTTTTTTGCTCTTGGAAAAATCAAAAAAAATAAAAAACCTGTGGCGGTGATTACCACTTCTGGAACTGCTGTAGCAAATCTATTGCCTGCAGTGGTGGAGGCTTATTATGAACAACTACCCCTAGTGCTCATCACTTCCGATAGACCAAAATCATATAGAGGATCAGGCGCTCCACAATCCATAGATCAAGTGGGTATCTTTTCGACCTATGTTACCAAGCAATACGACTATGATGGGTGGGATATTGTTCGCTTTGCTATTCAGGAAGACCCAATACATTTAAATATTTGTTTTACAGGGGCACTGCATCTGACGCCAGTGGCTTTGGATTTAGTAAGTTTTAATAAGTGGAAATTAAAGAATGATATTGAAATTCCACCGAAAGATTATGAAGTAAGAAAAAAGCAAAGGAGAAATGAGGGTTTAAACACTTGGCAGCTTCAATTTTTTAAAAATCTATTAAGCTCAAATTTAAAACCTTTAGTTATCATAGGGGAACTTCCCCTGGATCTTCAAAAAAAAGCAGCTAAGTGGTTATCAAAAAATGACTTAGATTTTTTTGCTGAACCTCTCTCGGGTCTTCAAGACCAGAGAAGTTACGAAGAGCCCACATTGAGTTTTCTCAGTTATGATTATGTGTTAAGACTTGGAGGAGTACCTTTAACTAGCTTTTGGCGCAACCTCGAAGAGAGCAAAGATCATGTTGTAAATATTAGTGATAAAAGCTTCTCAGGTTTGAGTTATAATGATGAAGTTTTTGATATTTATGAATTCTTTAATTCATGGGGGCTTTTAAAAATCCCAGACTATTCTTTCAAAAATAAAATGAAATATAACTCATATGTCATTAATGAAATGTCTGAGCTAAGAAAACAAATAAAACCAAAAACGTTTTCTAATTCAGAACCTCTGTATATTAAAAAGCTCGCAAATATTATTCCAAAAAAATCACACATATTTTTAGCCAACAGCTTACCAATACGTTTATGGTCAGAATTTGCTAAAACTAAGAATAAGAATTTTACTTATTCAGCTAATCGTGGAGCTAATGGCATAGATGGAATTATCTCTAGCTTTTTGGGAAATCTTACGGAGGGTGTGGAGAACTGGCTTATTATTGGGGACTTGAGTGCATTGTATGACTTAACAGCCTTATATGCACTTCCACAGTTAAAAAAATACTCCTTTAAAATAGTTATCATCAATAATCATGGTGGGCAAATTTTCTCAAAAATTCTAAAAAAGCAATTGTCTCAATTTAAAAATAAAAACGCATTTCTAACACCCCATAAACTAGATTTTAAAAATTGGGCGAAGATGTTTTCCATTGATTATCTAAGGGTTGATTCTGCAAAGGATCTGCATAGGGTTAAAAAACAGCAGCAACTGGTGGTAGAGGTGATTACATCTAATAAACAAAGCCAGGCTCTGTATGGCAAACAAAAACAATTGTTAAGGGAGCTATTGTGAAGTTAATTTGTGGTTTACACGGCTTCTTAGGAGATCCATCTGATTTTGATTTATGGGCAAACCAACTGGGCCTAGACACAGAGAACTGTTATTTTCCAGGCTTGCTAGATTCAAAAACGCCATTAAAACCAAACAAATGCCTTCAAGAGTGGGCCGAATCCTTTAATGATTGTATCTCTGATAATTTTAAGCAAACGGAAAAAACTTTAATCGGCTACTCACTGGGTGGGCGCTTAGCTTTGCATGCATTGCTAGATAACCCTGATATGTGGGATAGGGTTATATTACTATCCACCAACCCTGGTTTATTAACATATGAAGAGAAAAAAACACGAATGATTCAGGATAAAAAATGGGCCCAAAGATTCACTAATGAACCACTGAGGGAGGTCCTCAATGCATGGAATGAACAGCCGGTTTTAGCGGGCTCTTCCCCCATTCAACACTCGGCCACTTTAGAAGCAACAATGCGTTTTTTCCCAAAGATATTAGAAAACTGGTCATTAGCTCGACAAGAGATTGCTGCACAGGATTTGAAGTCTGTGGATTATAAAATTCAATGGATCATGGGCAAGGAAGACGAAAAATTTATATCCATTTTAAACAACCTCAAATCCATGAACCTAGCTAAAAACTCGTATGTTCACCCCAGTTGCGGTCATCGTTTATTACAATGTGAAGCAGTACCGGGTTCCGTCACTGTCTAATACCAATGGGTTTATGAGTGGGTAGTTTTGAGCTATGAGTTTCCCACAGGTGTCTTTCCATCCATGGGAAATCGAGGCTTGCCACCTCGAGCTCCACAATCTAATTGCATCGTGCCATTAGATCTAAAAAAATCGATATCTATATTGAACTGAAATTCTTTCTAATATCTATAGATTCCCCCACACGACGTGGGGGAATTGGTGGGTTCGGGCCGCCTTTGTTACTAAAGGAACATAGGTAACATTATCTAGTCACGACATAGGTTACACTTTATACGGATAACTGGAGGTAGTTATGCCGTGGAAAAAGGTGAGTCTTATGGATGAAAGAGTAAGTTTTGTAACTCATGTACTTGAAAAGAGACATTCCGTGTCGGATCTTTGTGAGTTATATGGTATCAGCAGAAAAACAGGTTATAAATGGGTAAATCGTTATAAATTAGAGGGCACTTTAGGCCTTGTGGAAAAGTCACGAGCACCTTTGAGCTCTCCTCATCATGTAGATGAGGCTGTCGAACACATTATTTTAGACGTAAAAAATCAATTTCCGAGCTGGGGTGCGCCAAAAATATTTGCATACTTAACTAGAAATTCTCTAGGTTTAAAGATCCCATCCACAACCACAATAGGTAGATACCTTAGATTAAATAATTTAGCCTTGCCTAAGAAGAAGACCTCTTCCTTAAAATTTAAATCAAAATGTCTTACCCCAGCTAAAGAGCCAAATTCTGTATGGGCTGCTGACTTTAAAGGAGATTTTTTATCACGCTGTGGGACAAAGAATTATCCTCTAACGGTGACGGATCTAAGTAGTAGGTATTTACTCTGCTGTCAGAGTCAATATGGAACAAGTCTCGAGGAGACCATGTCCAATTTTAAATTAGTGTTTCAAGAGTATGGTCTTCCAGCAGTTATACGTACAGACAATGGTTCTCCATTTTTTTCTCCTCACGGAATTTCTAAATTATCTATATGGTGGATTAAATTAGGAATCAAACCAGAGCAAATAGCGAGGGGGAGACCACAGCAAAACGGCTGTCACGAGCGAATGCATAGAACATTAAAAGAAGACGCCATAGATCCAAGAAAATACGACTTCCATGAGCAGCAATTAAGATTTAATAAATTTAAAGAGGTTTTTAATGATGTTCGTCCTCATGAGGGTATCAACAATAATGTTCCTGGAGAGCTATATAATAGTTCAAACAAGAGATATCCTAAGAAAATAAAAGCTTACGATTATCCGAGTCACTTTGAGTTACGAACAATAAAGAAAATGGGGGCGTTTAGTTTAAATGACAAACATTGGTTTGTTTCACATGGACTGGCATATGAGAGAATTGGCCTAGAACAGGTTGATGAAGGCATATGGAGTTTATATTTTAGGCAATACAAACTTGGAATATTAGATGAAAGAAAGCAACGATTTATAGGTAAAATGATGTTATAGTGTAACCCATGTTGTGACCAGAAAGTGTAACCTATGTCGTGACCAGTTACACC